>JBGSZX010000064.1:0-1616 GCA_041750195.1 Bdellovibrionota bacterium | reverse complement strand
GACCACTAGTTTTTCGAAGATTGGACTAGGACCGATTGAAAGAGGTAATGGCCCACGAATACGGAGCACATAAAAGCCCCGTAGCCACCTATGAACAAAAACGACTCAACTCGGCACTTCTTTTCAAAAAGGCATAGTAGTAAGAACTGAATGCCAACAAAGAGAATAATGGAGAGCAAGGCGTGAACAAATAATACTAATTTGTGTGCGTTTTTGAACCCGAATTATGAATAGTTTGCCTATAAGATCAGCCTTGATCATTCCAAATTCGCTAAAAAATCCGTAGCATCCCGTAGAGTTTCGTCAATTCCATTTGCCCCAGAATCCAGACTCTCTACTTCCGGACTGACTCCCACACCCTCAATTTTATTCCCATCAAGCGTTAGCTCGAAAGCTGACAAATAGAAGATAAAACCCAAGTCTTCGTCAACAAATCCACCGAATCCACCATTAAACGCACCGTTGGTCTTTGAACCAAAGAGAGTCGCTCGATTAGTCTTTTTGAACTGGTATGCGAGAGCTTCTTTGCCGCTCCGCACCCCTCGGTTTATCAAAACCGCCATGGGGCCTGCGTAATATTGCTGATTACTTCTAGGCTCCGGCTTCAAGGTCTCGACATCACCATCGCGGCCAAACTTGGTTGCATGAAAATAAGAGTCCCTATCGCCATAAAAGGGATCCAAGTATGACCACCAAGCTCCACCGAATCCATCGCGAAGGTCAAGAATCACCCCATCAACATCTTTGAAATCTTCAGCCATTATTTTTGTCAGCAACTTTTCGAAGCTCTCGTCCGTTCCAGACCACAAGTGAATATAGCCAATCTTCTTCTGGCCTACGTCAAGGATCCTTACGCTGTTTTTCATGGCTTCGAACATTGCCTCATGAACTGAAAAATGAATCGGTGTAAGCTTTAGCCTCTTAAGCGATTTACCAAAATTTGACACAACGTCCAAAGTGATCACCTGATCTGCCATACCATAAAAAATTGAGTCCTTTAGGGCCTTCTTACCGTTGACCCGCAATATTAAATCTCCCCTTTGCAATCCCGCAAGATCGGCGGGAAAGCCATCGAAAATAGAACGAACAAGTAATCCGTTTTCGGTAGGCTCTAGTTGAGCACCTATTGAGGTTACTTTGGGAGAATCTAATTTTTTGGTGCTAAACATAGATCTGAGAACGTAGTAGCCTAAGCTATCTTCATCATAAATATAAGTATGCGATACACCTAAGGAAAGCAGGAACGGGTTCAAAGCATCTGCCATCGACAACTTAGGGTGGGCCCGCAAAAAGTTGGTCAGCTCTCTCAGTTTGAAGTCAGTGAATTTTTCTGCGAGACATTGGGGGTAAATGTGTTGCTTACCCATCTCCCAAGCTCTTTGAAGGTTTGTAATTCTGACATCAGCGAATGTTGTCGTTGTGCTTAGAAGAATCATGAGAGTTAGGGCAAGCTGATTCAAATTTGACTCCTCGTCCAAAGCGACGCGATGAAGCGTGACATCAATTCCTCATACAACAAATGGCAATTAAAATCGATGGACTTTACTGGTTGCCCAAACCCGAGCACAACTCTTACTCAATTCTGCACTGATTCCATTCTACATCTTGATCTCGTC
>JBGSZX010000063.1:0-117436 GCA_041750195.1 Bdellovibrionota bacterium | reverse complement strand
AACTGGCGCAACTTGTAACCAGCATACGACATCGCATTCCCCTAAAAAATCTAGGTCTTCTGGCTCAAGTAAATTCCGAAAGACGTCTTCTCTCAAACAAAGAACGCCTATGGCACAAAGAAATTTTTCAAAAACTTTGTGAAGAATCCGAGATCATGGTCGCTTGCCCCTTTGAAAGAAGCGTTCAGCTCAAAGAACGTCATGCCTTTTCGCTCTACGAGCTCAACTACAAATACCCCATAGAAAAAATTCCCGAAGGCAAAACATCGGCGCAACATTTACGAAGCTTAGTCATGCAGCGTCTCTTTAAGCGTTATCCCCAAGAAGTCCCTCACAACATTCTTTTGCAAATCGAACACGAATTGCAACTTATTGAAAAACTAGAATATGAAGACTACTTCTTAACCATTTACGAAATATTAGACTACGCCAGACAAGAAGAAATTCTTTTTCAAGGACGAGGATCGGCTGCTAATTCGGCCGTGTGCTACGCTCTCGGCATTACAGCTATCGACCCTGTCAAAATGGATTTGTTGTTTGAGCGTTTTTTATCTCAAGAACGCAATGAACCACCAGACATTGACATCGACTTTGAACACGAACGTCGCGAAGAAGTTTTGCAAGAAATCTATTCGCGTTACGGACGCCATCGCGCTGCGATGGTTGCCAACACCATTCGCTTTCGTGGAAGAATGGCCATGCGTGAGGCGGGCAAAGCCCTAGAACTTAACGAGGACGAACTCAAACAAATCACAACATACATGGGGCGCGAGGGCCGCCAGATATTTAAAGAAGAAAAGGGGAAAAGCTATGTTCAACAAAATTACCAAAAAATATTCGGTTCAAAAATTTCACACTTACTACCTACCCTGCTCAGACTTTCGCAACAACTTGTGGGGCTGCCTAGGCATATGGGTCTTCACTCTTGTGGTTTTGTGCTGGCACATGGGGACCTCAGGCACGAATGTATTTTGGAACCTGCCAGCAAAAATTTACGCAGCGTCATCCCCTGGAACAAAGATGATGTCGACACGCTTAAGTGGGTCAAGGTCGACCTTCTTAGCCTCGGCATGCTTACAGCCATCCGAAAATGCTTTGAAGATATCGGGACGCAAAACACAACTGGCAAGAAACTCACCTTAAGCAACATTCCCCAGGATTGTCCCCACACTTATAAGGCCTTTCAACGAGCCGACACCGTGGGCGTTTTCCAAATAGAATCTCGCGCTCAAATGAACATGCTCCCCCGACTTGTTCCTAAAAACTTTTACGACATCGTTGTACAAGTTGCCATTGTCAGGCCTGGCCCCCTGCAAGGAGGCATGGTGCATCCTTATTTGCGTCGCAGGCAAGGCTCCGAAAAAGTCAGCTACGCACACCCACGACTTGAAAAAGTTTTAGCCAAAACTTTAGGCGTCCCCATCTTCCAAGAACAAATTATGAAAATGGCCGTTGCCGTCGCCGATTTCACTCCTGGTGAATCCGAACAGATGCGCAAAGTCATGAGCAGTGCCTGGCGGTCGCGATCGCAAATGCACAAGCTCCACGAAAAACTTATGAAGGGCATGCTCAAAAATGGCATCACACGAGACTATGCCGAACGCATCTATCAGCAAATGGAAGCCTTTGGTGAATATGGTTTTCCCGAAAGTCACTCGGCTTCCTTTGCGATACTAGCCTATATTTCGGGCTGGCTTAAGGTTCATCATCCCGCCGAATTTTTGTGTTCCTTACTAAATTCTCAGCCCATGGGTTTTTATTCAACAAGAGCCCTTATTGGTGATGCCCAAAGACATGGCGTAAAAGTGCTGGCTCCGAATATTTGTTTTTCAAAAGCCACTAGTTGCGTTGTGAATCGTGCAGAGAAAATTGTTCGTTTTGGCCTGCAACACATTCATGGACTCAAAGAAAGCGACATGCAAATTATAGAACAATTGCAAAGGCGTGAGTTTTTTAAAAACCGAGTTTCTCTACGTGATCTTAGAACTCATTTGTCTATGGGCGCCCTTAGCAAAATAGTCCGCGCTGGAGCCTTCACGGAAATTAAGAAAATTGCCAACATCAAACAAGAAAAGCAAAACAGGCCTCAACAGATTTGGAGCCTTCTAGAAGTTAAAAACATGCATCCCCAGTCTGTCGCCCTTATCCCGAGCCCATCTGCTTCTTCCAGTGCATTAACCTTAAACGATTGGTCGCCCTGGGAAGCTCTCACTAAAGATTACCAGCATCTTGGCTTTTCCTTACGCGAGCACCCCGCCCATCATGCGCGGCTTAACTTTTTCCCCTTAACGCACGATTGGATTAGTGCCGAACGTCTTTGGGACAAACAAAACAGAGAAGATATTTTTGGAATAGGGCTCCTTACGGTCAAACAAAAACCGCCCACAGCAAACGGCATGTGTTTTTTAACTCTAGAAGACGAGACGGGATTTATGAACCTTGTTATAGAACCGAAAACTTATTTGCAAGTTCGAAGGCAAATCGACACCTCACCATTAATTGCTTTTTTTGGTCGTGTAGAAAAATCAAAACAAATTAATTCTCAAGAAAAATACAGTGCAAGTTTGAGCATTTACGTTAAAAAACTTTGGAATCCCTTTGAGACTGGAGTTTAGGGCAAGATAGGAAAATAGTACCGAGCATCACCAATCCAAAACTCCGATGCAAAGGCACCCCAAGTTCCATCAAGATGCTTAGAATAATAAAGACCTTCTTGTGCGTTGAACTTTATTTCTCCAAAACTTCGCTCATCTTTTTGCGAATCGTTGCTATCAAAAACTTGAAAATGAATATCGCCATTTTCCTTTTGTGAAACCTCATTCACCGATAAGAAATGTCCCACTCCATTAGGATTACCATCGCTGTCAAATTCGCCAATGCCAATCATAGGATAATTTGTTTTGTTCGCACTCGCCGATACCGCCAAGCTCTTTAGTTTTTCTAGTGCATCGGTTTCATCAACGGCTACTTGATCAAATTTTAAAGATTTTTTTGAATTCAAACTATTCGCATTGAGCAATTTCCAGAATCCTCGATAGTACGGGTTTCTTTTCCCACGAATCTTCCGCTCGCCAAGCTCAGACATGTCTTTGACTCCAGGCACCTTTGTCTTGCCATCAGGAGCTTGCACGGCAGCCTTGGCCAAAATTTGATCGGCAATCTTTGCTGAAGCAGGCAAAGCAGATTTTGAAACATAGGAAGACAAACTATTGAGCTGCCCCCTTGTCACATCGTTAGTCACACAAATGCTTTTTCTGCACGTCATTCCATCTTGAACATAAAAACCATCTCTAGGAATTTTTTTTGAACGTAAAATACCAACTTTGCCAGGATGCTTAGCTTCTTCTTTTTTATCAACTTTATGCTCTGTGGCTTTTTTATGGGGCGGGGCCTTCTTATTTACAGGAGCTTTAGCCAGCACCATGCTAGACGAAGAAAAAACAAGTAAAAGTAACAAAGAAAATGATTGTGAATAGCGTGAATTCATCCGTCTATTATTTATTAAGACTAGGTACCAAACAAGTTAAGCTTGTGTAAATAATCTGTCAGCTGAGCAAAGTCTCTAGCTCGCTCCATCTTGCGTAGAGACGGTCTAATTCGGCCTGCGTCTCAGACATCTGCAACGAGATCTCTGCGATTTTCGTCCGTGCTGCAGGATCGAGGCTCTCACGAGTTAAAGCCTCAAGCCTAGCCTCGGTATCGGCAATTGCAGATTCCATAAGGTCGTATTCGCGCTGATCTTTGTAGGTCAATTTTTTGCCTGGCTTAGAGATCGATCCGCTACTAGCGCCTGTATTGCCAGTCGCTACCGAGCTATCTTCCTTAGAAACCCTGGCGTCATTCTTAGAGGTACTTAGTTTTTTGCCTTCTTTAACCCAAGCTTCCCACTGCGCCACACCTGTGAATTTTAAGAAATTGCCATCACAGGGAGCATAAATTTCGTCAACGACCTGATCCATAAAATAGCGATCATGGCTTACCAAAATAATGGCTCCTTCAAAATCACGCAGTTGTTCTTCCAAAACGTTAAGCGTCGCAAGATCTAAGTCATTTGTGGGCTCGTCAAGTACCAATAAGTTACTTTCTTTTAGCATCAATTGTGCAATCAAAAGCCTGGCTTGCTCGCCACCCGATAATTTTGAAATTTCACTTTTTGCCAAATCAGGTCCAAACAAAAATCGATCCAAATAACTACGCACGTGAATAAATTGTCCACGAAACTTTACATGATCACCTTGTGGACAAAGTGTTTTCAAGGGGGTCGATTTTGGGTCGAGCAAATCTCTTTTTTGATCAAAATAAGAAACCTCAAGCCTTTCGTTGTGCTCAACCGTCCCCGAATCAGGCGTTTCAAGACCCAATAAAACTTTGATTAATGTCGATTTTCCTGCGCCATTTGCACCCAGCAATCCAATGCGTTTGCCTCGTTCAAGCAACAGATTAAAGCCATCAAAAAGTGTGCGCCCGTCATAGGCTTTAGAAATGTTTTTTGCCTCAAGAAGTTTTTTGGGGCTTCCGTCTGCAGAATTAAATTCAATACCGACGTTTCTTTTTTTATTTAAATCTTCAAGGTTCTCTACATTGTCTGCTAGCTCATAAGCTCTTTTGATACGGGCTTGTTGTTTTGTTGATCTTGCAGCGGGCCCCCTACGCAGCCATTCTGTTTCTCTGCGCAAAGTATTTTTTAAGATATCTTCTTTTTTCTCAAGAGCACTGATGTGCTGTCCTTTGATTTCACAAAAGGTAGCGTAATCACCCTCAACATCCAGCAATCCGTTTGGATGACGTCTGTCTAATTCCCAAATTCGGTTGGAGATGCGATTTAAAAACAGGCGATCATGTGTGACCGTTAAAGTCGCAAAAGGCGCTCTTGCCAAAAATTCTTCTAGCCAAAGAATGCTTTCGACATCCAAGTGGTTTGTAGGCTCATCCAAAAGTAAAACATCGGGATCCCGAATAAGCTCGCGTGCTAGTGCAACTTTTTTTTGCCACCCACCTGACAAAGTTTCAACCAACGAGTTTTCGCTAAGTCCAACTTTTTCAAAATCCAATCTCGAAAAAAGTTCATAGGCTTGAGCCATCGACTTACCATCATAAGGATCGTCCGCCGCAGACAAAATAGTTGTAAGAATATCTACGCCACTTTCGAGCTGCGGAACCTGAGGCAAATAGGCAACCCTAAGTCCCTGTCTCAATGAAACATTTCCCGAATCTGCCGACTCAAGACTCGCCATAATTTTTAATAGTGTGGATTTTCCGGCCCCATTCGCGCCTATCAAACCAATATGTTGACCCGTGGCAATCCCAAAAGCCAAATCCTTGAACAAGGTTCTTCCCGAAAAAGCCTTAGCGAGCGCGTGACCATTAATTAGAACTGACATCGCTGGATGGTATAGCAGCCACTCTGCTCAATAGCACCAACTATTAACAAAACAGAATTATGAAAACTTATTACTTAGAAGATTCCAAAAACTTTAACACATCTTCAGCCTGCTGCTTTGTAGAGGCCGAATGATCAAGCCAGACAACCTTGGCGTCTTTCATTAAAAAGGCTTGTCTAGAGGCAAAGCCCATCGTTGAAGACACCCCAAATGCCTTGAGGACTTCTTTCTTCTCATCGGCAATGAGGCTAAAAGGCAAACGGTATTTTTCCTTAAACTTTTTTTGATCTGCCGGAGAATCGGTGCTCACGCCAAAAACTTTTACGCCTTTGCTTGTTAAATCTGCAAAATGGTCTCTTAAGCTGCAGGCCTGAGCGGTGCAACCAGGGGTGTCTGCTTTGGGGTAGAAATAAACCAAGGTATAACCCTCTTTTGCTTCAGCGCCTAAGTCTACTTTTTTTCCGTCATGATCAACAGAAACAACTTGAGGGGCCTTTGCACCAATCACTAATTCCATATTTTTTGCGCCCGATGCTTTGCTAACAAATGAAAAAATCCCCATAATAATTAAACCTCTCAGTACCTTCATAGCACCTAGAGTCCTCCAAAAAGCAAGATCAGTCTAGGAGATTTTCGGGATTAAGCCTCATTCCAAGAAAGAAACCTGTCTCATTCACTGATTCACTGTATAATAAAAGTCGGTTTGATTGAGTAAAACGGCTAAATCGCATGCCAGATTCCACTCGCCAACGACGACTAAGTTTGTAACTTATTGCAGCCGACGATTTTATTTTCTTGATCGAATAGAGCTCGGTGATCCCCATCAAATAATCTGTTCTATTCCAAACAGCCCAGTTAGGCGCTAGGCGTGAAGAAAACTCAATCCCGCCACCAAATAAGCGCGTCCCTAGCAACGGATAAAGCCCCAGCTCTTGAGGATCGTTGATCTGAACGCCCTCATAACTGAGTCTTGTTTTAAAGTTAAAGGGTTCTTCAAAAGGATGCCCTCTGCCAACCCAGCGCCACGCCAAAGCTAAATCATAAAATCCAAAGTAGATGGGTGTGGACGAGAGACTAAAAAGACTTTGCCCCAGTTGAATTTGAAGCAATGCTCTCCCAGCAAAGAACGTTGGCAACTCATAATCGAGCAATGCAATGGGGGTTTGGAAACTTGGGCTCGTGACAGAAAAAATGCGTCCGGCAAATCTGGATCTTTTGAAGAATCTTAAAAAGCCAGTATCTTCTAAGGTTTTTAATTTGCCCTCTAACAATAATTCTAACTTGCGCCCCTCACTATCTTGAAAAATAACATGTTCAAAAGGCAAGCGGGCCTTAAGTGAAATTCTCGTAGCATCAAATTCCCCCTTAGAGTCCTCAATTTTCAAAGCTAAATCGGCAGCCTTTTGCCCCGGGCTAAGCGAAATACTTCCGCAACCTTCCTTGATTCGATCAACCTCTACTTCGATCCAGTAATAAAGTCCGTGCTTGTCTGACAACAACTGCGGGGCTTGATCGGAATCCAAAACATGGTCGCTTGCTTTAAAACACTTTGAAGGATTCTCAAAATTTCCGTCAAGCCACTTTAGGTACAGCTTATCAAAATTAAGTTTTTGGAGTACGGCCTGCGACGACGGAGACCACATCAAGCAAAATAACAAGGGCAGCACAAAGAGGATAAATGAAAACTTTTTCATCTAAAACTCCATCTCTAGCCGAAGCCCCATTTCGCCGCCCCATATTTTTTCGGAGCTCGACGACGTATGCATTTTAAAATTTGCATCTCCATACAACCTAAATTGAGGAGAAAGCCTATACCCAATAGCTCCATGGAAAAGGACATTTCGCCATTTAACATTTTCACTAGAATTTGATGATAGCAATGAAATCGCGGCAGACGTTTTTAAAATCCAATACTGCAAGAATTCAACAGCCGCCCCCGCACCAATTCCAAAACTTAAAATATTATCGGCCCCCTCAGGAAGCGAAAGACTTTGTTCCGTCAACACAAAGTCACGACCTATAAAAATATAGGGGCTAAAAGTATATTCGTATCTATAGCTCACAAGAAATTGTGGCCCTATTTTGGCTTCCCAACTCGAAAATGACACTTCCTTTGGAAAACTTTTTATGGATTGGCCCACCTTAAATTCACCAAATAAATTTTGAAGCCCAGGAACAGTAGCCCGAAAGGATGCATTTAATATTGGAGAAAAGTAACTGGCACCTCCAAATTTAAGATATTTAAGACCACTGAGCGCTTCGACTTCATAACGCAAGCCCGCTATCCAAACGTCTTCCTCTACAAACACCGAGTGCCCAGCAATGATATGCTCATCGTCCGAAAAAATCACCCGAGGCTCTACTCCAGATTCGCCTTCTGTCCATCTAAGATTGATTCGAAAACTTAATTCACAATCATTAAAAGTTTTCACACTCGAGAGGTGGATCACATCAAAGGCTACATTAGGTTTAAAACTAATGGCCAAGCTTCCAGCCTGGCCCCTTAAAATTTCTCCATTGCCATCGCGTCTAATTTCAAAGTTCGCAAGATCTCTAGAGTTAAGACTGTTAGGACAAGAGCCCGAGCGACTGACCGGGACATCGACAAAACTTTTAGCGTCGTTCCAAATTTTAAAACTTTTCAGATCCGCAGACCAATCGCCAATGACAAAAAATCGAGGCCGCTCCCATACTTCCAAGGTTTGAAATATTTCGGCTGCTTGAGAAGGTAGATTAACTCCGAATAAAAACAACAACGAACAAAGGCATGGGCCTAATTGCACCGCTCTGTTGCTAGCTCTCTTACTAACTCTTTTTTCCAACGACGTTTCCACTTGGTCAAACCCGGAGCATCTGAACGAATTTTGGTCAAAGCTGAAGATGCGTTTGCATACAACTCTGAGGCCAAATGACAGTTGCCCTCAATTAGATACTTCCTTAAATATGCATCTAATGCAAGAGCCATAGCCTTATTAAATCGGTAACCTTCTCGCCCGGTCGAAGCCTCATAAAGCGCAATCGACAACGTTATATCTGAAGCTGGACTACGACCCATTTTACGCCTCATCACATTGCGGATATAAATTGTTTCTCTCATAAACAAGTCTTCTAAAACAATATGATTTTCTCTATGTTTTTTGGGAATCTTTTTGGCCGCCAATAATGGGACCTTTAGCTGAGACTTCGCAAGAGATTTTATTTCTGGAACAGTCGCTTCCGTTTTCTTTTCTTCAATTTTCTCGATCTCTTTTATGAGAGCCTGCAAGCTGGCAACGGGACGATTTTGCTCAGCCCCCTCAAACAGTGCTGCCTCATCTTGGAAAAAGAATTTTGCAGGAGGGTCAATAGAAGCAACAGGCTGTGGAGCAATCACGGGAACGGTCCCCGGAAGAGACGGCCGACTGGGTACTTGAGGCGTATTTTTCGCAAGTGGCGCCATTGTTGGTTTTACGGTATCAACATGCGCAGGCTTCAATTTTTTAGTGGCAGACGCCAAGCTGCGGCCTCCGGCAGACGACTCATTTGAATCTAATAATTTCCAGGCCCCAGACAAAAAGCTAAGTTGAATTTCGCCAACACTTTCAAAATCGTCCAAGACAACAACTGAATTTTCCTCAATCGCAATTTGCTCGTCGGTGCCTGGAACTGCCAAAATAACTCGGGTGCCCTCTTGCGTATAGAGCACGTCACCTGGTCCCAGCAGATCATGCTCGAATGATCGCTTAAAGACCACACTCCCCTTTGACCTCACTAGAAAATCTCTAGGCCCCTCAACTCTTAGCAACTCAATACTTAGGTCTTTACTATCAAAGCGTCCCTTTATACGGTCCTCATTCAAAGCATGAAACATTCGGGCCCGAAGCGGCCTAAACTTGCGAAGATCACTAAACAAAACAACACCAATAAAAAGCATCATCCCATAAAAGATCAACGCCAGAATCCAAAAAAATTTTTCTTTTGAAACTTTCATCCCCAGGGGATTCATCGGTGCTTCAGGGGACAAACTCAACAATCCTAGATTTTTAAATCTTAATATTTATACGCCAAGTTTTTCTTAGCAAAAATTGAAACAATATTAGGACTTTAAATTGGCCTCATCTCATCTCACAATACTTAACCAAATTTTAACAAAACAAATACTTCCAAGTATCCGATACTTTAGTCAGAAGGCGGCCCTGAACTTAAAGTTCGGTCCGATAACAAATTATGAGTGGAACGTATATTATTAAAAATTTGTTTGTGATCTTTAAAAGACAGCACCGAAAATGGAGCTATCTTATTGGCAGTTTGTTGCTTTTTGCATCAATAGATTCAAATGCCAATTCAATAACTGTTCAAGGCATAGTGTATCAGTCTGACGGCACTAGTAACATATCTGTTTTCAATGCGACTGGAATTGATATTTCTTTTTATCATGCAGTAGAATGTCCTGCGGGTTGCGACATATCTTCTGGTCAGACTGTGGCCATTCGCAATGGGGCCTTTGCCGTAACACTTACACCATCAGGCCCCACACTTGATGCAATGGCCGCCGACCCAACGGGATGGTTTGTTCGCATTGAAGGAACCATGACCAACGAAGGCGGTGCACAGCCAGGAACTTACGACATCCCCCTTAGTCATGTTCCGTTTGCATACAGCGCAAGCCGCCTTCACCAAACTGATCTTACGGGACAAAGCGCCATTTCTGCCATCAATTTAGCGACCAGTGGAACTATCAGTGCTTCTCGACTTGCCACGATTCCAGTGAGTCAACTTGGTACAGGAACTCTGCCAACAAACGTAAAAATTGACGGCGGAGAAATTACAGGTGTCGGTTCGATAAGCGGTACTCTTGTTACAAATGCAAGCTTATCTCCCGCAGCGTTGAGTGCCGCTATTGGAGCGACTCAAGGTGGAACAGGATTTACAACTTACACAACTGGTGACATTCTTTATTCGTCAGCCGCAAATACGTTATCAAAACTGCCCGCCGGCTCGCCAGGTCAAGTGCTTACAATTAGCGGCGGTGTTCCTTCATGGCAAACACCTTCGTCAACATCAACTCTTGCCAATGGAAGTATTTTTATTGGTAACGTTTCGAATATCGCCACGGCTCAGACTATGGGCGGCGATGCCACTATCATTGCCGACGGGACACTAACCATCGCCAACAACGCTATCACAAACGCAAAAATGGCGGACAACGCCATTGGCAGTGCAGAAATTACAAACGATTCAATCATGAATACTGACATCAATAGTGCGGCTGCCATTGATGGTAGCAAACTAGCTGATAATTCTATTTCAAATGCTAAACTTGCTGACGTTGCAACGGCCACCTTTAAAGGAAGAACCACTGCAGGTTCTGGCGCACCTGAAGATTTAACAACCGCTCAAGCCACAGCACTATTAAATTCTTTAGTAGGTGATTCTGGTTCTGGTGGAACCAAAGGTCTTGTTCCTGCACCCGCATCTGGCGATGCGGCTGCGAACAAATATCTTAAGGCAGATGGTACTTGGGCTGCAGTTAGTGGGACCACTCAATGGACTACAGCCGGAAGTGATATTTATTTCAATTCGGGCAAAGTAGGAATTGGAGAAACAACCTTAACTTACTTCTTGAATCTTAAAGAAAATAATACCGTAGACGGTGATCTAATTAACCTAAACAATACAGCAGCCTCGAGAGGCTCGTGGATTCGTTACGAAGGCGGTGGAGGAAGCGTTTGGGAGGCTGGCCAAGACGTCACTGGTTTTGGTATTTACAGCGGAGCAACTCGGCGCTTCAATATCACAACTGCAGGTGATGTGGGAATCGGAACTGATACTCCTGCGTCTCGTATTCATGGAGTTACTTCATTAACAGGTGCGACCGGAAACGAAATTGCCTATCAACTTAATTACACAACCAACAAAGCAACGTCTGGAAACGATACAGGCTTGTTAATTAATATGACCGACACGGCAAGTCCGGGAACATCGCTACCTCTTGATGTTAAAGTCGGCGGAAGTAGTAAATTCTCTGTTGCCAATGATGGAAGCGTCAACGTGACAAACTCTGTAACCGCAACGGGGGCGCTCTCAATTGCTTCCGGAGGCAACCAAGATGTTACCATTACGGCTGGGACTGGGGATGTTATGCTTCCCAACGGTGCTATTGCAATTCGAACAGATAACACAACTGGTTATGCTGGCCTTGGATATGCACCTGCTGGAGCTCTTTCAGGCTCCAACGTCTTTTGGAATTCCGGCATGGAGCCAAATTCAAATAGTTGGAAACTCAGTTCAAACGATGGAAGCACTAGCTCCACTCGAATGTCCGTTAAAAATAATGGCAATGTAGGCATTGGAGTTGATGATCCACAATCCATTTTAGACGTCACATCAACAACAAGCGGAATCATTGTTCCTCGCATGACAACAGCACAACGTGATGCCATTGCAACAAATGTTGATGGATCAATTCTCTATAACTCAACAACAAATAAATTCACCGTTCGGCAAAACAATGCCTGGGTAGAAATGGGCACAGGATCAGGCCCCGCAGACACTGATGCACTTAACGAAGGATCATCAAATCTTTATTATACTGCGGCCAGAGCAAAAGCCGATGCCGTAGATAATGCTATCGTTGACAACGTTACCGATGTCGCACCCTCACAAGAAGCTGTCTTTGAAGCGCTTGGTGGAAAAATAAGCACCTCACTTGCCAACGGAGAAATATTGGTAGGGAATGGTCTCGGCGCTGCTGTGGCCACGGCACTCCTACCCGTAACAAGTGGTGGTACCGGAACGAGCAACGGATCCATCACTGGCACAAGCGCACTTACTTTTGCAGCAGGCGGAAGCAATCAAAACGTTACACTCACTCCTAGCGGCACAGGCAAGACGATACTAGGAGGAAATGTTGGCATTGGAATAGATCCCACTAAGAAGTTGCATGTAAAAGGCGGAGCAAACGAAGCATTAGCTCAATTCGAAGGAACCAGTGGCTGGAACGCTATAAACATATCAAATGGCACGCATATGATAACTATGGGAGCCGACAATGCTTCATCAGTTTATGTGGGATCAACTACTAACATTCCATTAACATTGCAAACAAATCAAGTAGAACGTATGCGCATCGATGAAAGCGGAAATGTAGTTATTGGTACAACAACAACTCCACGAGCTGCACTTGATGTCAGCGCAGGCTCAATCATAGGAAAAGCATCTGTTGTCAACGGAACTTCAACAATCGATTTTACTGCCGGTAACATTCAGCATACCGTTGCGAACTGTGGATCTTTTAGCTTACGAAGCCTCAAAGATGGTGGAACTTACATGTTTATCGTAAAAGGAACAACTGCAGCAACTTGTTCGTTCACAGCGTATTCTAGCGCAGACACATCTGCCGCCTTAACAGTCCACCTTCCTCCAGACCATGGCGCAACGACAGACACCAAACACACTATATATAACGTCGCCGTTTCTGGAGGCGACGCCTACTTTGCATGGACACCGGGGTATTAAGCCTTGAAATCATTATTTTTCATATCGCTGCTCGTGTTGCAAAGTTCAACCGCTCATGCGCAGGGATTTTTTAAAACGGCTTTTTGGAATAAAATATCTGTTGATCAAACGGACGACGATAATTCCATAAATGGTTTTGCTGGGGGCGACTTATTGGGACTGGTCTGGGATTCCTCAAGGACAGCTCTTAAACTCGACTCATCTGGCACCCCAACCGAAGCCGAGCTTCACAGTTCATGGACGCCACAATATTCAAACCTTATAGCCTATTGGAAATTTAATGAAGCTTTGTGGAACGGAACAGCTGGCGAAATTAGAGATTCTATAGGCAGCAACCACGGCGTGAGAACAGGTACCGCAACTACAACATCGTCATCAAAACTTGGCGCTATGGCAGGCAGCTTTCCGGGCAATGGAAGTGGAAACGAAGCTAATTTGGGCACAGCAGTAGCGCCATCATTAATTACAATATCTGCATGGGTTTACAGAGAAAGCAGCTCCGAGGCTTATCCAACTATTATTCATAAAGAAAACTATGGAAGCTCTGGAACCGGAAAAGGATTTTTATTAGGCGATCCACTTATCGGAACCACCAACCAGCCCATCTGCTTTAGAGTTAACGGATTCGACGGAAATACTCTGATGCCATGTGAAGCCAGTGTGACTCTAAATCAGTGGGTCCATTATGTTGCAGTCTTTGATGGCACCTGGGTTCACCTTATTAAAAACGGCGTCTGGGAAGAAGGGTTCAACGTCTCAAGCAGTTTTACCACTATCTCTTATGATGCCACCCCTGTTAATGTGGGGTACCAGGATTTCAAAGGACGCATTGACGACGTAGCGATTTGGTCTACCGCCTTAGACTTTCACGATATATTTGATCTGTACCAAAGACAAAGTGCCAAATATGCAAACAATGCAGAGTTAGATAGTTCGTGGGCGCCAAAGTGGTCAAACCTAAAGGGCTATTGGAAAATGAATGAGGCGAGCTGGGCCGGTACCGATGCTGCAATTGATTCCAGTGGTAATGATTACTATGGGACTTCCTATGGAAATGCGAATACAACCACCGCAGCAAGAGTGGGCGCCAAGGCTGGAACATTTGACGGAAGCGGTGATTACCTAGACTTAGAAAACCCAGCTGGTTTACAAATTACTGGTAACATTTCCATAAGCGCATGGGTTAGCGCAAATAGTTTCCCAGGAAATGACTCATTCACCTCGATACTTTCAAAGGGGGGAAATGGAACGACTTCGAACATAGGCTATTCCTTTGGTCTTTTCACCTCTGATCTCGGGGTACGCAACCTATACATTGGCAGCACTCAGCAACCCTCCGAAACGTATTATAATGCGGAAGCCGACATCAGCAATTGGTCTACAAATCAATGGCATCATGTCGTTGCTACCTATGATGGCAGCAACTGGAATCTTTATATTGATGGACTGTTAAAAGCAACAGGCGCTGCTCCGTTTGGCGCGTTAAGCACCCCTAAATCAGCAATGATAGGTGCAGGTGATTTGTGGAACTCCATCGGGAGTTATTTTGACGGGAAAATCGACGACGTTGCAATTTGGAACGATGACCTCACCGATGCCGAAGTCAAACACATCTATGATCGCCAATCGCCTCAATACACCGGCACATTTACGTCGCGGGTGATGAACGCAAATTCATCTAAACCCTGGAGCAATATGAATTGGCAAACGCCCCTGCCCTTCATGAAAGAACTTCCCGATTATTCTGGCGGAGCTGTTCAAAATGAATCCAACTCTCCTTTTGAATCTGCTTCCAATGATACTTTGATTAACGGAGCAAAAGGATTTTGGCATCTTAACGAAGACGCAGGAACAAGTGGTACAAATAGCGTGGTTGATGCCTCCGCAAGCAACAATCATGGAACACCAACGAGTGTCACGTTTGGTGCCGCGGGCCAACAAGCAAGCAGCGCGACTTTCAATGGAAGCTCAAGTTATGTCCACATATCTAACGAAACTAACTTTGATTTTGAACGCACGCAGCCCAGGACCTTGGCCGCTTGGATTAAAATCACTAATGACGCCGATTATAAGCCCATCATAGCTAAGCAATTAAACAATGTTCCCGGCAGTGCATTCCGAGGCTACAGCCTAACAGTCGGCCCTACCGAGACTTTGTATTTTGATATTATAAGTGACTATGGAACTTTAAATCTGCTCACGAGGGCGAGCGTCTCGCCAATGCCAGTAGGGACTTGGATTCATGTTGCAGCAACTTACGATGGCTCTTCATCGGCCTCGGGAGTTAAACTTTACTTAAACGGCAGCGAGATTAGCGGAAACAATTCATCTGATAACCTAACCGGCACCGCGCTAAATGATGTTCCAATTGCAATCGGAGGGCGATCACTGGATTTATCCCTCTTCAATGGAAGCATCGACGAAGCCGGCGTATGGGATCGAACGCTAAGTCCTTCTGAGATCGCACAGCTTTATCTCACATCGCCTAACAACTACACTGACCTTGCCAGCAATACACTTATGAACAGCATCCGAGCACTCTACCATTTTAACGATAATTATAATGACGACAGCGGGAATGGCTATACCCTAACTGCTGGAGGTAGTAGCTCATTTGTGTCGGGACACTTTGGCAATGCCTTAAGCGTTGGAGGCACAATGGCCACCAAATCTACGAATATTGGGATGCCCGGCTATCCATTTACAGTTTCTGTTTGGGTGAATCACGGTAGTCACAGCGGCACTCTTGAGGCCCTTACTGATTTTGGCGGCTCTTCAACAGATAGAAATTATGCCGTAACGATTGAAGCTTCTGGGAACGCAAGTTTAAACATAAGAAATAGCGGTGCTTTTGATACCTTAGATTCCGGCATCAATGTTACAGACGGAAATTGGCACCATGTCGTCGGCGTCTTTGCAGCTGCAAATAGTCGCACCATTTATGTTGACGGAATTGCACGAGGAACAAGCACGACCAGTTTTAGCTATGGAGCACAGCGTTTTGCTGTTGGCTCATTTTATGACATCACTCCTAGCAATCCCACATTTGCCGTCATAGACGAAGTCGCCGCATGGAACCGCGCTCTTAGTCCCACTGAAATTCTCCAGCTCCACCAACGCGGAGCATCTCGCATTAAGTTCCAAATCCGAACTTGCAACGATGCCGTTTGCGCTGGTGAAACGTGGAAAGGGCCAGACAATACCAATGCTACCTATTTCTCTGAGCTCAACAACAATACCGTGCCCGATGACTATTCAGGAGATGTAAAACCTAGCCTACCCAATTTATTATTTGGAGACTTTGGCAGTTTAACAGTTCCCAACAATCAATATTTTCAATACCGAGCCATATTTGAAACGTATGATTCCGATATCGACAACGGCCCATTACTTAAAAAGGTGAATATCGGCCCCAGAAGATAGTCGTTAAAATCGCCAATTTTCTGACGATATTTCTATATCAAAATATTCCTCACAATTCCTAATCATTTCAGTCCAATAATCCGATCTTAACAATTGGAGACTGAGGTTTAGGGAAGACTGATGAGAAAACTATCACTACGCGTGCATATTTTGATAGCGATGGGCTTTAGCGTCCTCGTTGCTTCGCTAGTGGGCATGAATTCAAGTTGGAACTTTATCAGTCACGACAAAATCGCAAGCGTGAGAGAACAACAGTCGCTCAATGCCCAATACGTTAGCGAAAAAATTCAAAACCATCTTCAATTTTTACTGCTAGAATTTCGCAATACGGCACTAGATAGTTTTACCGGGGATCAGATGCTTGGCAAAAACATTGTAAACGCCGTGTCCACATCTGGAATTGAATTTTTTGATCTCAGCCTTGTCAAAACAGATCCAAGTGTAGAGAGCCGCACTCAGATTGAATTTTTAAAACCAGAAAACGTAAACTCAGAAAAGAGCACCTGGCACTTAAAATTTGTCGAAATTCTTCCAGGGAAAAACAATACTCGCTACAAGATCGAAGCCCATTGCGACATCGGCAGCCTTATCAAAGAACTCGAAAAAACTAAATACAGTTTTATGAAATCTACCCTTCTCACAAGCCTCGATAAAAATACTTTGATCGAAATTTACGCAGATTCAACTGCAACAAATAAAAACTATCATAAAACAATAACGCTTAAGAAAATCGAAGAAGTAACTGGCAATGGTGTGGCCTCTCAAATTGAAGAAAGTGACCTCGATAAAACCTACACTGCATCTGCCCGCATCAAATTCCCGTATCTAAGCACTCCTATGTTTCTTCAACTTTCAGCTAGCGAAGGCACCTTGTTCAAAGAATTTAGAATGTTCATCATTGAACAAGCCTATATTTTTCTTCTCGTTCTACTCGGTTCCTTAATTTTAGCAGCCTTTTTTGCCAAACAGATTTCGGACCCAATTCTCGAGTTGGTGCGCGGAATTAAATCCCTTAGACATGGTAATCTTCTCGTTCGTGTATCGCCCGAAAAAGGTCAAAAGGAAGTTCGTGCTCTAGCTCAAACCTTTAACATTTTGGGTGAGAGTTTATATCAAAGGGAGCAAGCCCTTGACGCTGCCAACAAAAACATTTCCAAACTCAGCTATGAAACCGAAACACTCTCGATTTTGACAAATTTAAGCAAAACACTTGGAACATACCTTGATCCCGACAAACTCATCGACTCTGCTTTTAATGAGTGGATCTATACCGATGCCATTACACAATATAGCGAAGTCAACAGCCTCTATATCTGGAATTCAGAAGAAAAAAAGTATACGCTTCAAGGACAAGACATCGAAAGTTCCGATTTTCCAGGAACCCTTCCCGAGCAATTTTACGCCAGTGAATCTCATGTAAGTTTTGAAAACTTTGAAGTCACCGAACCCGCCATTCTCGGATACCTAACCCCACAAAACCCAGCAACGCGCTACTTTCTTTTTAAATTTTCCGGCGAATCACGCCCTTTCGCTTTGATTTTAATGAGCATCAAACAAATACCCACCGAAATCCAAAAGGCTTTCACCATAGAAGCCCAAAAAATCATTGGGAAAGCTCTTCACAACGCCTTGGCCTACACAGACTTACGCGAAAAATCTATCCGCGATGGACTCACAGGACTCTTCAACGTTTCCTTCTTTAAGGAATGTTTTGAGGACTGCATCGTCAAAGCTCGTGAGAACAATCAACCACTCAGCTTTCTATTCTTCGACGTCGACCATTTCAAAAAATACAACGACACTCACGGTCACCCAGCGGGCGACAAAGTTTTAAGAACAATGGGGTCTCTGATGAGAGCATCCTTTGACACTAGTTGTGTTCTTGCACGTTATGGTGGAGAAGAATTTGTAGTCCTCCTCAAAAACACTTCTCACACAGAAGCCATGGGCCTGGCTGATCACTTTAGAGAAGTTGTAGAAAAAAGCCCCTTCGACAACGAGCACACGCAGCCGCTAGGAAAATTAACAGTGTCCATAGGTGTCTCTACCTTTCCGGAACACGGACAAGTCATGAAAGAACTCATTCAAATTGCTGACGAAGCGCTCTACAAAGCCAAAAAGGCCTCGAGAAACGTTGTGGTTTCGGCAGATATTGTCGTGAACGATAAAAAAGAAGTCGCCTAAATTACGGAGTATTCACTATACGACCGAATACCCCTGGGATAACCCAACCTCGACCAGCAGGATTTGACTCTATGGTTAAAGGGTTTGGTTGGCCCGTATTAGGAGCTGCGGCAAGAGGCAGTGCCGACGACCAATAAAGTTTTGCCCGGTTACCACCAGACGGCGAAGAATCCACAAAACCTGAAGGGGTACCAGAAAGCATTCCGTTTACGAATGTGGCCGCCCCAGGGAGACTCCGGATAATGGTCAAACTTGAAGACGAATTATTTCCGTATTCATCACTCCAGGCTAGATCCACAGTATTTGCTCCCAGAACTAAAGGGACACTATTAAAGTTCCATCCTCCACCTTTTGCACAACTAACAGGCAAAGTGGACGAAGAAACCGATAAACTCAAACTAAGGGCATAATTGGACGAACACAAACCCGAAAAATCAAAAGTAGGAGTCACCACCGTTTGCCCGCTAGACGAAGGCTGATTCACAACAATTTCATTTGATAAATCGCGGAGCTGATATTTCAAAACACGTTCCTCAACGACATTAAATGGCTGCCCTTCAACATCTAAAGGGAAAAAAGACATGGCATAATCCCCATTTGACGGCAACTTTTTAGCATCCGTTAATTCAAATCTAAATCCACCAGAAGCGCACGGAGTTGTGTAAGTTTTAGTCCCACCAGGTCCGCTGATCACAACTTTGGCCTGACTCACACGTACATCACATGAGCCCTCAACTACAAATGCCGATTGATTCGTATATAGTTCTGTGGATTCTGACCATTGAAGCGTTCCATCGTGTAAGACAAAAAATACTTCTTGTGAACCCGCACCAGGCGCAATGGCCATACAGGCATTTAGCAAGCATAGCAATGCAGGTAGTCCGATGAGGCTAACTATGCGCCCACATCCCCGATCAAATAATCTGTAAAAAACAGCCGTCATCTCTCTTATATTGTAACCAATTTGGCAAGTTCCCGTCCTAAAATGTGCCCTACTTTTTCGATCTTAATGAAAACTTAACAAAACAATGGAAGCCTACGGCATTAATTTACAATGCGCTAACATAGGTATCGTTTTGTCTAGCAAGAGAGCCGTCGACAAGGCGTCCGACAAGGCCCCAAGACGCATCAAAGCGCCCCTAGAAAACTCGGCTCCAGAGCAATGCAATTCTATTTGTTCGTCTAAGTTTTTCCTAAGTGACATCTTAGAATTCGGATCAAAAATATGAATTTCGCTAGCGCTTCCAGAAGCAAAAATCCTAGACTTCGAAACAAACTTTAGTTCTCCATTACGATTGGCCTCAACAATGTTTCCCCCACCCGCATCAATTCTAAATTCTTGAATACCAGAACGAAGCAACATTTCGGCCATATCTCCCAAGGCCATACCTTTAGCTATGCCACCAAAGGTTAGGCGCTTAACTGGTTTTGAAAAAGAAAACGACTTTTCTTTGGTATCAACTTTTAAATGTTTCAAGCCGTAAGGAAATTTACGAAGCTTCCACTGCACATCACCAATCGTGATATCAAACTTTTCATGACTAAGAAGATACGCGTCCTTTGCCAAAAGAAGGCCATCCCAAAAAAGTGCAGAAGGAACCTGTTTATTCCCCAGCCCACTTTTTTCAAGTTTTCTCAATTCGCTTGATTCCGACCAATCCGAAAAAGTCTCTTCATATAGCAATGCGAGCGCTGTCAGCTTAGCTTTTAAATTTTGAAACTTTTCGGGCGAAACACCGGTTGTTGAGAAATTCCAGCGCGTTCCCATCGAAAAAAAACTCGCCTCCAAGGCCCGAGGAGTCTCCTGTGGCGCCAATCTAAGCGAGCTACAGCCCAGGAATTGTCCCGCCAGAAAAAAAATCAACAAAATTTTGTAAATTTGGGGTTGCCTCATCGCGCCAATCATCCTATCTCCTTCTGCGGGTCGTTAGCTCAGTTGGTTAGAGCATCTCCCTTTTAAGGAGAGGGTCCCCGGTTCGAGCCCGGGACGACCTACCATTACTTTTCTAGTATTCATTCATAGCACTTCATTTTTATATCAGTTGAAAAGAGTTTTCTGTGACCTACCGTAGCCGCAAATAACATATCGCGTCATAGCAAGATGACTTGCACCGACACCTAAGTCCGCCTAGTTTGCGGGGCCTGGAGGAATCTTTATGTTTTCAAATGCTTCAAAATTACTACTTGGCCTTTCATTTTACATCACACTACCAAGCGCCTTTGCCGTGACGCCAAACTATAAAGAAAAACTCGCTCAGCTTGAAGCTCGCATCGACCTAACTTTCGCCCCCCGCATGCCAGAGCTCGAAAAGGCTAAAGTTGTGGATCAAATTCATGAGTTAGTCTTTGATGAATCAATCACCGGATATTTCGATAAAAAAGGAAGCGCCGTTAAAACAATCGAAGTCAAGGACATGGAAGCCTTTCACCTCAACGATAATGACCTCGATGAAGTCACCTCTCTTGTTGGCCACAAGCTTCGTTGGCCCGCCCCGCATGATGTCCGTGAACTTGTTCGCGGAAAAATTATTGATGAAGTTCTTAAGATTGGTGACCTTCGCAGACTCGAGCGTGATGTCAAAAAAGATTTTTCAAATCTCAAATTCGAAAAAGTTAACGACTATGATCTCCCCACCAATGCGTCTGCCACACAAACACTCTGGGATTTTTACTCTTACGCAACTTTTAACCAAGATATTAAAAGAGAGATGAACAAACTAGAAGCGATTCACCTCACAAACGCCACAAACTTCATTCCTCAAGCCGGAAGTGTTTATCAAGAATTTCATGATTGGGAAGAGCCCCGACATAGATGGAAAGAATCATTTTTATACCTAGGACACGAACGTGTTTTTGGCGGAACTCCTGTGATCACGGATGATGCCATGATGAAACTTTTAGAAATTACCTATCTTAAAAAAATTGGTGTGAGCATTGGCCCTTGGGCAAAACGTGCACATTTTACGGCAGCCTTGCCAGAGTTAGATGAAGTGCTTTCGGACCCTACGATTCTTCAAAAATTGCGCGCCAACCATGTTTGGAATATTGAGATCGACCCTGAATACGCCAATAAGTCCGAGCTATTCAAAGATCATCTACTGATACTTGGAACAACTCGCGAAGAGATGCTCCAAGTGATCGATTTGCTTTTCGGAAATTAATCGTAAGAATATTATTCGGAAGAATTTAGGGCCGCGCTCATTTTAGGGCCGCGTCTTCAAAACTTGGAATGGCCCCTGCGGAGATTAGCTTACAGGCATCCAAAAAATTCTTGTCGCTAATATCTTTGCAGCGTCCTGCATACTTGATTCCCCAAACTCTATCGGTAATGACAGAAGATCTGCGCACACATTCTGCCTCAGTAACTCCAATTGGAAGGACAGTGAGCAATGATTCAAAATTACAACGTCCATCGTCATGATAAAACTCAACGACTTCGCTAGAGCCACCTCCTCCAGAACCACTCCCATCAATCAATCCAGCCAACACCTTGGCCACACAAGTGACATTTCCAGTACAGTTGTCTAACTGCCTATCAACACTTGATGCTATTGATCCCGCAGACCAAAGCATTCCCGCCAACAATAAAAACCCAGAAAATTTTGTAAATGTCATATTTTTCATATCGTCCTCCTCAAGATGATGAGAACAAAAAACACTACGCAAGAAATACGCACAACATAAAACGACTTAAATTTGCGCCAGTGAAATTAAATTGCATGCAGCAATTCAAGGCCGCATGGTCTCGAGACTTTGGCACTCAACCTTTTGAAGCAATCCTTGGACAGCCCAAAATTGCTCGTCAGCCCGGATCAATCGATCTTGCCAATCTATGGTCTCCGATCCCGAATCATCCCGCATATAATCTGCATGCCATACGCTATACATCCACGCATTTAATGAATCTTCAGCATGAAACTGAGCGTCCTTAAACCAACCAACAATTTTTTCGTCGCCCCTAGTCGGCTTGGCCCAAAGAACTCCATCATCGCGAAGATCAAAATTCAATTCAGTCCAAGTGGTATCAAAGTTATTGGGGCAAGAAACCGCCAATTTTCGAAGATGCAGTTTGTCGCCCTCCATATAAAACTCAATCGCATAATCATCACAATTGCCATCATCTAAAAACTTGTGTTCCATATGTGGAGTTCCGGCCCAACATCCCAAAAGCATCATCGCATTCAAAATCATTCCATTAATATAACGAGAGCTCACGATTTTTGCTAATCCACCAGTTGCCCGAAACAACATCTCGCCCTAAAAGATCAGGCATGAGCCAATTCGACATCTCAAAATTCCGCATTGAAACAGACACCATGGGCGAAATGAAAGTCCCGCAAGACGCGCTTTGGGGTGCGCAAACTCAGCGCTCACTAGAAAATTTTAGAGTAGGCCTGGACCATATGCCACGGCCCATCATTAGAGCCCTCGGCATCCTTAAAAAAGGCGCAGCCTTAGCGAACAAAGACCTGGGCACCCTGCCAGAAGACAAATGCAAAGCTATTTGCCAAGCGGCCGACGAAGTCATTGAAGGCAAATGGGATGCTCATTTTCCTCTCGTTATTTGGCAAACTGGTTCCGGCACTCAATCCAACATGAATGCCAACGAAGTTATCTCAAACCGCGCCATTCAGATATTGGGCGGTGAAGTAGGCAGCAAAAAGCCGATTCACCCCAACGATGATGTCAACAAATCTCAGTCATCCAATGACGTCTTCCCAACAGCCATGCACATTGCTGCCATCGAAGAATTTGAGCGTCATCTTCTTCCCAATCTCAAGCTTTTCCGCGATGCCCTTCTTAAGAAAGAAAAGGCCTTCGACAAAATTATTAAAGTTGGTCGAACTCACTTAATGGATGCAACGCCACTCACTCTGGGACAAGAATTTTCCGGCTACCGCACTCAACTAGACTACGGCATCGAACGCATTGAGCAGTGCCTTCCTAGACTGCGCCAACTTGCCCAAGGGGGGACAGCCGTTGGCACTGGCCTCAACACTCATCCAAAATTTGCCGTGCTTGTGGCACAAAAAATTTCTGAAATCAGCGGCTGCGCTTTTGTGACAGCTCCCAACAAGTTTGAAGCTTTGGCGGCGCACGACGCTTTTGTTTTTGCACACGGGGCCCTCAAAACGCTGGCCTGTAGTTTTATGAAAATCGCAAATGATGTCAGATGGTTGGGATCAGGACCACGCTGTGGCATTGGCGAATTAAACCTGCCCGAAAACGAACCCGGCTCATCAATCATGCCAGGCAAAGTTAACCCCACCCAAAGCGAATCAATGACCATGGTATGCTGCCAGGTCATCGGCAACGATGTTGCCCTCAACGTAGGCGGAAGCTCCGGCAATTTTGAACTCAATGTTTTCAAGCCATTGATGGCCCACAATCTTATTCATTCCACCCGCCTACTTGGCGACTCAGCCCTCAGCTTTGTTGAAAATTGCCTAGACGGACTTCAAGCCAATGAGCCCACCATCGCAAAGCACTTAGAAAATACGTTAATGTTGGTAACGGCACTCAACCCGCATATCGGATACGATAAAGCGGCGAAAATTGCCAAGAAAGCGCACTCTGAAGGCTCAACACTTAAAGAAGCGGCTCTCAGTTTAGGCTTTCTTACTGCTGAACAGTTTGCCGAATGGGTCCGCCCAGAAGACATGACCTCTCCCAAATAGGCCAGTAACACCTTTACGCATTTTTTGACGCAACGCAAAATATTCCCTTTTTATTGCCGTGATCATCTGCTAGAAGAGTCATACAAAGGTAAGACTCATTGCGGCACAGGGATTGTGCTCGGCAATCTTGCCCCAAAAGTGTATACAAAAAACACGCCAGTATTATGGCGGGTGAGGTAGAGGGACATGGAAGTTAAAAAAAATAACACCACTACAACTTCAATAGTTCCCGAATTAGCAAAAGCTGTAGAGCTTATTTTGCAAGGTAAGACCAAAGAAGCAAAAGAAACTCTCGAAACCTTTGTAGATTCTGGAAGCGGAACCAACGAAGCCAGACTGAAAGCCTTTGGACACTTAATTCGAATTGCTGGTGAATCATTCAATCTCGACAGCGCACCTTCTTATATCGAATCAATCAAAAAAATTCCCGTCGAAACTCCCAATGAAAAATCTGCCTTTGCTGAATGTCTTTATGCTATCGGAACTGGCTGGTGTTATCTTGGAGATCAAAACAAAGCTCGTCGCAATTACGATGAAGCCTTAACGTTAACCAAAGAAATCGGAAATGATAAACTCAACTTTTTTGTAAAACTTGGTTTACTCGAAGTGTTACGCCAAGAAGGCAAATATTCCGAAGTTCTTGCTGAGCTACCTGTCCTTGAAAAAATCGCTCAAGATTCAGGATTTTCCTACGCATTTGGAAATTGCCACACCTTACGTGGAGATTCCTTAAGAAAAAAAGGGCTCTACAATGAAGCACTCAACGCGTACACCGAAGCTTTAGAAGTTTTCAGCCAAAATAAAAACAGCCCCTTCTATCATTATGTTTTATGGGCCTTAGGAACTTGCTACGCCGCCCTTGAAGATAAAGAAAAAGCCATCATTTACCTAGAACTCGCTAGTCACAATTCTCAAAGCATTCAGTTTTGGAGAGTTAACATTCGCGCAAACCTTACACTTGCCGAACTTCACACCATTTCGGGACATTACGTTCAGGCCGAAGAGTGTTACAAAAAAGTTCTTGTTCATTCTGGAATGGATGAAAACTCATACTACGGCAAACGCTACCTGCGCGGCATGGCATTTCTCTACACTCGCATGGGTGAATACGAAAAGGCCGATGAAATCATAGACAAGCTTGTAGTTGCCGCCGTTAGAGAAAACAAACAAAGCGACATCATGCGTCTTCGTCTTTTAAAGGCCGAAGTTTTAATTCGTGGCGGAGAGTCAACTCAGCTCGATGAAGCGCGCAGCATGCTTGAAGAAGCCATGGCCTATTATCGAGAGCGCAATATCCTGCGCCACAAAGCCTCTTGCCTTGAACTCTTGGCGAGACTCGATTCAGTTGCTGGTTTTCATCAAGAAGCCCTCCTTAAAGTAAATAAAACTATGGAAATTGCAAAACAAAGTTCTTTCGACAGACTTTATTTGCGAGCAGCTCTAGCCCGAAAAGTTTTAGAACGAAAACTTGGACTTAAATCTTCTGAAGACGATGATCAAAAGATACGAAGACTGATCAATCAATTGAACGCCAGACCCGAAAGAATTATTTTAGCCCGCTTTAAATATGATTCTTACGACGACTGGAGCAATGAGCTTAGAAACTTAGATTCTCACGGTCAGCGATTTGTGAATGAATTCTTTGACGATTTCCACTTTATTCCTAATCAAAGTGTCGACATTGAAATCGACAGAAACTCTAACTATGTGCGCGAAAAGCATCTAGGAGAGATTCCGTTCCACAATAAATTTACTCTCATGAAAATATTGCTTCTATTGGCAGAAACTCCGGGGAAGGAATTCTCCAAAGAAGTATTGGCGCTAGAAATTTGGGGACAAGAATACAACCCACTTCGCCACGACAACAATATATACATCAATATCAACCGGCTCAGAAAACTCCTAGAGCCCAACCCCCGTGAGAGTCGTTATATTATGAACGGCTCGAAGGGATATTATTTCAATCCGTCTATGAAAGTTAATATTTCATCTCGGATTTCGGACGTAGCGCCACGTAACCAAGGCCTTACACCGAAAGATCTCTAATCGGATCTTGGAAAGAGTTTAAATTGGTACAAAACCTAAAGGGGGTTTGAAATGAAGGGTCTGTTCGGAAAGAATAATTGGAAGGGTCGTCTGTTTGGCTTCATGGCATTTGCCATAGTTTGCCTAACTTCAACAACAAGTATTTCCATGGGAATGAAACCCATGAAGAATTGGCTTTTGGGTGGCAGCGGCGATGCCGGAACTCCTTTTGGGCTTTTTCCTGCTGCAGAATGTAACGTTAACGATTCTATGTTGACGTCCAGAGACAAAATTCTAGACGCCCATAGCCCCGTTTCTCCCCAGGGCATCGTTCCTTGGCCAGATGTGACTGGACGATTTAAGATCAACGGTGTTTGGCTTAGCGAGTCGCGCGGGGTCTACATTGTTATCCAACAAACTAGCCATCGCGATTCTCCAAACTTTGGGGCCCTAAATGTTGAATTTTATTCAGCTTGTGACCATGAACTCCTCGCCAAAGGCAAACGCATCCTCACCAAGGACGACTGGACCGATCCCAAGGTGATGGTTTACCTCACCCACCATAATCTCTATGGCAGACGCATTTATGCCGAGATCAACGTGATGATGGGCGATGGCCAAGACCTAGATGACAATGTAGCGATACGAATCATCGAGCTTAAGCGCAGAGCCGAAACCAAAGACCTTTTATTTACGGGACGATTCTTATAGGGGTCGCTCCGCAAAAAGCTTGACCTTGTTGAGCCCGTTCGCTAGAAGTTCCGGCTCAACAGGCATTTGCCTTGATGGAAACTGATTAATTTTAAGGAATATAATATGGGTCGCGACGACAACCGATTGACTAAAAAAGTGAAACAAAAGGCCGCTCAACGTAAGAAAAAAGAGCGTATCAAGAAACGCATTGAAGCTGGAAAGGCGAAGAAGAATGGAAAATAATAATCCTCCATACGGATCAAAATCCGACAGCAAAGAATCAAGCTATAGAGACTCAAACAGAGACTCTAATAGAGATTCTAAGCCTTCTGACGACGGTCGTTCTGAACGTCCTCGCCGCGGTGGAAGCGGCGGCGGTAGTGGTGGTCGATTTGGTCGACGCAAAGTTTGTCCATTCATTATGGATAAAACCCTAGTTCTTGATTACAAAAACATGAAGGTTATGAACCGATTCGTGTCTGAAACTGGCAAAATTGTTCCTCGTCACGTTTCTGGTGTTAGCGCCAAAAATCAACGCAAGCTCTCTCAACACATCAAAAGAGCTCGCGCCCTAGGCTTTCTTGCACCGTTAATTGCTGAATAATCTACGGTTATTCAGCATCGGATAATTGCTGAGTAAGCTAGCGATTATTCAGCATCGGATAATTGCTGAATAATCTACGAAAATACAAACTCAACTTTGATAAAAAAGGGGAGGATTTCTTAAATGAAATCCTCCCCTTTTTTATTTTGCGTCATTTTTTTTGCCTGCTCCAAAGAATTGGCTCTTACACCAGGGCCCGGCACTCGATAGAATGTAAATTGTGAGCCTTGAAACCATAAAAACCTCGATCAAAACACGCTTTGATGATTCTAAACGTGTTTTAACTTTTGATGACTTTTTCAAGCTGTGCGCCGAAGCCCCGTACCGATACACTCGCAATTCGGCATCCTACATTGTGGATGCGATAGATTTTTTTGGAGCTGAAACAAAAAAGGTCCGCAAAAAAAATATCCAACGGTACAAAATATTTAACAATGCCCATGCAGAGGTTCCAAACCCACTTGCGGGTCACGAAAATGTTCAGAAGCTACTCGTTAAAAATTTGAGAGCCTTTGCGCAGTCTGGACGCTCGGATAAATTGTTACTCTTATATGGCCCCAACGGTTCTGCGAAAAGTAGCTTCGTAAACATTCTCTTTGACGGAATCGAAGCCTATTCCAGAGATGCTGAAGGCATGGGTTTTAGTTTTAGTTGGATTTTTCCGCACGATGCGGTTGATAGAAAAACGATGGGCATCGGGCCACGCGGCGATTCCGGAAACGTAGATTCATTTGCGCACCTTGAGCAAGATCAAATTGGAGCTATCGTAAGAAGCGAGCTTAGCGAAAGCCCACTCTATCTTATTCCCCGCGCAGAACGCGAACAACTTTTTGAAGATTGGATTGAAAAAGCAAAATCTCAAACAGAAAGACAAAAACTAAAAATTTGTAGAGAAACTTTTTTAAGAGCTGAGCTTAGCCACAAAAACACGTTGATTCTCGAAGCCTTGCTCGACAATTACGGCGGCGATTTCAACAAAGTTCTTAAGCATGTAAGAGTGGAACGCTTTTACCTGTCTCCGAAACTTCGGAAGGGAATGGTCACCATTCAGCCTCAACTTGCCGTTGATGCGAGCATGCGCCAGGTGACTCTAGACAGATCGCTTGCCAATCTTCCCGCCGCACTTCAAAGCCTCAATCTTTTTCAACTCGAAGGACACTTGATAGATGGCAATCGAGGCTCCGTAGAGTTTAATGACATGCTCAAAAGACCAGTCGAGCATTTCAAATACTTGTTGAACACCTGCGAATCTGGAACCTTAAGTCTTGGGGGAATTTTGGTTTATCTCGACACTGTTTTCATAGGCAGCACCAACGACAGACAACTTGAAGCTTTTAGAGAGCACCCAGAATATAGCAGTTTCAAGGCCCGCATTGAGCTCATCAAAGTTCCTTACCTGCTTCGCATTAGCGACGAAGAAAACATTTACAAAGATACCGCGATAAAAACTGCGGGATCAAAAGAAATCCTTCCGCACACCACCTATTTGCTCGCCGTCTGGGCCGTGGCCTCACGTTTAAAAAAACCATTGCTCAAAGATAAGAATGCCTTACTTTGCAAAGTACTAGAAAAACTTTCTCCCATTCAAAAGGCTTTTTTATACGACAATGCGCATGTGCCCGAAGAAATCGACGAAGACCAACGACGAGAACTTTTAGGCCACTTAGAAGAACTCGTCGATGAACACCAAAGACTTCCCTACTATGAGGGTCTACTTGGGCCGTCTGCTAGAGAGCTCAAAGCTCTTATGCAACTCGCAGCGCAGAATGATGCCTTCCCTTGTTTAAGCCCCAATGCCATATTTTCGGAATTAAAAGCCCTCGTGAAACGGCCGCAAGATTTTGAATACTTGCGACAAGAGCCCATGGGTCTTTATCACAATTACGATGCCCTGATTGATGAAGTGCGTGGCGTTTGGCTTGATTTGGTCGAAGAAGAAATGCGCACTTGCTTAAACCTAGAACAATCAGAGCAATTGCAAGACTTTCTTGGAAAATATGTTTTTCACTCTACGCATTTTGTGAGGGATGAAAAAATTAGGAATCGAATTACCGGAAAGAGCGAAGATCCTGATGCTTCACTTATGAAAGAATTTGAAGAACTTGTTGGCGTCACAAAAGGGCATGAACTTGAGTTCAGAAAAAATATAATTTCAAGACTAGGGGCATGGTCTGTCGAAAACCCATCCAGAGACAGCACTGGTGTTCTGCCGTACCATTCAATTTTTCCAGATCTCATGGAGAAAATGATTGATCATGTTAGGGAATCTCAAAATTCTAAGATTCGAACTATGGGTTCATTGATTTTGGACCTAAAGGAATTCGAATCCTTAACTAAGTCGAGCGATGACACCAGGTCACTTTCGGAATCTCATCAAATGCTAGTGAAAGTTTATGATGGCATGCAGGAAAAATTTGGCTATGGTCCAAAAGGTGCTCAAGAAGCTTTGGTGGAACTTATTAAGACCCGTTATGCCTAAGATGATGCTATAACGGATCATTGCTGGACGAATCTGGGCGAGTATTAATGAATATTGAGAAGCCATGATTATGAGCCGCAACAGGAATGACGCGATGAATATAAAACAAAACTTAAGCATGACTTTTGAGATGCTTAATTGTGAGGATAACTTGTGAATAACTTACTACGGGTCCTAGCGTTAAAGGAATTGGATCTACCGAGGGTTGTCTTCGTAAACGACCGAAAAGAAGGCGGAATCAACGCCATTTTTGATCCCCAAAGTGAGCAATTTGAATACCAAGTATTTATCCACAGTCTTTTGCCTTTTCGGGAAGAATTCTCCCAAATCTTCAAAGAATTCGCACAAGCCAGGAGCTTTGCCGCCCGACATTTTGCCGAATGGGAGATGCTCAGCTGGGACCTAAAAACCCGCAGGCCGTGCGAAGATGGCGGTAAGGAATGTGGATCCGGAGACTGTGATACCTGCCGCTCAATCAAGTCTGAGGGCGGTGAAACGCCATTTGATGAGGCCAACAGCGCTGCTAGCTGTGGTGCCTGTGGCGGCGGATAGATCCTCAAGTGACTCAAGGTCCCCGGCATTGGAACTCCGACATTAGAACTCCGCATGCGAACAAATTTTTAAAAAATCAAAATTACGGTTGAAAATCCATCCACAAGCGAGAGGTTTGAATGCCCTCGTTCGCTTGGTATTTGCCCGAGCGATATTCACTGATTTCACCTTCAACTGAGTGATAGAAAATCTGACAAATGGGGACCATTGGATAAACACGAATGGGATGGATGCAATGCATTTCTAGTGTCCAAAAACCCTTGAAACCGACATCTCCAAATCCTGCTGTCACATGAACAAACAAACCGAGTCGACCAATGCTTGAGCGGCCTTCCAACATGGGCACTAAGTTTTTTGTTTCGGTGTATTCAAAGGTTCGACCCAAATAAAGTTTGCCGGGCTCAAGAACCAAGCCCTCTGCGGGAATGGTTAAATCTTGGGCTGGGTTATCAGATTTCATATCGAGGGGCATCTGCGTGTAAACCTTTAAGGCAGGGTCGAGCCTCAAATTGTAGGAATTTGGATTTACGAATTTCTCTTCGAAGGGTTCGATTTTTACATCAGTGCCTAAACGTTTTTTTATTTCTAGCCCAGTTAGAATCATTGATTATGAAATAGAGCTGTCCGGCTTTTGTGGCAATGCAAAATTCTTAGACTTAGCGACGCTTAAATAAACGGGCTAACCAGACATGTTGCTTCGCATTAAGGCCTTGATCTCGGCTTAATTGAGCTTCTTCAACAATGGAACTTTTGGCATCTAGCAGCTCAAAATATTTTGAGGCCTCATTATCGAAGGTCTTAGAGGCCGCGCTTTCTAAAACGCCACTCACAACCCAATAGGCGCCGGGCAAACAAAGAGCCGCTAATTCAGGCAAAAGTCCCTGAAGAACTTCAGCATAAATATTAGAAATGATCAGATTGCTTTGGGGCCACATGTTGTGGAGCAAATGAATTTGTTCTTTGCCCGATTCTGCCAGAAGGACAACGCCAGAGCTTTTTAAGTCTGCCGCCGCTCCCAAGCGAAGTTCCACATTTTGCATTGAAGTTTTATTAAGTTCAAAAGTTTTTTTAACCTCGGGGCCACAAAGCGGATCAAGATCCGTGAGAATCAATGAGCGTTCTGGGAAAAATCTGCGCGCAGCCAATGCCAACACGCCCGTGCCCGTTCCAATATCATAAATGGGCGTCTTGGAAATCTTCAAAGGATCCTCGACCTTGTCAGAAGACAGGGACTCCAAAATCTCAAGACACATTTGAGTTGTAGGGTGATCACCCGTCCCAAAGGCCATGCCGGGTTCAACAAAAAATATATCTTTCTCTGAAGGTGGCACTTCCCACGGAGGGCCAATCCATAGATTTTTTCCGAAGGCCTGGCCCCTAACTTGTTTGCGATAATTTGCTAAATAATCTTCATCCGGCAAGGGTTGCCATGAAATGATTTGGATGTCTTCTTCTGTTAAACTTTCTATAGACTTTTCCGCAGAAAAAAATTCTTTCCACTCCGAGATGTTTTCGATGGCAGACGGCAACCCCCTCTCAAAATATACTTTTACGAAAGCCTTGGAGGAACGGTTTTTTTGGAAATCTCCGCTCTCTAACCAATCGGCACATTTTTTTGCAGCATCCGAGCCAAATTCCAAAACTTCAAATTCATCGCTGGTGCCGTAAAGATTTGAGTCGGCATCGGGAAGCTCCTCAAGACCCAAAAAACCTGGGCGTGCGCTTACAAGCTCCGTTACGCGATCCACCGCGTCCCATGAGACCGAAAAAAATAGGACCCAATTACTGACAGTCAAAGCCGTCTCCGCCATAACTCAAGGGTATAAAGCGGAGAAAGACCTTGGACAAGCTTAAAGACATCTTAGTGTGGCGCCAGAAGTTTATTCGGGATTTGCGCGACTATTTTTATGAGAATGGATTTATTGAAATCGATACGCCTTTGCTCGTGAGCAATCCAGGTCTTGAACCCCACCTTGAGTATTTTGAGTCCGAATTTATTCCCAGCATGAGCTCTGGATCAGTAAAAACACTTTTTCTAGCAACGTCGCCCGAATATCACCTCAAAAAAGCTCTTGCGACTGGCCTTGATAAAATTTTTGAGATCACACCCAGTTTTAGAAATGGCGAAATCAGCAAGACTCATGAGCCTGAGTTTTTGATGCTTGAATGGTACAGGCACCCAGGCAGTTACATGGATATCGCTCAGGATTGCTCAGAACTATTTACCTATTTAGCAGATCGCCATGCCAAGGATCCCAGTCAGTGGAAGAGCATCGAAAGCATAGATGTCTGTGAGGCCTTTCAAGAAATTTGTAAAATTGATCTGGAATCCATCCTAAAAAATGGCGACGAGGCTTTGCTCAGTAAGATTGCCTTTGAAAAAGGCCACCGGGATCTTGATTTAAAATGGGACTTCGACACGGCTTTTAATGCCCTCATCGCAAGCAAAATTGAACCCGCTTTTTCAAACAAAAATCTTGTTCTTCTAAAAGATTACCCAGCCTCTCAGGCCGCCCTCTCAAGGAAAATAAAAGGCCGTGAGTATTTGTGTGAACGTTTTGAAATTTACTTTCAGGGGATTGAGCTGGCCAATGCCTTTGGTGAGCTTACCGATTCTGTAGAACAAAGAAGCCGATGCCTTGAAGATATGACGAAACGAAAAGAACTACACCCCCACCGCAACGTACCAGAGCTAGATGAAAGTTTTTTGGGTGCCCTTGATCAAATTGACCAAGCTGGAGGCATTGCCCTTGGCCTCGAAAGACTCATGATGTGTCTAAAAGGAGTAAAATCGTTAAACGAAGTGCGAGCTTTTAGTTCTTTTTAGAAATCTGTGTCAGCAAAGCGCCATTTTTTTGAAAGCCCCGGCGGCAAAATGCATGGCGTCAAGTGCCCTAATTCACAATTGACCCGCTAGAAAATACACAAACTTAAGCTAACATTAGATGAGAACGTGTGGGGGATTAGCAAATGACACTTACAAAATTCGACATCGTAGAACGCGTGGCTCAAATCTGCGGCTACTCAAAACTCGAAGCCGCTGAACTTGTAGAAACTGTTTTCAAATCAATAAAGGATTCACTCAGTAATGGTGAAGACGTTAAAATTTCGGGATTTGGAAATTTTGTTCTTCGCGACAAACGTTCTCGCATGGGCCGCAATCCTCAAAGTGGAAGGTCTATGGAAATTTCTGCACGCAGAGTTATGACCTTTAAAGTGTCTCAAGTATTAAAAGAAGCTATCAACTCAGGAAAAGTTCCTGAAGGTGGCATGGCTTCCTTCGATAAATAATTTAATTTTATTCAGACGATTCCTGAGCAGAGATCCCCAGAGTTTTTACTTTCTCATAAAATCTAGACTTCTTAATTTTTAAAGTCTCGCGAGCTTTCACACTGCCATCTCGTTCAATAACTTTTGAAATGATGTATCTCTCTAGCTTTGCAACATTTGCATCAAGCCCCTCATTCCAATCTACCGTAAAATTACCTTGGCTTATGCTCGGCGCCAGAGAAACGCTTTCCCATCGTTCGAAAAAAACCTCTAACTCTTGTTGTCCTATTTTGGGTATCGATGCGTTCATGACGGCATTTTTGACACACATTTTTAACTGCCGAACATTACCTGGCCAATCATAAGCCTCCAACATTTTAAGTGCGTCATCCTCAAATGACTTTTCTGAATGCAGGTCAAACTCAGATAAAAAGTTTTGTGCGAGTAAGGTGACATCCCCCCCTCGCATCCTCAACGGTGGAATATTAATAGAAATGGCCGACAATCTAAAAAACAAATCTTCTCTGAAACTGGAATCTGCCACTAGAGATGCCAACGGCCGGTTACTCGCCGACAATATCCTACCTTTAAATTGCTTTTCTTGATTCGACCCCAACCTTCGGAAGGTCCTATTTTCTAAAACTCTCAAAAGCTTAACCTGCAAGTCGTATTTCAGAGACTGAATTTCGTCCAAGAATAGAATTCCGTCTTCCGCGGCTTCAAGCAAGCCAGCTTTGGCCGATTGTGCTCCGCTAAAAGCTCCACGCTCATACCCGAATAGCTCTCCCTCGAAAATATCACTAGGAATGCTAGCAACGTTCACAGAGACGAAAGGCCGACCTTCGCGAGTAAAGGCCAAAGCGCAAAGCTCTTTTCCCACGCCCGATTCCCCTTCAATCAAAATGTCATCACTTTCTGGCATGGCACGCAGGAGTTTTTCTTTAAATTTAGTCATAGCTAAACTTTTGCCAATCATCAGACTTTCAACGCGATCGCGATGAGAACGCAGCTCTTTGACCCATTCAAAGATCAATGGAAGTTGCTCTAAAATATTTTCTTTAAGAACAAAGCGATTGGCGCCCTGGCGCACAACTTGTCGCATGACTTCTATTTCACCCACCCCAGATTGAACAATGATGGCTGCTAAAGGAAACTTTTTTCTGAAAACCTGAATAAGCTCAATTGATTTTTCACCTTGCGGATCTAATTCACTCATCAAATCAACTAGCGCTAAATCCCACGAATCTACTTTGCTTGGCTTCCTAAAAAAATCTACCAGAGAATTTGCCGTCTCTACGTAAGAATTTTGCGGAATAGCCTTTTGCAGCGCACGCAGTACCAAAGGATCATCTTCTATCAGCAACACATTCATCATTTAGATGAAAGTTTACTCGACGGTTACTGATTTCGCCAAGTTTCGCGGTTTATCAACATTACAATTTAGCTTCACAGCCAAGCCATAAGAAATAAGCTGAGTAGGAATCACGTACATAATAGGAGCTGAGGTCCAAGTCGTTTTGGGCATCTCAATATATTGGTCACAAAGATTTTTAAACCCCTGGTCATCTTTTTCCCCGATGCCAATGATATAGGCACCTCGAGATTTGATTTCTTCTAAATTTGAAAGTGTTTTGGCACGCAGCTCATCTCGAGGAGCAAGCACAACCGCCGCAAGGCTAGTATCAACAAGAGCAATGGGACCGTGCTTTAACTCACCTGCAGCATACCCCTCAGCGTGACGATAAGTAATTTCTTTCAACTTCAAGGCACCCTCTAGCGCTATTGGGTACATGGTTCCTCGTCCTACAAAAAGAATGGTTTTCTTGTCATCAAGAGTCGCACCAACTTTTTGGAACTCATCTGATTTTTGCAAAAGTGACTCAATATCTTGGGGCAACCTTGCCAGGGAACGGTATCCATCAATAAATTCTTCGTGGCTTGGACTCATGCCCCGAAGTCTCGCGACGTCATAAGCCAATGAACAAAGCACGGTCAATTGCGCCGTGAAAGCTTTGGTAGATGCGACCCCAATTTCTGGTCCCGCTTTTGTAGAATACTGAAAATTAGACTCTCTCATGATGGTCGATCCAGGCACATTGCAAACTGAAAATGTCGAAAGCCCTTGATCATTTGCCAAGCGAAGTGCTGCAAGAGTGTCGGCAGTTTCTCCGGATTGAGAGATCACACCAACCAATGTTCCGGGCTCCATAACTGGAGAGCGATAACGAAACTCACTTGCGATATCCACTTCAACAGAAATCTTCGCCCATTTTTCGAAATAATACTTAGCAACCATGGCAGAATGATAAGCCGTTCCGCAGGCAACCAAGTAAACTTTTTTAACATTTCTCCATAGAGCTTCGTGAGCCGAGGGATTGTCCCAAACAAACGCACCTAAATCAGAAATTGGCATTCGCCCCGACAATGTATCTGCTATCACACTTGGCTGCTGAAAAATTTCTTTGAGCATAAAATGATCAAAACCATCTTTGGCGACTTTATCAGCAGTCCACTCAATTTTTTCAATTTTAGGATCGATGGGACTGAGGTCCTTTAAAGAATAAACCTTGAGTTTTGTTTCCGAAATTTCTGAGATACTTCCCACCGGAACAAAAGAAACATTTTGAGTGTAAGGCAAAAGTGCCTGCAGATCGCTAGCAATAAGCACCCCGTCGTTAGTGATTCCCGCCACTAGCGGCGCCCCAGACTGCAACATGAAAAGGCGTCCAGGAATATCTTTAAGCATAAACAGGACCGCATAATGTCCCTGCACTTCTGAGGCAGCTTCTTGAAGTGCCGAAAACACAAGACGCCCCAGAGATTCAGCATCAAGATCTACGATTGATGCCGATTTTTTCTTAAGCAATTTCTCAATTTTACTATTAATTAATTTTGCAAAGACTTCGGTGTCTGTTTGAGACTCAAAAGAAATGCCTTGGTCCATCAACTCAAGTTTAATCTCCGCATGGTTTTCAATAATTCCATTATGTACGAGCACCAAAAGATTAGCACTATGTGGATGGGCGTTGATTTCGCTGGGAACCCCATGAGTCGCCCATCGTGTGTGTCCTATTCCCTGTGGGTAGCTTTCGGTGATATCTTCAACGGCATCCACCAAACCCTGAACCGGCCCCACACATCTTCGAACAATGATTTTGGCATTGGGTCCACTCGGGCGCATGGCAATTCCTGCCGAATCGTAGCCACGATATTCCATTCGCCTAAGCCCATCCAAAAGAAGGGGCTTGGCGTTGCCTTTTCCAACGTATCCAATAATGCCACACATATAATTACTTGTTGGAAATCTTTTCCTTGATTGCCTTATGTTTTGCAATCAATTTTTCGGCGTAGCCTTCCTTTATGACCATATCTGGCCTTGAAATTGCCAAAGCACCGCTTGGCACGTCTTCTGTCACTGTCGTTCCCGAGCCAACGTAGGCATTGTCACCAATTTCAATGGGTGCCACAAGTTGCGAGTCGGATCCAATGAAAGCCCGCTTTCCAATGACAGTTTTATATTTATTGAAGCCATCAAAATTACAGGTAATGGTGCCTGCTCCAATATTTGATTCCTCACCGATATCCGCATCCCCCAAGTAAGAAAGGTGCGAAGCTTTTGCACCGTCGTGTAATTTTGTATTTTTGATCTCAACAAAATTACCAACTTTTACCTTTTTACCTAAGTCGCTGCCTGGCCTTAAATGAGCCATAGGCCCTACTTTTGTACCCGCACCAACCTGTGAACCGGAAACCACACTCGACCATAATATATGAGCCCCAGCATTGATCTTAGAATTTTTAATATTTACATGGCCATCCAGAGAGACACCCTCACCGATGACACTATGACCTTCAATTCTGCAGCCTATTCCAATTTCGGCATTTCCAAGAAACTGAGATTTCGCAGAGATAAAGCAATTATCAATGTCCTCAAAAATAACCCCATTTTCTTCGCACAAGGCTTTCTTCAATCGACTTTGAGAAATTTTTCTAATCCGTGACAGTTCATAGGTGGTGTTAACTCCAAGCAAATCTTCTTCCGCTTCAACTATAACAGCATCGGATTTTAATTCTGGCTGAGCTTCAGCACCTAGCATAGCTGTAAGATAAATTTCATTTTGACTATTATTTGTATTTAACTCGTTAATTTTTTCTTCAAGTGCCTTTAGGCGAAACAAGTAAACTCCGCTATTAACTTCCGCTATAAGTCGCTGCTGTGGATTGGCGTCTTTTTCTTCAATGATTTTAGTAAATCTTCCTGATTGATCCCGAACAATGCGCCCTAAGCCTGAGGGACTTTTAGCATGATAACTAAGGCAGCTTGCATCCAATGACTTAGCTGTGGCTTGTTTGATTAAAGTTGCTAAGGTTTCTTCTCGGATCAATGGCAAGTCCCCATTTAAAACCAAACAATGATCATAGGAACCTGTATTTTTTGCGCCACCCTCAAGCGCGACACGCACCGCATGGCCAGTGCCGTTTTGTTCTTCCTGGGTATAAAATAAAGTTTTTGAGACCGCCTCTTCGCGACCAAAAACCTCAATAGCTCTTTCCATTAGCTTATCTTTAACTTCCGGACCACGATGTCCAATGACAACCAAGACTTTTTCACACAGATTAAAGAGGCACCGATAGGGAGCAAAACAAAGAGGCTCTTCATTGACTTCGAATAACAATTTGGAACGCGAACTTTTCATGCGCGTTCCCTTTCCTGCTGCTAGCAATATTCCCAACATACCTGGTATAACTTAGCATATGCTCGCAGCTATCGACATAGGCAGTAATTCCGTAAAATACCTCTTCGCCACTAGCGAACGCGGAGCGTTGGCCCCCGTCGAAACAAACTCCTGGGTCACCCGACTCGGCAAAGCCCTAGAAACAAAAGACGGTTTTTTTGATGAAGCTTCTCTGGTTTCGACCCATAAAGCGCTTGATGAAATTGCACTACGGCTAAAGGCTCGGAGCAGACAAATAACCCATGTTGAAGTGGTCGCGACTGCGGCAGCCCGAAATGCAAAAAACCCGGAAGCCCTTCAAAAAATTGTACAGCAAGCCCTGGGGCTTCCCTTGAGAATCATTTCGGGCCTCGAGGAAGCCGAGTTTAGCATGCGTGGTGCGGCTCAGGCTGCCAAACATCACTTCCCTAATTCGCCCTTTGTCTTTATGGATATCGGAGGCGCCTCAACTGAGGTTGGTTTTTTGAAACCCAAACTCAAAGCCCATAGCTTTCAAGGGGGCGCTCTCAAATGTCATGAGGGCCTTGGCCTAGACAAAATTCCAGTTAGCGATGAACGTTGGAACGAAGCCAAAGTTGAAATCAGAAATTATTTTCCGAATAGTTACTATGTTCAGCTGCTGGCCCAATATAAGCCAGAAGATTACAAGGCCGTAGCCGTTGGAGGAACACTTCTCCAAGCTGCCGAACTTTGTGATGCGATATCAAAACATCCCGAAGGGTCCCTAGTCAGCTTAGAAGCGCTCGAAGACTTAGCTAACCAAGTTCGCTCCAAACCAATACGCGCTAGAAAAGCTATGACAGGCATGGTGGCAGATCGCGCCGATATCTTGCCCGCAGGAATATTAATTCTTACAACTTGTTTGATTAGGCTTGGACAAAGCGAAGTTTTTATTACGCCTTGGGGTCTTCGCCATGGCCTTCTGGCAAAATATCTCTAAGTTTTTTGCCACTCCGCGATTCCTGAAGCTGAAACTCCACGCCCGCAACCTGAAGTATTGGAAGCAATGCCCACCCCAAAACCGGAAAAAGCGCTAGAGAAGACGGCAATAATCCAACTCCTATCATACTCGATACCGAAACTTTTTCTCTGTCCTGAAGTGCCTGAAGTCCGGCGACATGAAGCATTCTTTTAGACACAGCCATGGCGTCACCCGCCATCGTCCATGCAAAAATAAGAACCCCCAAGGGCATCAGGAGTGGAATTAAGAATAAAGGCCAAGCGACACATGCCACAAGCAATGTTCTTAACATCGAAAACACCTCACCCTTGTAAAGCTTAATGTTACCTATAAATTTTCTGTTTGGGGGAGAAGCCGCCACCTGAGACTTGCTAAGATAAAAGCGAGTCACCGCACTTTCACCTCCAACAATCATCACCATGGCATTCATGCAAATTGTAGCGATCTGTCCCCCCAGATAAAAAAGGACCAAGACCCAGACGACCATTGCTGCACCTGCATACCAATTATTATCTACATATGAACTAAGAGCCCACGAACCTAAGAAAAATATCCCGACTATGATAGTAGCCGCTATGAGCATTGTAAGAACCAGGGTTTTAAAATACCACCTACGCAAATCAGAATGTGACCATACTTTTGCAAACGCTAAAGAAAATATTTTAAGACCGTTCATTAAATCCATAAAACAATTATTAACCCCGCAAAAGAAACAACTCAAGTTTAACCATGAGATGCGCGACGAAGTCGATCATGAATAGCAAGAGCTAGCCCCTGTTCATCGCTGGGCAGAGCCACGATGAGAGAGATTTCTTCGTTTTTGTCTAATTCTCTCAATGTTTTGAAGAGTTTACTTGCCGCCTCAACAAGATCATTATTTTCACTCAAACAAATATCTAGCTTCCATGGCCCATCCAATGAATTTGGAACAACATCTTTATTCAATATTCTTATTCTTGCTGCGCTCGAAAAATCAATTTCTCTATTTTTGCTATCGTGCACAAACCACAAAGACTTTTTAGGAGAATAATGTCTTTTTAGTTGCCCAGGCGCATCGAAAGCCATGCGAGAAGCTTTTAACTCGGCACCGGTGCCTGACTCGCGCACTTCAATTGTAAGATGTGGCCCCCCACACTGTTTAAGATCTTCAAGACTTAGTGCGCCTAAACGAATCACTTCGATTCGCGACTCCGAAAGTACTTTTACGACGGTGCTTTCGATTCCAAACTTAGTGGGCCCACCTTCGATCACGGCTTCCAACCCGTGAGGTCCAAGTTCAGAAATGACGTCCATTGACGAAGTTGGTGAAATACTAGAAAAGCGATTGGCACTGGGTGCTGCCAATCCTTCGCCTTCGAGTGCCTCGAGAACTCTTACAAAAATAGGATGACTTGGTGCGCGGCACGCAACGAAGGGACTACCGGAGGTACATAAATCTGGAATAGACTTCTTCTTTCTAAACAAAATTGTTAATGGCCCCGGCCAAAACATTTCGCAAAGATTCCTTTGGAGTTCAAAATCTATCTCGCAATATGCTTTCAAAAATTCGTAGCCCAACAAATGTACAATGAGCGGATCAAAACTTGGCCGATTTTTTAACTTAAAGATATTTGCTAAAGATTTTTCTGACGTTGCAATTCCCGCCAATCCATAAACGGTTTCAGAAGGAAGTGCAATGGGACTTCCTTCTCTCAATCGGCGAATAACAAACTCTAATTGATCACGATCGTTCGGATCAATAACAATAGACATCTCACAAAGCTACTTGAAAATCATTCTGGCGAGAAGCTATTTTGCAGATTATTTTGAAACCATTGACCTGAAATCCATTTTTTTCCCAAATTTCTACCTTCAAGTAAAAATTCTCGTCGACGGGCAAAATCCAGAACATTCGTTTTGGTTGCAATTTTATTGTCGAACAATGTTTTGCGCAGAACCCAGCTACCATCTGGCGTTTGAAACCAAGTTTCATGATCCCACTCATCTTTGCTAGCAGCAGCAAAAAGCCACGGATCATCGTGTGCCCAGGTACTTGCTGGTACGGTCCTCAAATGAATCCATAAATCAACTTTTTCGCCAGACTTGCCGCTCCTAGAAAATGCATCATAGTCCTTTGGTCGCAAATTTCCGAAAGACCAAGCCGACAAATAGGCATCCGTAGATTTTGGTTCCATGGCTGGCCCATAAAATGGTTGGCGCATTTGATACCACATATCTCTTGATATTCCCAAAGAATGGCCGCTGGTTAAAATTCCTTTTTGTCTATTACGAGTGCTCACGACGGGACAATCGCTTCGCAATTTTAAAGATTTAAATTCTTTAGCCGGCAACCATTTTTCAAATTGCGACTGAAACGTTTGATAAGAAACCTGATTGCCCGTAATGCGTTTAAGCAAACTTGCATCTAAACCAATTAAGTTCCATTGACTCCATTTGAAAGCCTGCCATTCAGCTTGATTGGAACTTCCTTGCTGAGCCCACGCCAAAGCGATCCAACAACCAAATCCTTGTCCAACAACTTTTGAAATTTTAACGCCAGCTTTATCAAGCTCCTGCAAATATCCAAGAGCCCAGAAGGCATCAAGACCAACCGAATCAATCCAGACACCAATGACGGGGGCTCGAGGCTTGGCCACGCCCGTCGACGCGTCAATGCTTTCACCGGCAGCTAGATCTTGGCCCTCTACCTTGACGATTGGGTCTAAAGGAAGCGCCGACAATATATCTTGAGGAGCTTCGCCCGGCTTTGGTGCTGGTTTCACAGGTTTCTTTGAAACACTGGAACACGAAGCAATAAAAATTAAGATAAAAAGTTTTTGAATCAATTCTCTCATCAGCACCTTCTAAGATAAACCAAATATTCTAAATTACCATCGCTTCCAGCCAAAGGACTGTCTCGATGCGCAACCCACTCAAACATATTTGTTTCCGCAACAAAATCTCTAACCTTTACTAAAGCCATCTCTCGATCTTCTGGTCGTTTCACGATGCCTTTTTTAAGGAATGACTTTTCGAGTTCAAACTGTGGTTTTACCAATACTATCCACGGAGCACCTAACCGCAGCCATGATGCAACATGGGCAATGATTCGAGTCACAGAAATAAAGGAAACATCCATAACTGCAAAATCAAAGGGCAATTGGATTGGAGTATTTGTCGTCCAAAAATGTGCATCTATTTTTAAAATATGTGTTTGCTCCAAAGAGATTACTCGAGAATCTGACCTTAATTTTTCATGTAATTGATGAGTTCCAACATCTACAGCTGCTACAGTTTTAGCTCCGAGCTCTAAAAGAACCTGTGTAAAGCCACCTGTACTAGATCCGACGTCTATAGCTACACAATTTTTTGCAACCGAAACGAGCTCTGGCCATTCTTCGAAGGCCCCTCGCAGCTTTTGCGCACCACGACCAACATCTTGAGGGCCGTCGTGTTTTAGCTTGAAAATTGTGTTTTCCGGGTAAGGATGACCAGGTTTAAGAATTTCAATCCACTGTCCATTTTTTTCGAACATAACTTCTCCGGCCATTATAAGTGCCTGAGCTTTGGATTTGCTTTCTGCGAGTTTTAGCCTAAAGACAATTTCATCCGCACGCAGTTTTATTTTTTTTTCGTTCATTTTTCTAATTAGATCGGCGAACCGCAAAGTTTACAAAATCATTTGAAAAAGTTTCGGACATTGGCCTTGGATGATGACGAATCAAAGCATCTTGCAATTCATTCATTGTGTCCAATAGTTCCTGTGTGGAATAAATGTTCGCAAATGTAGCCTTCCCTTGTCGCTGATCTTTCCCATGAGATTTACCGGTGATTTTAGAATTTCCCAAATCTAAAATGTCGTCTCTCATCTGGAAAAGCAAACCCAAGCCAATTCCCCACTCGCGAAAAAACTCGGCCTCCGCCTTAAAGATATTTATTGGCAAAGATTCAAGCGCTGCGATTTCTGCAACAGCGCCCAACAAAGCCCCTGTTTTGAGCCGATGCAGTTTTTTTAACTTATCTGCTTCAAATGCTTTCTCATTTTCTTTCCCTTTGCTATTTTTTAGATCAAGCCATTGCCCCTTGATCATGCCCGCGGCGCCTGAAGCTTTCGCAAAAACCTTAATAGCATGCGCTACTTTTTCAGGGGAAGACTCAAAGGCCTCTGCTAAAAGTTCGAATGATGCGGTCAACAAAGCATCGCCGGCCAAAATAGCAAACGCATCTCCGTGCAATTTATGAAGAGTGGGCCTTGATCTGCGCCAATCGTCATCATCCATTGCGGGCAGATCATCATGTATCAAAGAATAAGTGTGCAAAAATTCGATCGCTAGTGCCGTCTTTAATGATTTAGAATTTGAATGCTGATTTGTCTTTTGCAAATCAGAACAAAGCTCCAGATACAAAAAGGGTCTAAACCCCTTGCCTGCTCCAATGATACAATGAGAGGTCGCTTCTATAAGGTCTGGATGCCAATCCTGATTTTGCCTCAACCATTGGAACAAAAACGAATCCAGTCGAAATTTCGAAGCGCTTAACCGATTGTTAAAGATCTGACTCACTCAATTCACCCGACTCGTCCTGAATAATTTCACGGATACGTAGTTCAGCCTTTTCGAGCGTTTCACTACATTTTTTGACGAGTTCAATACCTTTTTTAAAAGTATCCAGCGCCTCCTCAAGGGGGAGCTGATCGGATTCCATTTTTTTTACAAGCTCATCTAGGGACTTGATATCTTTTTCGATCATGGCCCTATGTTTCTACCGACCCAGGCCCAATGTCAAACACAGAAAGCGTTACTACAGCCTAGGAGACCAGGCAGGCTGCTTGCAGTCACCCAATTGTTTAGAGGTGAGCGTTTTTCGTCTGCCACCAGTAGCCGTCATCACCATGATTTGGTAGGTGCCAGATTCCTTGCTTGAAAAGGCAAGGAATCGACCATCCGGTGAAAAGACAGGGTTTTCGTTTGAGAACGAATCCGATGTGAGGCGCGCTAAATTAGATCCGCCTGGCTCAATCGTAAATACGTTAAAATTATTTCCATCATTTTCTTGTCCTGAAAAGGCAATTTTATCGCCTTTGGGAGACCAATTTGGAGAACTATTATAGCGCCCCGCAAAGGTAAGTCTCTTGTCGTTTTGACCGTTAGCATCGGCAACCCAAATATGCGGGCGCCCTGTTTTGCTAGAGGAAAAAACCAGTCGATTGCCGTCAGGAGACCAATCGGGCTCAACACTAAAAAATAATGTTTTGGTAATGGGGTAGCGCACTTTTTTATCCAAATCGAAAACGTAGATTTCCGGTTTTCCATTCTGAGAGTACGTATACGCAATTTTGTTTTCATGCGGATGATAGGATGCCCCTGTATTTAAACCCTTCGACGAGCTAACCACTTTTCGCTCTCGAGTTTCAATATTGTAAGAGTATAAATTGGGATTCAAAGCACCCTTGGTTCCCCAAGCTCGATATGAGGTGAAAGCAACGGATTTTCCGTCTGGTGACCAAGTAGGAGAAAGTGCAAAATTTCCATCTCGAGTGAGCTTCGATGCATTGGCTCCATCAAAATCCATAACGTAAATTTCTTTATTTCGCTTGCCACAACTCATCAAAATACGCGTCAGAAAGATACCGGGCTCTCCAGTCAAAGACTGCATGACATCATTCGCACTATAGTGAGCGAGCTTTCTGCCAGGATCGGCAACTTGCCCCACCAAGGGGTAAAGACGTCCCAAGATTTGCACACCACGTGCTACGTCATACAACCTAAGTTCGGCTTGGTATTTGCCATTTGCAATGCTCACTCCGCTCTTGATTAAGAACTCAACACCCAAAGCTTTGTAGTGAGAAAACTTAAAACTTCCGGGGACAAGCCCGCCCTTTGCAACAGGCAATTTTGAGGGCGGCAACAGTTCAAAGAGATCTGTAAAATCCATATCACTTGTTAATGTGGCATAAAAAGAATTCGCAAGGGCTCCACCACCAACCGTTGGCTCAACGGCCATAAGTACTTTTTTCAAGTTTGCATCGCCCACGGGAATATAAATTCTCCCGGACGCGCTAACTGTGGACGCAGAAGAAGCATCCGCCGACGAGGGCTCAGCACTTACTTGGCTTGTTGCTTCGGTCGCAGATTGTGCCCTAGCCTTAAGCGGGCTCAGAACAAACAAGAAACAAACTGACAACATAGCTATAATATTTTTCATAAAATTTTCCTCTTTATTGGGGATAGCCCAATTCAACTCCTTCTTCCATTACCTCACGCTCTAAACTTGGCGGCGGCTTTGGAAAAGGCTCTGCTTCTTTGATAGCCCTTAAAACATGACTATCGAATTCACTGTTTCCACTGTTTTTCAAAAATACTTGCGACAATATGCGTCCGTTGGGCGCAAATTTAACCAATACTTTTGCAGATAGATTTGATGCCTGCATCCAGCCCGGCAAATTCCAACTTTTCCTGATATGAACCTTCAGGTGCCCCTGATAGACATCCATGTCTGACGCGACATCCCCGGTTACACTATAACCCTGGGAAACTATATTTCCAGCTAGGATTTCTCGTCCCGTATCGGCAACTTCACCTTCGCTCAGCTCTTTAAGCATCTCCTTACGGCGTTGCTCAATTTTCATGGAGGCCCTAAGTTCGCTTAACCTCTTTTTTTTCTTCTCTGCGACCGATTCTTGCTTTAGCTTTAGCTTTTGGTTTTGCAACTCTTTGGCCTTAGCTTCTTCTACTTTTTTTTGCTCATCTGGCAGTATCATTGCCGATTCTGACGGGGCCGGCGGCGCGGGAGCCTCTTCAACTTTTTTACCAACAGCTTCAGTAGGATCTACTTTTTGCAAATCGATAAGCTTCTTGGTGGGAAGCCCCACCAAATCCACCCTGATGGCGTTTTTAAATTCTTTCTTCTTAAATTTTTCCTGATAGGAGGGTCCCACTCCAACCATTTGAAGAATCTGAGGAACAATCAGTGCGAGAATTAAGAAGGTAAAATGTGCGAGCGCAGAAGTCAGAAAAGTTTTTTTATAAGGATCGTTTTCGATAGAAACAGGGAGTCCCCTGGACTCTGCGTTCTCCAACGATATAGGAGGTAGATTTTTTTGAACATGCTCTCGCATGCTTTTCAAAAAAGCGACTTCCCTCATTGCTACCTTTCTTCTCCCCTATTGAGTAAAAATTTACTCTGGCTGGGTGACCAGGCCAACGCGTTCAATTCCAGCGTTTTGTACTTCAGACATGATTTCCGCAACCACACCATAAGGAACCGCTTTGTCAGCTCTCACAAAAAGTTCTTTGGAGGCACGGTCTTTAAATTGTTCTAACAAGTTTTTAGTCAGCGCACTTCGCGCAATAGGTTTATCTCCGATTCTTAGATTCTGATTCTTCGAAACGTAAAGAATTACTGGAGATGCAGAAACTTCTTTCTGCAAACTTTGGCCACCAGCCACAGGAAGTTCAACATTCACGCCTTGCTCCAAAAACGGAGTCGTGACCATCGAAATAATGAGCAACACCAGCATCACGTCAATGAATGGCACCATATTCATTTCTGATACTGGCGCGTAATCATCACTATCACTGCTTAAGTTTGGGCCAGCCATTAATCTAAGTAACCCCTGCGAAGGATGTTGCTGAAGTCAGCCGAAAAACCATCCATCTGGACTCGAAAAGTTTTAAGTTTGTTTACATTCAAATTGTAAAATATTGAAGCTGGAATTGCCGTCGCCAACGCAACAGCCGTTGCGATCAAAGCCTCAGATATTCCTGGCGCGACGTTTTGAAGCGTTGCCGGGCCCCCCTGACCAATGCCTTGAAAGGCGTTCATGATTCCCCAAACCGTTCCAAACAGACCCACGTACGGCGACGTCGATGCAATCGTTGCTAGCCATGGCAATCTTTTTTCGAGCTTCATAGATTCGGAAACGGAAGCTTTTTTTAGAGCGCGTTCAACGTTCTCCATTCCACGAGTCCCCAAGGTTTCTGAATTTACATTTTTTTCTTCGCCGCGTTTCGCAACTTTTTGAAATTCTTTATATCCAGTTCGAAAAACATTCGATACCGGACTATCGGTCATAGATTTAGCTTCGGCATAAATAACATCAAGAGATTTTCCGTTCCAAAATAAATTTAGAAACCTTGTAGATTCTCGAGCCACCTTTTGAAAGCCCATCCACTTTCCTAAAATAACTGACCAAGAAACCACTGACAGAAAAACTAAACTGATTAAAACAAATTGGACAACCGGGCCTGTGCCGGACGCAAGTTCAAGTGCATTTGGTGTATTCATTCTAAAAATTCTAGAGCTGAACTCTGTCCTGAGCAATAGAGTTACAAAATCGATATTCTATAATGTTCGAGAGTGAACACGGCGTAGCATGAAGCACGACAATAACGTCAGCATTCCAATGAAAATGACGTTGCCCAGCAAATAAGGCTCGATCAAAAGCCCCATTGCGACTGAACCGAGCTCGTCACCGCCGCTAAGGGCCGAGTACAAAGAAACGCTTCGCCCCCAAGAAAAAGGTAAGCCATAGACTCCAAAAATGGTGATCAAGAAGATGCTAAGAGCAATCGTACGCTTCCAGGCCGCCAATCTACTGCGAACACGATAACCCGTCCAAATTTGCATCAACGCAGCAACCCAAATCGAAACAGCTGCAACTAGCCCTTGCTCTAAAGTTTCACCGGGCAAGCGGAAGACCTTAAAGATCAAATAGCCCTCAAACAATATGAGAGCCATGCGTCCAATGAGCTCCGTTCCACGTTCAAAAAGCAAAGCTTTCATCAAGTGATGCCTCGTCATCTCAAGAACCAATACCCAAAGGAAAAATGAAAAGGCGCGTAATAGCCAAAGTGGCGACCACACGCCTATCCATGACAGATCAAGAACAGGGCCCTCAAGGCGGAACAAACCAAAACTAAGGCATAAAGCCACGCCAATACTCGCCAATGAAAAGGCTTTAGCCGCAGGACCAAGAGCCTCCGTAAGCAATCGACGAAATTTAAGCGTGGTACTTCCATCTGCAAAACCCAAGGAATCGCCAATAGATGCCTTTAATGCCCCCGAGGATGCCTTCCCAAATACCAACCAAATGCCCAAAAGAAGCGAAATTGATTGAATAAATATCTCATTATTTTCAATAACTTGCGCCGAAAATCCCTCGCCTCGCCCCGACAAAGTAAATGCCAAACTCAAAAATTCCGAAATCAGCATTTTGAGCAAGAAGAAGCCCGCGAAAAAACTATAGACGGATATGAGAGGCGTTTGACGAAATCCACCAAAAAGCCATTGAAGTCTTCGGCTCATTGCGGCAAAAGCTAGGTAAATTCTGAGCATTTATCAAGCAAGAATTTTGAGTTTTTTGAAATAGATATAAATGGCAAAACTAGAAGTGGCACAGTAGATCAAAACCAACTAGCGAAACCAGTGAACAAAACTTGTGAGCGAAACTAGTGAGCGAAACCAAAAATATATGAGCGAAATCAACATCGATCCCCAAATCAAAATTTCTACCCTTATCGAAAGTCAGGGATGCGAGGCCATCGTAGTGGGTGCTGGGCTCGCCGGCTCCGAGTGTGCATGGCAATTGGCCGAAAGGGGTCACAAAGTTTTACTGATTGAGCAACGTCCCGTTCGCTCAAACGAAGCTCACACAGGACCCGATTTTGCCGAGCTTGTTTGCAGCAATTCATTAAAATCTAAAGATGTCGAAAGTGCGCCGGGCATTTTAAAGCACGAATTAACACAAATGAATTCGCTGATATTAAAAGCGGCAAGCCAAAGTGAAGTTCCTGCTGGGCAGGCTCTTGCCGTTGATCGCATACATTTTTCTAAACTAATCACAGAGTCCATCGAAAAGCATTCCAACATTACAGTCTTGCGCCAACCTCTCACACATTGGGAATCTGCACTGTCTTCTTCGAATGGAAAAGAATTACCATGTGTTTTTGCAACGGGCCCATTGACGTCGGAAGATTTGGCGAAAAGTCTTGAGCCACTTTTGGGCGAAAAATTATACTTTTATGATGCCATTGCCCCTATCATCACCGGTGAATCCATCGACAAAAGCATCGCATTTACACAAAATCGCTATGACAAAAATTTGAGCGCCGAGGGAAGCGATGATGGCGATTATTTGAATTGCCCTTTTACCAAAGAAGAGTTCGATAATTTTATCGCGGCACTAAAGGCAGCTGACGTTGTGCCCGCTCACAATTATGAAAAAGCTAAATATTTTCAAGGCTGCCAACCCATCGAAGCCATTCTTGAAAAAGGCGAGCGCTCTTTGTTGTTTGGTCCCATGAAACCCGTGGGCCTCACCGATCCACGTACAGGACAACGTCCCTACGCCGTCGTGCAGCTTCGCAAAGAAGATCGCGAAGGACGAGCCTGGAGTTTGGTTGGCTTTCAAACAAAATTAAAATACGGGGAGCAGAGTAGAATATTTAAAATGATTCCTGGGCTCGCGAATGCCGAGTTTTATAGATTAGGAAGCTTACATCGAAACACCTTTATTCATTCTCCAAGTTTGCTCGACTGCAATTTGCGCTTAAAAAAACATCCGTGGATTCGTTTTGCGGGGCAGATTACAGGTGTCGAAGGATATCTTGAATCTTGCGCGATTGGCGCCCTTGTAGGCCGGCTTACGAGCTTGGAGCTTCGCGGAATGAGCACGGCCTTGCCGCCTCCAGAGACAACCGTTTTGGGTGCCTTGGCGCATGCGACTTACAATGGAAATCACAAGAATTTTCAGCCCATGAATGTGAACTGGGGACTTGTTCCCCTAAACGGCATTGGCGAACGCGACAAAGATAAAAAGCAAAAACTGAAAGCGCGCGCCGAAAAAGACTTTGCACATTGGATGGCACTGTTCGGATAGTTTTCCTTTACTCGAGCAACACTTTCGCTTGCTTACGTTTGCTTGCGACTGATTGCGCCGCAAGTGCTTGGTGGCGACTGATTGCGCTTGCTTGTGCATGTTTGCGCCGCGAGTGCTCCTATTTATTCCCAATCATCATCTAAACCTTTGTGAGTCTTGAGTCTTGAGTCATTGAATATCGACTCACGCGAGGAGGAGTCAAACTTTTTTAATATTTTCGACTCCGGTTCTTGATTTCTCGACCCATCGCTACTATGAAATCAATATGACGAGCAAGCAAACAAAACTCTTCCCTCGAGGCTGGCTTGCACATTCGACTGCTTTTGGCGGCAGCCTACTTAAGAAATCAAATCCTAAAGTAAAACGTATTTTCAAGCGTACCCTTCCAATGCATATTGTAATGCGATCAGAAAATGCCAACGGTACGCGCTCGCTCATTCGACTCAATGACAAAATTGAACAGATCCTTCAAGTTCAGGCAGCGAAACATCACATCAAAATCTACGCTGCTGCTAATGCCGGGAATCACCTCCACCTCTTGATACAGGCGCCTTCTCGCGAACAGCTTTCGGCCTTCTTAAAAGGTTTTACAGGCCGAGTGGCGCAACTCGCGATGGGAACAAAAACAGAAAAGGCGCGTGACGCTTTTGATTCTAGATTCTGGGATTCAAGACCATGGACTAGGCTTGTGAGTTGGGGCAAAGAGTTTAGAAACGTTCTCAAATATATCGGCATCAATACTAACGAAACTAACCTTAGAATGAATCGGGCTGGAACTAGAGCGATCTTTGCAGAAATTCAAGATGCTTTTGATCAAGGACTTTTAAGACGATCGCCCACGCTGATAGCGGCGGGCTTTGGCTAATAACTCCTGCACCAAAACCCTTGTGTCAGATGATGGCCCGCGCACGAACCTAGCGACGATGGCTCGTCCATCAGATGAATGCTCGAATCAAAATAGTATGTGAACGAATAGCATGAGCACAAATAGCGTGAGCACAAATAGACTGTGAACGAATAGCAATAGGCACAGCCATGAAGTTGCTTAGCCGCGCAGACGACAACCTATGAACAAAACGTCTTCAAGCGCTCGATGCCACGGTCAATCTCGGCTTCACTTGTCGCAAATGAAAGTCTGATCCAGTTAGGCATTCCAAATGAAGAGCCGGGGATCACAACAACCTTTTGCTGTTCTAAGACCCGCGCAGCAAACTCTTTGTCATCAGCCCACTTCTTAGCCTTAAGAACACCTTCGATATTTACAAATAAATAAAATGCACCATCGGGCTCAACACATTTCAAACCAGGAATGGCATTGATCCCTTTAACTATTTTTTTACGACGAGATTTGTAGGCCTCTACGATGGGCGGCAAAAATCCGGGGGCCGCTTCAAGGCCTGCCACAACGCCGTCTTGCACAAAACCAGGATAACAAGTCACCATTTGAGATTGAATGGCCGTTAACCTCTGAATGTTTTCTTTATGCCCCAAAATCCACCCTAAACGCCAACCCGTCATGGCCAGGGTTTTGGAACAAGCATTTACTGAAAACAAATACTCAGACTCAGATTCGGAGAATTGCGAAAACAAAGAAACGTGTTGTTTTTCATCGTTCAAAACGAGTCGTTCGTAAAGCTCGTCGTACAAAAGATAAACTTTTTTATTGATACACCATTCACCAATCGCCCTAAGCAAATCAGCATCAATCATTTTTCCGGTAGGATTAGAAGGTGACGAAAAAACAAGTGCCTTAACTTTTGGATTGTAGGCAGCGTTCAATTCTTCAACCGTTGGGAAATAGCCATTGGCCTCTTGAGTCTTAACGTAGTTAGGAGTTCCACCAACAACTTTTGTGATCCCCGGGTAAGAAACCCAATAAGGAATTGGGATCATAGCTTCGTCGCCTGGACCCAAGATAGAATCAAAAAGCAAGTAAAGGGCCTGCTTTGCGCCGCCCGCTACAATAACATGTTCCGGCTGAACCCAAGTGGAATCTAAACGTTCACGAGCATCTTTTGCAACCCACTCGCGGACATTAGCCTGCCCTTGGCTCGCAACATAACGAGTGTTGCCAGCACGCATACTTTTTTCGGCGGCGTCGATGACTTCTTTCGGTGTATCAAAATCGGGTTCACCTGCTGCAAAAGAAACAACATCTTCCCCTGCCGCCTTCATGGCCCGAACTTTTCCCAACAATGCTAAGGTTTGACTTTCTTGAACTTTAGAAGTGATCATATGAATAGATTGCTACTGCACAAAGAGATCAATGTCAGCGGATTATTTGAGCAAAATCAATTCAGGCAAACTGGGCACGTAAAGCCTTCGCCACCGGAGCGGGAACCAAATCATCGAGGGGAGCACCGTGTTGAGCGACTTCTTTTACCAAAGAACTGCTTAAGAAAAAATGCTTTTCATCTGCCATCACAAGTAAAGTCTCGAGACCCGGCAATAATTTTCGATTCATTGTTGCGACCTGCAATTCATTCTCATAATCGCTGATAGCTCGCAATCCTCGGAGTAAGAACGAAATGTTTTTTTCTCGGCAGAAGTCAGCCAACAAGCCAGCGTGAGTACAAACTTCAATTTCGCAGGGCAAAGTCATAAAAGCCAACGAATCCGTTGCCAATTCCAGGCGTTTTTGCGCCGAAAACAAATATTTTTTCTGCGAATTCTCCGCAATCAAAAGAACAATTTTATCAAAGACTCTCGCCCCTTTTTGAAGAACATCCACATGCCCCCACGTTATTGGATCAAAGCTTCCGGCATAAACTGCAACTTTAGGGGCAGAAACTTTGGATGCAGAAGAAATATTCTGAGTCATAAAAGTGAGCGTAGCATATTCACGCCTTCAATCTACGATAAAAAAGCTGCCGACTAACGCCCTTCTGCCGTTCTTTAACAAGTTCCCAGTGAAGGAACCCGGGAACAGGATCTTCTTTCGCGGCCTCGAGATAGACAATTGCCGTATCGGCAACGATACCTTCTGAGCTCAACAATGCTCGCAAGGCTCTTTCGCCCAATCCCCGACTATAGGGAGGATCACAAAGTACTAAATCAAATCCCTTAAAATCGTCGGGTAAAATTTTAGCTAGCGCCTCGGGCCATCGTTCAATTTTAGCTTCATGAAGTTGAATAAATTCAAAATCGATTTCATTTCGAAGAGCTTCAATATTTTTTTGGATACACTTAGCCGCCTCGCGATCTTTTTCAAAAGCGACAGCAAAATTGGCCTCACGAGAAAGTGCCTCAGCAAGAAGGGCCCCGGAGCCAGAAAACAAATCTAGGACATGGGGGTAGCTATGCCCCAGACCATTATCGACAATATTAAAAAGTGCTTCTCTGTGGGAGTCGCTCGTGGGACGAGTATTGATTCCCTTTGGCGCATCCAAGCGCCGGCCCCCACATCGTCCACCGGTAATTCTCATGGGATAGGGCTTAACAGGCTAACGAGAAACTATCTATGCTGATCTTGTCCAGACGGATCTATAGCAACGCCACCACGAATGGGTCCTTCAATTCCAGAATAGCTGCCACGAGGACCACACCCCATACTTGGGGTCATCGCATAGGCTTGCTGCTCACCAACGCCTCGAGGAGGGACCTGAATCGCTCCCGGCTGAACGGCAGCGAGCGAACCTTGTGGCATTTGATATCCACCAGCTCCAGCATAGCCCTGGGGCATTCCGCCTCCACCTCCGCCGTTGTACGACATCCCGCCCGAAAAATTAGTTTGTGCCAATAGTGATCCTGAACTTACAACCGCAATAAACAAAATGAACTTTTTCATCTTATCAACCCTCCGGCCCCAAGGTCACCCCAGCGGGCTGTACAATTTCTAACAAGTTTTGAAAAGTATTGGTGACAGCTCGCGCTGTTTCCATATCTTTTTCTGAAGCAATTTCTCGTCCTTTAGCATTGTAGACTCCAATGACTTCACCATTGGCAGCATATTTCATTTGAATAACGCCTTCACCTTTTTTGGTCTTTTCTTTAATCTCTATAGGGCGTCCATTTCCATCATATCTAAAAAAGACCTGTCTCGACGCAACAGCTTTACCTGCTTTTACGGACTCATTGACAACTGTAATGCGTCCATCCTTGTCATAGGCCAAGGCAAGATTCCTATTTTCAGAATGATCATAAGCTGTTTTTAAATTGCCATTGACATCATAGCCATAAGAAATTTTCCGGCTTCCCTTTTGAACACTCGCAACTTTTTTGTGTTTTGGATCGTAAGTTAGAGCCGTAACAGTGCCGTTCGCTGAAGTCTTCTTTTTCAACAGTCCGTCTCCATAATATTCAAAATATGTTGAGGTCTTGTTGGACTGAGCAACAGTCCAATCCAATTTTTGCTTGGAAATTCCTTTTACCTTGTCTGGCCACTGAGAAACAACCAAGGGAGTTCCACAGCATTCCGTAAAAAGTGTTTCGGTAACAACGCCATTTATAGAAGTGACACTTCTATAATTAAACTTACTTCCGTCAGCGCGCTTTCGGAATTCATACCAAAATTTGGAGAACTCGCTGTTTTTTGATCCCTCTTGAGACCTAGAAACAATGGTTCCAAATTTGTTTTCTGGATCAAGGCTATCCGCGAAATAATCATACGCTGTCACCATCCCTGTGCGATCACGGAATTGCGTGATCCAGTCACGAGCTTTGTCATAATTCATTTTTTTGAAATCACCGTTGGCATAGGTAATTTTTGTTAAGTTATGTTCTTCATCGTATTCATAATTATAAGGAACAGCATCGACACCCACCGCTTTGGTCAGGTTTCCGATGGGAGAGTAATTGTAAGACACCTTAAGTGCGTCTCTTTCGATGCGAACAATTCGTGGTCTTGCACCAAACTTTTTCCAAGTAAATTTAACCTGATTATTAAAGTTGTCTTGGAGAAGGCTGACCAATCCATCTTTATAATTAATTGAGATAAGATTTCCATTTGAATCCGCAAGGCTGATCATTTGCCCCTGAGCATTAAATCCAAAAATTTTGCCAATTGCGGTCGTTAAATAGTAATTTCCATTTTTATTTTTGCTAATGCTTTGATGACCATAAAGAGAATTATTCCAGCTACCATCTTTAGACTTAGTGAAGCTAACAATATTTCCACCGCCACCTTCATAAAAATCTATTTTTTTAGCGCCAACATCTAAACGGCCCTCAATCTCTGAAGACCACCCAATTCCAAAATATCCATTGACGTAACTCGAACGACTATTATAAGTGCGAGCAATTTCAATGTTCAGCCCAGAAGTCTGCAAAAAGAAATCCGTATTTGCTACATAGAAATTTCCATTATTGACGTTTACTCCAGCACTTGCAGGAGCCGTCATTAGAAACACGCCCCACGCGATCAAGACACCAAAAATACGATTCCCCATATTAAAAGACCTCCAACAACTTCCTTGATGTTACCAGTAAAAGACTCCATGGCAGCGTCAATAACTTCACATGCCATATTCAATCTTCGTATGTTTGAAAAATATTGCGGCGCACCATGTCCAGAACTATACCCTAATGGTTACCAATTTCTTGATCACAAAAAATCCAACACCTTCCAAAAAAAGTACCATCGATAAAATGATCCATCCAGGAATCGTCACAAGCATGGGCCTCATCAAATTTGGATCGATCAAATATAAAATTCCTAGCAACGCCCATGGCAAGGCCGAAACAACAACGGCAGAAGTCATTCCCTGAGCCGTCAAAGCATCAATTTTATTTTGAAGCTTGATCCGCTCTCGAATGGTCTTGGTGATCGTTCCAAAAGTTTCGGTCATGTTTCCGCCCGTTTCTTTCAAAATATTGACACTAGTCGAGAACATCACGACATCTTCAGAAGGCAATCTTCCAGCCAAATCCTCTAAGCCCTCTTCAATGCTTTGACCAATGCGATTTTTATCTAGAATCAAACCGAATTCCTGCGCCAGAGGACCATCCATTTCATCAACACATATCTTGAAGGCCTGCGAAAGGTTCATTCCGGATTTCATAGCATTGCCCATCAGAGTCAACCCATCAATCATCTGATCCGAAAATGTTTTGGTCCTGCTTGGCCTAACTACTTTTTCTAAATAAATTAGCGGAAGTTTCCATGTTCCAAAAAAAATAAGTACGGCCGTCACCAATGCAAAAATCGGAGATCCAGAAAACATGTAAAGTGCCAGCACGGCCAATCCACCTGAAATCATACACTGCTGAATGATCACGCCCTTTTCAGTTTTTTTGATATAGAACATGTCCTGGTAAACATCGTAGGTGAGCTTGCTTGTTACCTTTAGTTTTGACCACACGTTTTGGTATAACTTTTCAAATGAAAAATAAATGGCAAGAAAAAACAAAAATCCACTAACCATGCTCACGGCGAGCGGATTAAAGGTAGAGACAATCTGGCTCATGCTGCTTTAAAGATCCCCTTGGGTAGCTTGATGCCCAACGCTTCCATTTTTTCAACCATCTTAGGCATAAATCCAGTCGCCATGTGGCGTCCAATCACTTTTCGATTTTTGTCGATGCCTTCTTTTTTAAAAATAAAAATATCTTGCATGGTAATCACATCACCCTGCATTCCCGTAATTTCTGTAATATGAGTGACTTTCCGAGACCCATCCGAAAGTCGAGACTGCTGCACGACCAAATGAACGGCTCCCGCGATTTGTTGTCGAATAGCTTCGACCGGTAAATCCATGCCAGCCATCATGACCAGAGTTTCAAGCCTCGCCATCGCATCTCGTGGATTGTTCGAGTGAACCGTAGCCATCGAGCCATCATGACCCGTATTCATAGCTTGCAACATATCCAAGGCTTCTCCGCCGCGCACCTCACCAATAACAATTCGGTCAGGCCTCATGCGCAGAGTCTGCTTCACAAGATCTCGAATGCTCACAGCACCCGTGCCCTCTATGTTAGCAGGACGAGATTCTAATCGTCCCACATGTTCCTGTTGCATTTGAAGTTCAGCCGAATCTTCTACCGTTAAAATTCTTTCATTGGCCGGAATAAAGCTAGACATCACGTTGAGTAAAGTTGTTTTACCAGAACCCGTACCACCGCTAATGAGAATATTAGAATGAGTCTCAACAGCAGCTCGTAAAAAGGCTGACATTTCTGGGCTCATCGATCCAAATTTAATGAGATCTTCGGGGCCCAATCTTTTGCTTGGAAACTTACGAATTGTAAGCATCGGGCCATCAATAGCTAACGGAGGAATGATCGCATGAACACGCGAGCCATCTGCAAGTCGCGCATCGACATAAGGACTTTTTTCGTCGATACGTCTTCCAATGGGGTTTACAATTCGCTCAATGACTTGTCGAAGTTGAACATTGCTCGAAAAATTTGTTTTGGCTTTTTGAATGCGCCCATTCTTCTCGATGTAAGTGAGATCGGCCCGACAAACCATAATTTCAGAAATGTCTTTATCTGCTAAATAATCTTCTAAGGGGCCCAAGGCCAAAGCCTCATCTAGGATTTCTTTCATTAACTGAGCACTCTCTTCTCGGGCTTTCCAAGGATGCGTTTCGTTGTTCAGAACTTCCGCAACTATTGACTGAGCCTTGGATCGTAGTTCTAATTTTTTTTCTTCCGAAAGATTTCTATCTAACTCTTCCTTTTTTAAATCCATTTTTTCGACAAGCTGTGCGTGGACTCGCAGCTTAAAAGCACTACGAGGATCGCTCACGCCTTTTCCGATGTCCTTATTTAAAGGAATAACATTTCCATCTTTGTCCGCGCTAGGTGCCTCAGCTACTGGCTTGGACCGTGTTGGCTTTTGAGTTCTAGCAAGTTGCTCCAAAACTCTACGATCAACAATGAATCGGCTCAATGTTGCGACCGCTTTCGATGCTGCCGATCCTGGAGACATCAATACGTAAGGAGCTCCTTTTGCTAAGGCAGATGAGGCACTAGCTGGATCTTCGGGAATCACCCCAAAGACCTGTCTTTTGAGACTTTGCTCAATAAATTTTGGATTGTACATACTATTAGCCGGAAATCTATTTACAATAATTTTTGTAATTTCTTGTGGAAATAAATTGCTTTGAATTTTATCAATGAGTTTTCGTGTCTGGTTGAGAACAAGAATATCAGGATTTGTTGGCACTAATATTAAGGTGGCATGATCCAGAATCTTCATGGTGCCTTCAGTTAAATCATTTCCACAATCTATTATGGTTATAGGAAAAGTTTTTTGAATAAGATTCAGCGCTAAATCAAATTTTTCGGTATCAATATTCAGAAGAGCTTCAGGATTAGAGAGCATTTGCAAAGCATACAAAGGCGTCTGAGGATTTCCGGTGTTCACCGGACTCACCATGGCAAGCAATCGTCTAGAATCAGGAACTTTACCTTCTAGAATCAAATCGCCATAAGCCTTAGGTTGCTTAACCCCTAAAATAAGATTGATATCGCCAGAGGAATTTGGATCACAGTCCATTATCAACGGACCTTTTTTTGAATCCATGGCCATCGCCACAGCTAAATTCGCAGCAAAGACCGATTTTCCAATGCCACCTTTTCCGCCAATAACAGCCACAATAAATCCCGTGCTAGACGCCATCTGAGTGATGTCTGCTCGGGTTCCAGAAGCTCCCACAGGTCTAGACTGACTCATTTTATTTTCTCAACCTAAACTTTCTTTTCAATTCAGTGGTGCCTTGACCTGGATTTTTCATTTTAACAGGTGTGATAAAAACCAAAAATTGGCTTTTTGTATCTTCCATAGAATGTCCTCGGCCGAGGCCAAAGATTTCAAAGTTTCCGTCTTTTTGCGAACCAGGTGAGCGATCGTATCTCACCGATTTTGAATCTCCAATAATGCCGCCCAAAGCAGCGCTCTCTCCATTAGTAACGACAAGACTCGTGTCGACCGTATTGCTAAGTGTTTTTGCAGGAGTGCCGCCTAAGTTTTGAGTTAACTCGGCGACGACACTCATTTCAATTTTATCGGAGCCAGGAACCGTCTTAGCAAGCACGTTCAATGTTGTCGTAATTTGAGATTCCGAAAAGGTCGGCTGGCCATTTTCGGTTTGGCCGCTAACAAATGGAATTTTAAGTGTTTCAGAAATTTTTGCCGATGGTGGCTTTCCACTTGCATCAGGATTGTCGACCAAAATAACAGTTGCTGATTTTAGAACTCTCCCGTATCCATGATTTGCTGCTTTTCTTAGAACCGGAAACAGTCTTCTTATTGTTCCCAAGAAACCAGTGGTAAACTGTCCCAGATCTGAACGATAATTCACATCCCCTTCAGCCGCCAATGTGGGTCTCCAAAAAAATTCAAACTCCTTAAAGTAGTCTCGATTCATCGTTACAAAATCTGCCCGAATAGAGATAACGGGATACGGCTCTTTAGGTTGACCCTGCCGAATCCAAATAGAATTGTTACACATTTTTAGAGCCGTAGGGTCATCACCTTGATCTGTATCAGCGGGCTTTAAGATTCCCTCAACTTCTCGAATCAACCGTTGCTGCAAATAAGCTCTACAAACTTTTAAGGCTCGTTGCCTATCAGAGCGCTGGTCTACCGATCCCTCTAAAAAGAATCTGCCATTGAGCGCACGAACAGTAATATCTCTTGGTCGATCAGGACCCCCTGCGATTTCTTCTTCCATTTTGTCCGCTATGAGCTTAAAAGCTAAGGGCGACATTTCATAGAGACTCAAGATATCAATCTTGGCGTTGTCGGGTTTTCCTGCATTGAAATTTTTTACCACTGTTTGCAGACGATCCAATTCAGAAGGAACAACAATTTTGCCATCTAAGACAATGCGATCACCAACAACTCGGATTTCGAGCCCCTCTACACTGCCCACCAAGGCGTTTAGCTCTTGCAATGCTTTAAATATATCCCTTGATGTCACAGTAAATCGAAACACTTTTAGAATTTCACCATGTTCGACCGCACAATTTCCCTTCCCCGTGGTATCTCGCGTAACTACAAGTTGGGCCGAACCTAGAGTATTTCCTGCTTTGATGGATCTCGCACTGGGTGGATCTCCTGCCTTACGCGGGGGATCATCAGAAGAAATGATTCCTCCTGGGAATGCCTGCAAACAAGTGGGGCCATACTGAGTCACGTCGATGATTGACTCTGAACCCGGTGTAAAAAAAATATCTTCGATACCATACAAAGGCTTCATGACACCTTTTTTGAGCTGTTCTTGTGTTAAACGGTCCAAAGTGGTGTTTGCGATACCACCAAGAAAATCTGTCTCTTCGCTATCTATAATAATAGGATCTGGCTTTGCCGCGTTCTGCGCAGTCGCAGAGACTGCAAATAAAAAAAATAGTCCTGCTAGAAAAAATTGATTAGTTCGCAATTGGAATTCCCCCTTTGCCAAACGCAGAAGTTTTTGGAATTACTTTCACGGGAGCGGGCTTTGGAACTGGTCTTGCTGCTGGAATTCTATTTTTTGCAGCTTCTAGAGCAGCTTTTCTAGAGTTATCCCCAAGTACTTCATCGACAGTTGTCGTCGGAACAGAGGACACCAAGCGGTCTACTGGATTTCTTAACGTTAGAAAAAGTTGCGCTCCTGACTCAATAACAAAAATTGTTTTTTGCGCATCGGGAGGACTCACTTCGATAGTAACCGTATTATAAGTTCGATCGCCTTTTAAATTAATGGCCTTTCGGTTTCCCGACACAGGATCAATTTGAAATGCCTCTGGAATATTATTTTGGATTTGTTCACCAACAGCTAAGACATGAACGTTTTGGAGCAAAGTCTTAACTTCTTTTTGGACTCCATCTGGCGAAGGATATTCTACGTTAGCGATGATATCAACACGATCACCCGGCCGCAAAAGGCGAGTCACGCCAGTGACATTGTTAACAGGAATAGAAATGGCTCGATGATGAATCGCAACCTGTGAAGAAATTCCAGTATGGGCTCCCTTTAAGAGAACCTTGGTCAACAAGACTTGTTCCCCAAGCTTAATGGGAGAAGCGGCCACAGAACCTTCAAATGTTTTAATGTCTCCATGAGAATCAGGTTGGGCAAAGTTTTTTGGAATAGTGGTTGTTGTGAGCATATCTGCCTGAATCTCTTCAAGCTCATTGATATCTCGAGATGCCGTAACCACGACAACTTCTGTACCATACTGAGCGGTTACTTCTTTTTTTACGTTGTTGATGTAAACAAACACAAGAAGCATGGCTACAGCGGCCGCAAAGAAGCTAATCAAAAATGCTTTAGACTGGTTCATAAATCATCGGTCTCCAATGTTTCCTATCGGAAAAAGTTATTGAAATCTTAACGCTTTAGTTGCAGTCTCCGTCCGGTAGTCGCTGCACAACAGCATAGGTCGAAAATTGGACCTGCGGAGGGCTGTCCTGGAAGAATGAAGGCAGCGGAGTCGACAATGAAATGGTGGTGTCCCTAGGATACAACCTAAAGCAGCGCGTTGCCCCCCCAACAAAAACCTGGTTGCTACTCGAAATAAATCTTTCGCCCCCTAAGCCCCTAAGTGAGGGGCCAGATTCCAAGGGATCTCCTTTAGCGGAACTTAGTTGATCGGGCGGAGTCGTCAAACTACCCATATTTCCAATGGCCGCAAAGGCCATGTTTCGCACAACTTCTTGTCTTACAACGGCAGAGCGCATGACTTTGAAATAGGAAAAGGCTCCTACGAGGACCGTAAAAAAAAGAACGATGGCAGGCAAAAGCTCAACAAGGGACTGGCCTTTTTTGCGTTGCCATTTTTTCGACAAACTTTTTTTTGAAAACTGAGGCGCTAACAATTGTTGTCGTCCATGCCTTTCCATGTGTCGCCCCCTCCCCCATAATATTTCCAGAAAGCCTCAAAGAAGGTGCCGCATTCTCGGACTGTTGGCTCGCGCCCCAAATAGCTAATACTTTCCATTGTTATCCAGCCATAGTCTCTACTCGCAGGACCCAGTGGAAACTGAAATAGCGGCACTTCAAACACAACTCGAATTTGTGCGCCTGGCTCAGGCACTTTATATCCATGTTTTGTTGGCCTGCTTCCATCGGGAATCTCTATACTTTTTATTCTGGCCATTTCTTTTCGAATGCCAGGAAGGTTGAAATAAGACTTAATGGTATCCTGTGCATTTTGACTTTGATCTTGAACAGTAGAGTCAGAAGCCTGATAAGCCCTGGCGGCCATAAAAGTTGCAAATGAAATGTATTGATGAACGCTAAAAGCTAAAATGCCATTCAAAGTTAATAAAAATAAATTTAGAAAGATAAATGAAACAAAGGCGAATTCAATAACCCCTTGGCCTTTCTTTTTATTCCGATTCTTTTTACTGAGCGTTTTCATTTTTTTTATCGAAATCTTTCCTACTTTATTTTGTACCCATGGCAGCTTTGCTGCCGTCATAATGTGCGGCCAGGGGCTTTTCCGGAGAAATTGGTGCATAGCCTCCGGTCCAACCGACGGTGTTAACTGCGCCTACGACCTTGCCCACAACTTCTGTAATTTTTGTATCTAAGATAGGAGTAATAAAAGTCATGATGCCCGCCACAAAGGCAATCATTAAAATAACCTCGACAGCCGTCTGGCCCTGTTTACTACCGAGTTTATCTAATTGGTCTGAGCCATTTATTGCGGGATTTATTGCGGCATTTATTTTTACTGACATGTGCCTCCTCCGCCTGATCCAGCTTGATGCGATAAGCATGGAGCCATTTTTGACGGCAGTTGTTCAAAGCCTGTCTTAAAAACAACGCCTCCCATAAAAGAAACAAAGGCCGCCGCAACGATAGAAAGGCCAGCCATCAAGAGTACATACTCAAGAAGGGCCTGGCCTTTTAATTTTTTTATTCTTTTTGTTTTGAAAGTCATAACGGCTCCTCAAGCTCTCAAAAGCAAACCAGAAGCACGACCTACAAAACTCCAGTAAAATTACGGAGCGCTAAGGTCAGAGATTCCACTATTTACGTTGTCAAACAAACTGCCAACAACCTGTTGAATCTTTTCTTTGAACTGACCGCCGAAAAGTGCAATGACTCCCACTAGCAATGCAAGAATAAGAATATACTCCACAGATGTTTGGCCTTTTTTAGAATTTTTTAGTTCACGAGTGCGCATAATCAATAAGCCCTTTCTCTTTCTCACTGCCTATCGGCATCCAAACAAATAAACTTGAGACCGTTGTCCCTCTTATAGAATGCAAAATATTGGCGCTAATATCGAGTTAAGTTTTGGTTAATCTGCCATTAAGCCATCCAGCTGGCATCCACCTGGCATCCGATCGTCGCGGGGGCGTCTTTGTGATTTCGCGTGGGTGATGCACCCAGAGTCTTAGTATTTAGCCTTCAGGAAAATGGTCCATTGTGCAGTTTATGTCAAATATGGGCCTCTCATATGGAGCCCAAATAACTCGGCTAGTTCTTGCTTTTTCATAGCTAAATTGACCATGGCAAGTAATTTTTTGACATAGCTACCGGTTCATTTCTTAGCCACGAAAGATGGACTTGCCAAAACGGCCAATGAAAAAGCAATCTGGCATACGAGCAACGGTATTTTGGAGAAGTTTTTTGCGGGACGTCCCTTCGGTCGAATCGTGAGTCTTGGAAGCAGATATTTGGAAGCAGATAATTGGAATTTTTAAAAAATGCCCGCCTTTGACTTAGCAGCTCGACTTCAATCGCACTCATTGTAAGCACAACGGCATCGGGGGAGGTCACATCACACACACGACATCATAAAGACCCATTAAGTGGGCCCTCCTGCAAAAATCTTAAATATTAGTGAAGAAAGGAAGCGCATTGCTATGTCTCGTTCCGAAGTAGTTAAGGTCGTATTGATCGCGTAGATAGTAACTTGGGGTACTATTCGCATAAACCAAGTAATCAGGCCACGAACCAAATCCTGTGCCATCACCTTCCCTAAGAATTTCAGCCCTTGTAACGCCCATTGCCTCCAAAATAGTAACCATCATCATCTTAGAGGGGTATCCCCTGTTTTCACGTTTTGCAGCGTTGAGAGTTGTCTGGTCAAAATTCATAAAATAGCCAGCCCTTACGGCTCCCCCAAGCTTTCCAAATGTCATAACGGGAATACTCTCATGAGTGTGCCCCGCTCTTCCCGAATGTTCGTTGTGCCAAACAACCAAGCTGTTATCAAGCAATGACTCTCCATTCCCAAATGGATCTGTTGTGTTTTTAAGACCTAAAAGTAAGTGCTGAGTCATAATGTCAATCCATTCTTTTTGCCATTTTGAACCCCAATAAGCAGCCGCCGAATCATCAACTTGGTGATGCTGATCCCCATTATACGGACTTGTGCAATAAATACGGCTAACATCACACTGAAAAGCTAGGATCATCATTTCAGAAATATTTTTCCAATATCCATTCCAATCTGCAGGCCAAGCTCCAGTCGGAGAAGCAAAACTAGAAGGCGCCTGAGCCGTACAACTAGGTGATGTTTTATCAAGATTTTTTTGGACTTGAAAAATAGATTCTGCAAACTGAAGAAGCAACTGTTTGTCCGCTCCAGATATTCTATGACTATCCCGAAGAGCAGTGTAATCATCTTTCACAAGATCAATGAGAAGTTTACGCCGAGTCATATCCGCACTCAATGGGGGAGCTACAGTACCACCGCCAAATAGCCTTTCAAAGATTGCCTTATCACTTACATCTCTTTGCTGATTTAAGACATTTGCCTCACCAAGTAAAAAATTACCGCTAGAACTTTGCTTTCGATCATAAAAGAAGCCGCCAGCAAAAGCATAGTTGGTATTACGGACAACGGGTACTTTGCCCTTAAAGTCGGATTTGAATTTGGCAGAATTTGAAATGATAACATCAATGCTTCTGCCGCATTCAGGATCACGGCCCCCCATTGATCCGGAATAAAAACCAAAATTATGGCCATAGGCACTCATCAAATCAAGCCCATAAATAATGTTCATGTCATCCTTGAGCGCATTCATCTTGTTATCAACAATATAAGAAACTGGATTACCGAAAGAGCTTAGCGGTGTTGCCTTTATAGTGGGAATAGTCTGGCTACCAATGCTATTTATAGTCTGAGTCGCATTCGAAGAAGCACTTGAGGATGGCACGAGGTGGTCATTATGCATCCCATACTCATTTGCCAGCAAACAAAGTCGCAATTTTTTATTTGCAACCACTGCATCTGCCATTGCTTTGGGCATCATAGAAATCAATGGCGGCAGCGCCAAAGTTGTTCCAAGTCCCTGAAGAAACTGCTTCCTAGAGATATGTCGTGATTCGGTGATTTTTTTATTTATGCTCATTATGATCTCCTAAGGGGCTACTCTCTTGTTAAGGATTGTTTCATTGGCTACCGTCTCGACGATGGCATCTATTAAATTACTTCCGGGTTGTCTTAAGACATTGTACACACGTTGAGCCCTGCAAGACTCATCTGGACTCATCGTCCTACCAGAGCTAAACGACACTAATTTTTGAGCAAAGCACCCTTGTGCCGCTTCTGATTCCACAATCAATGGAATGAGCTCAGAATAGTCTTGTGAATAAAAGCTGCCAAGGGCACCGAGAGGTACGCTATCTGCAGTGTCTACCGCAACATTATTTACAACAACTTTGTTGCTATTGAATACCTTTTCTGTGGTGCGAGGACGCCCAAGCGAATCATAGCCTTCAAAGACGTTCCCTGTTGGATTGATACTTGCGTGACAACTCATGCAACCCTCAGATCTCGTAATCGTTGCAATGAAATCTCGGTTCGAAAGAGTTTGAGCCTCAGTATCGGGGATTTTAAAATCATCTCTCATTAAGAACACATCGGCATTGGGCCCCTTTATCTCATCACAAAGGACTCGATCTCTGAAATTTAATGATCGTCGAATCAACGCGGTTCGTGGTGAACTTGAGAACAGGAATGGCAGACGACCGAAAACGCCTTTACGACGCCCCGCAAAGGTTGCGCGATTTGAGCCACTTACTGGATTGTGGCCATAAATTGAAGCCAATTGAGCGTTGCTAGCAAAAGAATCTTGGGAGGATAAAAGATCAGAAAATTTCTTTTGCCCGTCCCAAATCATGTACTCCATGAACTTCCTAGTCTCCTCAATCGCCGCATCTCCCAGTTTCGTCGTGTCGATCCCCGAAACAAGTTCGGATGGCAGCTCTGAAAAATTAAAATTAAGATCGGCTCGCATCCAGTAGAAAGCAAAGTCCTTGAATTTTTCTTTCGCAGCGGCCGTACCCATGAGTCGACTGGCCTGAGCTCTTAGAGTGCTCTCGTTTAAAATTGATCCGTCAGATGCCTTTGAGATGAGTTCACTGTCTGGGCCTTGATCTGTTAATGAAAACGCAAGGCGCGATGCCACTTCATAGGCCGTCAATTTAAATTCTGTATCGCTACCCTCGTTACTTGAGCCAAGTTCCCATCGGATGTGAAAATATGGATGAAGCAACTGATATCCGAGCATCCTGACAAAACCTTCTTTAGCCGAACCAGCAGCCGTATAAATAGATTTAATTTTATTTTTCTCGTTGGTCGAAAGCGGTCTACGCAATAGTCTTAACGAAAACCCCGACAAATAAACATCCAGACAAGAAGTTTTTACACTTGTTGCCGATGCGCAGGTGCCAAACGTAGCGTTTCTAGCAGTCGTATTGTTCCAAATGTTCTCTGACAATACCGATGCAATCTTTACAAAAACTTCTAGATGTTGTTCTTTAATTGAAGAAATTTTTGTTCGATCAAAGTTCCAAACTTCGGAGTCGGCTGGAAGCAGCGCTAAATCGGAGGCAACTGAATCTACCATTGAACTACCAAAAAGTGCCGTAAGAGTTTTGATTAGCTGATGCTTGGTCAATCTTGGATTATCGGTCTGTGCCGTTTCGGAGCTAGCATCGCATACCGGGCCACCAACGCCGAGCTCTCCATCTCCCACCTTCGCACCCATCACCCAATCCTCTAAAATTTGATACTCGGCTTGAGTCCAAGAAACTGACGATGTGGGCATTGTCGCGATAGAACGACTCTTACCAATAGCTGATCCCCTTGTTCTCAAAAGCCCTAGAGACTCGATGTTTCCCGGTTTAAACCAAGGAGAACTAAAGGCTGCCGCTTCATTCGCAAATTCAAAAGATTTTGAAGACGCCGCTCCACCCGCTCCATGACAAGCTATGCATTTTCTCAAAACAACTTGAGCTTCAGCAAAACTACGCCTAACAATATCTTTGATAACGACATGTTTACGCACGGAAAGGTTTCCCACTGAATCAGTTTGGTTGAGAGACAGTTCATTGTTTCCCAAAACAAGATCGGCAATAGCTATGCTTGTGCTAAAGTTGGAATTACTACAATTCACAGAAAGGTTTTTAGCTCCGAAAGCAACCAAAACATTATTGCCCGTTTCGCAATCTCCACTAAAAATAAAATCAACAGTGACAAGAGCATTCCCCGCTGGAGTTTTAACGACTAAAGTTGGAGGTGTGATATCAAAAAGATAATCGGCCGCTGCAGCCGCGCTCATGTTGCCCTCAGCATCACAAGCAATGGCACGGAGCCTTCGAGTAGTGCCAGAAATCTCAATAGGCGATGAATAAAGACTTCCATTTGCGCAGCTTGATGGCACAGTGCCATCAAGAGAGTAACGAATGTAGCTTCCGGCCTCTGCCGAGCTAATCGTCGCGTAAAATAGCTCCCGATAGCTTCGGTTTTGGTGACTTAGGACCGGTCCCGGAGGAGGCGTTAAATCACGTGTATATGTTTCAGAAATTTCTGCACTTTTGTTTCCGGAAGCATCACAACCAATAGCTCTTAAATTCGAAGTGGCTTGGCTTGGAATCGCAAGGGCCGAGGAATAAGCCGTCCCTTTACTGCAAGAACTAAGATTAACTGTACTATTAAGAGCATAACGAATAAAATAACCACTGTTGTTAGTAGCAGAAGACGAAGTCAATGAAACACTTAATCCCGATGCTCCAAAATTTTTCGACTTTGGATTTGCGGCCGGGGGAGGGACAATGATGGTCGTCACAGTTTTGGTGTAAGTTTCCTGCCTCAAATCCCCCCTATTTTTAAGTTTGTCGCAGGCAACGGCACTAATTGTTTGAGTGGAGGTGACGTTTATAGGTGCGACGTAGAGAGTCGCCGAACAATTGGCAGATGATCCAACGCTATAAAAAATATCTGCATTGGAATCAGCATGTGAAAGTCCGAGAAGAACAGAATTATTGAAAGAGGCAGTAGGACTGCTGAATTGAACTTGGCCGGCAGGTGCCACGTTGTCGTAGTTAAAAACCATAGATACTTCTGCCGACTTCGCCGATCCGTCTGACGAACAAGTAATGGCACGGACAGACTGAACACTAGAATTGACTAGAATAGGCTGAGCATATGTCGCCCCCGAAGAACAGCTTAGAGCCAATTGGGAATTCATTGCGTAGTAAATGCGATAGAGTGAACTTGACACAGACGAATCAGGATATTTCAAAGTTAACTGGAAGTTGTTTTTAAAACTTCCAAAGTTTTTAATTTCTGTACTCGTATGTTCTAGAATAGGCGGAAGTGGATTCCTCAAAGTTTGAGGAGTACCAACATCTATTACTGGCGCTTTATATTTGAAGTTTTGAATCAATTCCTTTGATATGCCGCCCTCGCCGTTGCAAGCAATGACTCTGATACTAAGATCCATTTTTGAAACGATAATCTTTGGCTTCAATTCGAGATTATAGAGGCTGCCCTCTCCGCAACTAAGAGATGTCTTGGAGTTAATCTTGAAATATAATTTTATATACTGCTTATTTGGGTCGCTCGATAATACGTTGCCAGGTGCCTCAAGTTGAAATGAAAAGTCGTCGGTATAAGCTCCATTTTCAACTGGATTATATCCATTAAGAATTATTGATGGGGCCCCAATCTTGAGAGCAGTGTCGAGCTCTTGAAAAAAGAGAGTGCTATCACAAGATACTGTGAAGAATCCTAAAAATCCAATTGCCATAAAATGCTTCACGCTCTTTAGAATTGTAGGAAAAAAATTACTTAACGTTCTACGCATGAAGACTCCAAATTTTTGCTAGTTAGGGGAACTTAGTTCTTTATGAACTACGTGTTTTATTAAGATCTAACGTTCAGCGACATTGACTACTCTTTCAGTATATGAATTCGAGGAACTCAAAAACAGTCACAATTCGTGGCATGATTTAGATTGTGTTAAAATTTTTGGGAATAAAATGGCTAAGAAATTTAGCACTTAACTGATTGTGAAAATCTAGTTACAAAAACTATTAGATGTATTATCAACCTCAAGTGTCTGAGATATTGTTTGGATGTCTCCGTTATCGGTATCATTAAAGATAGAAAACTCCTTTAATAGGTGCGCATCAAAAGATTTGTATTTTACAGAAAACTCTAGGACCATCTGATCTCCGCCCGAAGATGGGGCCTTGAACAGCCAACCAATGGGCGTTCGGAGCTTGTAGAGATTGCTAGCGGAATTTGCCGATTTCGACGACTGAGGCGAATCAAACTCAATGTTATTATAAATGCCAAAGATACGGCTTTCTTCGTCCTCGGCTAACTCTTTTATTGATTCTCCAGCCGCTAAATAGGGAATGCCTTTAACGTCAGCACCGGCCACCCCAGTCCACGGCTCAACATAGGCCTGATAAGTTGGGTGCTTAAAACTGGAAAAGCCTAAAGGCGTTGAAACAATTTGGTATACAATTTCATAAATTGGAGTGCCACGAAATTTTTCTGCTGTTGTAGACCAAGAATCCGCTATGTTAGTCGGAGCAGAATCAAAACCAAGCAAGTTCGATGAATTTGTAACATTTGGAAAAACAATGATGGCCTCACACGGGTCGACATACTGATCATCATTCGCAAAGGAGCTACTCCCACCTGGTCTAAACGGAATCCAACCCAAAGTGTCGGGAAGGATGATCCCCCTGGCCACTGGATCATCTCCAAATTTTGCTAAATGTTCATTTTGCGGAGCTGCGGCCGTATCTGTGCCAATGTACCAATTATGTATCGTCTTAAGGCCTCGAGCTTCTAAAATTTTTGTAAAGCTAGATCGCGTACACCACGTCGCCAAAGCGTCACAGGAATCCAACATTAGTTTAGAAAAACCACTAAAAGTTACGTTTTCTGCGCTAGGAGTCGCCTCAAGTTTTGCAAAACTTAGCAACACAAGCTCTAAAACATTGTCATAGGCTTGAGCCTTGGTTTGCGAGCCCATTTGGACCGAACAATTTAGATCTGCAAAAGGACAGGGGCTTTCACTCGGAAAAACATCTAGCGTATTTCCAGAGCTAACCCATACCAAATCATAAAGCGCACCTGAAACAATGCGCCCTAGATCGTGTGGAGAGTCTAAATACGCATTTGGAAAAGTTAAAGTATTATCGATATCTCTTGTGGTTCCACCAAGAGTTCCCACAAAGGCATCCGGAATCAAACCATATAGATTGAAATGATGGTATCTACCCATAGCCGTGTCTCTGTTCAGGGCCCCCAACAAAAAAGTCAGCTGTTCCCTCGAAGAGAGCGTCCATCTGCAAATTAACTCCGGGTGTAGAGGCGAGAACATCAGGAACTATGGCATCTTGAACTACGTGAAACATCTCGTGAGCAACCACATCTGCGTCATCGACATTGTTAAAGCTAGGCCGGTCTGAATCTCTATAGAATGATATTTTTTTAAATAAATAGGCATTGTCTCCAAAAAATGCCGCTTCACGATCAGTTGGAGATAATGCCGAAACATTGCTCCAGCTTAAGCAAGAGCCTTCACCATCAACACGAAAGTTTGAATTGAAGATAGGACAATAACCAGTATCTGTCACAAACGAATTAACCCCAGACGGCAACTTTGAATTATCAACCGAAAGCAAAAGGGGAAAAACATTTGGCGCAACGAAGGTAGCGCCACTCATCATATTCTCGCCCCAGGCAACCTGATTGCTTAAAATGAGCCCTGCGGTTTTAAGAGATCCTAGTAATCCATCAATATAATCAATCGATTTGGTGGAATAGTAATAAGCGAAAAAAGCACGATAGTCAGGATTATCTTTCCAATAAACATCTTGTCCGGCCCAGCTATAGAAGGTTGGAGCTGACAAATTAAAATGGCTATATTGTAAAATCAACTTGCTACCCATAAGAGCACTTCGACTATCTAATATTCCACTGAATACGTGTTTTGATTTTGGGACAAGACGATCAAGGTTTTCGGTCGATAAAATTTTCTGATTCGAAAGTGCCGCAGATGGTGAACGCTCGAACAAAAACAAACTAGAGGAGTTAAGCCCCTCTTGCTTATTAGCGCCAGACTTAAAGCGACTCGCAATGTCCGAGGGCCTGCACGAAGTAAATGATAAGAATGACAACACTGCGCTCACCGCAAGTAGGCGTTTTCCACAGATCAACCAAAAAGGCGCATGCCTATCCATATCTGCATATTGTAGTGGAAGGAGATTGCTTATTAATTTAAGATTGTATTAAGAGTTAATTAAGAATGAAACACATTGTCCACATCCTGCCATCCAGCTTCCCTGCCATCAAATATGGGGGAACAGAACGCGCTGTGGCCTGCCTCACGAAGGCTCAGGCGGAAAATGGCTGGCGTGCCACAGTTTTGTGCACAAAAAAAACAAATGCCTATGATTTTGCCCAAGTTGTCGACAATATCGATTTTTCGCATGCGTCTCTAAATTCTTGGATTCATCAGAACAACGTCGACCTTGTTCACTTTCATACCATTCCAAGCCCCTCCTTTGATTTGAATCAATTTCCACACGTGGTCACCATTCATGGTAATGGAAAAGCTGATGAGCATTTCCCAAAAAACTCAATATTTGTAAGTAAAAACCATGCGCAAAGGCACAATTCGGAATCCTTTGTTTACAATGGAATAGAAGTAGAAAACTATCCCATTAGAACAAGCACACTCGAATCATCATCTCGACTTAGTTTCTTAGCGAAAGCTTCGTGGTCTATAAAAAATTTACGGGGAGCAATAAAAATTGCACGCGCTTCCAAGCTACCTCTAGATGTTATGGGAGGTAAAAGACCGTTCACAGCCCAAGGGCTGCTTACTTGGAAAACTAAATTTCATGGCATGGTTGATGATTCCAAAAAAATTGAATTGTTTCACCAGTCCAGAGCTTTGCTATTTCCCGTTTTGTGGCACGAACCTTTTGGCATTGCTGTCATAGAGGCAATGGCCACCGGTATTCCCGTAATTGCAACCCCTTTTGGATCACTTCCTGAACTCATTGATAGCAGCTCCGGAATATGCACTCAATCCATAGAAGACATGATTGATTTCGCACTCAATAGGTTTAGGAAAATTTCACCAGAAGCGTGCCGCGCTAGAGTTAACAATTTTTTTTCTCATACAAAAATGTTTGCAAGCTACCATGATAAATACAATTTAGTCTGGGACGGCAAGGCACTAAACGAACAAGATCCTAGAACATTAAAACCAGCCTATTTAGATTTCGAGCTAAAATAATTTCGCACAACTTTTTGATCGGAAAAGGGAATGCTCAGGTCGCCGACAATTTGATAGTCCTCGTGACCTTTCCCTGCAATCAAGACAATGTCATTTGGTTTTTTTTCTTTCAAGGCCAACTCAATCGCAGCTTTTCGATCAAGCTCAATCTTTAGCTTTGAATCTCCATCAACAAAGCCCTGAATGCCGACCACAATATCCTTAGCAATATCAGCTGGAATTTCACGCCTGGGATTGTCATTGGTTACAATTATTTTATCGGCAAATTTCGATGCAATAGCACCCATCAAGGGTCGTTTTTGACGGTCGCGATTACCACCGCAACCAAAGACACAAATTATCTTTGCATTGTTTGGAGCAATGGAACGCAGAGCGATCAAAACTCCACGCAACGCCTCTGGAGTATGAGCAAAGTCCACAAAAACATTTGGAGCGCATCTTTCTAATCGTCCAGAAATTCCATTAACTTCACTGACAAACTTTTTCAAATCTTTTGCTGGCGTTCCAAAAAATTTTAAAACCTCTAATGACAAGCTCAAATTCCACGCATTGAATTCACCGATCAAAGGCGAAGAATAGGATTCCTCGAGATAGGAAAAAGACATTCCTTTTGTAGTCTGGCTTGTGACTTTCAGGTCTGCTGGTCGAATAAAACTTTGCTCAATTGAATCAGGAAGACTCAATACGTTCTCAATTTCTTGCGATGCCCTATCAGGAAATCCCAAGACAGCCTTTCTATTTGCTTTAGATGAATTTTTTAGAAGAACATTAAAAAGTTTTGCCTTTGCCAATAAATAATTTGTCATGTTCCCATGGAAGTCCAAATGATCCTGAGACAAGTTCGAAAAAACGGCCACATCAAAATCAACAGCCTGTGCACGAGAAAGCTCCACTGCGTGACTGCTAACCTCCATTGCAACATGCGTGATTCCATCCTCAAGACACTGAGCAAGCAAATTCTGTAATGTCGGGCTTTCGGGAGTGGTAAACCCCATCTTAATTTTGACAGCAGGCTCCGATTCTGAGAAATCGGGATCAAAAACGCGCACACCCAAAGTTCCAATCACCAATACTTTTTTTCCACTGCGGCAAAGACCCTGCCCAATGATGTCTACGATACTGCTTTTTCCATTAGTGCCGGTAACTCCTATGACAGACAAGTTTTTAGATGGCTCTCCATAATATTGGGCGGAACTATTTGCCAACCAGGCTTCTGCTGATTCAACATATTCAACCTCTAGCAATGTTGCCGAAAGTTTTTCTCTCCACCTTTTGCTAGCCACAATCTTACAAACGCCATCTCTAGTGATGAGTTGTTCGAAAATTTCGTCTTCTCCAATATTTTTTTCGAGGAGTACAAGAATTTCAGCTTTGGCATGCTCTTGCCGAGAATCCCAAATCAAACGGCTTCTACCGACATCTATTTTTGGAAATTTCTCAACTCTCATTAGCGCATCCAAAGCTCCACGATATCTTTTCCGTTTTTTTGCTTTTTAATGATCTGATCCTCAACCCAAAGTCCTTCGCCCTCAATTTGAACCCGAACTGGTTTATCTTCGAGCATTTTTAAGGCCGTGACCAGGTTCATTCCTCTTAGGGTCGGCATCTGTTCATCTTGGACCCCAATAGTTTTTGGATTTTGAGTTTTGTTCGAAGTTCTCAATACTGCCTTCGCTACAATTTGTTCAGAGCGATCTCTTTTTACGATTGAAAGATAAGATTTTGCAATTTCAGCAAACAGAGGCGCAGCGACCTGTGATGCATATTTCCCATTTTCTCTTGGGTTATCCACGACAACGTAAGCGACGATCTCGGGCTTATCTGCGGGGAAATAGCCTGCAAATGATGAAACATACGCCCCCGAGACATAACCTTTTCCATCCGTTTTTGTTTTTAGAGCCGTCCCAGTTTTTCCCGCAACCTTGAAGCCAGGGACATTGGCCGCTTCACCAGTTCCACCCTTTTCAGCAACTCTTTTTAATATCTCGTTCATTTGCTTCAAAGTACGTTTTGAAAATATTCGCTGAGATTCGTTTTTAACTTCAATTTCTCTTGAACGAAATATTTTTGGTTTTACCTTATAACCACCGTTGGCAAATATGGAATAGGCTACCAGCACCTGAAGTGGAGTTACCGCGATTCCATGTCCGTAGCTTATTGTCGCTTGTTCAAGTTTTTGTTTGGAGCTTGGCGAGTGATATATCCCCTTAGATTCTCCATGAATCGCTACTCCGGTTTTTTCAAAAAACCCGATGTCTTTATAGACGCTTTCGACTCGGGAAAATCCCATCATTTTTTGCAAATTTACAGTGGCCACATTGCTTGAAAATTTTATGAGATCTCGAATGGATATCTCCTTAAAATAATGTTTGCTTTCAGAATCCGTGATGACCTTGTTCCCGATTTTGAGCTTGCCGTCTCCCGCGGGTATGAGACTCGAGGGAGAAACAAGTTTATCCTCAAGAGCGCGGGCTACCAAAAAAGGCTTCACAACACTCCCCGGCTCAATAGGGTCTGCAATCACTCGGTTCCTGCGCGAATTTATCGAAAAGTGCCCAGCTTGATTTGGGTCAAACCCGGGAGAAAGAGCCCAGGCCAATAGCTCCCCGGATTCTGGATTCATAACCAATGCCATGGCTGAATCTGCTTTATGAAAATCTATTGCATTCGCAAGTAGGGACTCAACTCTGCCCTGAAAATTGATGTCCAGCGAGAGTTGAAGGTCTTCACCTTTGGTATCTTCGAGCCTCAGCTGTTCAGTATGGTTAAACAGCGGCCGACCACGAGCATCCCGAGGAACAATAACCTCTCTAGATTCACCCGTGAGCCTTAGCTCTTGTGCCGCCTCTACCCCCGAGAGCCCCTTACCGTCAATCGAGACAAATCCCAAAAGATGCGAAGCTGTTTCATTATAAGGATAAATCCGTCGAAACTCAGGTAAAATTCCAACTCCCGGGAAATCTTTTAATTCTAAGCTACGCAATCGAAACAATTGTTCGGAATTAAGCTGTCGCTGCAACCAAACAAACTTTTTAGATTTAAGTTTACGAATTCTTTTTTCGAGCTCACTCCCAGAAACCCCTAAGACTCGAGAAAGACTTTTTGCGACTTTGCTAAAGTCCACAATCTGCTGGGGATTAAGATAAATAGAAAGGGAATTAGTCGAAATAGCCAAATCTTGACCGTTTCTATCCCTTAAGTCCCCTCGCCTTCCTACAATGCTTATCGTTTTATTAAGTTGTCTTCGGGCCAAGCGCTCTACGTGTCGACTGGGAAGAAGCTGTAGTTGGACCGCTCTATATATTAGAAGAAGCGAAGCTATTCCAAAAATACTCAACAGAAAATAGATCCTAAACTTGATCATGGATGGAAACTTTCTGGCGACTCATGATCGATTTCTAAAAATATAATTTTCTCGACATCTGCCATCTTCCACTCTTCATCACGTCCCAAATTTTGTTTGAGTTTGAGTAAATTTTTGTCATCCAGAAGTTTGGCATAGGTGACCTTTAAGTCGATAAGTTGAGATTCTAATGAGTTTTTTTGTTTGCGCCTTTCGGCAACTTCGAAACTTGAAGTGATGACTTTGGTTCGCAGCCAAGCATGCAAAAGAAAGGACAATGCACATAACGTCAAAACCAGGAAAATCTTCCCGGCTCCCGAATGACCTTGATTCTGTGATACTAGGTGCCCCATGTCCCTAGTCTAGTCTACCAACATCTCTCCAAAACTCTAAGTTTTGCGCTCCTTGATCGTGGATTTTTCTGCGACTCAAGTGGCGTGGGTCCTAATGGCCTTTTATAGAGCGAAATGTAGTCTCCGCTATCCGCCAATTTTTTGAACGCTTGCTTAACAAGCCTATCCTCAAGGGAATGAAAACTAAGAATGGCCAAGCGGCCACCTTTTTCTAAGTGGGATGGAGCCCAATCCAACAAACTCTCTAATTGTCCCAGCTCATCATTGATGGCAATTCGAAGCGCCTGAAATATTCTAGTGGCTGGGTGCTTACGACTAGGGTCACGATAGTTGAAATATGAGGCTATTTTTGCCGCAAAAGTTTTTGCATTCACAAAGATACTAGCGTCCCAAGCGAGCATATTACGAGCAAGAGGCTTCGCCCTGGGCTCTTCCGCGTAACGATAGAAGCACTCAGCGAGCTTGGATTCTCCACACGCGCGAAGCCAGCTTAGAAAATCTGGCCCTTCACCTGGATTCATCCGAAAGTCCAAGGCCTCTTCCGAGCGCAAACTCATTCCACGAGACATGTCATCTAACTGAAAAGAAGAAACTCCAAGATCGGCAAGAATAAAATTAAAAAAATCGTTTGCCTCTGGCGCTTGGGCAAAATCTTTCTTAAAAAATTTTAATCGTTGCACATCAAGACCTTCGTCAAGCAAACGTTTTTCGACTCTCGCCCTAGCGTCAGGATCTCGATCCCACGCTTGCGCCTTCCACAAATTTTTGGCGAGAAGAACTTGGCTTAAGTGTCCACCTCCACCGGCAGTTACATCTAAATATCGACCCTCTGATACTTCTGGTAGATTTTTTAGAATCTCATCAAGCATGACAGGGACATGAACAAGCGTCATGAAATCAGCACCTTTCTGCATTGCATCATAATAACGCACTGCAAGTAGTCAAGATAATTGCACTTTTCGCTAAAGTCCAGCGTCAATATTCCGATTTAGTGAATGTGCATCGCGATTCTTCCTAATAACGGGAAGCGAAGCGTGTCCCGCGATTTCATTCCGGGTCAGTCACGAAGAGAAAGGGGAGGACGACAGACGAACCAGGTTCGAAACTCAAGGATGGACGCTAATTTCAGCGGAAATTCATCCGGACTAGAAATTAGCAAGTCAAAAATAAACCCGAAACAATAACTATAACTTTGTAACTGACACAAAAAGGCCAAGGAGGCCGAAAAGCTCTGAGAGCGGCAACTCGAAGAACTTTATTAAACAAGGAGGTCCATATGAATTTTGAAGGAGATTAACAAATGGGAATGAGAATTAATACAAACATGCTTTCTGTGAACGCTCAAAGACAATTGAGAAAAACTCAATCAACTCTAGCGGAATCAAACGAAAAGCTCGCTTCGGGCTCACGCATTAACAAATCAGCGGACGATGCTGCTGGTCTTGCTATTAGTGAAAACTTAAATGGTAGCGTAAGAAGCTTTAAACAAGCTCAACGAAACGCTCAAGACGGTATCTCATTCATTCAAGTTGCGGAAGGCGCGATGAATGAAGTTGGAAATATGATTGTTCGACTTAGAGAACTAAGTGTACAAGCTGCTTCTGACACTATCGGAAATAAAGAACGTGGTTACCTAGACCGAGAAGCACAACAGTTGAAACTAGAAGTTGAGCGTATTGCTCAATCTACAGAATACAACGGGCAAGCTCTTCTAAACGGTTCAGGCGAAAAGCTTGATTTCCAAATTGGTACTAAAAACAACGAATTCCTTGACCGTATTAGCTACAATCCAGGCGAAACCAACGTAACGTTGGACAACTTGGGATTGTCAGGGATCGATATCTCAAGCAAAGAGTCAGCTCAGACTGGATTAGAAAGTCTTGATAACTCTTTTACTGTTCTTAACTCTAACCGCTCTAACCTAGGTGCATTGCAAAATAGATTACAATCTACAATCAATAACACTGAAGTAGCTGTTGAGAACTTTACTGCCGCTGTATCACGTATCAAAGATGCTGACTTTGCTGCAGTAAGTGCTGACATGGCTCGTGACTCTGTGAAAACTCAAGCTTCGACTTCGGTCTTGGCTCAAGCAAACCAGAATACTGCCATCGCTCTTAGACTTGTACAGTAATCTTAACCCGAAACAATAACCATTAAAAAAGCCCCCTAGGACATACGTGTCCTAGGGGGCTTCCACATTTCAGAATACCGAAACCATTCAATTCACATAAAACAATGTGACCAATAATCTCAGGTGCGATTACTCTGATTTGTTTGCAATTTGAGAAGTTCCGCCTGTAATTCTAATTCCAGCAAGAGCTCCGAGATTCATGTTGTTATCACCTTCACGGTCTTCAGCAAGCAATTCAACGAATGGACTGATTTTAGCCGCAGCCGAATCAACCAAATCGTATTGCACTCCTAAAGTCGCTCGGTATTCGTCATCTGCTGAATTCTCAGAAGTTTCTGCCCACTCTCCACGAAGATACGCAGTCAACTTTCCGTTTGAAGCAGTAACTTCAGCAACTGTAGATCTTAAATCGACAGCATCGAAAGTCTGAACAAACTGAACGAGTCCAGTAACAGCCCAGCTAGAAACCATGTATTGAGCTTTAAGAGATAAAGCCAATCGTTGTTGGTCAGAGCCAGCGTTGTCGTAGTTATTGATTTGCGCAAAACCAACTCCAGCAGTTAGACCTGTTTTTCCGATAGCCTGCTCAACTCGCGCAGCCAAACTTGCAGATGTCGCAGAACGATCATTTAAATCTTGAATTTGAGCGAAGTCCCGGATGCTGAAATCATCCATCAAATCAACTGCTTTTTGTTCAGTTCCATCAAAGATAGAAACCATTACTTTAGTTCCGCTATCCTTTAAGACATAACCAACTTCAGCAAAAAGACGTTCACGAATTTGAGAAGAATTTTGCAGGGGGCGAGTCGCAAAAGTGCTTCTTTCTTTTTCCATATAAGCAACAGTTCCCAATCCGGCTTTCACATAAAGACTTTCTGAAGCTGCATACTTTGCAGTAAGTTCTTGAAGGATGTGTCGAGCAGGTGTTCCATCAAGACTAGAATATTTTTCGTCAGATCCATTTAGATTTATGTTTCTGCGAGTAATAGTTTCCAAATCAAAGACGCCTTCGAATTCGATAACACCGTTGGGAGATGTCACCTTGACGGCCATGATTGGCTTATCCACAAAATAATCAGTTTCATCGGCAGCTCCACCATCATTAATGATGGCTCCGGAATTGCTTCCAACAACTGTTGCTGATGCATCTACCGAAATAGCCCAAGCCGATGTCGTTTTGTTTTGTGAAGTTTCAATGCTCGCAGCATTTGCGGCTCCCGCGATTCCAGCCAAGGCTAAAAAAGCAGTTGCACTCCATAGTTTAAAATTATTTTTCATAAGTTCCTCCTAATACGCGTGTTCGTTGCGCACGCAAGAGCTTGAGCAGCATACGTGCCAAGCTCAGGGTATGAATGACTCAAACCCAAATTTAGAAGGTGTACATTTTGGTAACGGACTCGCAACAAAGCTCAAATCGCTAAGATCGCGGCTTTATTCACGACGCCTCACTTTTACCTGTCGAGAATGTGTTAAACAAATTCACACTTAACGACAAAATGCGGCACAGGCGCGACGTTAGCATTCGCCGGCCTATTCTGGCTCATAGTTTGCTTCTCAATACCCCATGAGAATGAGACGCCATTATATCCCCCGCAGAAGCCCTTTCAGTGTAAAAGCAATTTACAGAGGACTCCCTATTTTAGCGCTTAGCGCCTGCATCGGGGGTGAAAGCAATAACGTGAATGCTGAGACGCCCGTTCCGACTAGCCATAGTCATATATATACAGACCTATATACAGATAAGCTCTCTTCTGGGCCTACTCAATTGGATTCAAACGCTTTGGGAGGCGTCAGCTATTCCTCTCTTTTAGATAATTCCATGGTCCTCCCTCCCAAGCCTTCAGCAGAATCAGCTCCAAAAGCTGAACTGGCTTTCGATATTGGGATTCCCCTTCTCGATATTCCTGCATGGGAGGACCAAGCACCACTCAGAGCAAAGCCAGTGCTCGTTAATTCAATGGCGGGAGTCGTTCTAACTTCCAATGCAAGCGTTGCAATCACAACCCGTGAATTAGAACAAAGCTTGGGAAAAGGCAGCACAGACAATGAACGTCTTTTGACCTTAGGAAGCTATGCGCTTGCCGTTGAACTTGATCGTATGTTGATTATCAACAACAAATTTGAAGCTGTGCCTGACTATCGAGTTTCACATGTCGTTCGAACATTGATGGAACAAGACCGCCGAGATAAAAATGAAAGCTATAGTGAAATTTATGACCGAATCCTTAATATTTGGCAAAGCGCCTGCAAAAGCAAAATTGATAAAGGCGAAAGCTGCAATTTTGTCTTTAAATTTGGCGACAATGAATGGAGACAAGGAATCCCAGATTTTTCAAAGCGCCTAAGCGAAAGGGATATTGCTTATCTTAGTCTTTCATACATCGAAAAAAACTATAAAAGCATCATAAACGACCTAGCCGAAGAGCTTCAGAAAAATGGAAAGTTAATCATAGAAGCTGGAAGTCAAGATATTTCACTTAGGGCCGATAAATCTGACGACATAAAAACCATCAGAAAGAATGTCACAGAAGCTTATTACAAAGCCTTCATTGCCCGAAATTTTTTAAAAATCGACTCTGACTATATTAAAGGAATCTACAATCAGGAAATCTCCCAGGCTTACAAAGCTTCTGTGAATTCTCCTTTGTCAGAAATCTCAATTGTTATTGGCGGCAAACAAGAAAGAATCACCTTTTCTGTGCCCCTAACGGGCCTACCGCTTGTCAATGCCGCGTCTGAGGAAATCCGAAAATTACACAGCCAACACTACTTTGGAACAACCGCGCTTGTGATTTTCCCAAGAGAAGACGTAAACAATAAAATCGGCCAATTTGAGTGGAGTGGTTTTACAATGACGCTTCCGGAAGCTCCAAAAGATTACACCGCATTTTTAGAGGCCATTCGCTCGAAGCTAAATTCAATATACCTTGAGAGAACCAGAACCAAGATGATGATATCTCTAGTCTCCAATGAACTAAATGAGCTCGATAGACTCAACATGCAAGACCAATATGTCACGTCGGAGCAAATGCAAAATCAACTTAAGCACCATAAGGCTTTTACCAAAACGGCTTCCTTTGACATTATAGATATCCCTCTCGAAGGAAAAGAAATTTCTGATGAGTCCATCAAACGAGCAGCAAATGATATTGCCGAAAAAGTAGGCAAAGCCCTATCTGCTGGTGACAATAGAAAAGGTCTTATGAGTAAGGTCGCTAAAGAGGTATCTGATTCCATCAACTATAACTTGGTCGCTCAATCAATTACACATTCAGATGTTCTCTCAACGGCACTCCTCCCTCCGGAGCAATCCCGTGCGCTTCAACTTTTTCAAATGTTATTTGCAGAAGAATTGGTAAAGGCAGGTAACGATCGTGGGGAAGATCCAAATTTAGTTTATTTCGTGGATCGAGAACGAAAGTCATTGAGCTTTATCCTTCGTACAAAAGTATCTCGTCCTCAGGAAGTATCGTTAAAAGCAAATAGCCAAAGACTTAACGAAGCACGTCTGAAAGATGAAGTGATTCAGCAAAGCTATAAGAAGGCACACGAAAAAGTCGTGAAAACAATTTTTGAAAAAAGCCTTCACATCCAAATTAAAAATCCCTCATTTTTTGGGAAACCTGGAAACATGCGAAACCAAGAATTCCAAAAGGAAATTTTGAAAGAGATTTTAGCCTCTGTTGATCAATCCGATCGCCTCTACCCAGGATCAGGATGGGCCCGATTTTTAAAGCGTAGCTACCAGAGCCCTGTCACACCAACAGACCTGAAGCTCAGCAAAAAAGAGAAGATCAAAGATGGCTTTTTAAGGCTTTGGTAGGACTCAAAAGCTCAGCAACTCTTTCATGCGCACAGTAAAAAGTTAACAGCTTTAACTTAAGCGCTTAACACAATCTTATTTAAAAAAAATTAGGAGCCAGGACCCATGTTCTGGCTTTTTCTTTTTAAAATTAATAACTTACAGGCCATATATAAAACAACACTACGCGTTAAAGTTTTTCCACGTAGCTCCGATAGGGATATTGTGACGCGGAGTGTTAATTAAATTTTGAAGTTTTCAAATCTTAATTCAATGCATTGCCTCACAAAGACAAGGTTGTTCCAGTCCAAGGGCTGGAACGTAGGGAGGAATCAATATGGGACTTAGAATAGCAACGAACATATCGAGCGTGAATGCTCAAACTCGTCTGAGGAGAAACTCAGAGAATATTGAGAAATCAATGGAACGAATGGCATCCGGAAAGAGGATTAACAAATCTTCTGACGATGTCGCCGGACTAGCGATCTCAGAAAAAATGAACGGTCAGATTCGAGGATTGAATCAAGCACGAAGAAACGCTCAAGATGGTGTAGCTTTCGTACAGGTAGCAGAAGGCGCCCTGAACGAAACTTCAAATATCATGATTCGTGTTCGCGAACTTGCCACGCAGGCAGCTTCTGACACCGTAGGTGAAACAGAACGTGGATACCTAAACGTAGAAGTAGGACAGCTTCTCACAGAGCTTGATCGTATCGCCAAAACAACGGAGTATTCTGGAACCAAACTACTTGATGGGACAGCAGGCAGCTTGGACTTTCACGTAGGTGTTGGCGGAAGCGAACAAAACATCATTTCGTATGATGCCGGAAAAGCGAATGCCACCTCAAGCGCATTAGGCGTGGACGGAATGGCAGTGGACTCGAAGTCTGCAGCAAAATCAACGTTGGACAATATTGACCAAGCACTAACAAAAGTGGGCACGATGCGCGCTAATTTTGGTGCGGTACAAAGTCGGCTGGACAAGACGATCAGCAACAACGCCACTTATGAAGAGAATTTAATTGCGGCGAAATCTCGTATTCAGGATGCTGACATGGCCCTTGAAGCCTCTAACCTTGCGAAGGATCAAATCCTCCAAAGCGCAGCGGTTTCAACTCTTGCTCAAGCAAACCAGAACACGAACCTCGCTCTTAAATTGATCTAGAAAAACGATAGGATTTCGAGCGGGGGGTAAGACCGGAGCGTCGTTACTTCTAACCTTCGGGTTGAGGAACCTCCCTTCTAATACACTTACAAGGTCGGAGGTCACGGCCAGCTTAAGGCCAAACCTCCTGCTCATTTCTCCGTAGCTTGAACGAGCCTCACTCGTCTCAGGCTGCGGAATTTTTTTGTTACCAGGTACCTTCACCTGCCTCCGATACCTGGCACTTCCATCTGGCACCTTCATAACTTCTTAATCTTGCAAAAAAAGTGGCTATTCTTACAATCCAAGTTGCCATAAAGTATAGCAATGAAGCAAAAAACACAGACGCATGGCTTTTCACTAGTGGCGGTCCTTATCGCTACCGCGCTATTAGGCTTTCTGGCGATTGGTTTTTCAAAACTAATTATCAATTCTCAAAAGGGCCAGAAAGGGGTCCAAAACTCTGTTGATTTCGACAGTCTCAAAACATCCGTTCAGCAGGTTCTTCTGAAGCCTGACCTCTGTAGTCGAGCCTTTCGAGACAGTGCCGGAAATATTGCCTCTTTTGATTCGGCCACCGGCAGTACCTTGCTTGAGGAAATACGGATAGACACAGGAATCGCAGGGTCTGCGACCGTCGTAAAAAAAGATCAACTTTATGCTGGCGGTCTAACGGTTAAAAAACTAGAACTCCGCTACCCGTCGGGAATAACCGGCCCAATTGCACCCGATGAGCACTTTGTGGAGTTAATTATAGAAGCCGAACGATCTACCGGAGGACTTGGTGGATCCATAATTTCTAATGCTCAATCTTCACTAAAATTTGTAATCAATACAAGTGCTGGCATCATCAGCGGTTGTTCAACATCCGAAGCTCCATCAGTTTATCCTCCTGAATATGAAGACATGGGTGGGTTCGCCATCCGAAAAACAGCCCTACCCGGACTCCACACCATGACAGATGCCCTAGACGCTTGCGCGGCAGAAAAGGGAGTGATTTGTAGTTATTCTCAATGGATGCTTGCTTGCAAAAGTGGAAAATTACCGGACTTTGATTCGACCTCATATCCCAACGCTGTCTCACCCACCGCAGGCACTTCTCCCCTTGGTATGGGTGAGTGGATTGAAGGTTATGTAGGTGGAGCCACCAAGGGAAATGCTATGTGGCCCAAAAATGGCGACTGCAATAGGGCTAACGGCGCTCGCAATGATTACGGCTTACGCGTACGCTGTTGTATGGCAGCAAAATAATTGTTTTGAGTAATGCATCTTGAATGAGAGCGGTTAACGCATTCTCGCCAGAATACGCCCCCTCTCAAAGTTGCGAAGCCCCCGAAACTCCCATAACATGCGATCATAATGAATAGGCATGCCCCATATCTTTCAAAAATCACAACCAAAAAGATGATTCATCGATTTCTAACTATCGAGCTTCCAGTTACACTTCTCGCAACTGCACTATTAACTATTTCGGCAACGATAGTCTCAGCCACGGCACTCGCCCAAGACTACCCATACTCAGCCACTGACGACAGCGGCCCTGAAAGTCTTCCCGTTGAAAATCCGGAAGCTCCAGAGCAAGATGTCCCCAACGTTCGAAAATCCAGCAAACCCACTTCTCTTTTTAGAATGGGGCTTAAGCTAGGTGGCAACTTTTCAATTTTTCAAGACCGACTTTGCGTTTCGGCAGATCCAACGGCTGGCTGTTTGGCCTATACCAACAGAAGTTTTAATGGAATTGGGTACGAAGGTCGCATAGCTTTTGGTTGGGACCTCGCCTATCAACCCATTTATGTAGAAACCGAAATTGGTTACCAAGGAAAGTTAGTGACACTTTCTAGCCCCTTGCGAAATTTGTTGATCTCCCAAGGCATTTATCACAGAGAACGCATTGGCAAAAAAAGCATGTGGAAAAATGGTGTTGTTGTACAACTCGACGGAAGAATCGCCGAAAACAGCGAAGAAGAACTTTCCTTTGCAGCCTACCCCGCGCTTGGCCTAAGCACTATGGTCGAATCTGGCTGGTTTATAGGACAAGCTATTTTTTATCTCCACCAATTTAGAACCAAAAGAAATTATTTTTCAATTTCTACTTTGATGGGAATTCGGTTTTAGTCTGACCTCACCAAAGATCGCTGTATAAAAAAAGTTTACTCCTAACTCAAATCCGCTCACTAAAACAAAAAGTCGGCCACTAATGCGGCACCCCTCACTGTCCTCTACCTCTATTTACCCAAGGCACCTCACACAAAAGGTGTGCGCCTATACTCGCGGCCGATCTAAGCACCTGCGGCCGGCCTAAGGACTCGCGCTAAAAAAGCCCCAGCACATTCGCGGGCCACCTAAGGACTCGCGGCCACTCTAAGTTAACTCGATCCATACATGTCTCTCATTTTTTCATGATTCATTTGACCTGTCGCACTTGAAATGCGAATTCACCTTGACAATTTAAAATAACATAGCTACTTTTAGCTTCAATGAAAAGGGCCAAGCAACTTTTATTAGATGCAGGATTGGGATTGGCCGATACCTGCACCCGCACCTCAGAGGGCAAAAAAACTTCGCGTACTCAAAAGAGCAAATGCCATAAGTATCAGAAAAGGGAGCACTTTAAGGCTCCCCTTTTCACAGAAAAATCTTTTGGGCGCGACGGCTTAAACTTTGGGGGATCGCTGCTCAAAAATTCACACGCCAAGTCTGAACGCGTTCTCGATTCAAAAAAGCCAATTCACCTAGTCGTGCGATCAACGCAAGCAAAAGGACGCAAGTCATTTTTATATAGTGGGCAAAAAATTGAATCCACAATCCGCAGGCACGCCAAGAACAAAGGCGTGCGCATCTACGAAATGGCTAATGGTGGCAACCATATTCACATCATCATGCGCATTCCCAAACAACGCAGTCTATACGCCGCCTTTGTTCGCGGCTTCACAGGAGAATTAGCAAGGATGATGACCGGAGCGAAAAAGGGGAAAAAAACATTCTCTAAAGTTTCGCGAGATCTTGGCTCGCCAGCCAGAAAAGGTAGACCGTCGAATCAATTGGACACCTCTATTGCCTCAAAAAATGCCCAAAACAATACACCGACGCGCTTTTGGGATCACAAGCCCTTCACACGAATTCTTTCAAGCTGGGGCAAGGATTTTGTAGGACTCAGAAAATACCTTCAAACAAATAATTGCGAAACGATTCTTGGAATGCGCCGCACGAGTTCACGCAATATGCTCAGTGCTATTTATGCTCTCCAAAATAGCGGGCAGTTAGAAGCAACGGGCTTTGGATAGAAACAAGAACACCTCATTCTTCTTCCCGCGAATTCCTAATGATCCTCGCCAGGGTCTTTGTTCGAAATGGCTTTTGCAAACAATAATCGGCACCAAGAGTGATGGCTGAGCGTTCGATGGCGTTTCCGTCGGCTCCTTCCAAACTATGAGTGAAAACAACAATCCCCTGGGAGTGCCCCATTTCGCTCAACATATGAAGAATCTCAAGCCCCGCCCTGTCCTGCAGTTGATCGTCAACAAATACATAGTCAAACTTCTTTCGAGCCAAAAAGTTAAACCAGCCGCTTCCCTTTCGGAAAACTTGCTCAACCTGGATATTTTCCGTTTCAAGACACTGAGCCAAATAAGTGGCCCAATAAACTGATGACTCAATAATAACAGCCTTCGACACGCTGACAGTTTATGTTAATTTCCAATTCTGTGAAAGACACAAAAAAAGACATTCTTATTCTTCACACGGGTGGCACTCTGGGCATGGACCTCAAAGGTGAGCCAACCGATGCCAGCACCTTCACCGAACAGTTGCGTCACTATGCTCCCCGCATATTTGAGATTGCTAACATTTCTGTAGAAATTTTGTTCAATAAAGACTCCAGCAATATTTCTCCTGGAGATTGGACTGCTATTGCGACGGCGCTTGACGCCCACATGGATCATTGGGACGCTTTTATTATCATTCATGGAACTGACACGATGGCATTCACAGCAAGTGCGTTAAGTTTTATGCTACAAAATCCGCCAAAGCCCATCATTTTAACGGGATCTCAGCGCCCTCTGGTGGATTCCAGATCCGATGCGCCTCGCAATTTAATTTATTCTGTGGAGCTCGCAGCACAGAGCCCCTTCAACGAAGTTTGTATCTTTTTTGATTCACTCCTGCTGAGAGGGAACCGATCAAAAAAAGTTTCGATTTCAAGTTTTGGCGCCTTCAATTCCCCCAATTTTCCTCCCTTAGCAAAAGCAGGCGTCGGAACAGAATTCACTCCGCTGACTCCCATGGCGGGTGAATATAAATTTAATCCTAAAATTGATCCTAGCGTGGTGAATGTCACACTATTTCCCGGTGCAAAAATTCCCACCATTGAGTTCTTCACCAAAAACAAAAACAAAGCCCTTGTGCTGCAAGCCTTTGGCCCAGGAGACATCCCCACCACTCCTGCGAATGTGATGGCTCTTTTAGAAGATTTGCGGGATCAAAAAATTCCAGTTTTGATTTGCTCTCAAGCCGTCAATGGTAGAGTGAATCCACAACTATACGAGGCGGGACGAAAAGCTTTAAGTGCCGGAGCCATCTCAACTTCTGATATGACATGGGAATCTGCCATCACTAAGGCGATGTTTCTATTAGGACAAAATTTAAGTTACGAAGAATTCAAAATTCAATTCGCGCAAAATCTAGCCGGAGAGATAAATGATGAAAAATACATCCACCATTCTTGATCTCAAAAGCAGACTCGTGCTTTGTCAAAAATTGCTACAGGAACTCCGACCTCTTTTGATGGAAGGTTATTCTCTCAACCCTGGTTCACAAAATTCAAATTCCTTAGAAATCGAAAACAAAACTTCTTTTCGTGACATTGTTACAAAATATGACAAAGAGGTTGAAGCTTGGATTACCCTTAAACTCCAAAAAAATTTTCCAGGCGAAGGCATCATTGGTGAAGAAACATGCGCCCTCACAAAAGAACTCCCAAAAGAAATCGCTCAAAAGCATGATCTCGTATGGGTCCTAGACCCCATAGACGGCACAACAAATTTTTCGAGAAGCTACCCTTTTTTCTGTACAACATGGTGTCTCATCCAAAAAACTACGAATGGCCATTCTCCGATCCTTGCTCTCACCTATAATCCTGTAAGCAATGAATGCTTTTGGGCCATCAAAGGGCACGGCTCATGGATTAACGGACTCCGACTTCGCTGCACTAGCATCAAAAATCCAAAGGAAGCCCTGTTTGTGACTGGCTTCGCATCTCTCAACGAAAAGTTCGCAGAAAACGACAATACACCTCAAAGTATTAATATTTTCAAAGAGATAACTGCATCTAGCTTAGGGGTTCGGAGAGACGGATCGGCCGCCTTGGACTTGGCCTACGTTGCAGCCGGCAGAGTTGACGGTTATTGGGAGTGGGGACTTTCTGTTTGGGACATTGCTGCTGGAGTTTTGCTTTGCGAGGAAGCCGGGGGAATCGTGACACACCACGACGGAAGTCCCATTGATATATTTAGCGGGGAAATACTATCTAGCAACCCACAAATTCACCCGTGGTTGCTCCAAAAATTAAGATAAGTCACTTAGAACATAGAATTTTTTCAGATTTTGAATTGTCAGAAATACGTTATCAGTTCTAAGATGTCGGACAATGAATCAACACGACATTAAAGCAGAATTGATTAACTACACGCGCGAAGCTGATCTCAGACGAGTTCCTATGTGGCTGAAAGATGCCATCAAATCATGGATCGAAGCTGTCGAATTGAATCAAAATACTTACGCCTACTACAATGAGAACAAAGAAAAGGTTGAAGCTAGAACAGATTACCTTAGCCTCGACAATTTATTAGAGCTTGACGAGTCTTATGACAAGTTTCGTGACTGGTTCAACAAACAGAAGTGCCGTTTTGATCGCAATCTAAAATAGATTCTCGTTTTTTAAAAAATTACATTTTCATTTTATAGAAAAACGTAAAGCGTGAAGATGTTGCCTTGCTCGAAACCGCAGGCGTCGCACGCGTGCCACTGCCATCGAAGGTACTGCTTGCCTGAACAACGGCAAAGGATCCCCCGATGTCTGCCTTTTTATCCCATTCATAATTTGCAATAAGCTCGAAACCCCAAAGTGAGTCTCCAGAACTCGCACCGCTTGTAACAACACTCTCGGCCATAAAGGCGCCGAAGACTCTATTTAGTGCCACGATGGTGCTCCATTTTGGAGCAAGAGGCATCCCAATATCAACCCCCATTGAAATTCCAGAATACGTTTTTGCCGTAGGCGATACCGCCGCGCTTCCATCCTCCAACTTAATATTAAACTTAGAATATCCACCGTAAAAATTTAAGAAACCACCCTCGAGTCCGGCATATTCCCCAAGCGACATGCTGTATCCCGTTAAGACATGAGTGTTCGTCCAACCGGACCCAATAGAGCTAACAGCATAGTCACTAGGTGGTGATCCGAATTTTCCCGTTCCAAAATCGTGTGAAACGGATAGTGACCACGCCTTGGTAATATATAGATCTACATCAAAACCAGCAGAGTACGACAAAGTACGCATTTCATAGCTATCAGCTGCGGTGCTTTCTTGATATTTCAAGAAACCAATTCCGACTCTAGGCTTGAGATCTAGAATATGCCCATCTCCTAAGTTGAAAACATCTAGCACCTTTTGAACACTAGGCTTTTCAGATGTTTCTTTGGCGGACGGAGCTTCTTTTTTTGCTTCTTGTGGAACAATTGAATAACGATCGCCGTCCTGAATAGGATCAAGTTCAGATTCAAAATCTATGCTTGCCTTAGCGAAAGGGTCTCCAATCTCTGTAACGGTAGCAAAACCTGTCTCGCTCGATTCAAAGCCAACCAAAGTTTTAAGAATAGGATGGCGTTTTGCCTCTTCGAGCCGGAGCAATTTAAGCCTATCGCCAACCTTGAGACCCTCAGCATCAACACCTTCTACAAAAACGAATTTCATATCTCGCTTTACAACATAACCACGGCCAGGAATTTTTCCCCAGATATCTAGAAGCCACGCTCGAAGACGATCTTTTCTTAATGTGTCTTGCTCAACTGTTCCTGAAGAACCTGGAAGATACAGCGATTCAAAATACAAAGGACTTCCATCAGACACCGAGTACCATCGCATATCTATTTTTGAATCTTTTTTAATCAGCACGACAATCCCATCAGCTTTATAGCGAAGCCCCAACGAGCGAACAGCGCTTCCGCGGCTCCAATCAAAATCTCTTGGTGAAGTGAAGGGAATAATTTCGCCAGGTCCCCCCTTCTGCGTGATCCAACGAACGCGTCCACGCTCCACAAAAACATCCATGATTTGTGCGGAAGTTAATGCATCGGGAAATTGTGTCCCCTCAATACTTACAAGCAATACTTGCCTTTGATCGAATGGCCACGTTGCAGCCCTGACCCCCGAGGAAATCATAATCAGCAGCAAACAACAAAGTTCAAAAATTCGCCTATTCAGAGTCATCTCCTTAGTTTAAAACTAAATCATGAAAAAGCACCTCCCCCTGCTCGCTGCGTTAATAATTCCTTCGGGGCACCCTGACATAGAGATCACTAATTTTGCCATGGTCGAGGCAACTGGGGCCAAGCGATCCATGGAACTTAATGCCAAAACTGCCAAAATATACCAAGAGGAGCGACTAACCCATCTTCAAAGCCTTCAAAGCAAGGTGTGGAGCGGCCGTGGTGCCATTTACAGCATCAAAGCCGACAGTTCAGTTCTCGATAATTTGGAACAAGATTTTGTGACCGACGGCAAAACCAGCATCAGCACTCCTGACGCTTATATTTTTGAAACTTCAAATATCAAATATACTGCCTCAAAAAAAATGATCACGGGCGAAGACAAAGTTGTGTTGTCGCCGATCAGCAAACTAAGCATTGCAGGGCAAAAATTTTATCTTGAGGGCGTAGGTCTCAACATGAACCTAAACAATGACAAGCTCAGTATTTTAGATAAAGTCAAAGCGGAACAGGATAACAAAAGCACAAAAAAGCTAAAAATTACTTCAAAAGCATTCACCTTCGATACCTATAATTCAAACGGTGTGTTTTCTGGCAATGTCGATGTTCGTCACCCCGAATATAAAATGCAAGGACAAACGCTTTCATTGAATTTTCGCCCAAGTGCATCCGGAGAACAAAAGACATTGCAAAATATGTATCTGGAACAAGGTAAAAAAAATAAAGTGAAAGCGATCATCGGAACCACGACCTTTCGCTCGAAAGGCTTTAGAGTCACTTTTTTGGAAAATGGCGACCTCAACAAAAGTGAGGCCCTAGGTTCAGCTGAAGCCACACTAGAGGGTGGAATTTCTATTAAAGCGGAAAAACTATATTCATTTTCTGAAGATGGCGTCTCTAAATTTAGAATGGAGAAAAGTGTTGAGATTCGTACAACTGAACGCCTAGCCAAGTGTCAAGAGGCCATCTACACGCCGTCCACAGGAGAATTCCAATTATTTGATGTTGCCAGCCTTTCAGATGGCAGTCAGAATCTAAAGGGAAAAGAAATTATTTTCTCTACCAAAGACAGCTTTCTTAAAGTAAAAAAAGCTTCTGGAGATATTGAGAAGTCAAAATTAAAATGAAGCTACACATTAAATTGAGGCTATTCTAAGGACAAATATGAGAATGAAACACATACAGAAAAAAATATGCCAATCCTTTGTAACCATATTGCGCTCCACTTTTTTATGCATCTCAGTTTGCGCCTTGATCACTATCATGCTGAGTGGCTGCCTGCAGATTCAAAACTCGTTTGAAGACGACGATACTCTTTTTAAAGAACAAACTCCATTAGATGAAGACGATCCCGCTCAACTTCGTCTTCAGAATGTGAGGCAAATTTTTAGTTCAGCAGGATGTGTAAAATGCCATGTTGATGATGGGCAAGGTAACCTTAGGGGATTCTTAACCTATTCAGACAATGATTGGGCAAACAATGGCTACGTAGTTTTTGGAGATTTAAATGCTTCGACTGTCTATACGGCTTTATACCAAACAGACTGTCCTCCCGGGAGATGTGACATGCCCTACCCCCCATACAGCGCCCTAACCGATGAAGAACTGCAAATTATAGAAAACTGGATCCTTCAGTCGGATTCACCCTAAAGCACGGATTCACTATAAAATTTAATTCGCTAAAATTTAATTCGCTCCAAGCAAAAAACTTTGAAAATTATGAATCTTTTTTATTGGGTTCAATTTCGACAACAGAAGGGTCATCATTCTTTTTTGCTACCTCTTTATCATCAGAGGTGGCTTCATCAAGCCCCTTCTTAAAGCCCTTAATAGCTTTTCCCAATGACGGCCCTAATTTTTCAATCCTGCTTGGACCAAAAAAGATCAAAAGAATAACCACAACAATGATTATTTGCCACATGCTCAACATGCTACTTATCTTAATACATCCATTAATTTTTATGAAGCAGAATGGTCGCAATTTTTAAGACTTAACGCTATACCTGTTAGCTCAATGCGGTTTTTAAGATATGGGCTAATTTGGGGCCAGATTTTCTTTATATTTTCGGCCAGGGCCTACCCAACATTTATTGGCTACGGTTACCAAAGTTGCAGCCTATGTCACGTCAATCCCTTCGGAAATGGCCCCCTGAGCGATTACGGGCGGGCCGTGGGAGCTATCGCAGTATCCGGAAAGACCTTTTGGGCATCTAATTCAAGCGATGAAGAACTCGCCTTGGCCTCAAATTTTTTGGGCCGCAAAAAAATGAAATACATCAAGCCATCTGCCGACGTTCGGGGCTTGCTTCTTATGCGCGGGCTCCAAACCGAAAGCTCCTCAACAGCATTCATTCCCATGCAAGCTGACGTGTCGCTAAGCATCCCGTTTCCAGAACACAAAAATTGGGTCTCAGCAACCCTTGGCTACTATCCAGATCGAAGCAGTTCTGGGAACAATGATGACCTCCCGCTCATATCCCGGGAACATTATGCTGCCACAACGATCAATAAAAGCAATAAAGTGCTCTTAGGTATGATGGACATCCCTTTTGGAATCCGAACTGCAGACCATACCGCTTATTCGCGAACTGGCACTCAACTGACAATGAATGATCAGGCCCATCAGCTCTTATGGTACAACTTTGGCAAAGAGTACGACCTTGGGGTCAGCGTTTCAGCAGGAAATTTATTTCAAGAAAGTGATAAGCGCCAAAAAGGTGCGTCCGTTTTTTTCGAACATGAATTGTGGTCCAAAACAAGATTTGGTTTTTCGAGCCTCTACTCCAAGAATTCGTACAGAAGCAGACTCATGAATGCAGTACACGCAAGAATTGGAGCCACTGAAGGATCGGCTGTTCTTATAGAAATTGGGACTGTTCTGCAAAAAACTCAAATTCCTACTTCAAACTTTAAATCCTATTTTCTATTTGAAAATATGTTTAGGATTTCCAAAGGTTTGCACCTACTGCTACTAGGTGAATTTAAAACAGAAAATACTTTTGGCCCCGCCAGGAGAGATTTGAGAATTGGTCCTGCCATTCAATATTTTCCGGCGCCGCGGCTAGAAATACGAGCAGACTTCCAAACGACTAGATCATTAGGATCGATATCTGTAGAAAAAGACCAAATTGATTTGTTAGCGCAGGTGCACTTATGGTTTTAAATTATCTAGCTAATTTTCGGGCGTTGCTTATTCGTGTTTGCATCACAGCCTTCTTTTTCATGACCTTCATGACCTTCACGGCCTTCATGGCTGGTCCTGCTCATGCAAAAGCTGTTGCAAAAATACTCCAAAACTCAAGCTGCACTGCCTACAAAATAGACGGGAAAAGAAAACGTGTCTACAAAGCTAAACTCCCCTTTCCGCCAAATGTCGCCGTATCTTCCGCGCCTGCTGCTGGAAGAAACTTTTATGGCTTCAAAGTAAAAAGCAGCTCTACTTATGATGTCATTCGCAATTCGAAGTATTCAAAAGATTTTTATATGGCAGACCGGAACTGCTTATATCCAAAAGTTGCCGAAACTGAAGCGCCATCTGCGCCCATCGTTTCCGTAAATATCAAAAGCCAAATCAAAACTCCTAACAAATGGGTACCCACATTATATTTGCAAACTATTAGAACCAAGTACACTGTCACCCTTCCAAGCGAAAGCACAACTTCGATCAGCGGAAATACCACAGGAATGGCCGCAGAAATTTCTCGCAATTGGTACCGAGGAAGGTCTGTTTATTCAGCTGCGGCTGCTGGATTTTGGGGAATCTCAGAAATTGGGAGATCATCTGACGAAAGAAATAACGGAGATTTGAACAACTTTGAATATCAGGCCAAAAATATCATTTCCCTTGGAGGCGAGGCCTCTTTTGCCTATTTGATAGCTCCCTTCGATGCCACAAATTGGATTGGAGTTAAAATGCCGATCAGATGGACACATACTCCAGTTCCTCAACCACCTGACACCACGTACACCGTTGGCCCCATCAACAAAATATCCGTTTCCTATTTGCTTGAAGCCCGCCTTCAAACCGGCCCTTTCACCTGGATCCAAAACTACGGCATCTATGGCAGCTGGGGCAATATTATTTGGTCACTCGGCATGAGCTACGAATTTTAATTTTTCGTAGCTATTTTTCAAAAATATGTGCAGCGTCATCCACCCAACGCAAGTTCCATTCGTCCACCCCACCAGTGCTCAATCATTTCACGAAGAACTTTATTTTTTGGACTTTCAAGTCGCGGATCGCGACTCAATATTTTTTCAGCCTCAGTGCGAGCTCGTTCGAGAAGTTCCATATCGCGAATGATATGGGCCACCCTAAAACCCGGCATGCCACTTTGTTTGCGGCCTAAGAATTCTCCTGGGCCACGGATTTCCAAATCTTTTTCTGCAATAAAAAAGCCGTCGTCGCTTTGGACCAAGGCCTCGAGTCTTTCTTTTGAAAGGGGCCCAGGATTATCGGGCCCCACCAAGACACAATAGCTTTTCTCAGCCCCCCTCCCAACTCGTCCTCTAAGCTGATGAAGCTGTGACAAGCCAAAACGCTCGGCATGCTCGATGACAATGACGCTGGCGTTGGGCACATCAACACCCACCTCAATGACGGTGGTTGCAACCAATACCCTTATGTCACCCTGCTTAAACGACTGCATGATCGCATCTTTTTCTTTGGCCTTCATACGACCATGCAACAAGCCGACCTTGGAAGCTCCAAACGCCTGACTCCATTCCGCATGAGCCGTTGTTACATCTTTCAAATCTAGTTCTTCAGATTCTTCGACCAAAGGATAAACCAAATAAATCTGCCTGTTTTCTTCTAAAAATCTGTTGAGTCTTTCAACAAGCTTTGAATGTGCCTTTTGTTTAATTAAATGAGTTTCAATTGGAATGCGCCCAGCAGGCTTTTCCCTTATGACACTCAAATTTAAATCACCATAAATCGTCAATGCAAGAGACCGTGGAATGGGAGTTGCCGTCATAACAAGAAGGTGTGGGACCACTTCTCCACTTTGTTCTTTCATAAGAAGGCGCTGCTTAACCCCAAACCTATGTTGTTCATCGACGACAATAAGCCCAAGCTTTTCAAACATAGTAGCATCGGCCACAAGGGCCTGAGTGCCTATAACAAATTGACAGTTGCCATTGCTAAGAGCCTCTCGAACTTCTTTTTTCTTCTTAGCAGTCAAAGCCCCTTTTAGAAGCATGCATTTTCCCGAATACTCCGGAAAAAACTTTGAAAAATTCTGATAGTGTTGATTGGCCAATATTTCAGTTGGCGCCATCATCGCAACCTGAAAATGATTGTTCATCATGGCAATCGCTGACAGAAAGGCCACAATTGTTTTTCCGCTACCCACATCTCCCTGAAGCAAACGGTGCATGGGAATTTTGCCGTCTTTAAGAGAGAGATCCAACAATATTTCATTCAACGCCGACTGCTGCCCTTTTGTGAGAATGAATGGCAACTTTTTAGACAAATCATCCACAAGCACCGACGTAGTTTGCAAATCTATTTTAGCTAGGTTTTTAGAGCTCCCCTCACCAGCACTAATCCATTCTGATTTTCGCATGGACATCGCTATGGCCATCATAAATAGCTCCTCAAAAGCGATTCGTTTTAAATATTTTCCAGAGGGGGCTTCATCTTTCTGTGGCTCCCACTCCTTCGGAAAATGTAACTCTTGGATGCTCTTGGCAATTGGCTCAAGTTCAAGTTCTTTCATCAATAAAGGATCAAAGATATCTGGAATTTTAGAAAGCTCTGGGCGCTCAAGAGCTAGCGCCATGATTTTTCTTATCACTCGAGTCGATAGGCTAGATATTTCTTTGTAAATCGGGACGATGCCCCCAAACTCCCAGGGGGGCAAATCGGCTGTAGATTTTTGAAGTTCGGGATGAACAATCTGCAGTGTCGATCTAAATATTTTTGCTTTTCCCCTAAAGACAACAACACTGCCTTCTGGAAAATTTTTTTCTGCGTAGTCACGAGGATCACGAAACCAAGTAAATAAAATTCTAGGATCTAAGGGCGAAGCATCTCCAGGAGTATTCACTCCCGCATCAGGAGGCAGAACCCTAACCAAAGCTTCTTTCCATTGCCGACCTCTGGGGCCTGCACGTTTTTTTGAAAACTTTTCAATCACGCCCAATCCAATGACAAAGTCATCTCCTAGAGCTAAAGATTGCATCTCCTCAAAAGAATGGAATTTTCGTCTATCTTGATACGTTCGCGGCAAAAACAAAAGCAAATCCCAAAGAGTGTGAACGCCCGCTTTCGAAAAAATTTGAGCCAGCTTGTCTCCGACACCTTTTAGATATCGAACATCAGTCTCCCAAACACTTTGCCTGTCCACGTTACTTATATTCAATAGAAATTATTTCGTAGATGATATCTCCCTTAGGAGATTTAACAATAGCTTCATCGCCCACATATTTACCAAGAAGGGCTCTGGCAATGGGAGCTTTGATAGATAATTTTCCAGCCTCAATGTTGGCTTCAGGTTCGCCAACAATTTGATAAATTTTCTTTTTTCCGTCTTCATCCTGAATAGCTACTGTGGCGCCAAAAACTATTTTGTCGGATTCAATAGCCGCAACATCAATCACTTCAGCTCGCGCCAAACGATCCCCGATTTCCAAAATACGCCCTTCAATAAATCCTTGCTTTTCTCGAGCAGCGGAATACTCAGCATTCTCCGAAAGGTCTCCGTGAGCGCGAGCTATTGAGATTTGCTCAATGACCGCAGGTCGATCCACCGATTTCAAACGTTTTAGCTCGTCTTCTAAGGCGGCTTTTCCAGCTAAGGTCATAGGTACTTTTTCGTCAGACATAATTTTTTAAAGTTCCCACAGCTTCAATCCGAAAGCAAGCCCTCGATTTCGGCCTTTTTCCTGAGCATTTTGTCTCGTTTTTCACGGGCCAATATGAAATCTTGTAGTGCCAAGACCTTCAAACTGCCCTTTTTCTGCAATGATTGTATGGCCATAGACATCATTTCGGCCCCAGAAAGCGTCGAGAGCAGGGGAATCCGATACTGAAGAGCGGCCATTCGAATGTTCGTTGCATCTCGCAGCGTGGCAGCAGCCCCCGTTGTATTCACAATCAAACTGACTCTTTTTTCACGAATCACGCTGAGCAAATCATTCGAGCCCATAACAGATTGTCCAATTTTCGAAACGCTGACACAATCTAAGCCAGATCGCTCCAGATATTCAGCGGTGCCAGGCGTACCCATCAAATCAAAACCAAGCAAATCAAAAACCCGCGCAAGGTTTAGGCACCTTTGCTTGTCATGATCGCGCACACTAAATAAAATTTTCCCGCTCATAGGGATTTGCATACCTGCAGCCAAGAAGGCCTTGGCCAATGCGGGTCCCGCCGCAAAATCCATCCCCATCACTTCACCTGTGCTTCGCATTTCGGGCCCAAGCACAGGATCAAAACCATGAAACTTGTTAAAGGGAAAAACAGGCGCCTTTACGGCATAGCCATGTCCAGGCAATCTATAGTTTCCTGGAACCAAGTCAGAATCAACCACCCGTTTTACGTCTTCCCCCAAGGCCGCCCTTAAGGCCCATTCAATCATGGGATAGCCAGTTGCTTTCGACAAAAATGGCACCGTACGTGAAGCCCTAGGATTGGCCTCTAAAACATAAATTTGCTCCCCAAGGACAGCCATCTGAATATTGAAGAGACCCTTCACGTTCATAGCTGTTGCAATTTTTTTTGCAAGTCCTGCCATTTCATCAATTTTTGCGGGCAATAATTTTAAGGGAGGAATCACACAAGTTGAGTCGCCGCTATGAATGCCGGCTTCTTCGACGTGTTCCATAACGCCGCCGATCCAAGCGTTCTTTCCGTCACAAATACCATCAATATCAAACTCAACTGCATCTGATAAAAATCTATCGATATACAAAGGAAATTCTTCAGATACTTCTTTAGCGGCTTGAAAAGCCTCACCCAATTCGCGCTCGTGCGCACAAATTTTCATGGCCTGACCACCCAAAACAAATGATGGCCTCAGCAACACTGGATAGCCCATTTTCTCAACTTCTCGCTGAGCCTCTTCCCAAGTGCTCACAACAACTGACTGTGGCGTTGGGATATTGAGATCTTTTAAAAGATTGGCAAATTGTAATCGATCTTCACTTAGATCAATCGCATCTGGGCTAGTTCCAAGAACATTGTATCCCCATTCTTTAATTTTATGCGAAAGCTTAAGCGGCGTTTGCCCCCCCATCTGCAACAAAACATAAGCTTCTTTGCCATGTGCTTTAAGCGGATCAAGCTCACGTCGTAAAATATCTCGAACCGTGTCGGCATGAAGAGGTTCAAGATATAATCTTGTTGATGTCGATGGGTCGGTACTAACCGTCTCCGGATTGCAATTGATCATGATCGTTTCAAAGCCTAAACCTTGAAGTGCCTTGGAGGCATGCACACAACAGTAATCAAACTCAATTCCCTGACCAATACGATTTGGGCCAGACCCAAGAATAACAACTCGTCCACGAGAAGCCGGATCAATAAGAGGTTCATCCCAAAAAATATCTAGATTCTCTTTTGCCCACTCTGATCGAGAAAGTTTTTCGTAGGTAGAATAAAAAAATGGAGTCACGGCTCGTGTTTCGGCCGAACACGAATCAATCATTTCAAATCGTGCGCCCGCCCCCAAACCAAGAGCCCTTGCTCCGAATCCACGCCTGATTTGATATTCACGAATTTGATTTAGAAACCAAGGGTCCCAGCCAGTGTAAGAAGACAAATCTGAAATCGAAACTTCACCCGCAAGAGCGTCCCAAATAGCATAACCTCTACGAGCATGCGGAGCGACCAACAAACTTTGAGCCTCTTCCTTCCACGCTTCTTTAGGATTTTTAGAGTCGACGGGTTTAAAGAGGGGCCATTTTCTTTCTAAGCTATTTAGAGCCTTATGATAGGCCTCCCCCAAAGAAGATCCCAACGCCAAGACTTCACCAACGCTTTTCATTTGAGGTGTTAACAAATCGCTTGTGCCAACAAATTTTTCAAAATGAAATCGTGGAATTTTAAGAGCGACATAGTCAATAGGCGGCTCAAAGCATGCCTTTGTACTTTTTGTAATATTATTATCAATCTCCGAAAGGGCGTAGCCTAGAGCTAATTTCGTGGCGACATAAGCTATCGGAAATCCCGTCGCCTTCGATGCTAAAGCCGAAGATCTAGAAACTCGAGGATTCATTTCGATCACAATTCGCCGACCCGTTTTGGGATCCACAGCAAACTGCACATTGCATCCGCCCGTTTCTACACCAACACGGCGGAGCAATTTTAAAGCATCGCGACGCATGTCTTGGTATTCTCTGTCAGTCAATGTTTGTGCCGGCGCCACGGTGATAGAATCACCGGTGTGAATTCCCATGGGATCAAGATTTTCAATGCTACAAACCACAATGGCATTGTCTTGATGATCTCGCATGACTTCGAGCTCATATTCTTTCCAACCTAAAACGCCTTCTTCAACAAGAGCTTCGCCAATGGGGCTTTCATCAAGCGCCTTAGCAACTTTGTCCGCCAATTCGTCACTGCCATAAACCAAACTCTGCCCAGTCCCACCCATCGTAAAACTTGGGCGCAAGATAAACGGGAAGCCCACCTCGTTTGCGAATACCTTGCACTCTTCAAGCGATCGAATGATCGTTGATTGTGGCGTCTCAAGATTCATTGAATCAAGAAGCTCCCTAAAAGCCCTTCGATCTTCAGCCAAATGGATCGCCTTTAAGTTGGCGCCAATTATTTTTATGTTATCCAATGCATTTGGAATTTTTGAAAGCGCTGTGATTAAATTTAGTGCTGTCTGGCCCCCCATCGTGGGAAGAACGGCATCAACACCTTCTTTGCGAATGATCTCAATGGCCGTCATTGGATCAACAGGCTCAATATAAGTTCTATCGGCCATGCCTGGATCTGTCATGATCGTTGCCGGATTGGAGTTTAACAAGACAACTCTCAGGCCCTCTTCTTTAAGAGCTTTGCACGCCTGTGTCCCGGAGTAATCAAACTCACAAGCCTGACCAATTACGATGGGCCCACTTCCAATCACTAGAACTGTTTTGAATGGAAGTTCCTTTTTGGGGCTCATTGTATTTCCTCGAAAATCTTTCATGGTCAAAAAATCGGTTTTTCGGTGTAGATGTGTTTCTCGTCTATATGCGCGTACTGTTTTGTTTTTAATTTCATAATGGAAAGCCTATGAATAAGCCTCAATCTTTGTTTTTGATCCAAATATTTGATCTGCTTAATTTGTTTTTTAATAAATGACTTACAGGTAGTTGGGTGAAATATAAAGGATTCTCCAAAAACAAGCTTGTCCTCAAAGGGGATCAAGCGCCCTTCAAAAATATCACCTTTGGTAAAGCCCATAGTGATTTCTGAATTTTCGATGACATATTTTTCTTGAGTCACCATATCTTTTACGTAAACGTCGTTGCCACGAAGTTTGAGATACTCAAAAATGGAATGAATGCTATTGGTGATGCCTTCGGCAATCGAACGATCTTCTTCACTCAAAGTTTTAGAATGTTCAAAAAGATACATTTTTACTGGGCATAGATCAAAACCATCCAAGGGTCTGTCAAAGAGATACCAATCTAAAAAGGCTAGCATTTGCCCCTCAAAAAGTTCTGATCCTTCAGCCACTTTTCCGGCGCGGCTAAAAAACTCTTCCTTAGCAGCCTTGACCTCTTCGTAATATTTTCCCTCTGAATAGGTCCTCAGTATTTTGTCTAGAACATCCTTTGGTGTCATTTTCCCCCGCTCTCCCCGTCACTCGCTCGACTTACGTCTTCTACAAATTGTTCAATCAGCCCCATAGAATCATACGGACCCGGCCCAGCTTCAGGATGAAATTGTACCGTTCGACATTGCTTGCCCTTTAAGGTTAAGCCCTCTACAGATCCATCATCAGCGTGTCTAAAACTTACAAAAACATCCGATGGCAAAGTTCTAGCATCTACGGCAAAGCCATGATTCTGGCTTGTTATCCAAGTGCGGTGAGCTTCACCATTTTCACCTAGCTCCAGCACGGGGTGGTGGATACCTCTATGCCCAAATTTCATTTTAAAAGTTTTTGCGCCAACAGCTTTTGCTACCATCTGATGTCCAAGACAAATGGCAAAGATCGGTAATTTACCAAGGAGTCCCTTTATTTCTTTTATGATTGATCCGGTTGCAGCAGGATCCCCAGGACCATTGCTCAGCAACAGGCCGTCAAGACCAAGACCTAGAATTTCATCGGCTTTCATATGGGCAGGAAGTACTTTTACTTTTGCTCCAGCTGCTTTTAAAATTCTGAGCGTGTTTTTTTTCACTCCAAAATCCCACACGCCAATTGAACAAATTGGATTTCCCTTTTTTATATTTTCGGCCATTGGCCAATAGGCATCTTCCAAAACTTCTTCAAAATCATAGGGCTCTTTGCATGTGACAACGCTTACAAGCTCGCGCCCTTCCATCGGCTTTACTGATTCTCTAAGATATTGCTTAGCCTCTCCAATTGTCATGGCAGAATCATTAAATACCAAGGCGCGCATACTACCGCGCTCCCTGAGAATCGTTGTGATTTCACGGGTATCGAGGCCTTCCAAGACATAACGACCTTCTTCAACAATCCAATTTTTCAATGTCCCACTCGACCCAGCAATAGCTCGCCAGTTGGAAGGCGATTTTTCTAAATGACGACACACCAAGCCTTCTGCCCATATGCGTGCAGATTCTCGATCGTCGCCATTTACTCCTGTATTTCCAACATGAGAAACTGTGCTAACTAACAGTTGTCCAGCGAAGCTGGGATCTGTTAGCGATTCTTCGATTCCCGTCATTGCGGTACAAAATACGATTTCACTTCCGCGAGGCTTCGAAAAGTCTCCCCACCCCGTACAAGAAAAATGCGCGCCACACTCCAAAAGAAGAGTGACATCGGTAGAGGCGAGAGTCGACATATTGGGATGAAAAACTAGCAGTCCCGCCCCATAATTTCATCAATCAAATTAACTTTGAATTCAGTTATTTTGACCCTAACGAGCCTTCGGACTTGATTCCGTGGATCAAGTAATCAATTAGGACTGCGCGGAACGCCAAACCCATTTCAACTTGTCCTAAAATCAATGATTTCGGGTGCTCCTTAAGATCTGAAGATAACTCAATGCCCCAATTAACCGGGCCAGGATGCATCAAATATCTGCTGCCTAGAAGTTTTGAGCTCATTTGGAAGTTCTCCAAAGCTTCGGCCCCAGCGGCAGAAGCCTCATCCGACGAAAAACGTTCCTTTTGAACTCGAAGTGCCATCCAAACATCGACCCCCTCAAGTGCCTCCTGCTGAGTCGGCGCCCAAGTGCCAACTCTAGATTCAGCGTCTAAATTTCGCCAAGCCTCAGGGGATGACCAAACAATATTTAACCCCAATTTTTGTGCCAATCGGGACCAAGATCCAACCACCCGAGAATGTTTAAGATCTCCTGAAATAGTAATTTTTAATTTTAAAAGTTTTTTCCAATCGGCATCAGCAACATTTTTAAGAATTGTTGCCAAGTCCAACAAGGCTTGTGTCGGATGTTCGATGGACCCATTTCCCCCATTGATAATAGGTCCACCCTTGAAAGAACGTAAATCCTCCAGAGAAACTTCCTCGGGGACACGCACAATGAAGGCCCCATAACCAAGCGCGGCCAAATTCAACAAAGTATCTTCTAGCGATTCGTTTTTTGTAAAAGACGTATCTCCCACGCCCAAATAAACAGTTTGTTTACCAAGAACTTCGGCAGCTCTCGTAAAGCTCACTCTTGTCCGAGTCGATGGCTCCATAAAAATAAGCGCCACTGGAAATTTTTTAGGATCAGGAAACTGCGCCTTAGGGGGGTGATGCAACGCTTTGTCAACCAAAGCGCGGATCTGGAGCTCTGATAAATCATCTATGCTTAACAAGTGCTTCATGGCGCCAACTTAACGCCCACTCAAGAGCCGGTCTAGCTTATTTTAATTTCCAATTTAAGCTGATCCAAATACTGCAACATAACCTGCTTTCTGCGAATGGCCTCGGCCCGTGCGGTTTTGGTGTGAAATGTTTCTTCTAGTTTCAGGAGCTTTGTATAAAAATGATCCAAAGCAAATTTCATATCATCGGGCTTTCGGCTCTCACAAAATGGATCCTCTGCCGAAAAAAGTATTCGGCCCATAGCACCTGAAACTGCAAAACATCGTGCAATTCCAACTGCCCCCAGGGCGTCAAGACGATCAGCATCTCTCAAAACGAACGCCTCGGGGAGCCGTGCTTCAATTCCTGCGCTATAACTATGTGCCGCAATTACGTGTGAAATGTCATCCAAAACTTCTGGAGAATAATCGAGCTCCCGCAAAATACCGACGGCTTTCTGAGCCGACAATGTCGAAGCCGAACGGCGATCGGAATGATCTTTAGGTAAGTTAACAATGTCATGAAAAATTGCGGCAGGAAGCACCACATCAAGACGAGCGTTTTCAGCAATTGCTATTTTTTTTGACCAGCTAAAAACTCTTTTTATATGAGCCAAGTCGTGTGCAGGATCCTGCACCATAAGCTTGTCCAAGGTCGACCAAAGTTTGTCTTCAATTTCAAAAAAACTCACGGCCCATCAATCATCAAGCTTGAGGACAGCCAGGAAGGCTTCCTGTGGGATTTCGACATTGCCCACATTCTTCATGCGTTTTTTACCTTCTTTTTGTTTCTCAAGAAGTTTGCGTTTACGCGAAATATCTCCGCCATAACATTTTGCCAAAACGTTTTTACGAAGGGCTCGTATGGTTTCGCGAGAAATGATTTTTCCGCCAATAGCGCTTTGAATCGCCACTTCAAATTGTTGTTGAGGAATTTCTTCTTTCAGTTTGGCCGTTAAATCGCGCCCGCGCTCATAGGACTTATCTTTATGAACTATGAGCGACAAGGCATCAACCTTGTCTCCGGCAATCAAAATATCAAGCTTCACCAAATCACTGACTTCTTCTCCGGCAAGTTCGTATTCAAAACTTGCGTAACCCTTGGTAGCCGATTTTAATTTGTCATAAAAATCAAAGACCATTTCGCCCAATGGCAATCTGTAAACAATAGCGCAACGTGTGGGGGTAATGTAATCCAATTTTTCTTGGATACCCCGACGGCGCTCACATAGCTTAATCACAACTCCCATGTACTCTGACGGCGTATAAATGGTTCCGCGTATATAGGGTTCTTCGATAGTCTGAATCAAATTTCGCTCGGGCATTTCGGCGGGGTTTTCGATATGCAGAACAGTTCCATCTACTTTTGTAACTTTGTATTTAACGGTTGGTGCTGTGGTGATAAGGCTCATGCCATACTCACGCTCCAAGCGCTCCTGCACAATTTCCATATGCAAAAGACCTAAGTAGCCACAGCGAAAACCAAACCCTAACGCCGCAGATGACTCGGGCTCAAAGCTTAATGCCGAATCGTTCAAACATAATTTTTCTAAAGCCTCTTTGAGATCGGCATAATCTTTAGCATCTGTAGGAAATATTCCCGCGAAAACCACGGACTGAACCACTTTAAAGCCACCCAATGGTTTTTCAGCAGGCTTTGCTCGCCGGTCGGATCCCTGGTCTGGCCAATGCGTAATCGTGTCACCAATTTTTGTTTCACGAACAGTCTTAATACTAGAAACCAAAAACACAACATCGCCCGGCCCAGCATAAGTCAAATCGAAAGGCTTAGGCGTAAAACATCCAATTCTTAAAATGGTGTACCAATTTTTTTCGCCTTCGGACAGGGGCTCATTCATATGCATCATTTGCACACGTTCACCCTTTTTAAGATGGCCTTCCATAACCCGAGCCAAAAGGACAACGCCCTGATAATTGTCGTACCAACTATCCATGATAAGGGCTCTCAACGGAAGGTCTGGTTGATCCTTGGGAGCTGGAATTTTTTTGGCAACGGCCTCTAAGGCCTCTCGAATACCAATGCCTTCTTTTGCAGAAGTAGGAATAGCCTCCGAAGCATCAATACCAATCATATCTTCGATTTCGGCCCTCACACGTTCGACATCAGCCGAAGGCAAATCAATTTTATTGATGATGGGAATGATTTCCAAATTGTGTTCTATCGCCATGTAAACATTGGCGAGAGTTTGCGCCTCGACACCTTGGGCGGCATCGACGACAAGCAAACAACCCTCACAAGCAGCAAGCGACCTTGATACTTCATAGGTGAAGTCCACGTGCCCTGGAGTATCGATCAAATTAAACTCATAAACAAGTCCGTCATCAGCCTTATAGCGAAGACGAACCGTTTGCGCCTTGATCGTAATCCCGCGTTCTTTTTCAATCGATAGCGAATCCAAAACTTGCGCCGACATTTCACGCTGGGTGAGTCCTTGGCAATATTCAATAAACCTATCGGCGAGCGTAGATTTTCCGTGGTCAATGTGTGCGATAATCGAAAAATTTCGAATGCGTTCAACTGGAATGTCTTTAGGTGATTTCATCGGCCTCTATATCTACTAAGATTCAGAGTCTTCTAGCTCAACTGGTCTTTCAGGTCTCTTGCCAATTCCAAGTTTTTCCCCGCTGACATCCTCAAATAATGAGGTCTGCCCCGGTAACTGCGATGCATGTTTCTCGAGAATCATGTCGATTCCCATTCGAATATATTCTGCTACGGGGACCCGAGTACGGTTGTGCAGCTCCTTTAAGGAGCCAACCTGATGTTCAGTCAGGTAAACCGTCGTCGAAATCTTTTTTCGTGCCATATACCTATGGTAACGTGCATAACACATTGCAACAAGACTCCCAAGTAAAAATTCATAAATTTCACCTATTTGCCCCGGAAAAATAGCTTTACACTAAAGAGCATGAGAGCCCGGCATCAACCTACCCCCCTTTTCCGATTGAATGCCATTCTTGGACTATCGATCTTTATTGCCGCCACAACATTCCAAGTCCATGCGGCTACGTCCACCTCGACAGAACTCCTTGCTCCCAGCCCAACAACAGGCCTTCCCCGCCAAAGAAAAACGTATCGCAAAGCAGGGAACCAGAACGTGATTTCACAAATTGAAAGTGATTTTAACGGAGATGGACTGATGGATTTTATGCAAATTTATTCAAAGGAGGGCGGCTGGGTGGAGCAAGAATCATCGGACCTCAATTCAGACGGCGCGTGGGACACAATCTCAAAATACAAACTCGAAAGTGGCACAAAAGTGCCCCGCCTATATATCGAAGAATATGATACCAACTATGATGGCAAAACGGATCTTTGGAAAGAATACGATCAAAGCGGATCTCTAAGCCTAAGAAGTTTAGACAGAAGACTGAGCGGCCAAGCAGACTATTGGGAATATTATTCGAACGGACAAATCGTTCGAATCACTCAAGACCAAGATGGCGACGGAAATCCGGACTCCGTTCCGACGCCACGGATACAAAGAAAACAATAATTTTCACAAGAGCTGTTACGGCGTATTAGAGGCCTTCTAAAACTTGGTCTTGCTTTTGCATCCGGCAAGAGCAGATGCAAAATTCATTAAGCTCAATTAGCACAAACACACTTCAGGCAAATTGGTTTTGGCAAAGCGACGCCGACTCAAAAAAACTTGAAGACCTCATAAAACAGGCTGCCACATTAAAAGTTCCCATTCTTATTGTTGGCGAAACCGGAAGTGGAAAAGACATTGTAGCGAAAAGACTTCATGAAGAACGAAGGCTCTTTATGGGAATGACCAAAGCAGAGGCTCCCTTTATTCCCGTAAACGTCGCGACAATTCCTGAAAATCTTGCTGAATCCTGTCTTTTCGGACACGAGCGCGGCGCCTTCACATCTGCTAGAGAGCGCCAGAGCGGAAAATTTGAACAGGCTCAAAGGGGAACTCTTCTTCTGGACGAAATCCAAAGTTTATCATTAAGCGTTCAGGCAAAACTATTAAGAGTGTTGCAGGATAAAATTTTTGAACGCCTTGGCGGAAGAAGCTCAGTAGAGACTCGTTGTCAGATTTTATGCGCCTCAAACCAACCTCTCGAAGTGTTAATAAAAGAAAAAAGATTTCGCCTCGACCTCTACTATAGACTCAATGCTTTCCCTATTTACTTAAAGCCACTTAGAGAAAAACGAGATCGCCTAGCGGAGATTGTTGAAGACCTCATGCTACAGGTCGAACAAAAATATTCTCTTCCGAAAAAAATTCTTCACCCTGAAGCTCTTTATTATTTTTCTCAATACGATTGGCCGGGGAATTTTCGTGAGCTCGAATTCGCCTTACTTTCCGCACATCTTCGCTCAAAAACTCATGAGTTAACTAGCGAAGACTTATCGCCACAGATCACAGGTGAATTTAACAAATTTATTGATTCAGGCTATTGGAGTCGAAATGTTAGTCATTAACTTTTCTAACAATAAAATCTTTAGCGAGTCCTCGTTTTTTAACTCGATCGCCAACCTTGCGAGCAAAAATAGGATTGGGATACGAGCCAACAGCAACACGGTGCCACTTCTCTCCGCCCTGAAAACTAATTTCTTTAGAATAGGATTCCAAAAACCCGGCCTTTCGAAGTTGCCTCACCATAGCGTAGGCCTCATCTTGTGTGGCAAAACTCGCTACCTGTACCGTAAAGCTACCAAACGATGGCTCGAAATCTTTTACAGAATCAGGGCTACGCTCAAACAAGCCCTTAACACTTGCTGCGGGACCAGTAGCCAAACGCTTCGATTCTTTTTCCTGAATGGCTTCAATTTTTTCAGCCTCTTTTTCGTTGATCTCGCTAGAAGCGGGCTTACGCCCCCACTGTTGATTTGCTTCTTGATGCGCACTCGCATCCAAAATCGACCTAGGAGACCTCATATCAGCAAGCGACAGCATCGCTTTTCCAAGGGCATCTCGTTTGGAATCATGAAACGCCTGTCGCAATTTTTCACCAGGCAATTTTTTTACAACAACGGCCTCATGCGTTTCATGCTCAGAAGCTGGTTCGCGTCCCTCGTGGGTCGAGTGACCCGCAACTTGTACTTGCTCACCCATTCCCAACCAAAGACCAAAGGAAAACATGAGTCCCGATATCAGCAAAACCAACAACAAAATCATTCCTGCTTCCTGCCGACTCAGATGCAAACTTTTTTTAATTGGACTCATGTCCTCTTAGTTTACCCGTTTTAGAGGCCTCACTGCTAGCAATGTACAAATTATTGGCGAGGCCATAATAGCCAACAAACGAAGGGAAATTTTATGAAAAATATCAATAACTTACGGCTCCGCCAAAACAACAAAAAAAAGGCAGGGCAAGCCCTGTCAGAATACCTGATCCTCACGGCCATTGTGGGCATCGGTTCTATTGGGGTGGTACAGCTTCTCAGCACAAATTTAAACAGAAAAATTGGTGTCGTAAGCGAGGCCATCAGAGGGAACAAAAAAGAACTCACGGGAGTAGAGCTCAAAGAAAAACATTACAAAGTTTACGACCTTGGTGACTTTGCCGACGGCATGACTGACTCGGGGGAATAAAAATGTCCGCTAGATTTAATCAACCGAATGTTAACAAAGAATTAGGCCAAGCAACGTTATCTTTTTTAACGGCGCTTCCCGCCCTCTCTTTAGTTATCGGGGTCTGCGTCGTCAGCTCACTTATCTCGACTGCGCATACTTTTTTAACTGCAGAGGTCTACTACCTATCGAGAGCCCATTTGTACGGTAATCATAACGGAGATTGCCAGCTAAGTTCACACTGGGAAAAGTCTTGGGTTGAAAATTCTAGCATTGAGTGTCCTACTGACTATTTTCATTCTGCCAGTGTCTCCTTGGGTAAATTTTGGGGCTATCCTCTTAGGTTTCACACCGAACTTTCTACAAAGGCGTCTTTATGAAAATTCTTCTTTGCCTTCTTTTTGTTTCGTCAGTACTAGTTCCTTGCTCGCAACTGAGCTTGCAAATTTTTGAGGACATCAAAAAGAAAACCTCTTTAGATAGAGACTTAGCCGGTGCTAGCGAAAGCATAGCCAGCCAGATTGCAGTCATAGAAAAAATGAACACCGTGATTCGAAATGCGCGTAGAATATGTTTTGTTGTTCCCGAAGCTATTCCCGCACTTCAAGCAATTACTAATGGATTAAAGGCAGCCCAAGACCTCATTTGGATGGGGGTTAATGGGCAAAGCCTTGCGTGGTCCATAAAAATGCTGGCGACTCCTAAGATTAACCAGCCGCATCGAGACATTTTAAATCCTTGTGGAATTACGGGTGAGCTAAAGTGGGCCGGCGAAACCGTAATAGAACTTTCTCACCCTATCGGGGGATCAATGGTGCGCAATCCCAATGGGAACCCCTACTGGCACTACTACAACCCGCGAGTTCTTCCTCTATGACTGACCTCATTGAGCTACTCTTGGCAGCAATTTTATCAATTGGAATTGCACAGACGTTTATGAAAATTCATGACGACTTTCAAAAAGAATTAATTACAGAAACTTCAATTTACAGAAAGGACTACAAATGGAGAAGCATCAATTCAACTGGATCAGCGACGTCACAAACGAAAGCAATAAGCAAGTAACACATTTAGAATCTGAACAAAGACAACCGAGCCTAAAAGAAAAAGCTTTTCTTACGATCAATGAATATAAGGTGCCGATCATCATTGCGCTGATTTTAGCCCTCTTGAGCTTTGGAACTAATTCGAAACCCATCGAAGAAAAAACAAAGTCCTACTCAGCTCCCCCATTACAAGCCTATGTCAGCATGTGGCCTATAGCTAAGGGCGAAAAACTAGAACCCCTCTATTTAAAATCTATTCAAATTAAAGCGAAGGGCCTCACCCGCAACCAGCAACTTCAGCTCTTTGAAGTACCAAGCCTTGGCACTTCGACACAAGATTTTTTAGTTGCCAAAAAAGATATCCCTCCAAACAAACCCATTTTTTGGACCGATCTAAAAATTAAAAGAACTATCGCCCCGAACCAAACAAAAATTCGCATTCATTACGGCGAAGAAAATTAGGAGACTTTTTATGCAAATTTTATGTTTAGCTTTTATGGCTGCCGTCGGAACAAATCCTCCGCCCCCTCAAATTAAAAAATTAATTGAGTCTCGAGTTCAAAAACAGTGGTCTGAGCACCGCCCGGATTTATCGCTGACCTTTGATGACGAGACCTGTCCTGAGCAGGGAAGCTATGAATACGCTAACAATATTTTAAAACTCAATAGTGACACTGAATATTGGCACGGAAGGCTGAGCACTAGCATCGAAGATCTATTGAGCGGTAAAAAGCTAGATTTTTCTGCCGTCTCGACCAGCGCGCAGATGACACAACAAAGTACCCAGAAAAATACAAAGTGGAAAAAATGGTTACCTTGGGGAATTGCGATCATTAGTGCGGGGACAAGCGCATGGCTCATTCATGATCGGAATGAACACATAAAAAAACTTCAAGGCTTAAAAATATCTTTTTAACAGACTTAAAAAGCACTTAACAATTTAGCTTAAAGACTATGGCTCTACAGTCTCGTCGATTTTAGGGAGCGGTTTAAGACGGCAAGATTCAATTTCTTTTTTCGAAAATTTAGCAATCGAACCTTCGGCCAGCTCAACGACAAATTGAGCAGGGCCTTCGCTCTTATATTGTGGCAAAAAGTAATCTTTTACCAGTGGGGAAGCGGGCTCCATTGTCTGAGTTGAGACCAATGCACCTTTGGCATCAAAAAACAAAATGTCTAAAGGAATGGGAACATTTTTCATCCAAAAACTTAGAGGTTTCTCGTCTTTAAATATAAAAATCATTCCCTTTTTTGGGTCGAGCGATTTTCTAAACATCAACCCTTTGCTTCTGTCGGCATTAGTTTTGGCGACTTCCAAATCGAAGCCTTGTCCGCAAACTTTATAGTTGGCATTGGCAAAGATCCCTAACGAAAAACAAGAGGTCAAAGCTAGAAGCGCAATTAATGTGAGGGTCGACTTTTTATCCATGTTTCAAAATACTCCCAGTGGATTCCACTCAATTCTAACCACCTTTGATACAAATGCACTTCATTTTTTGAATTCCTAAGAGGAAGATTTCCACCAGAAAGATAATCAAAAAATTCCTTCACCAGAACATCATCTTCTTCCATACTCGCATCCCAGGCCGCCCAAAATTCGAGCGAAAGCTCCTGCATCTCAAGTCTCCAGGGCTCCATCAAATCTCCGTAGCCCAAATGTCTCGTCAGCCAACACCAAAAGTAAGCGCGAGCCCAGGGCGCATTTTTTGAAAAATCGAAACTTTCGGAGTCACGCAAAAACCTTCCTAATACCTTAAAAATTTGAGGATCCGAAACCAACTCTGGCAGGACATCATTGAGCAAACGCAAAACAAATAATCCGGCTTCAATAGAAGCATAATTTTTTCGAAAATGTGTGAAGCCATTTTTTAAGTCCACACGCTCTAAGCGAAACAAGGCAGAATCTCCGGAGTGAATGTTTCGCGGCGTTTTCATGTGCGCCTTTACATATGTCATTGGTTCAATAGAAGCACCGAATCGTTTTAATGATCTCTGAGCATTGATGGCCAAAGCACTCACTCTTCCGAAATCAAGAGTCATCAATTTTACTATCTTATCATTTTCTTTAAAGGTAGTGGACCCTAGAATAATAGCGTGAGATTCGACTATCGTGCCTACCCTGAGATCTTCAATCGACATTTAACGCCTACGCATCTTGGATGACTTCATTTAATTTTTCGAGCTCTGCCGCTTCGTGTTTATGAGTTGCAAAGAAGACCGCGCCAAGCAAATTGACCGACAAAGTTACTATTTGCAAAGCCGTTACGATAGAAGCGCCAAAACTGCCCATCCCAACTCCGAGAGCTACAAACACAGCTGCAAATGCGACCTGTCCTACTCCAAGCCCGAGAGGCGAAATGGGCAAAGCCATCGCCGTAAGCCCTAAAACCGATGATAGAAAAAAACTAGCGGTGCCAATAGATCCCCATGGCGGGGGCCCAAATATTTGCTTTGAAATAATATAAAGCACAAGCACTGCCATCGAATGGGTGGCGAACGATAGAAGTATCGAAATCCACAAAACACCAGGCCGATCCGCATATTGGCGAATAACGTCTTTAGCTTGTTTAAGCTGATGGCGAAAAAAACTCCAATTTTGGGTTACCTTAGAAGAGCGAAGTAGAACGACTTTGATAAGCGGCAAAAAAATCAGAGCTAAAAAGCCTGTGACTGAAATACCTACCAATAAAAATCCCAAACTTTTTATTAAAGGAATGAACTTGTCGTGTTGCTGTGAAATATGATCGTAGCTAATTAAAAAAGTAACGGCGCCCAAAACCATCAAAGCAAACAGACCGATAGCTCGATCCACAACGACAGACGAAAGTGCTTTGACTTTTTGTTTTGGAAAGCGCCGACAAATATAAAGCGCCTTGGCAACATCAGCCCCAACTGTCCCCGGAGCAAAAGTCTGAAAAAACTGTCCTAGCATTCCTAACTGGAAGGCTAGCTTATAGGGAACATCTATTTCCTGACTTTTGAGAAGAAGCTTCCACCTATAGAAAGTGGTTCCATACCAAATAAGGGTCACCATGCAGCATAGGAGAGCTGTTGAGGGGCTCGTCACGAATATCTTAAGTTGATCAAAATCGAGTTTCCCACTACGAATAGTAAAGACAAGGAGAAAGATTGCGACGAGCCATTTCAAGGGCCCCACAAGCTTCTTTAGACTTAAACGCATATTAAAATACTTTGTAGGACGAGTTGGTGAAAATGGCAAACAATCAAAAAACTGTAATTGTGACCGGCGGATGTGGCTTTTTGGGCTCGCACATCTGTGAAAGCCATTTAAAAAGTGGGGATCGCGTCGTAAGCGTTGATAATTTCTCAACCTCTAACCTTGGAAATGACGAGTTTTTAAAAAAGATGGGTGGCGAGAACCTAATTGTAGTCGAGGCTGACGTCACTCAAAGCTGGAATGAATGGTCGGCGCACTTGCCGGAATCGTGGCTAGAAAATGTAGCCTGCGTTTATCACTTCGCCTCTCCAGCCTCCCCCCCACTTTATCAAAAGCTGGCCCTCGAAACCATGTGGGTTAACACCATTGGGCTTAGCAATGCGATGAATTGGGCCGACAGGCACACGGCTCGATGCGTTTTTGCTTCTACAAGTGAAATTTATGGAGACCCGACCATCCACCCTCAAACCGAAAGCTACTGGGGGAATGTCAACACCTGCGGCCCACGTTCTTGTTACGACGAATCCAAACGTTTTGGGGAATCGCTATTGTATACTCACAACTGGAAAAAAGGGACTCAGCATGGGTTGGTGAGAATCTTTAACACCTATGGCCCTAGGATGAATCCAACTGACGGAAGGGTTGTTGTCAACTTCTTGGTTCAGGCCCTTCAAGGAAAAGATCTCACTGTATTTGGTGACGGGGCTCAGACGCGTAGTTTTTGCTATGTAGACGATCTTGTTAATGCCATCCGAAAATATGCAGATTCTAATTTAACGTCTCCAGTAAACATTGGAAACCCTGTCGAATTTACCGTTCTCGAATTGGCACAAAAAGTTCAAGAAATATTCTCGGATAAGAAGCTTAAATTGACCTATCATGATTTTCCGAAGGATGACCCCAAACAACGTTGCCCAAATATCAGCATTGCCAAAAGTAAATTAGCCTGGGAACCAAAAATTGATCTTCAAACAGGTCTCACAAAAATGATAGACTGGTTGAAACACGAAAACTTAGGGGTTTCTTAGTTCTGCTAAGAGCTCGGCGTGCTCATCGAGTTAACGTAGGCTTCGACTGTGGATCTAATTCCGTGCTCGAAATCGACTTGAGGACTCCAACCTAAGAGTGCCGCGATTTTGTTGGTATCCAAAAGGGATCGCATGACCTCACCCGGACGTCTTTTTTCAAATTTTGGTTTAGCATTTAGTTTCTTTAGTTTTGGGAACTGTCGCTGCAATTCGCCCACCAATTGATCTAACACTTCTAAATCTTTTGTTTCTCTACCCGTAGCTACGTTAAAAATTTCGTCAACCTTGAGGGACTGAAGTTCCTCAAAGTTTCGCATAAAGGCCGAAACAACATCTCCGACATAAATATAGTCTCGCGTTTTAGAACCATCACCGAAAATTCTTGGTTGCCTTCCCGTCATTAAGTCCTCGATAAAAAGAGGGACGACGCCTCCGTCATTGTTTCTGATCTGCCTAGGCCCGTAAACATTTCCCAAACGAAGAGATGCCCATGAAAAATAATTTTCGACATTCGGGTCGCTACTCAATTCACCGCTACTTTTTAGAGCCGAAGTCCATGCTTGCAGATAAATCTCCAAAAATGCCTTTGTCACTCCATGCGGTGAAAGCGGGCACACAAGCGCTCTTTCGTCCGTAGGAAAATACGGGGCATCGCCATAAACGGTACCCCCAGAGCTTGCCATCAAAAAATAACGCACTTTTTTTGTGCGTATATATTTTAAAAGATTCGGAATAGGGTCGATGTTCGCCTGAAAATCTTGCCCCGGATTATAGACCGACTGCACGACAGAGGTATGAGAAGCCGCATGAAAGACCGCCTCACATTCCTCGAGAGTGGTCCAAACGTTCGGATCAGCCAAAGACGCACGGATGACTTTCAATTTTCGGGCATTTTGTGAGGCAAAAAGCTTGGCGCTTGCCAAGTTGTCCTCTTTCCCATTACTGAAATCATCAATAACCAGAATATCATGCCCTCTTTGAAGAAGCGCATCCACAAGGTGGCTTCCAATAAAACCGGCGCCACCTGTTACAAGTATTTGCATCCCCTTTAAATCTAAAAGAAAATTGACTAGCCTACAAGGCAATGAGCATTCAAAAGCAAATTTCCCTCTCTTTAGAGCAAAGCGTTCAAACCAAAGAAAAATTTTGGGAACAAAACAAAGATATTTTTTTTAAGATTGCCGAAGTCTTTTACGAGTGTAGCCAAAAACATAAAAAAGTTTTGGTATTTGGGAATGGCGGCAGTGCATGCGATGCCCTCCACTTCTCGGGTGAGTGGGTCAATCGCTACAAACGCGAAAGAAAAGCACTTGCAGCCGTTGCCCTTACCGCAGATGCGCCACTTCTGACCTGTATCGGAAATGACTCAAGCTTTGATGAGATATTTAGCCGCCAGATCGAAGCTCTTGGTCAGCCTGGTGATATCGCCCTAGCCATTTCGACCTCTGGAAACTCAGCAAATATATTAAAGGCTCTGAGTGCCGCCAAAAGTTGCGGACTTACAACAATTTCACTTCTTGGTCGCGATGGCGGAAAAGTTATAGAAAATAAACTTTCCGACCATGTCCTATTGGTTTCGCAAAGCCAATTAACTTCTCGTATTCAAGAAACGCATGAATGGATTTTACATGCGATCTGTGAATACGTTGATTACAAAATATTAGGACCAGACTCGAAGTGAGGCCGATTTAAAAACTACTAGAATTTGCCTCGGGCCAAAACATTTAGGCAAGCAACGCCGGAATCACCGTGTTTCCATGATCTGCCCCATTGCCCACCCGACTAATATTGCTACCTATCGCCCGTGAAATTGTGTATAGCAGCTGTGCTACCGAATACTGATTTTTGCTGAAGTTATGAACTTGCCCGGTTCTCAGAGCACCGCCAGCGTTGCCTAGCAAAAATGCCGTGCCATCGTAGTGACCATTGTGATGACTTCCACCACAATCACTAAGCCACAAAACAACTGAGTTATCGGCGGCTGTGCCATTGCCTTCAGGAGTTTCCTTAAGTCCCTTATAAATTTTTGCAACAACACTCGCGTGATATCTTATTAAATCTTTTCCGCGCTCTTTAGCTGTCGCATTATTATCTAAAATTCCGTGAGCAATGTCTTCGTGAACGTCAATATTCATTCCTAGATCCGGATAAAACTGGTGCATTTCTCCGAGCTGAGAAACAAATGTTGCGTGACGTGTAATGCCGCAGGCAATTGCAAGCGCTATCATATCGGCCTGTACATACGAGTTGCCCACAAACCCACTTCTGGTCCTCCAAGGCATTGATGACAGGTTTGAATAATTATGATTGGTGGGATAGGTTACACCGTCGCTTCGAGCACCGCGTGCTGGGAGCGCATAACTTCCACAAGCAGTAACGACAGGTGGATCAACCTTTGATCTTTCGTGAATATCTTTTATAGCGGCAAGAAAGTTGTTAAATTTCTCTTTCTCAGTCCCCGCTAAACCTCGGTTAGCTCTCGCAATATCTTCACGCGCAAAATCTAGTATGCTGGTATTTTTTTGAGCCTCTATATCTGTAGGCGGGGCTACGTTTCCGTTAAAATATTTTTGGAACGCCTGCTGTAAATTCATGTCCGGAGTTTTTACGCTGTCAGCGCCATAAGCAAGGCAGGT
>JBGSZX010000062.1:0-110126 GCA_041750195.1 Bdellovibrionota bacterium | reverse complement strand
CTATAGAGAATAAAAAGGTCATGCCAACGGTAGAAATTGCAATGAGAATAGCTACAGTGATGAATACTAAGGTTGAGAAGTTGTTCTATTCACCCAAGAAGAAAAAAGGGCAATGATACTTATTGGCCGGATAAGTTCTTAGACGATCACCCTATCTATCTTTTTTTCCCGAACCGTTTGCATCATTTTATCAAGTGCGGGCCTAGAGGCCTTCACCCCACTTTGGTTCTCATCTTTGAACATTATATAGTTGTTGATTTGCTTTTGCTCGCAGTAGCTCCGAAGGGCTCGCTCTTGAGCTTCAAGACCTGAGCCTTGATTTCCGGTCGAAACACGCGCATATAGAGCGGTTGTTTTCTCTTGTGATTGTGACATTGTTTTCCATCCTTGTATTTTATTTTGGTGTTTTAAAACTTCCTATTTAATTCAAGAACGATGCCACCTTGATCTACCTGTTAAGCCTTTCCCTAGGAAAATATCGCGGCCAAAAGTGGCCGCGACGGCCAGATCTGGCCGCGGAAACGGCCACTTTTGGCCGCGGCTAAATCGCTCCAACCTAAAATCACTTCCTTAGCTCGAAAAAATAACTCTACTTTCTCTTGGCATAGGCGCTGCATTACTTCACCTCAAGAGCGACCACAGAAACAAAGGCGCTAAGGAAAGGAGTGAAGATGAAAACACAATTTGATTGCTTTGACTTTTGCAAATGGTCACTCGGAGAAAATTACGACTTCCGTTATTACACCGAACCCGACTCTACAATCTACTACCCCAGCATTGAAGATCTCGTTGATGAGACTGACAAATAAAAAAGGAGAATACATGAAACACTTAGTACAAATTTTTTCGAAACTAAAAAGAGGCGTCACTGTCTCTCACACTAACCAAGCAGAAACATATAGCAGGAACTATCAAATCAAAAGCCAGATGGCTGAGCTCGAAGCAAGACGCCTTGAGCAGCGCCAAATGAACAGATGCATCTACTAACAGAAAGGATTCAAAAATGAATAAAGAACAAAATACTGAAACAAGAGAAAAACAAACAATCGTGTTTGATGTCATGATCGCAGAAGAAGGCAAAAATGGCAGGACGTACTGGCAAACCATTGGAGTAGCTTTTCCGCTAAGCAATGGAGCCAATGGCCTGAGCATGAAACTCAATATGTTTCCAAATCTTCGTATCTACATCAAAGAAAGTATTCGGCCCGTTGGAGCATCAAAGTCAAAACTTGAACAAACCGAAGACCCTCAATTTTAGAATCACGATTACTTCTTAAAACTTAAAACCAATCGAAAGGAAACGACATGAAAAACTTCTCACATGAGAGGTCAGGGCTCGCTATCGCCTTGATAGTGGGCCTAATGCCCCTCATCGCCCATGCATCAGTAGAATCCAGTCTACTCGGGCTTAAAACACTTCTAATTTCTGGAATACTGCCCATTCTAGCCGTCATCGCTCTGGGATGGGCGGCCTTCCAATTCTCACTCGGCAACCCCAACGCTAAGACTCAGCTGATCTATGCCGTAGTCGGAACGGTTGTTCTATTTCTTGCCCAGGCAATTGTGGACATCATTGGAAGGATTGTCGGCTAATGAAAAACAATCCTACCTGCCATTTAAAACAATCGAAGCTGTGGGGCTTTGAGGTCAATCACATCGTTTTCAGTGTGGGGCTGATGATGATCTCTAATCTTGTTTTTTCAGCATTAAATATGCCGGTATTTGGCTCTTGGGTGATCGGGGTGGGAACACTCCTGACTTTAAAGATTGGCTCTATTGGAAAAAAAGCAGGCCATCTTCAATTCCTGCTTCAGTTCATCGCAAAGCCAAGAGTCCATCTTGGATGCACATTTCGAAGCAATCAAAGAAAGGCTACCAATGATTCGTCCAAATAACATCACTCACACAAGTCAGCTAATTTCAGCCGTATGGAAATCTGAGGGGTTACTTAAGACTGTAGAAAATAAGGAAATGACGTTTTGGGTCTGCACTCCTCTTCCATCAAATAGGTGCGAAGTAGGTTTTGAGGGTCCCGTCTCAGAGGCGTATTTTGAAAAACTTCAAGAATCGCTCTCTGGTCTAAAATCTGCTCATAACGCTCAGCTTGTTTTCTCCAGAAGGCTAAATAAAACTCAGCCTCAGCAATCGCTTTTTCCTAATGTGGGACTCTTAACGACTCTCTACATTTTAGAAGATACTGAGACAGGCAAGGATAGTAGCTTAAAGCAAAGTCTGACAGATCTTGGCTTTACTCTAAGACCCGGCTCCAAACCTGAATACACGGGGCTTATTAAAAGTCTCCTCGGACAAAGCGAGCAAAACACCGATCTGATACTTCCGAATCTAGTTTGGGAAGAGCGATATCTAAAGTCTGATACTCAGTATCTCAAGGTTGCCTCTCTTACTGATCTCCCATTGAGCACCTGGAATAACTGCTTTGAATCGCTGTTTCATACGGCTGATGAATTTGTCTGCTCAATCAAGGTTCAGGTCACTGACAAGGAAAAATCAAAAAAGAGTCTTTCGTCTAAAAGACGAATCTCGCACGCTCTATCTGCTCACAAACCTCATGAACTGTCTGACTTAGAGTCAAACTCCAACTTGAGTGCATCAGAGGAAATGCTCATTAGAGTTACACAAGGCAAGGAATGCCTGATGAACATGAACCTCGCGGTCATAATGAATGATGACTCACTAGCTAAGCTTACGAGTAGATTTTCTGATCTCATCGCTGAGTGCAATAGCTCGTCAGGGGCTGGATTCTACTTAGAGGGTATTGGCGCTCTGCCTGTCTTAAAATCTCATATGCCAGCTAGTAAAACTCTTCCTGTCAGAGAGCTACCTCTACTTAGCGGAAACCTAGTTCACATGATGCCAATCTTTCTCGACCACAGCAGACATCAATCATCTTCAAGCTTAAAGTTCGTCTCCAGAAGCGCAGAGACTTCACATCTCAATTATTTCGCTCCTAGTAATCTCAACTTCAATGCCTTCGTTTGCGGCGCGTCCGGCAGCGGCAAGAGCTTTTTGATGAACTCAACTCTGGCATCGTTTAAAAGCGACTACCCAAACGGCTCCATCGTCATATTTGACGTGGGCGGCTCCTACAGGAAGCTAGCTCATTACCTAGACGGAAGTAGTTTTGATCTAAACACAGCTTCAGCCACGAAACTCATTGCTAGCGCACTTCAAAAAATCACAATTGAGCCATCAGGTATTTGTAAAACAATTCTAGAAAACATTTGTGGTGCGGGTCCTCACATCACACATTCCCACAAGGTCGCTATGGAGGACTTGCTCCAGGCTTGCAGCGGAGCCTCTTTTTCGATTTCGCTGCTCTCGAACGAAGCTTTAGAGCATAAAGATAAAATCTATCAAGATATTGCGCATTGGTTGAAGCCATTTCTGCACTGGGATCAGTTTCAGGGAGAATCAGAGGCCGCAATTGCTTTAGATTCAAAAGTTCAAGTTTTTGATTTCAAGGAGCTAGAAGGTAATCCCCTGCTGCAAAGACTTTCGATTCTCATTCTTACAAACAATATCTGGAGCAGTCTCAAGAATAATTCAAGCGAGCCGACCATGATTGTTTTTGATGAGGTTTGGAAATTCTTCTCTCAAGCATCGAGCTTTCTGGAGGAGATGTACCGAACTTTTAGGAAATATCGTGCAGGTATCGTCTCTATCACTCAGAACCTCAGCGACTACGGAGATAGTGCGTTTGCAAAACTAGTCATCACCAATTCATTTCACAAAGTTTTGCTTCAAGGAGCTGCTAATTCTGAATTACTCAAGTCGAGCCTCGATTTGAATGAATCTGATGTCGCAAGATTCCTAAGTGTCACATCCAAGAAAAACGAATTCTCGGAGTTCTGGGTTGGAACTCCTCAGTTCAGCCAGATCATGCGTCTGTATCCATCGCCAGAGCTTTTTAAGATCGCAAATTCTGAAGCCATCCAAAAGGAGGATGTATGAAAACTAAAATAGTATTTTTTGCCACTTGGCTAATTTTCTCAGCAAAACCCGCAAGGGCAGATATGTTTGGTGCGGACATTCCACTTCTTATTGAAATCGTATCAAACACCCTGTCAACTCTCGGCGAGCTTAGAGATCAATCAGAACTTCTAAAAAGAGAGCTTCGCGGCATCGATGAGAAGATCAAGCGTCTTAAGGCCATCAAGGAAATCATAGCTCCTGATGATCTTGATAAATGGAAAGATCCTAAGGAAGCACTTCGTAGACTTCGAGACATCTACCACACACTGCCCCCAGAATTTAAAACTGAAAAGTCGGATTCCATCGAGCGCCGCATTGCTGAGGCGATGAGTGTTTCTGGAAATCTTATCTCTAATTCAAGATCAGCTTTTGACTCGGGAAAGCAGCTTGAAAAAGAGGGGCTAGAGGTTGGTCCCGCTGTAGCGAATAAGCTCACAGCTTCTGGAATTGGAACTTTGGTCACACTTCAAAGTCAAAATCAGGTAGCGCAAGCTCAGATCATATCTCTACTGTCGCAGATGATTGCAGAGAGCGGGTCCAAAGAAGCAGCAAGACTAGAGGCTCAATCAAAAGAATTTAAATCCGTCGGAAAAAGTCTTTCCGGCTTCTCAAAGCAAATAAAACTTATGGAGGTTTCACGATGAACTCAACATCTGTCATCACGGAAAATTATGAAAAACTCATGCCCGTAGTGGAGCGTCTGTATCAACACACAGACCATATTGCTCAGATTGCATTGTTGCCGCTCTTTTTACTCTCTGTGGCCATGGCATACTCACAAGATCTGGGAATCGAAGGAGCTATTCTTAGAAGGCTCAAAAGACTCGTCTTTACGGCACTTCTTCTGGCTTTGTTTCCTTCTGCTACGGGGTTGATTAAAAACCTTGGGCAAGAAGTCGCTCTATCAATAGACAATATGCATGGTATCGAGGAGTACCTCAAAGCCGCGGCGGCGAAAGCTTCGACATACTCTAGCAGTCTTCAATCACTACTAGATTTCGGAAATGATCTTGTCGTCTCGCTACTCGTTACACTCTCATACGTCTTTTTATACATGGCTCGCTACCTGTTAGTGGCGTTCTACCATTTTTACTGGATGGTTCTTGTTGTGACAGGGCCGCTACTAATTCTAGGCAATCTTTTTGATTCGACAGCATCTCTAACAAGAAATCTATTCAGAAACCTGACACTGGTGGCCTTCTGGCCTGTGGTATGGGCGATTCTTTCAGCTTTCCTAACTGCGCTGCCATTCGAAGATGCCTATGCCATGGAGGGCGGTTACACGGCTGTGGTTGTACTGAACCTGATTCTCGCGGTTGCACTGCTCTTTTCTCCATTTTTGCTTAGCCAATTTTGTGAAGGCTCGATCATTGGCACTGGATCTGGAATCGTATCAACGGGGGCAAGGGCTGCAACGGCGTTTCTTGGCGGAAAAGCTGCGGCTGTCGCCACAAAAACAGGCGAGAAAGCATATCCGGTTGTTAAGAAATATATGCCTTCGAGCACAACGCTCTACAAGGCATCATCTAAGCTTTCCTCGAAACTTAAGCTGGTCTTATTCTTTCTGATCTCAACCAATGCTTCTGCCTCAAACTCTACGATCAACATTCAGAGGGGCTTATCGACTGTTCTTTGCTTTGAAAAAGCACCAAGCTCAGTGGCTATTGGGGATGGAAGATATTTCCAGGCTCAAAAGCTCGGTAGGAATTTGATACTAAGATCGTTAGCGCCAGCACAGAAAAGCAATATGCTTGTTTTTCGCTCTCAGGTGCTCGTTGCAGCCTATGACCTTAGCTCGAATCCCATACTACCTCATACTCAGAGCCTTGATTGTAAAAAGCTTGAAGTTAAAAAGTTGCCTGTAAAGAGTCGAACTAAAGTCTTCAGTACGGCTTCAAAGAATGATCTTAAGGCAGAGCTGCTTAAAAAGGCGTGGACTTCTAATTCTAAGGACTACTTCTCACTTCGTATCAGGCTCACAAATAATTCGGAGGCTACTTGGGTGCCTGAATGGTCAAAGATTGTGCTGCGACAGGGGACAAAGGAGCTAGCTCACTCGGGTCTTAGCTCGCCAAGAAGTAAGTTGCCACCAAGAGCACAAATCACCTTTGAGATTCAATTCACCCGTCCTGAGCTTTCTAAAAATAGAGGGTTTCTCGAAATACCGGCTCCTCAGGGCCACATCACACTTTTAGTTGAGAAAGGAATTTCAAAATGAGTGCATTTAATATTTTCCAAGGCGAGGTGAAAGACATGCTTAGCTCCGAGCAAGTTCCGGGCTCTGAGGGGACTTCCTGGGACGGCAGACGAATCTGCATTGCCATTGTAGTTATCATTTTGTCCATGGGTATTCCACTCGGGGGATACAAACTTTTCATCGAAAAAGATGCGAGCCAGAAAAAGAATGACCCCGCTGAAACCATTGCTGAGCTTTCAAGCGGCGAAGCTGCTGAAGGCTCCTTCATCATTCATTTTGATGAAAATTTGAAAGCCAATGGTGCCGCCAAAGCTGTTAAGGCTTCTGCGGGTACGCTTGTAAAAGTTAGGCTCCTGAACACGCTTAAGACTTTCGATACTGTTCCTGTTTTTGCTCAGGTGCTCGACTACTCTCTTGGCAAACGCTTTTTGGGCTGGACTCTCGTCGGTGATGCTGGCGGCGACTCAAACACCAATCGCATAAAGATGGACTTTCAGCTTGTTCGCAATCCGAGAAGCACAACATCTTACGCGTTCTCAGGACAGGCTCTTAGTCTCGATGGCACATTAGGCATTCCAGCCGAAAAGCTTGAAGGAATGGCAGGTCGATCTCTGCTCGGTGCCGCACGTTCTGGAACATCTAGCCTTTCTGGTTCAGATAACTTTTCAAGCTTTCTGCTGAAAGCTCTCATCAAGGGGATTCAACAGGAAGCCTCTTCAGATCTCAACCCTATCTACAACCAAGCTAGTGCATTGTCCCTGAAATCAGGACAAGAATTTTTCATCCAACTCACAGAAGATTTTTAAGGAGAAACAATATGTTATTTCATTTTCCAACCATCGAAATTTTAATCGTGCTTGTTCCTAGCATGGCCTTAGTGATTCTCGTTCACTGGCTATTCTTTTCAGAAAGTGCGAAGAAACACGCTCAAAACAAGAAAACCGCTAGCGGCCTTCCACTAGCTCTAAAGAAGGAACACCCTCTATCGAGCTACTTAGGATGGGAGGAGAATCTTAGGATTCCAATCTACCTACCAGATCAGGTGCGCTCTAGGCATGTTCATGTTCTAGGAACTACGGGCTCTGGTAAAACTGAAAGCGTTTTATTGAATCTAATCGATCAAGATGCAAGACGAGGATTTCCCATTGTCATAGTAGACGCCAAGGGCGAGGAATCGTTCATAAGGTTTCTAAAAGATCATCCCAGATCCCTGAACAAGCTCAATATCTTTGATGTGGATTCGCAAAAAGAATCTTTTCGATACAATCCGCTTGGATCGGGAAATAATACTGATGCTGTTCTACGTCTTTTCAACTCAATGGTCTGGTCAGACGAGTTTTATAAAACAAGGTGCCGCGACACACTCATGCGTCTTGCTGATTCACAGACTCGGAAAGATGAGCGCGTGACTCTGCATTGGCTCAATGAGGCTTTGGCTTCTGCAAGTTCATTAGCCGCCCATCTTACAACTGACACCAAGCCCTTGAAGATCACCGAACAAGAGTACAGTCAGCTTGCCGGGCTTGTCTCTCAGGTCAATCAGCTTTGCTATGGAGAACTTGGTAATCTCATCTCTGGAGAATCTAACGAGAAAGAACTGAACCTTTCTCAGGCGATTCTTAATGGCGAGATCATCTACTTTAAGTTACCGGCTTTGATTGATCCTGTGACGACGGCGACAATTGGAAGACTCATTATCGGGGATCTTGCTCTTCATGCGGCAAATGTGCAGTCAAAGAAGATCAAGGGCGTGTTTACTCCCGTGTTCCTCGATGAGTTTGGAAGCCTTGTTTGTCCGGCTTTTCTTGAGCTTATTGCAAAAGCTAGATCTGCGGGGCTTGCACTTCATTTTAGCCATCAAAGCATGGGCGATCTGAAAGCAGCAGGAGACAACTACGTCAGTCAGATCAATGATAACTCATCCACCAAAATAGTTCTAAGGGTTCACGATCCCGACACAGCAGACAACATTGCTCGCATGTTTGGAACTGTCATCACAAAGAAGGCAACCAAACAGGTTGTCACGAGTCTGGGATCACAAAGTGAGACGGGTGTCATGGCTGTACGAGATACAAGAGAATTTAGATGCAACCCAGATGAACTTAAGAGCCTCAATACAGGTCATGCCTTCGTGCTCATGAACCATTCACTAAGAAGCAAAGGCAGCTCTGGCGATGTCTTCCAGCTTCATTTTCCAAGATCCAAAAACTATCAAAAGAAGGAGAACTAAAATGAAAAAACTAAAATTATTTTCGATCGCTTTAGCTATTACTTTACTGAGTGGCTGTTCTACTCGTCCACGCTCCCTCATATTGGGGGGAGCTGGAGGAGTAGCACTAGGCGGATACACCGGCTCCGCAGTCTACAGTGGCCCCAGAAAGCAGATTCAAACCCGGAATACTTTGATGGGCATTGGCATCGGTCTGGGAGTAGGTCTTCTTACTTCCTACCTTTTACATAACTCAGTTGAGGAGAGAATGAATTCTCAGAAACACTACCAAGATGAAAGGCTTCGCTTCGGCGATCTTCCACCCAATCCCTTTAACCCCGCAAACCAGAAGCAGACTTTTTTGCCTGCTCAATGAAAGGAGACTCCAATGAAAAGAATTCAATTAAATATAAGTGAGGAAACATACAAGCGTTTCTGCAAGGTCGTCGAAGAATGCAATAAGGGTTTTAAAAACGGCAAAGTAAGGCAGCAAGATGTGCTCGAATGGATACTTAGTCACGGCAATTATGAGATTTCAAAGATCCAAGCGAGCTGCGTTTGTGTAAAGACTCTACTCTCAAATGCCAAGCTTCAAACTAAAGAAGACGTTGATGAGTTGATGAAGAATCTCAAGATAGCAATTCCTAACTTGCCCAGTGTGAAGGGAGGCAAAGATGTATAAGCGCGTAAGTAAGAAAATAGAAATCCTTAGTCTTTTGGCTCGTTATGGAGTCATGGATAGGTCGTCCATAGCAGAGCTAATGACTCAAAAAGTTACTAAGAGATGGCTCCGTCAGGTACTAGGCAATCTTGCATCAAGTGGGCTCATCAAGAAAGGATCTCTACAAATTGGCGGCTCTCCTTGCCACTACTGGTTACTGGCCACGGATGACAAGGCAATAGAGCAAGTGAGCGAGCTTACCGGGATTCCCATCAATCAATTTAGGAATAAGAGTACACATTGGTCGCAGTATCCACATGAGACGAATTGCACAAAGGTTCAGGCTAGCATTGAAAGAAAGTTGCCTTATGTGTGGGTGCTGCGCGAGGCATCTGGCGAGTTTAGACTACTACCTGAGCATCTTATGACTGAGAAGGTTCGAGAGGCCGGTTATCTCCCCGATTTGTGTCTTGGGGTGCCTATTGTCGATAGCAATAGTGAGCTTGATAAAGATGCCTACAGGTGGATTGCAGTTGAGGTAGATAGGTCCCACCGAAGCTCTAATCGTCTCGCGGCAAGGCTCAATACATACACTCGCCACACATCGTTTAGTGGTCTTCTTTACTTTGTTCCCGATGAAGCGAGTCTCAAAAAAATTGAGAGCATTTATACAACTAGAGAAGCAAAGAAAGCTCTTCGAATAAAGGGCGGAAGCAGCAGCTTTCTTGCGTCAGCGGTACTTTCGAATTCTTTATTTGATGTTCAGAAAATGAATGTGAAATGTGGAGCTGGTGAGATGCCTCTTCTAACTTGGCTTGCACTAATTTCACTTAGAGAAACTCACAAACGCGATGAAGTCATGGAGGAGTGCCTTCCTCCGGGGGCTTTATTTAATGCTCAAGAGGGCAATACATAAATGACTAATTTAACGAAGTTTCTTCTTCCTAATTCCTTCGAGACGCCTTGGTCGCCCCAGCTGACCTATCAACATATCGGACTGGTGGTCCAATGTTAATAGGTCAGCTGGGGCTAAGGCTAAGGAAGTTAGAAAGAAGAAACAAAACAGGGAAAGGATATGAATATGAATAGAATATTAAATATAAAAAAAAGCAGTCTGAAACTGTGGATGGTGTTGCTAGTTGCGGTGTTCTTGGGTGCGTGTGCTTATGATGCAATAACAGACGAAGGAGATAAGTTTCAGTCTAGAAATTTATTTATCGATAATGATTCGGGCGAGGTTTTAGAGGATCTAATTATCTCTGAGCGAGTCGTGATGACAAGTTATCCAGACCGCATTGGGAGACTCATCATTCTCGAAACTGGCGTCCTTGTCACCAATGGTCATCAACTCAGCTTAGAGGTGGAGGAACTCGTATCTCACGGCGGAACGATAGACACGACAAGCATGTCTCCCATCCCTCAAAACGGCGAAGATGGGCGCCATGGAAAAACCTTCCACCTAAGCGCCAAAAGTGGCCGTGGAAGCTTGAAGGTCTTAGCTAAAGGCCAAGCTGGAGCCAAGGGAACGAAGGGTGCTACCGGCTCCACAGGTGCCAAAGGAGGACGTGGCAATAACGGAGAATACTCTTCTGAGCGTCGCTGCTGGTTTTCCGTAGATCCTATTGGGCCGATGTCACCAATTGAACCAGAGCCTCGTTGTCCGAGGGAATATTTTTGTAGCAAACAAACTGGTGATGGAGGTCAAGGACATCGTGGCGGTCAGGGCGGCAAAGGCGGAGCTGGCGGCAATGCTGGGCTATCTTCTCCTATACTGATCGAAGTCGTCGATCCATCGAAGCTCACAGTTACAACTCAAATCGATGAAGGTTTAGCTGGAGCGGGAGGCGATGGCGGAAACGGTGGACCGGGCGGTGTTGGAGGCGATCCAGGTAGTCGCGATTCCAAAAATCTTTGCAGGGTTGCTAATCCTGGTCCACGCGGACCCAGCGGACCGCAAGGTCTAGCTGGCGAGAGTGGAGCTACAGGCGACAAAGGACCCGTTTGTTTGGTGCTTGGAACTGCCAAAATCGGAGACTGCAAACACTTCGGATACTTAACTCAGTGAGGTAAAAGAGATGGAAGCGAAGAAAATAAAATCTAGAGAAGAGGGAAACTCTGATGTAACTTCTCATCAGGATTCGTTCTTTGAAAATTCCAAATGGTTAACTACTAAACAGGCAGCAAAATACCTTTGTACCTCGCCAAAGCAAGTCCGAAAGTGGCGTTACGAAGGTAAAATTAGAGGCTATAAACTTTTTGAGAAAAGCTTACGTTTTAAACTCTCCGACTTAGATCTACTTTTAAAAGGAGATCCCATATGTCGATAAGAGCATACAAAAAAGAAGTGTCGAAAGGTGTCTTCAAGACTTTTTACAAGGTCCGTGTTGAAGCCATCAATCGATACACTCTAAAACGTGTCCAAAAATTTCAATCACTCATTACCTCAAAGGCTAGAGCTGAGTTTATTCACCGTGAACTCTGGAGTCAGTGTAGAGAGAGAAAGCCATCCCAAATCAATTTTAAGACTTGGGGTGAACTTGTTTTCCGATACAAAGACAGTATCACTGAAAAAATTCGTTCTGCGATTGACCCCTTAGGTTTTAGTCCACAGGTTGTGAAAACAAAAGAAAGCATTCTGAAGCATACAGCGCTTTGGAATGCGATGGCCTTTGAACTTATTTCTCCTCAATTTGTGACTGATGAGCTAGACAAACTCGAATCAAAAAGCGTCAGCAGATCTACGACGAATCACATTTTGAAAGAAGTACGGTGTGTATTTTCATTTGCAGTAACCATCGGAGCGCTTCAAGCCAATCCTTTCAGTAACTGTAAAATGCGAAGGATGCCGAGAAAAAAGCAATTGGCTTTAAACCACGAAGAGGTAAAAATTCTTCTCAACGAAGCCAGTAAACGTAATCACCCATATTTCTACATCTGGTTGATTACAATTTCTCTGGGGCTACGCAGAAGTGAACTGGCTGGACTTCAATGGTCCGATGTTGATTTTAAGAACAGGCTCATTCATCTTCAGAGACAGTTTATCCCCGGAGAAGGTCTTGTTGACAATCTTAAGAGTGGGCATGGTCGAATTGTCGCCGTTCCAGATTTCCTGATTCCTGAACTGCAAAAGCTAAAGTTGCAAACTACTGGAGACTTCGTCATTTCAGTTAAGTGTCAAAGCTGGAGATCTGGTCATCAGGCAAAAGTGCTCCGCGCGTTTTGCAGAGAAATTGGTCTCAAGGAAGTTACACACCATCAATTAAGAGCCACACACATTACGCTAGCATTGGTAGACAACATTCCCCTTGGCATCGTCAAGGCGAATGTCGGTCACTCTAAGCTCAGCACTACTGATCGATACTTTCGTGAAGCAGGAATCAATATGCGTGGTCAAATGGATGGCTTAAGAGTGGAGCTTCCGACAACCGAGAAAGGGATCGTTTTGCCCTTGAAGGTGATGAAATGATTGCAAGTTTTTCGACCCCCAAACCGCTGTTTTTCATGCGACACTTTTGTGTCTTGACCTTACCCCTATATGGGTGCGATAATACCCATATATGAAGGCGTCATTGAAGTTTTGGCATAAAGCCATGATAAAAGGGCGTTATGTGGTTGAGCTAAGTATTCACGATTTGTCTAAAAACAAAAGTGATTACCCTGACGGCATTAAATATGGATTGATCTGTGTTGATTTAAAAACCAAGAAGAGAGTTCTTTTTGACAATCATCATCCGAAAGGTCCCCATATGCACATTGACGATCAGGAGATTGACTACCAATTCATAGATGAAGAAACGCTCATAGATGATTTCAAACAAATCGTCTTAGAGCACTTAGGAGTAAAGCTATGAAGAAATTAATTGTGTCAGTCAAACCGACCAGCCAAGCCTTAGAAGACTTTAAGAAAACTTTGAAGTCTGCTCGGGCAGGTAAGCTTAAAAAAACGCATCTTGAGGTATCTTTTGATAACCGCAAAGACTTCGAGCGTTTTGTAGGCAATCTTCATGTTCTCCAGTCGATCCGCACTCTCAAGCCGACTTCAATCTACGATCTTTCTAAAAAGACAGGTCTGGACGTATCCAACCTCAACAAACTTGTACGCTTCTTTGAGGCTTTAGGTGTCATTGAGGTTGTTGAATCCGTAGCAGATGGACGCAAAGTGAAGTCACCGAGAGTCAGCTACGACAAGATTGAGTTCGATTTAGTGGCTTAGTGTCGTCAGACGCTAGAAACACAGTTCTTCACAAGTGTCCCGAAATGTCCCTGAACCTAGTTTTAACTATTTGAAATTATAACTGCGGCTTTTGCCGCTCCAATTAACCGGGATGAACCGATGAACCTTACTTACTTGTACTTAAAGTTCTTAATTGCAAAGGTATCGTAAACCGGAGCTCCTGGAGGCTGCATACTAAAACGCAAGAAATGAGGATCAAATTTGCTAATAATTTTTTGCGGGGACCAGCTCGTAATATCAGATTGAGGTATGATCCCCCCAGCAACACAATCAATGACATCTTTATGCGCCCAAATGGAGGATCCCGTAAATCTGAAAGTTCTGCTCCTCCAATCTTCCATCATAAAGGAGTGCAAATATCCGATGGTCGCTAAGTTCTGCGCAACATTCGTGCTTACCACGCGCGGTTGCGTTGCGGGAATGATATCCCAACGCGCATTTTGATCGCTCCATTCGTTAGAGATGACATAAACAACGTCTCCTCCCACAAGAGCCGGAATCCATGGCGTTGCATTTGCCGATGAAACATTCGACGTAGCATTATAATCTCCAACCAAATATACCGGCAGATTTGAAACTATAGAGAGCCCGTTAGGAAAACTGCTGACCAAATCTCTTCCGTTCACGATTCTCAGTAACCCAGGCCGAGACATGGTAGAGCTTGAGCAATTTGGGATTCTAAAAACACCACTGCTTCCATCAAAAGATTGTCCGGCCCTACCACCCGGAAGAACCGACGAGTCCGCCGAGCAAAGTGGAAACGGTAGCGCCTGTTGACTGGCCAGGTGACTGGCAGGAGCTTGGGCCGGATCGCTCACTGCTCCCGAATAGGGGACCTCTGCCGGAGCATTGAGATTCATTTGTGACGGCCAAGTATGAGTCACATATATAATTCCGTTGAAATCCCGGCCCATCGGCCGGCCCGCACCAAAATAGCACCCGAGTTCTCCGTTCGGAACGGCAGGGCAAATAAGCGCTTGCTTTAATGCGTCGATATCAAAGTTCACCGGCAATCGCCGAGCTCGCGCCTTACGAATATTCACACTACCTGCTGAATTCGTGTAATGAATAGGCGCAGTAAATCCACTTCGTGTGGCGTTCAAATAATTAGCGGCAAGAGTCGGTGCAATTCCGCTATTGGAACAAGTGAGTTGGGTGCGCGCATTCAAAAGTGCGCTTGTGTTGCAATTTGTACAATTTGATATGGGGGCCGGAGGGGTTCCGCCCGGCGGCAGCACGGGCGTGCACAATGAAGAAGAGCTAGTCTCTATCCAATGCCCAGGTTTCCACTCTAAAGGAGCCGAATTTCTGAGAAGACTTCCATAAGAAATAACACCGGTGTTGGCGGCTGATACATTGATGCTAGCAATTGACTCGTCATACTCATAGTACGAATACTTTTCTGGAGTCTGCAAAGTATTTGGCCATGCATAAATCCCTCCTGCATAGTTTTGCCAAAACACCCTGATGTCTTGTTGGCCGACCAGCTTCACTCCTTCTATGTTTTCTTCATTGGTGCTTTCGAAACTCCCCGGATGATCAGACCAAATCGGCAGTCCTGGCCAGTTATTGGCATCTGCGGGATCTTTGATATACCAAACTCCGTTAATGATTCTAATGTCGGCCTTATATGCCATTTTTTGCCTTTTAACATCGGCTGGATCACTCGGCATGACGGGCTCTACAAGCAAACGCTCCGAATAATTGTCAGTATACGTTCCTGGAGAAGTAAAATTGCATGCTTTTGGAACACTAACAGTATTGGTAATAGGCAGCTTTAGTGCTTTTACTCCGTGAGCAGAATCCATAACATTGCCATTCCAAGTAGCTAGAGCAAAATCACTCCACGCAAGGCCGCTGCCCTCACAATTCATACAACCGTGATCATTGGTTAAGGTGAGATCATGGGTGAGTGTCGCAGAAAACGTGGGTGTTGTTGAGAACTTGGTGCTCGGGTCTACAGGGTGCGGGTATGCAGGATTACATATGACATCTTTATAATGAACCACTTTATCGGCTGCGGTAACCTTGAATCCAGTAAACGGAAAACCTCCAATGCAAAAATGGCGGTTGGAGTGAATTCTGCCATCAAAAGTCGTATCATCACCAAAAACGGAATTTACGCTTCTAATTCCAAATATCTGAAACTGAAAGGCGCTGATGGTGGCCAATACAAAGTTGGCCTCGATCTCTGCGTGATCACGGAAAGATCCGCTACCCTGAATTTCAATTTCACCTTTTAAAGGGGTCGTGAGTGCTTGCATGCCCTCGAAAGGCCCATTGGGAATCACTTCAACCTTTGGAATGCCATCAATAGATATATCAAAATCGCTAACACCATAATTAGCCGATGGCACGCTACCAAGGCGTGCCGTGACATACGCTTCAATTGCTGCACTATTGATTCCTCCGCCTGGATCAATCATCGATCCATTTTCTGCAACGTAGTCTTGTGACAGACGTGCGACAGCCCTTAACATGCTTTCTGCAGCGTATTGCGATCGTGTCCTTTCGAGGGCCCCTTGTGTTTGATCAAGACCGTGTCGGATTGTATTGAAGAGAACACCACCAAGAATCGCGACAAAAAGGCCAACCATTAAAACCGTGAGCTGTATGTTTCCCGCTTTCGTTTTCATTTAATTGCTAAAGCTAAAAGCACTCCTCAAATAAATTGTTTCCCGTGACTGGATGAGAGAAGAATTGGGGAAGCTACGCAGGGGTCCATTCAGTAGCGCGCGACTCGGATTCGCTTCCGGAGTATTAAAATTCTGACGCGCACCCAAGAACTCAACCCTAATAGCCCAAAGATCCGCGGGCTGTGCGCTTGAGAGCCCCCCACTACCAAACTGATCGTTCACATGATTAATATTGAATAGCCATTCATCATTTTCGTCTTGGCTATCCCTGACTCTTCCATCGGCGGGGTTCGAGTCATAACCAAGTGCAATTTGAAAATCTACGAGGTCTCCAAATAGCTCCTTAGTTTCTCCGGCATCAAACGAGGCACTGTTGTTAGCATCAAAAACTTCCATCAGTGCATTCTGAGCAGAATCAATAAAAAAAGTTTTGATATCAACAGGAACCATCGTCGCAGTGATCCAATCAGCATCACTTGGGGGCAACACCTGTTGCCCCGATGCTTGACTGAAATCCTCAAAGTCAATTCGACAGGCACCTAAATCTATCGCCCGTATAAATAGAGTATCATAGAAGGACCCCTGATGAACAATAACTGCCTGGTTAAGATGTGCAGCTGTAAGACAACATCCCGAGGAAGCCTCGATAAAAATCCAGCTATTTGCTGAGTCTCTCGAAAGCACCGAACACTCAGAAACCGAAGATGGCTGCGCGAAACTTATGCGATCTGCTCCATTGCAATCCGGAAAAGGTCCGCGAGCGCCGCAGTTGTCCTCGACCCAAACCGAAGCCCAGGGACGAAGCGAGCTTCCCCCCACCTGTCTCAACGATTTTGAAATTTGATTGGTCACAATTTTTGAATCAGCGTCTAAATTAATTCGAATTGTTTCCCCTTCAGCTTTTGAGCTGAGACTATTCATAATTTTCGACCCCATAAAAGCAATAGCCAACAAGAAAGTTCCTGCAACTAAAACTTCAAGCAACGTCAAACCTTTTTGCGAAGCAGTCACCTATACACCTCAAAATTCGCTACGCGTGCTTTGCTTCCTTCGGTCCAACGGATATTGAGCTTTATGGTTTTCATGTTTGCAAGAGGTTGATCAACAATAACGTCCCACTGCGCTTCAAAACCACCGGGCTGAGCGGTGGCAAGTCCCGCGCCAAAGCGATCAAAGAATTTACTATGTGAGCCCTCGCTTAAATCAGGATCACTCATATATAGGGAAAGTAACTCATCCATTGTCGAGCGACCAATGACAATAGCGGTGCTCATTCTTCGCTGATGGCTAGAATGCTCAGATGTATTTGTAAGTAGTGTGGCTGCCCCCATAGCAATAAAAGCCAATATGGCCGCACCAACTAAAACTTCGATCAAAGTTAGGCCTGATGCCCCTCGCTGCCTTCTCATGCCATTTCAGTTTAGTTGCTTCGATATGAAAGTAAAGCAAAAACTAATACAAGCTACGGTTCTTTATTTTCCAAATTGCATTGAGATTTTGAGTGAGATTTTGAGTGAGATTTTGACTGAAACTTACTGAGTTTATACCGGTTATCCGCAACTTTTTTGTATAGCCAACGAGCAAGCTGCCTCATGGGAGGCGGCCAGAACAAGATTCCAAAAGGAATGGCCAAGGGTAGCTTGAGACAAATTTTTATTATGGCGTCCGCCCCACCCGAAATTTCACCATTTAAACTTATAAGCTTTACTTCTTTTTTGCAGCTTTCTTGGGTAATTGTTGGATGATTAGCATAGATGGCACTGTTCTGAAGAGGCTGCCATTCAAAACGATCAAAGAAATCTAGTTTTTTAAAAAGTCGTCGTGATTTTTCACACAAGCCACAATCGCCATCATAAATCACCAATGCTTTATTCATTTCAAGTTACCTGTGGTTAATCTTATCATCTAGTCAATTTTTAAACACTTACGAATATAAATTTAGTGTAGAATCAAATCATGAAGAGCGACAAATTTGGGCCATTGCTTGGGATGCTTTGCTCTCTCTCATTAATTTGTTTTCTAACTTTTACAAGTTCTACGGCTCAATCACAAGTCTCATATTCCAAGTGTTTAGCTATAATCCATTCCCTTCCCAACGAAGATGAGAATTCAATCCCTCCCGCCATGTACACAATCGATCCAGAAGTCTTCTCTGGGGTTGGAAGCAATCCTGAGGCCTATGGATACAATATGCTGAGCGACTCCATTCCCTTCAAAATTGGAGAAGAGGCCTTTATCCTTCCTGGAGATATCAATCTAAACAAAGGGGGCATAATCGATCCACATGAAGGACTTGAGGCCCTTAGAGTTGAAGAAGATAAAATGAGTAGAGACAAAAAAACTCGTCACATAGCTCTTAAGCGTGTGCGCGGCGAAGTGCTGTACTTCAAAGGAGTCAAAGGAGATTATAACCGCTGGAAATATTTCCGCACGGATTCTAAGGGTTTCAAAAAAGCAGAAGATTTTGGCGCAAAAGTTGTCTCCCTCGATGAATCACAAAGAATTGATTATTCAAAAATTAGCGATACCAAAAAATTCGTGACGTTCTTAAACAAAGCCAGTGAAAACTCTGCAAAGGTGCCGACAGAAAAATATCAAAAGGTTGTGAGTAAACTTTTTGAAGATGTTAAATCTGGAAAAAAATTAACACACAAAGATCTCATAGCTTGGAACACCTCTATGAAGGGCCCAGCTGACGTATCTGCCGTAGAACGTGGCTACAGAACTGAAGATGTCTTTAATGGCGCCCCAGCTATTCACAAGTTCAGCGAGACTACCAAGGTCGAGGAACAGATGACTCAGCTACTGGAGCAGGTCAATAATATTTCCACCAAAACAAATCTTGCAGAGATTGCTAGGCTCTACCAAAACTTTATTCTCATTCATCCATTTGCCGATAGAAATGGAAGAACATCTCGCTTGTTGTTAACTCGCATGCTTGTACAGGCAGGCTTTCCCCTTGTAAAAAACTCACCTGAATACAAAAATATTTTTTACCAAAGTCCCGAAGAACTTGCCTACCACCTTCAGAGCCAATTCGAATAAGTTATTTAAAATTCGAAAACGAGGGAATATTTTCTACGGGTCATCTACCAAGAAGTACACTGACCGAATCACTACAAGAGCCGCCTACTGGGACAGCGTCGACCGAAGTCGACATATGAAAATTACTATCACCATTTTTCCACCAGTGTGATCCGTCTGAATTTCCTAAAACATATTCAATATTTTGTGGAGGAGAAATTCCAACAGGAATTTCAAATAAATACGATCTTCCCGCATTCTTAGCTATAACGTCCTCAGTTTTTTTCCAAGAATGAATACCAGCACGCAACTTGAGCCCGTCAAATTCAGAAACTGGAATTCGATGCATGTGCCAATAAACCTCTCCATCAACAATGGGAGCAGCTATCACGACTTTATAAACCTGATGAACTTCATCAAATACAAGCTGGCGAGTCGTCCCGCTAAGGAAGTCAATATCCTCCGTGATGACCACCGCATTCGGCAAAAGGGAATTAAAGCCTCGTTTATTTGATCGCATTTTGGCATCAATGTAGTTCCAGAGCATAGAACGATCTTTTGATTGTGCATACACGTCTACCTTAGCAATGATTTCTCGCTTAAAGGCTTCGCGGTAAAGCTCGGGCATATTTCGATTGAGAATGGGGCTGCGAAGCAAGATTCCTTTTCTTAGTCCTTCAGAGCTAACACCTTCATTTTTAGCAAGGTCAGCGAGGCGCAAAAAATACCCGCGTGTTAGACTTACCAAATTCTGAGCTTCTTCGACCGGAATATCAAGCTTCTCTGCAAGAGACTTTCCTGCTAATTCAACATCTTGTGAAAGATCGTTCAAAGAATCATGAAGCACCTCTTCTAGCCTGGCATGAAGCTTAAGCTTAGCGAAGTCATCATTGTGATGCACTCGCTTCACCTGATCGTGTTTTAAAAGTTTTAGGACCGCATCTCCCAAGTCACGAGCACTGTTTTCATGTGCCGTCTTAAAAACATATGAACGTGGAAAACCTAATTGTTCAAGAAACGCCTTTTTAAGCTCTCGTTCATAAAGTAAATTCAATCTAGAATTCATAGTGCTAACTTCGCGCAATTTAACGAGTGCTTCCTTACGCGGATAAGATCTTTTTAAAGTAGAGTAGAGTTCATTGTAAGACTTATGTATCCACTCAATCTCTCTTGTCATCGTGGGGAAACGGTCCTGGTCAGCGTACTGGTCAACATAACCTGCGGTTGCCGTGACACTTGCGTAATCAAGATAGCGCCCATTTGCCTCAATGTTAGACGGCGCCATAGCACCGTGAAATATTTTCTTTGCATGAGCATAGGCCATCTGCTCAATTTGAAGCTCGTACATAGCATCAATGCGTGTAAGCAGTTGAGTAGCCTCATCGGCTGCCGGATTATCATTCGCGGAAGCTGGAAGTGCATCAATAAGATGATTAAGAGCGGCACGAACTCGATCCGTGTCCTCGAGTTGCCCTAGCCGAGCACTGTATCCGGGGGCATCAATAAAATGTGCAGCTCTCAACGGATCTTGACGTACAATAAGTGAACGCTTCTCTAGAGTTCCGTCCTCCCAATGGGTGAAGGTGCCCGTGTCCAAAATAAAAAGAACTCGATTGGCGCCTTGAGGTAATTCCGTATTTGCAACTTCACCCCAAACAGCTTCTTGCACAGCTTCCTTAATCGAACCACCTCCATGATTATGACTAAATTCCGTAAACTCGCTAACCAAAGGCGTTCGACCAATATTTTTAACTTGAAGTGGCCCACTCGTGCCCGCGCGACCACTTCCCCCATTATAACCGATGCCAGTACCGCCATATCGATCGGCATAAAATGTCTTAAAGGAATCCACAAACCCGTCAGAATCATCTGACTTGTTTGGAACCATATAGGCAAATTGATCTAAAATACTTTTTTCAAATTCCGGAGTGAGTCCTTCTGAAGGAATAGCAATGTTCATCTCTCGAAGGGCTGCAAAATTTACCCAAAGAACTTTTGCTTTTTTCAAGCGCTTGGCCGTAAAGGGCACATAGGATTCTTCAGGTAGATCTTTAGCCATACGAAGGGGCTTCTCTTGAGCCATGAATTCGTCGAGGGTTTGAGATGTCGCCGCTGGAGCGCGTAACCCTGCAAATGATGATGCTTCAAGTTTTTGCCCAACTTCGAACTGATGCGCGCACGCCGTTAAGGCAATGCACAAAAACATTCGCTGCCAGAATAGAAACATCTTAGTTTTATCGGACTTTTCTTGTAAAAATTAATGTCTTTATAGACATAGAAATGTCAAAAATTAGGCGCGAAAGCTTCATCAAGGAACGTACTTTACCTCGAGCCACTGACTCCTTGATCGGCCCAAATCGTCTACAACGGTAATGAGGTGCTTTCCACGACGAGCTTGCCAAAAAAACGTGTCTTTAGCAGTGCTTTCACCAAGATATTCACTATCTGAAAACCAATCTAATTTATGTGCATCACCATCGACTATTGCTTGAAAGGGGATCAAATTTTCTTTCGGAGACTTTGACATTTTAATAGCATAAGTGACATCTTTTCTTGGAGAAATAATTTCTGGCGGAGCACCTTTTTCAAAATCATTTCGGCTGCTAAGCGCGCAAAAAGAATCAAATTCGGGAGGAGCTTTTTTATAAATCCCGAAGGCTTTGTATGCTTCCAATAAATCAGTCGGCCAAACTTCAAAAATAGCAGGCAAAATATTTTTGCTCAACAGATCTCCAGCGCAAGCACGAAGCCCCGTTTTTTTTGAAATCAATAGCTGTTTATGAATACTGCATTTCGCAATAGGAGAAACGCCAGGAATAAACCAAGCCTTTTTTCTATGTGGGCAATATGTTTCAGGCACCCCACCCGACACGGAACAAACCTCGATCTCCTTCACATTTAAATTAGCTGTTGGAGTGTTCCATTCATTTTTTGAATCAAATTTTTCCTTCTCCCAGAGTCCCTCAGCGATTTCAAAAAACAATGGCGCGGCAGCCTCTCTCCCAAGAAAAGCTGGATTTGACTCACCGGAAAAATTACCAACCCAAACGGCTAAAGCATAAGGGCCAAAAACACCCAACGTCCAAGCATCACGAAAACCACTTGAAGTGCCAGTCTTCCACGCGACATCTAATTTTTTTGTACTCCATTTCAAGTAGCGGGCGGCTTCTAAGCGTGGATTCTGAGAAAGGATATTAAGGGTCATCCAGGCTGATTCCGGACTAATGGCCCACTCTTTGTCTAAGGGATTGGCCATGTCTGGGAAGCGGGAATCTTTTGGGACATATTTAAAATACTGAAGAGAGCTCAATGCTTTCGCTCTAGCAAGACCCGCATAGAGCCTTAGCAGGTCTTCCATTTTTACCTCGGCCCCGCCCAAAGTTAATCCCAATCCATAGTAACTCTCAGGACGTGGAATTAAAAAATCCTGAGACTTTAGAAAATCATAGAGCGATATTTTTTTTAGAGAGGAACTTAATTCAACAGCAGGAATATTGCGGCTATTGATAAGGGCATCTTTGGCTGGCAAAGGTCCAAGAAAAATTCTGTCAAAATTTTCGGGATCAAAGGTTCCAAAACTTTTTGGGGTATCCCTTAATAAAGTCTCAGAGTGAATCAGTCCTTCATCCATCGCTAAGGCATAAACAAATGGTTTAAGAGTGGACCCCGGTGATCGCATCGCTTGAATCCCGTCAACCTGACCAGAGATTGAGTCATCGAAAAAATTTGCGCTCCCCAAATAAGATATAACTTCTCCCGTTTGGTAATCCATAAGCAAGACACTTGAATTATTAATTCCAATCTTTGAATTTGTTCTTACGTAAGCGGCTACCTTTTTTTCTATAAAAGTTTGAATGTTTAAATCTAAACTTGTTTGAAAGCGGTGTTGATTTGGATATTGGCGAGAAATTTGTTCAACAAAATGAGGCGCCCTGAAAGGAAGTGTTTCAGTGGCCTGAGGAGACATTTCAATCTCCACATCAACCGAAAAATTCTTGTCATCCGGATGTAGTTCTCGCCATGTCTGATACAAGGCAGCTCGTTTTTTCTTCCATAGAGAAGGATCACCCGAACTTAAATGAAGGCTTCTTTTAACGGGACTTTGGGGGATGAGCGCCAATGCAATTCGCTCTGACGGCTTCAGATTGGCTCCATCGTGATTAAAATACAGGAGGCTTGCCGCCCCTACCCCCTCAATGTTCCCCCCCATGGGGGCAAGGTTAAGATAGGCTTCAAGGATTTCGTTCTTTGAGTAACTAAGCTCCAAAGCGAGTGCCTGTGTAATTTGTCTAATTTTCCTATAAACAGAACGCGTGTTTTCTTTCTCCAACAATCTACACAGCTGCATTGTTATTGTTGAGGCCCCACGTCTATTTTTGTTTAGAAAAGTATCCCAAACGGCCTTAATAAGAGCAACCGGGTTAATCCCAGGATGCCTGTAAAAGTATCGATCTTCTTGCACAAGGACCGTTTGGATATATTTAGGATCTATTTCCCCAAGTGGTGTAAAAATTCTATACTTTTGATCGCCTGAAAGTGTGACTCTTAGCAATTTTCCATGACGATCTCGAAAAACTTTCGAAAACGAATAACTCGATAGTATGGGGCGACTAAAAAGTCTTAAAGACAATGCGCAAACAAAAAATATGATTAGGGAATAAAAAATTACTTTTTTACGCTTCATACTTGAACTAAGGTTTGCTCACCACAATCTTAGATGCCTCGCCCCTGTACTTAGTTTCTCGATTATAAAGTGCCTCAGCAAAAATTGGCGGAACTGTAAATTCGCCGCGGCTTACTGCCTTAATGTTATATCGGTATTCCGAGCTTCCTTCGCCTGCATTTAAATACGCAACCACACGATCTTCTCTTCTATCGATGTAGTCATAGCTGCCTGAGGAAGCCCCAGAGTCGAGTTGAATTTCAAATCCAGAAGGAAGCAAATCGACGACTGCCACATTGGAAATACTTCCCTTTAATGAGCGCACGCGTAGCACAACAGTAAGAGTAGATCCCTGACGAATCTCGTTTCCGGCCGGCTTCCCAGTTTCATCTAAAAAGATACGTTGGACCTCTATGCCTTGTTTGATTTCTTTTAAATCTTTGCCAGCCTCAAAGCCCGAAGTTTGGACATAGCTAAAAAGCATTGAAGCAGATGTGCCGTTTACTGTAATTTCTTTGGCATTCGGCAGAATAGACGCAATATACGCACCCGTATCAACACGGTGGAAATCCAAATCTTCTTTCTTCTGATTTCTTAACGTTTGACTTGAATCTTTATTTTTAAATTCTGAAGCCGGGTTTTGAGAAGCTGCTCTCCCAACCGCATCTAGAGCTAAAAGCGTAAGTCCAGCCGATAAAGTCTGAACTTGGCCCTTTTGCAAAGGTTCAAGCATTTGTTGAAGAGATTTCTGATTTAGAAGATCTTTTTGTTTTTCCGGAAAATGTCTCGCCGCAATCATCAACAGCGCTGCATTTCTGGCCATGGTGTTATACGCATAATAAGGGGCCTCAAGGACCGGGCTATCAAACTCAATTTTATCAAGTAGGGCATTTGCCCTTGCATCTTGCTTAAGAAGTTTATAGGTCCCCGCAAGAAACACCGTTGCAAGATCATATTCCATGTCTTTACGTTTCTTAATTAAGTTCTCTTCAAATTCTGCAAGGTTGGCAGTCGGAACTTTTCCAGTGCTAGCCACCAGGTAAATCCCAAGACTTGTCCATCGTGCATCTTCATTTGACATGTTTGGTTCAAACTTTAATTCGTACGCATAATTAATAGCTTGGTCTAACAAAGTTTGCCCCGCCCTTAGACCGCGTTTATCTGCCTCAATTAAGTATTGTAAAGTCCAGACACTCGACAAAAGTTGACTACTTTGTCCCGGATAAAGCGCAAACCCGCCATCATCTTGTTGGCGAGTTTGAAGTTGTGACAACGCGCTCATAAAACCATCTTTAGCGGTAGGCGCTTTTGCAGTCGTCGATCCAAACCTGGATTTTAGGACCATTTGAGCAATGGCACGACTAAGAATTTGCTCCGTACAGCCATAGGGAAATCCATAGAGATAATTCCCAAGAGCCTCACCCAAATCTAGAGGGTTGTTACTCACTAGAACTTGTGATTTGTTGAGAACTTCGTAGAGCTCAGGTAGCTCAAAAGATTGAGGAAGTGAATCACTCAAGCGAAATTCTTCATGATGAAGATAAGGAGTCAGAGGACGAATCGAGACTTCAACATCATAGTGAGCCTCTTTGACCCCCTTGCTGCCCTTTGTCTTGGCAGTAATCTTAATTTTTTTAGCGCCAAACGACTCTTTGGTTTTTATCTTAAAGCTTTGAGATTTTTCATCACCTTCAGAAATTTTTAGAGTTGTTGTCGCTTCGGACATAAGCTCAAAGGCTGGCGGTGCCTCTACTGATACCTGAACATCGGCATCTTGTCCTGAACCTTCTGTCTGATTAGAGACGCCTACACTCATTTCAAAAATGTCGCCATGACCCGCGGCCAGAGGAGCAGTTGGCGTAAGAATTAAATCTCCTTTAACCGTTGTGCTTGCCGTTTGAGTTCCCATTCCACTACTTGAGCTCGCAAGTCCCAAAATGCGAATGCTGCCATTAAAGTAGTCAGGAACATTGTATTCGTAGACCTGTTTCCTCGAGTCAGCTTTTAGCACACCTGACCAAAACACTATGGGATCTTGCCCCTTTCGTCTAAATGGATTTAAGTTTTTTCCCAAGGCGGCTTCTGCATCGCCATCTCCCCCAGGAGAAAGCAATTCTTTAATAATGGAATATTCGGGCATCAAAAGATCTAAAATTTGAAGTGTCCTAACTTGAAGCGCTCGCTTCTTTAAGAAAAAATCAAGCGGAGAAGGCGCAGAGTACTTGGCTACTTGTAAGATACCTTCGTCAACTCCCCACAGCAAAAGATCAGATGGGCGGGAGGTGGAATATTTAATGGAGAGTTTTTCGCCTGGCCTTACTCGTTCAGGAGCATCGATACTAACTTTGGTTTCAAAAGAATCGCGAGCTAGCGAAAAAGGTGCGATGGCATAACTCAAGGGGCTCATGTAAATTTCTTTTGAGTTGATATCCCGTAAGAAACTCACACTAACATAAGCATTTCCCTCCAAACCTTCAGGTACCGCTATGCTCTCAATAGATTTTGCCCCAGAAGAGCGAAACCATTTGTGCGCATACACTTGATCGCGCTCAATGGTAATAAGACCCCGCCCCTCATAGGGAGCCCTAATTTCTAATTCAATGTTTTCGCCAGGTTTGTAGTCTGATTTCGAAAGCTTCAATTGTAGTTCCGCGTTTCGATCCATGCGTCCAAGTTGAATAGCATTACCTGCGACAGAATATTCAATTTTGTTGAGCTCAATCCCATCCAAAGTTTTGACAACGAGAACAAAATCACCCGGCTTTCCGGTGTCGAGATCGACATTTAAACCTTTAGCTGGAATTTTTTTGGTGCTGCTCTTTAAAGGCATCTCTCTTTGAATAGATTGGTATTTATAAGCACCATTGGAATCTCTGATTAGTGCAGAGACGTATTTCTTTTCTATCAAATTCAAGGAAACATCATTAACATCCATGCCCTCAAGCGAAGGACCAATGGCCAACAAATGAATTTTTCGTTCAGCATCTACATTGATATAATTTAAATCGCCATCTCTTTTGACACCGACAAGATAAGGAAGATTAGACACCAAGATTCGGCTGCTACTGACAACCGATCTTCCGCCTTCTTCATTTTCGAAACCTTCACCTTCAAATCGGAGTGAATAGAGTCCCGAACCAACGGCATTGAGATCGAGATCAAAAGAGGCTTTACCCTCTGAATCAGTTTTTTTATCATTGAGGGGCGTCTGAATGTATCTATCATTTTTTCCATGTAGGGGAGAAAAACTATAGTCTTTATATTTTTTAAAGTTTGGTGTGATTGGAGATAGACTATAGCTAGCTACGATTCTACGATCTTGAGCGGGAGTTCCAAAAAGATTTTTTAAAACAACTTGCGCCTTTAGATCGGTGGGAGCTGTCCAACCATCAGCAATGGAGCGTGAAAAAGAACTGCTGATCTTCATTCTATCGGGCTGAAATTCCTCCACACGAAAACTAGTCGATCCCACAGTGCGATTGTAAGTATTCTTTTCCGCGCTTAGAAGCTCGATATTCCATGTTCCCGTTGATGATTCGGGCCGAGTTGAGATGTCGACCTCAAAAAGATTACCTGTCGAAACCGAGATTGAATTGTTAGCAACCTTTGTGCCTTTTGAATCAGTCACAACCCATCTTAATGGAATTTCTGATTTAGCAAATTTTATGTTTCGGCTTCGAATGATCATTCCTATTTTTACACTTTCACCTGGCCGATAAATGCCACGATCAGAAAAGAGCATAGCGGTTAAAGCATCACTTTCGGATGATTCCTGCACCCCACCCGTATCAAAGCGTGAGGTCTGAAGAAACCTATCTTCGGTAGGATTGATGGGAACGAAGGAAAGACTCTCACCCTGGCGTACAGCAATGGCAATGGGCTGGCGTTCACGATCTAAATCTTTGAGTGATGGAATTTCGGCTTTACCAGAGGCGTCGCTGACAGTGCTAAAAGCGGCAAGTCCATTGGCGCCAATGACTTCCACAGAGGCCCCCTGAATAGCTAGACCTGATTTTAAATCTTGTACAAAAACATCATATGAATCGGTTGAAGATTTTTTGGCAATAAACCCCAGCCGAGTTAACAATATGAGTCTTTGATCATAGACTCTGCCATCCTTTTCTTTGATTCGAATATAAAAGAGTCCTTTTTGCGAATGTCCTCTAGTTAAAAACTCTTCCATATCGATAGAAAAATATTCTGTTTTGGTAGGATTGATATTGGCCAATGTTATGGGCTTCGAAAAGACCTCAGAAAAAGTATCGGAGCTCCCCTGATACAGCTGCAATTCAGACATGTTCGAATAGTTCAACGTTCTAATCAATTGATTGATTTGCGCAGGAAGAACTTTCGAAACTTCGACAACAACATCACGCACACCTCGCGAAGCGACAGAGATTTTTTTCTCGCCATCTAAACTTAGCAAAATACCTTGGCCCTGAATTTTTACCTCTTTAGGGCTAGACGGAACAACCGTGGTATTGTGATAACCATCTCCCAACTCATAGTCCCCAAAAGCCTTTAGATCTCCAGCAATTTCTACATAAAGGTAGCGTTGAAAAGGCACTGTGCCGTTAATTTTAAGAGCGTGAGATTTCGTTAAGGGAGTTTCGGAAGGGATGGTTGTAAACTCAACTTTTTCTGATCTTGCTATCACAGCAGGGCTTACTTCAGCAAAAGAAGTCCAAACATGATCGTATTTGTCATTGGGAAATTCCTTGGCAGGTAAAAGCCAAATCTTTGCTCTTTTGCCAACCTCTTCAGACGCTACTTCGAGCGAGCTTTCAATATTTAAAATTTGTTCTGGCTCAAAGCGATCATTCCGCGCATAAACAACATGAGACCTATTGATTTTAAATGAACCGCGCCGGCCAGGCACTTTAGTTGACTTAAAAAATTTTTTGGAAGAAACGGCACCAGACAACAAGCCGAAACCCTTTTTAATTTTTAGCTTCACGGTGCTTTCGAGCTCAGGAACGGGAAGATTTTCGGAACTCACGTAAGCCTCGGTGAAAGTGTCATTAAAGCTAATGATGGCAGGAATTTCGACTTCTGATTGACTAAGTGGTCCAGAAACTTTGTTGAAAAGTAGCGTTGTATTCTTCCTAAACGATTCAGAGTCAATGGGCCAATTAAAATGAACCGCTCCCGCCACTCTTCTAAGAGAAGGATTTTTAGCATCCACTGCAAAACTAAAATCCTGCACCGAAGCGTCCAAAGCATTAGGAGTAAAATTTATGGAATAAGATTCTACAACAATGTTTCCAGAAATTAGTTTTTTCGCTAATTTCACTGTATATTTTTCGTTAGCTTTCCAGTCTTGGTCTAAGTAAGTTCCGGAAGGTTCAAAATTCAATATTCGATCGCTCGTCCAGCGCCAAGTACCCTTCATTTCCGGAGAGATTTGAATGCCCTCTGTGACTTCTTGATTGATCGCCTCAAGTGGGGCAGCCGAGCAACTAAAACTTAACGTGAGTGAAGAGCTCTTTTTGGAATAAAAAGAAGGAGGGTAAATATTATTAGCATTAATGGCACAATATTGTGGCTTTGGTCTATTTTGCCACCAGTACCATCCGCCCACACAAAGAGACAACACAGCTAAGCTTCCAAGGCACTTAGTCCAAAATTGTTTTGGATTTTTAAGATATGTAGTTTTAGTTTTGCTAAAAACAACTTTAAGCCATTTGGGCGCAGCCCATGAGATTTCTCCAAATACTCTTCTTAAAATTTGTGCAATAAAACGTATGATTTTTTTGAGGGTCACTAGTATTTTCAAGTTGATGCTCCTGATTGGCTGATAATGCTTTATGCACGATATAGCGTTGCATTTGTCCGAGCAATACCCGGTATATTAAGACTAAAATATAATTTTCCACGACAGGGCGGCGCACAAAATGAAGACTCTACAAGGTCAGTCGAACAAAGCTTGTCGTCAATGACATTCGGTAGATTAATCAATACTTAATCTAGCACGAAATGTGATTCGTAAAAGCTATCTGAAAAATCTATTATAAAAGTATGAAGAAATTCGAGAAGTCTCTATTTTGTATTTCAACCATGCTTTCAACGATGCTACTACTCGGGCATGCTCAAAGGTCTCGAGCGAATGCAGACAATGCTTCTCCAGCATCCTATACAAAATGCTATACCGACCGTCTTAAAGATGTAGTCAGACACCCCAATAGCCAAAAGGCTCGGCTATACTTAGGAAGCACGTCAAAACAGAAGAAGAAGGGAGGCAATCAATCACCCCTTGAAGGGATTAGCCAAGCCTGTTCAACCCTAGTCAGTTCGACCTGTAAAAATGTAAGGTTGGCCTCTGATTGCATTGATGCTTTTGAGGGTCAACTGACAAAAGAACGTGATGCCTGTTTTGATAATTCAAATTCTGGAACTAAAAAATCTGACTGCGAAATTGAAATAACTAGACTTGAAATATATTTGAAAGAAAAACATAAAATGGGGGCTCTTAGCTGTTTTTCAAACTTGAAAAATTGTTCTGATGACATTAGATCTTTTGGAGGCCGGTCCCAGAAAGATATTGTAACAGAGACCAACAGCACTGGGGCTACTGAATCAAACATACCCTACCAAGCACCCCTCTCCATTACGGCATTAACCAAAACTACTAAGAGCAAATTACAGTCTCTCACTAGAGCCCCAGCATCCGCTAAAAACACACAAACCTCTGCTACTAATCAAAAAATAGTTAGAATCAAAAAAAATATACTCCTTAAAAGAAAACCTACGTTCTTCGGAGCAAACTACCTTCTTCGATTTTTTCCAAAAGATTCACTAAGCGAAACTGGAGAAGGTGGTGGCAACTCGAAAGATCATATCCTTACTGAATCTCTTAAAAAGTTAGGTATTAAAAAACTCAGATATCCCGGTGGTAACTTTTCACAAAATATCGACCCCCTTAGCAATAAAGTTTTTGTTCCCGAAATTGAACCCTATGAAAAAAGAGTATTCGCTAAAAATCCGGCCAACTACCCTTCGCCAGAAGATTTTTGTAACCGACTAGAAGCAATTGGAGCGAAAGGGGTGGTTGTCATTAACATCGAATCAGGCTTCGTAGTGAACCAAAAGGGCGAACCCTACATATCGGGGGGCATTCTCCCGAATGGCAAAAAACAAGTTGCTTACAACACTACAGACTTTGACAAGGGGCTCAAGAGATCTGTGAAAAGTCTAAAAGCGCTTGCCAATAGAATGAAAGATTTAAAATGCCCTATCGGTCAGTGGGAAATCGGAAATGAAAGTAATCATGCTAATTTTATCTATCCCTACAGTGCGAGTGAATATGCAAAATCCGCCATTGCGCACACCAGCGCTCTGCGCAAAATCTTGCCCGGAGCACGCGTAGGTATCAACAACGGAAAACTCGACATGGTGGCCTTCAGAGACAGACTCAATGCGAAGGGTAACAAGGAACTATTTAAAAAATCTATCGCAGAACGAATTGCTTTTTTCGATCAGGCAAAATATGAAGGCGCCGGAATCAAAAAAGCCGCAAAAGACCTAAATGGAGGCGTAGAAGTGGCGGAGCCAAAAAAATGGTGGAAGACTGTCATAGAAGGCATCAACAGAAAAAGTTCATTTGACTACGTGGTTGTCCACTCATACGTCAAAGAAAGAAACAAGATTGAGTTCAGCAATGAGCTCAATAATAAAGCAAAAGTATTTAGCAACCTTGCCGGGAAAAAAATAATGCTTAGCTTGTCTGAATTAGGCGTATATCCAAAAATCAAATTCGGAAACGATGGGAAGGGGGCCTACTCCTATACCGATTTTGGACTTGATTATGCTACATTGCTCTCTGAAATGCTACATTCTCCGGTACAAGATTTTGAGGCCTATGATTTAAAATTTGCGGAGAGATCCTTAATTGATATCGACACCCAAAAAGTTACGCCTGCTGGAGAGGCCTTTAGTATGTTAAGCATGGGGGTCGGCACAAATGTGCTAGAGGATCATCATGACATCTCGAATCTACACGTCGTAAGCTCTATTGAGTCAAAGAGACTTTCTACCATCTTGATCAACCGTTCAGGGAAAAAACAAAAATACATTCTCTCCTTTGAACACGATATAAAGTCAATCAAGAAGGCTAAGATTTTGATATCAAACACTGGTGGTGATGACTTTAAGGTGGTGAGCGAAGAAAAGCATATAACTCAAATTCCTAATAGCAATGACTTTTCAGTTACTTTGCCGGCAAGATCAATTTCTAGATACTACTTTTCTATCAAATGATTTCAGTAAGACATCATTCCAGGTCTATGTTCCGCAATCGCAAGGCATTTCCAATAACGGTCACCGAGCTCAAGCTCATAGCAACGCTGGCGAACATGGGACTCAGTAGCAGTCCAAAAAAGGGGTAAAGCAATCCGGCAGCAACCGGAACGCCTAAGGAATTATAGAAAAATGCAAAAAACAAATTTTGACGAATGTTTTTCATTGTTGCATGACTCAATTTATGTGCTCTCACAATTCCCATCAAATCACCTTTAACAAGAGTGACACCCGCGCTCTCCATAGCCACGTCAGTACCTGTCCCCATTGCGATACCAATATTTGCTTGAGCCAATGCAGGAGCATCATTGATTCCATCACCCGCCATGGCCACAACTCGGCCTTCGGATTGTAACTTTTTAACAATTTCGCTTTTCTCTCCCGGAAGAACATCCGCTTCAAAATTATCTATGCCCGTTCTATCCGCAACCGCTTTTGCCGTTAAATGATTGTCGCCTGTTAGCATAATCACTTTGATTTTATTGCTGTGAAAATAGGAAACCGCTTCTAGGGCTGTTTCCTTGACGGGGTCTTGAACGGCAATCACGCCGGCGGCTTTGCCATCAATCGCAACAAGCATAACGCCATGACCCTTTTCTTGAAGATCCCTCGCAAAGCTCTCTAGCTCCGAAGAATCTACATCAAACTTTTTGCAAAGTTTCTTGTTTCCCACAAGAACATCAGAGCCATTGACTTGGCCTTTAATACCCATTCCGGTAATCGATTCAAAGTTTTCAACATTCTCAATCTTTAAGCCTTTTCCCTTAGCCCCATCAACAATAGCAGTAGCCAGGGGATGCTCACTTACCTTTTCCACGGAAGCCGCCAAGCCTAAAACTTGCTCTTCAGTATATTCGTTTAAAGTTTTCACCAAGGACAACTTTGGTTTTCCTAAAGTCAAGGTCCCCGTTTTATCTACAACCAAAGTATCAATTTTTTCGATCGTCTCTAAGGCCTCGGCATCTTTTATAAGAACTCCATGTGTCGCCCCTTTGCCTGTTCCCACCATGATCGACATAGGAGTTGCCAAGCCAAGCGCGCAAGGACACGCAATGATTAGGACAGCCACTGAATTCAAAATTGCATAAGTCATGACGGGTTCGGGACCCCACAGAAGCCAAGCCACTGCCGTTAAAATTGCAATCAAAACGACAGTAGGAACAAAATAAGATGCAACTGTATCCGCCAGCTTTTGAATAGGTGCTCGACTGCGTTGAGCCTGCGATACCATTTTAACAATTTGAGAAAGCAAAGTATCAGCTCCAATTTTTGTAGCTTTCATAACAAATGTACCCGTCGCATTAACAGTTGCACCCGTCACTGAACTCCCAACTTCTTTTTCGACGGGTATGGGCTCTCCGGTGATCATGGATTCATCAATAGAACTTTGGCCCTCGGTAACTTCGCCATCTACGGGAACTTTTTCACCAGGTTTTACACGCAGCAGATCTCTTACCTGAATATGCTCAAGTGGAATATCTTCCTCCTCGCCATTTTCTAAGATCTTTCTTGCCGTTTTTGGGGCTAAGCCGAGCAACGCCTTGATAGCATTTCCCGTTTTGCTGCGAGCGCGCAACTCCAAAACCTGTCCCACCAAAACTAGAGTCGTGATCACAGCCGCTGCTTCAAAATATAAAGGGACTAAGCCACCATGAGACCTAAGACTCAGGGGAAAAATACCGGGAAAGAACGTGGCAAAAACGCTGTAAAGATACGAAACACCTGTACCAATAGCAATCAAGGTGAACATGTTAAATTTACGGCTGACAATTGAAGACCATCCACGTTTAAAAAATGGGAGGCCCGCCCAAAGGACCACGGGCGAGGCGAGTAAAAGCTGAAGAGAAGAATAAAGCCAATGAGGCATGGCATGCTGAACAGGCTGCCCCGGAATAATATCAGACATCGACAATAGAAATAGCGGAATCGTAAACGCCGCACTCACTTTTAGACGTTTTGTAAAATCTGTTAGTTCTGGATTTTCCTTATCCTCTAACTGCACTTCTTTGGGCTCAAGGGCCATGCCGCAAATGGGACAATTGCCCGGACCTTTGTTTTTTACTTTTGGATGCATCGGACAAGTATAAATTCGATCCAGATCTTCTTTAGTTACTGGTTTGTTTTTCGTGGCGCCCGAATGATGTGAGCAACATGAATTTTCCTTGTGGTCGTGGTCGTGTTTGTGATCGTCGTGATTCATTCCTGCTCCTTTAGAGATTCAAAAAAACTATTTGCTAAAAATTTTACTCGCCGTTAAATCGCCAGCGACATTCACAGTCGTACAACCCATATCAACAATTCTATCTACACCCATTATTAGACTAAGCCCTTCAATAGGAACACCTACCTTCACAAGGACAGTGGCCAAAATTCCGATTCCCACTCCTGGAACTCCGGGAGACCCTATAGAGCTAGCTATAGAAGTCGCGACGACAATTGAAATTTGGGAGAAGGACAAATCAATGTTGTAAACCTGGCTCAAAAAGATAATAGCAGACGTGTGCCAAATGGCGGAACCTGCCATATTAACGGTTGTTCCTAGGGGAATGAGGAAGCGTGCGGTAGATCCCTCTATCCCCAAATCCTCTTCAGCTGTTTGCATCGTGACGGGCATGGTCGCCGCACTCGAGGACGTGGAAAAGGCAAGCAATAGCGGCGTTGTGATTTTTTTGATAAATTGAAACGGTGAAACTTTTTTTACAATCATCACTAGTAACGAATAAAAAACTATAAACAAGCAAAAGCCCAAAAAACATACTCCAACATATTGAGCCATGTTTTGCAGCGATTTGATTCCGGTGGATGACGTGACCTGAGCCATCATTCCAAATACTGCATACGGAGCTAAGTGCATAGCCCAGGAAATTACTTTCATACAAATTTCCTGAACCACCTCAAGCATGTCCATGACATTTTCGGCTTGCTTCTTTTCGATCGAAAGAAAAGCAATACCCCCTATAATGGACAAAATCACCACATCAAGCATTTGACCTTCAACAAAAGAAGAGAGAGGATTTACTGGAAGAATCTCAAGGATAGTCTCCGGACCAAATGAAAAGATACTCCCCCTTCCCCCAGTCACAGCACTTCCTAAAGGAGCCGCCAGTGAAAGACCTTTTCCTGGCGCCAATAAAGTTGTGAGCACGATTCCCATTAGCGATGCTAAAACTGTCGTCACCAAAACAAAGATTGAATATTTTAATCCAAGCTTCTTTAGCTGTTCCAAATCTGAAGTTGAGGCCAGTCCCCTGATGATGCTTGAAAAAATAAGGGGGATGATAACCATCTTTATGGCTTTTAAAAAAAACTTTGCTGGAAAAGCTAGCCAAGCCATGAGTGACTCAACACTTGTCTTATGTAATTCAATCAATGCAGCGAAAGGACCAGAAGGCGAAAGTAAGACTCCAAAACATATGCCCAAAAACATACCTGCCAAAACTTTTGCCCAAAGTTTGCTTTCGACAAGGCCAATAATTTGGTTAGACAAAAGTTTTAATGAACTAGGGTTTAGAAAAGTCAGAGTATTAAGAAGCTTATTTGAACTGCCCATATTAGCACCATAACCCTCTATTTCAGTTTACTTCAAGACAGGATGAATCAAACTGAAGAACTATGACCGCCATCATATTAGATTGTTAGACATTATGAGAGACTTCAATTAAACAGGGAGAACTTATGAAACAAAATATGGGAAACGCAGACAGAGGGATTCGTCTAATAGTAGGCTTATCGCTATTAATTTGGGGTTTTTGGACTCAGAACTATTTTGGTCTAATAGGTTTCATTTTGATCGGAACTGCATTCATCAAATGGTGTCCACTTTATGCTCCCTTCAAGTTAAGCACCTATCGAGGCAAGCAAAGAGAGTTGAGCTAAGCTCGACTTCGCTTCATTAGGTCTACTCATTTGCCAGCTCTTTTCTGATGGATTGAAGTTCTTCTTCTCTAGCTTTGCCTGTATGAGGGTATTTCATGTTCAGGTCCTCTAGTGTTGATAGAACAATTTTTGAGACAATCAGCCGAGCATTCTTTTTGTCATCCGCTGGCACAATATACCAGGGAGCATTGGCGGTGGCCGTATTACCGAGGCATGCCTCATAGGCTCGCATATAGTCATCCCAATATTTACGCTCTTCTATATCCGATCGATTAAATTTCCAGTTTTTATCGGGCTCATCAATTCGGTTCAAAAATCTCTCCTTTTGCTCGTTTTTTGAAATATGAAGAAAGATTTTCACAATTCGAGTGCCATTCCTGTGAAGATGTTTTTCAAAATCGACAATAGATTGGTATCGCTCCTTCCAAATAGAGTCTAAGTCTGGAATAGACGGCTCGATATTTTCTGCAAGAAGAATATTCGGATGGACTCGCGCAATAAGAACTTCTTCATAATAAGATCTATTAAAAATGCCAATCCGCCCACGCTCGGGTAAAACTTTAGTTGTACGCCACAAAAAATCATGTTCAAGCTCGGTCGCGCTAGGATGCTTAAAACTATATACTTGGCAACCCTGCGGGTTCACCCCCGTCATAACATGGCGAATGGCCCCATCCTTTCCAGCCGCATCCATAGCCTGAAAAATAATTAGAAGAGCATAGTTGTTTGAGGCATACAATAACCGTTGAAGCTGGGTTAGCTTATCCTTGTCTTCTTCAAGCTGCTTTTCATACTCTTTTTTGGAATCATAAAGATCTTTTACATCTGTTGCCGTCTTTTTCAAGTTGATATTTTTAACTTTTTCGACCCTGAAGTCACTGATTTGAATTTTCATATTAAGTTCCTTTATTTCGTTTTCGATATGACTAATTTATTTCTGTGATAAAACCTCAAAACCAGAGACCAAATCGAATAATTCTTCATCGATTTGACTTTGCCTTAAGTGATTGAACGAATGACCTAACTCTTCTAAAAGTTCCTCAATATTTTTATTGGCTCTTTGCATAGCAGCTAGACGGCTAGCGTTCTCGGCAGCCAGAGATTCTGCACACGCCCTAAAGAGAGAAATAAAAAGATATTCTCTTATGAGTGCTTCCAGCACTCCAACACCCCATATTTCAGGAAGTAGAGTATTGGGCCAAGCCTTATTTCGCAGCTTAGACTTCCACGTCTCATCAAGGGGAAGAATTCGCTTACAAGTAGGTTCGTAAAGTGCGCCGGATTTTGTTTCATTGTATATAAGGTAGAAGGTAGTGTTTACGTCAATGTCTTTGCACTCTAAAAGTATCTTCCCCACCAAAGGAACAATACCATTCACAGAACTTGGAACATCAAAAACACCTTTGATGAGAAGGCTTCTTTCTGACAATCTTGAATGAACACGTTCTCCCACAGTCCAAACCTGAGGATGAATGATTTCGGACTCTAATTTTTTAATCGAGAATTCTGTTACGATATCATTGAATTGGCCAACAAGGCCCTGATCCGACCCAAAAATTATAGCTATATTAGACTCAGGTTGTTTCGAATTTTTGGATTGGGGCAGATTAACGGCCCGTGCTTCGACATCACGAAGGCAAGCACCCAGTCCAAGTTCTACGATTCGATAATAGTCAATCAATGCAAGAGAAGATTTTTGGTATTGTGTAATACTTGATGCTGCCATAGCCTTCATAGTTCGAACGACGGACTGAAGATCGGTCGCGGTACCGAGCTTTCGTTGCAAATTTATAATGGTATCGGTCACGCCTCCTCCTGTTTATCAGGAATAGAAACAAATTTTTCCAAGGCAGTTCTTGCAATTTCTATAATTTGTTTACAGTCATCATCATTCAGTTTCTCACTGCTAACAAGACGCTCTTGAATCTTAGATCCAAGATTAAGAGCTGCCTGCCGAATTGCACTCTCTGCCATTTTCATTTTTTCAAGAGGAACATTTTCGAAAAGTTTGGCTCCGAGAGCAACAAGAATAGCAATTTGTTCTGCAACAGATAAAGGAGAAAATTCTGCCTGTTTTAAACATGATCGAATCCTTCGGCCATGTTCAAGAATAGCTGTTGATTCTTCATCGAGATGAGCACCAAAGCGCGCAAAAGTTTCTAGTTCTTCAAATTGTGCATAAGCTAGCTTTAAGTCACCAGTCACAGCACGGAAAGATGCAAGCTGAGCTTTGCCCCCCACGCGAGAAACTGATTTTCCAACATCAACGGCTGGTAGAACACCTAGTTGGAAAAGTGAGGGCGAAAGATAAATCTGTCCATCAGTTATAGAAATTAGGTTAGTAGGAATGTACGCCGAAATATTTTGTGCTTCAGTTTCTATTATTGGAAGAGCCGTCATGGAGCCCCCACCCAATTCCAGGCGGAGATGTGTCGCGCGCTCTAACAGCCGAGAGTGAATATAAAAAATATCGCCAGGATACGCTTCGCGACCTGGAGGCCGTCGAAGCAGGAGTGAAAGCTCACGATAAGAGCGCGCATGCTTAGTGAGATCATCGTAGACAATCAGAACATCTCGCCCCTTAGACATATAGTGCTCAGCGATACTGGTTGCGGCATAAGGAGCCACATAACTAAGTCCGGGAGGATCCCCCCCCTCCGTCACCACAACGATAGTATATTTCATGGCCTCTTTTTCTTGAAGAGTGGCCACAACTTTCGCCACAGATGATGCTTGCTGTCCGATGGCGCAATAGATGCATAAAACGTTTTTATCGAATTGATTGAGAATTGCATCTATCGCTATGGCCGTTTTTCCGGTCTGCCTGTCTCCAAGAATCAGCTCCCGTTGACCTTTCCCAATGGGAACTAAGGCATCAATCACTTTTAATCCAGTCTGAAGAGGTGCACTTACGGGTGCTCGGTCCATGATCTCAGTAGCAGCCCTTTCAATCGGCAAATGTTCCATTGCTCCGACAAGAGGCCCTTTTCCATCAAGTGGCTGACCAAGGGGATTGATCACCCTTCCCAATAAGGCTTCCCCAACGCCAATCTCCATCACGCGACCTGTGCGTTCAACATCATCGCCCGCATGAAGATGCGAGTGCGCTCCTAACAAAATCACACTCACAGTTTCAACGTCTAAATTCAATGCAATTCCGAAGATTCCCCCAGGGAATCTAACGAGCTCCTCAAATCCAACATTAGGAAGTCCCGTCACATGAGCAACACCTGTTGAAATCGAAGCAATGGTACCTATTTCATTTGGACATAAACTTGCCTTGATCTTCGAACGTTTTTCGCTCAAGTTGGCAAACAGCGCGCCAAAAATATCTGCCTCGACCTTAGAAGTTTCAGTCACGAATTTTTTACCTCTGAATTGGCCATAGCATCAATGCCCGCTTCTACGCTCTTCTCTAAGGAAGTTAAATATCCCGAAATACTCCATTTAATTCTTTGACCGTTACCCGTAAGCTCAACTCCGGCAATCACTCCTGGAGATACCTCAAATTTAGTAGAAACATCTGCATTGATAAATTTCTTGATAGCGCCCAAAAGAGAAACTTTTTGTCCCTCCGAGAACTCAAAGGCACTACGAACGGTAACAACAGCGGAAGGTTCGTTAAAAGCTTTGCTTAACGTTTTCTTCTCGCCTGAGCTTAAATCATCTATTTTCTGAATAAAAACATTAAGCATTTTTTCCTCCAAGCTGGCATCCGCTAGATCGAAAAGCGTTTTACGAGCTATAGAAAAAATTTCAGCTTGTGCTCTTTGATTAAGGTCATCAATCAAGCTTTGTTGATTATCAGTTATACTTTTGACTTTCTTCGCACGAAAAACTTCTAGCTCTTCTCGAACTTCCTGCTTAAGTCGCTTTCGCTCGGTTTCCGCGTCATCCTTAGCCTTTGCTAGGAGAGCTGAACGTTCACCATCAAAGTCTTCATTTTTTTTCTCAAATTTTTCACTCTCTTTTTTTGCTTCCTCTTTTTGGGAATTCGCACTTGCAACTTCGTCCTCTATTTTTTTCTCACGTGCATCGATAGCTCTCAGAATAGGCTTGTACAAAAAACGCTTCATCAGCCATATCAAAATTAAAAAATTAAGGGCCTGAGATACAACCGTAAACCAATCAATAATCATGGTTTATTTTCCATTCGCTTGAGCGACGACATAACTCCAAAACGGATTCGCGAAAATTAGAATCATTGAGACAACAAAGCTATAAATAGCCGTCGATTCTATCATGGCGAGTCCCACGAATAAGGTTCTCGTGATCGTTGCCGAAGCATCGGGCTGCTGAGCTAGAGAATTCAACGCAGTCGCCACGGCCTTACCCTCAGCTAGCGCCGGAGCAATGCACCCTATGCTGGTGGTAAATCCTGCAATTACAATTGAAATGGTGGCAATGAGTGTTGTGTTATCCATAGTTATTCCTTCTTTTTATGATTTTGAGATCGCGTAGCTGCCGCAATATAAACCGCAGCCAAAATACTAAAGATATAGGCCTGCACCATTCCCGTGAGGAGGCCAAGCACCGTCATAACAACCGGAAAAACAAAGGGAGTGATTGTGAGAAGAATTGCAATGATCATAGCTCCACTCATCATGTTTCCGAAGAGGCGAATGGACAAAGCTAAGGTACGTGAGATCTCACTAATAATATTAAATGGAACCATGATAATTGTGGGCTCAGCATAAGATTTAAGATAGCCCCCAATGCCCTGCTCTAAAACTCCATAAAAAGGGACGGCTATAAAGACACTTAGAGCCAAGGCAACAGTCGTCGAGAGTGAGCCCGTGGGAGGTGAATAACCAGGAATGATTGTCAAAAGACTTGAAACGGCCACAAACAAAAATAGAGTTCCGAGAAAAACAAGATATTCCCTTGGATTCTTTAAGCCCACCTCTTCAATCTGGGTCTTTATTGAGGTCACCACTATTTCTAAGAGCGCTTGCCAGCGCGAGACTGCTATTTCAGCTTCGATTTTACGAGTGATAAGTTTGGCTCCCAAAGCCATAACAAGCATGATAAGCCAAGTTGTAGCTATCGTTGCATTGAGCTTAAAGACTCCATGTTGCCAAAAAATTTCTTGATCCGGGCTAAGATTCATAAGACCAGCCTCTTTTATGAACAACAACTAGCCGAACAATAAAAAATCCTAACAGAGTGCAAAGCATTCGCTCCCAACTTCCGTGTCCTATGTAATAAAATCCCATGAGCACAATGCCAGTTCTTAAAAGCATACTTGTCACAATCCATATTGCGACATAAGGCGAAGCGAGACTTTTCTGCAGTGTCCACCAAAGTCCACCAAAAAAAATTATCCCCAAAAAAATGCCAGCAAAAAGAGGAAAAATCGTTCTCAAAAAATCAATCATTTGAATCATTTTCTCTCATGGCCCGGTCTTCTTTACTCACCCAATGCCAAGCATTGAGGCATCCGATCGCAAGGCCTGCCACCAAAAGAGCCAAAGTCCAAGAGCGCTTTCCCGAAGCTTCGGAATCCAGCCAAAGGCCAATTCCCGCTCCCATCAAAGTTGGAACAACAATTGACCAGCCCACCAACCCCATCATTCCAAGTCCAAACCAAACTCCCTGAGTTGGGTCACGTTTAGCGTTGAGTTTACGAGTAGCCTTGACTCCAATATTTTCAACAAAATTGTTCTTTTTTTTGTTCTCTTGATTTTTGTCTCTATTTTTAATCATGTTGAAACTCCACAAATCGATGAATGAACGCACTTTCCATTTTTTTTAAAGCAAATCGTACGTTTCGTTCCCGTTCTTCAATATTGATAAAATCTTTTTCCATGGTTGCACGAAGTTCAGCTAGACTAGCTCCTCCGAGTGCGCGCCGAACTGAAACCAAAACTTCGGCTCCCGTCTTAATAAGGATACCCTCATCAATAGCCACATAAGAATCTTCGGCTTGTGATTCAATTTTATAAGTGAGAATTCCCGGAGAGAGAGCAGCCACACAATCCAGCCTGTGTGGCAAAAGCCCAAAAGACCCACCGTAAGTCGTTTCAGCAACGATGCGCGATATGCTCGTGCTATCAAAGAATATTTTAAATGGGATGAGAATTTTTAGATGCATGAGATCTATTTGCATTCTTCACCTCCGCTTCAGCAATGGCACCAATCATATAAAAGGCACTTTCGGGATAGTCCTTAAACTCATCATTCAGAATTTGTTCACAACCATCTAAGGCGTCACTGAGGCTCACGAGTTTTCCCTTGAGATTCGTAAATTGCTCCGTCGTAAAAAAAGGCTGCGTAAGAAAACGTTCAAGACGGCGAGCACGACCTACGACTTTTCGATCCTCTGGAGAAAGCTGCTCAAGACCAAGCATGGCAATGATGTCTTTGAGTTCTGAATATTGCGCGAGTGTTTTTCGAATATCTTGTGCCAGACGATAATGTCTTTCACCCGCAATACCCGGTGTTGCCATTTTTGAATTTGATTGCAGGGGATCAATGGCCGGATAAAGCCCTTCGCTAGCTCGCTTTCGAGAAAGAACGATAGATGCAGATAAATGTGAAAAGGCATGAACTGCTGCTGGATCTGTAAAATCATCTGCCGGAACATAGACAGCCTGAATTGATGTGATAGCTCCGTTAGCAGTATTGGCAATTCTTTCTTCAAGTTCAGAAAGCTCTGTTCCCATGGTGGATTGATACCCAAGTCGCGAAGGCATTTGCCCCATCATCCCAGCAACTTCCGCTCCCGCCTGAATAAATCTGAAAATATTATCAATAAGCAGCAAGACATCCCGATGTTCGTCATCTCTAAAATACTCAGCCATGGTGAGTGCGGCATGTCCCACTCGAAAACGGCTACCAGGCGGTTCATTCATCTGACCAAAAAGCATCACCATGTTAGGTAAAACTCCAGCATCTTTCATTTCTCGATAAAGTTCTTCGCCTTCACGACAACGCTCGCCAATTCCACAGAAAATGCTGACGCCATCGTGATGTCCCACCATGTTGTGAATCATCTCGGTAAGCAAGACTGTTTTGCCAACTCCTGCTCCTCCCAATAGTCCCGCCTTGCCACCACGCTCTAACGGCGCAAGGACATCAATGACCTTAATACCCGTTTCAAAAATTTCAGATTTAGTGGAACGATTTGACAATTTTGGCGGAGATCGATGAACCGAACGCCACTCAACATTTGAAACCTCAGGTTTTCTATCGATTGCGTTTCCAAAAACGTCGAACATTCTTGAAAGAATTTCTTTGCCTACCGGAGCCTTCAAGGGACCTCCGGTGTCTTTAACAATCATGCCACGAGCAAGTCCCTGGGTCGGAGTAAGCGCGATTCCTCGCACGCTATGTTCATCTAATTGAGTCAAAACTTCTATAATGACCTTGCCTTCGTCGCCAGCACCTATGACCGTGTAAATGGCGGGAAGATTGTTTTCGAAATGCACATCAACAACACTTCCTCGAACGGACAACACTGTGCCCTTGTTAGAAGATGGCGTTAATACAGGTGGTTGGCTCATTATTAAAATCTTTCGTCATGCTGAATCTGAAGCCGAGAAAAAGATCGAACACAAATTAAAATTGCCCCATTCCTGGGGCAAAAGGCCTCCAACTAAGCTATACTTACTTTGCTTGAGATCATATGAGCAAGAATAATGCCGATAAATCTACCGATCTCCATGAACCTATCACTCAAATAATTTTCAAGCAGTAACTAAGTATAAAAAACTTTCTTTGACTCAAAATTATTCACGAACTATCTGTAGACAGTCACAACTCACACAATTTTCATAATTGATTTGCAAATTTAGTGAGAACAGGAGAAAGATAAAATGTTAGTTACGGCTGGAGCGTTTTTTACTTTTATGTTTTCATATCAGATGAATCAGTAAAGACGTAGTTTTGACGGCGCTTCGCTTATCATCACACAAATTGGGCACGGGAACTGCAGGAAACCGTGTAGGAAAATTTTAAAAATCTAAAATGAAAAAAAACGAGTCCACTCATCCATATACTGATTTTCTAAATATTTTAAGACGGGCAACGGGTGCCCTCACCGAAGACCCCATTCGAGAAGAAATATTTAGCATAGAACGGCTCGAGCAATATGCAGTTTACCTCGCTACAGAGCTAAAAGTAAAATCTCGACCAAGTCGAGGCCACTCACTCTTACCAGAAGTCAAAAGAAGCGGCGAAGAACTCTACGCCGCCTATCTTTCACTTTCCGATACTTCTCGCTCCAACAAAACAATCTCCCCAGCAGCCGAATGGTTTTTAGATAATTTTCATATCATTGAAGAACAGCTTTGGGGAATAAAACGCGATCTTCCTGCGAAGTACTACCATGAGCTACCTAAATTGGCTTCGGGTGAGCTTGCTGGATATCCCAGAATTTATGCCATTACGCTCGCAATCATTGCCCACACGGATTCTCGCCTCGACCCCGAAACTCTCAAGCGTTTTTTAAAGGCCTATCAAACAGTCTCTCCTCTAACAATCGGAGAACTTTGGGCGATATCGATCACCTTAAGAATTGCGCTTATTCAGCACCTTAAACCATTAGCCCTTCGAATTGTTGATGCGCGCCGTAAACGAGAAAACGCAGATAGTCTTGCCGACAGGCTGCTTGACTACGCTATGCAAACAAACATTCGTTCTGATGATTTAGTAAGTTTATTGGCACGTGAAATGAACAAACAGGATGAGCTAGATCGTGCTTTTGTCGTGCAACTCACCCAACGCTTGCGCGACCAAGATCCAGATTTTTGGCCGGTATTTGATTGGCTAGAACAAGAACTAGCCAAACACGCTACGAATACGGCACTTGTCACTCAACTTGAACATCATCGTCAAGCAGCTGCGCAAGTTACCGTCGGAAATATTATCACTAGCATGCGCCTGCTATCTGCTCTCGATTGGCGAGATTTTTTTGAAAGCGTAAGCCTTGTCGATCCCATTTTAGCAAAGGACCCGGTCGACACTTACCTGCAGATGGACTTCCTTACGCGTGACAGCTATCGGCATGCTGTCGAGCGAATTTCTAAACGCTCCAAAGGTGGAGAACAAGAAATTGCTATTAAGGCTATTGAGCTTGCGACATTATCTCAATGCATAAACTCAGGAGACGAACGACGGGCGCACGTTGGGTATCACCTGATAGGCGCAGGCAAAAAAGATCTCGAACGACACTTTTCCTACCGCCAAACATTGAGCGAACGTTTTTCCCGATTTATTTTCAGATATCCAACTTTTTTCTATTTGGGTGCACTAACTTTATTGACAGTATTTGCCCTATCTCCGCTGATTGTTTACTTTTTAAATTCAGGCGGTAGCCTGACTGGATCATTGTTATTAAGTGCGCTTCTCTTAATTCCAGCTAGTGAAATTGCACTTAGCCTATTGAATCTTTACACCACGGCCATTGTAAAACCAAAACTTCTTCCCAAAATTGACACTTCAAAAGGCGTCCCACATAATGCAAAAACAATTGTTGTCATTCCAACTTTGTTTACAAATGCCAATGCTGTTAACGATCTTCTTGATCGCTTACAAGTTCACTATTTAGGCAATTCTGATCCATCAATATTTTTTGCATTGCTGGGTGATTTTTCGGATTCGGATTCCGAAGACAACGACGAAGACGATAACCTTTTAGAAATAGCTCGCCGAGGAATTGAACATCTTAACGCTAGATATTGCAAAAAAGGTGAAGACGCCCGCTTCTACCTTTTTCACCGTAGACGCCTCTGGAATTCGTCACAAGGGAAGTGGATGGGATGGGAGCGGAAACGTGGCAAGCTCATGGAATTTAATCGTCTCCTGCGAGGAGCCACTGATACAAGTTTTCTTTCTCACTCCGCCAATATCAGTTTACTCGCCCAGATAAAATACGTCATTACCTTAGATTCAGATACGCAGCTTCCAAGAAATTGTGCACGACGCTTAATTGGAACCATCATACACCCCCTCAACAAGCCACACTACTGCCACAAAGCAAAACGCGTCACTGATGGATATGGCATCCTGCAGCCTCGCATCGGAGTAGATTTAGTCAGCGCCTCACGGACAAGATTTGCAAAAATATTTTCTGGCAATGTTGGACTGGATCCCTATACAACTGCCGTTTCTGATGTCTACCAAGATCTTTTTGCGGAAGGAAGCTTTACCGGAAAAGGCCTGTATGTAATTGATACATTTGAAACCGCCCTCAAGAATCGTGGCCCAGAAAATGCAATACTAAGTCATGACCTCTTTGAAAGTTCGTTTGCAAGAGCAGCACTCGTTACAGATATCGAGCTTTTCGATGACTACCCTTCTAACTATGAAACCTTCGAAAAACGACAGCACCGTTGGACAAGAGGTGACTGGCAAATAGCTCCATGGCTTTTCCCGTGGGTTCCCAATGCGAGTGGCCAGTTTTTACGAAACAATATTTCTATCATTTCACGTTGGAAAATTTTTGATAATTTGAGACGTAGCTTACTAGCCCCCACATTATTTTTTGGCTTGCTTCTTGGCTGGACAATCTTACCCGGATCGCCCGTGGTCTGGAGTTTTCCTTTTATTATGTTGCTCTGTTTTTCGATTTATGCCCGATTTCTTGTGGGCTCTATCTTGCTCCGCAAAGGCCAAATATGGCGCGAACACTTACGTACCAATGGGCTAGAGATTTATCGCAATCTTGAACAAATTATTTTACAGATTTCATATTTACCTTCTCAAGTATTGAGTCAGCTCGATGCCATAGCCCGAACTCTCTATCGAAAGCTAATATCTAGACGAAAACTTCTTGAATGGATGACCTTTGCACAGAGCCAACATTCTTTTAAAAATAAGAGAGCTCTACTAACGGGTCTATTTCCAGGTCCGGCATTCGCCGTAGTCGTTTCTGTTGTTATTGGATATTGGCGCCCAACCGCCTTTGGCATCGCGTGGCCATTTATTGTTTTATGGGCCTTGGAACCATTTCTACGGCATTGGTCATCCCAAAAGGCCCATAAAGATATCAGACCACTAGATCCTGACGAAATCAAAACTTATAGACAATTTGCGCGGCGAACGTGGAATTTTTTCGCAAACTTTGTGGGCCCAGATCACCACTGGTTAGCACCAGATAATTTTCAAGAAGATCCGTTACCAATAGTAGCAAGTCGAACCTCTCCCACCAATATCGGGCTTCAGCTTTTGGCTGCGGTTTCCGCCTTAGATTTTGGTTACATAGGAATTTTACAATTTGTTGAACTCGTAGAAAAAATATTTGATACTTTGGATAAACTTCCAAAACTCAACGGACATTTCTTTAATTGGTACGACACCCAAACTTTAGAACCTCTTCGCCCACAGTACATTTCCACAGTGGACAGTGGCAACCTAGCTGGACACCTCATCGCCCTAAAACAAGCATGCCAAGAATTTGGTGAAGCTAGTAGAAATGAAAACCCTAACTCACGATCAGGAATTTCTGATACACTCAGTCTTCTTTTAGCAGAAGTTAAAACTCTCACTGAAACCGCTGATTCTTCTGGAGTTGTCACGCTTCGCCAGCTTTTGGATTCCTTAGAGTTAGGATACAAAGCATCTGACAGCGAGCCATGGGAATATCTTGAAGAGCACTTCCGAGATTTCGACGACATTCTTAGCACCTTAGAAGCTGATCAAGGGATCAAAAGGTTCGGAAATGTGCGTCTTTGGTTGAATGCCATTCAAGATCAAATCAAAGAGAATAAGCGAGATATCAATGAAATTCTAGACAAAAATCTAAAGACTCGATTCGATGAACTTGCAAATCGCTGTGAACAAATGGTCGTGAATATGAATTTTCGATTTCTCTTCAATGATAACCGTAAAATTTTTTCAATTGGATATGATGTTGAAAGCAGATCCTGCGACAATTCATTTTATGATCTTTTAGCATCGGAATCTAGATTAGCTAGTTTTGTCGCGATCGCGAAGGGAGATGTTCCTCAAGAGCATTGGTTCCGTCTTGGGCGCCAACTCACCTATGTGAAAGGTTGGGGACAGGTCCTTGTATCTTGGACCGCGACCATGTTCGAATACCTCATGCCATTACTAGTTATGCGAAGGTATGGGGAAACACTTCTGGACCAGAGCTACGAAGGTGTTGTCACACGGCAAATTGAGTATGGAAAGCTTCATAAGGTTCCTTGGGGAATTTCTGAAGCCGGCTACAATGCAAGAGACCTCAATTTAAACTATCAATACGGTGCCTTTGGTGTGCCAGGCCTAGGCTTAAAACGGGGTCTCAGTGAAGATCTTGTTATTGCGCCCTACTCAACCATGTTAGCAGCCGTAGTAAAACCACAGGCATCGCTAAAAAATTTAAAAGTCTTAGTCGAAAATGGTGCGCTAGGCTTATTCGGATTCTATGAATCAATCGATTATACGCCTCATCGACTCCCAGAAAACAAATCCAGCTTTATCGTGAAGTCTTACATGGCTCACCATCAAGGAATGAGTTTACTTTCCCTTAATAATTTAATCCATCACTCGATCATGCAAAATCGATTTCACTTAGAACCCAGAGTTCAAGCCACAAACCTTCTTTTACAAGAACGAGTCCCTAGCGCCGTAACAACGTCTTGTCCAAGGTCAGACGAAATTCTACATGAAGGCACTTTTCATTTTTCTGCCAAAATGACTCCTAGAAAATATACAGACTGGAACGTATCCACCCCGCGCACCCAGCTGCTGTCAAATGGAGTTTATTCTGTCATGCTTACTTCAAGTGGCGGCGGTTATTCTCGATGCGGATCTTTATCAATTAACCGTTGGCGGGAAGATTGGACGCGAGATCAATGGGGTCAATTTTTTTATATTCGCGATCGAGTGTCTGGAAAGTTTTGGTCTACCGCATTTCAACCAACCGCAATTGAGCCCGACAAATATGGAGTCACTTATGGTGACGATAAGGTAAAAATTGAACGTCAAGATGGCAAAATTACGACTTCGTTAGAAGTCATAGTTTCACCAGAAGACAACGTTGAGCTACGCAGAGTTACGTTAACAAATAATTCCAACGAAGAACGTGAGTTTGAAATCACAAGCTTTATGGAAGTTGTTTTAGCCTCAGGGGCCAGTGACATTGCGCACCCTGCATTTAGTAATCTATTTGTGCAAACCGAATTTGTTCAAAGTGAATCTACTTTGTTAGCCACTAGGCGAATTCGCTCAAAAGGCGAAAATGAAGTCTGGGGCTTTCATGTTGTCGCCTGTGAAGGAGAAGTATTAGGTCCACTTCAATACGAAACTGATCGATCAAGGTTTATAGGCCGAGCTCATAGCTCCCAATTGCCACTGTTGTTTCCCGAGGGTCGACCACTTTCAAATACGGCCGGCTCGGTTCTTGATCCCATCTTTTCATTAAGAGAATCGGTGAAAATTTTACCAGGCGCAAATGTAAGATTGGTTTTTTCAACTGGGATCGCTCATTCAAGAGATGAAGCACTCATACTTGCTGACAAATATCGAGACGTCCACACGTTCTCGAGGGAATCAGACATTGCGTGGACACACTCTCAAGTTCAAATGCGTCACTTAAACATTGACGCCGAAAAGGCACATCTTTTTCAGCGCCTTGCTGGTAGGGTTATTTATTCGGACCCGTCTCTGCGACCTCGCTCTCACGCATTAAGTCTAAGCACTAAAAGCCAATCTGACCTGTGGGCATATGGCATTAGTGGAGATATTCCAATAATTCTAACTCGAATCAATGATGAAAAAGATATGTCGATGGTGCGTGAACTCATTCACGCTCATGAATATCTAAATTTAAGAGGATTAAAAATAGACCTGGTCCTCCTAAATGAACGTGGACCAGGTTACATGCAACCACTACAAGAAGCACTTCAAAAGCAGATTCGAATGAGTGGATCACAAGTGCTCCTAGATAAACCGGGGGGAGTATTTATAAGACGTGTCGATATTATTCCTGCAGATGATTTAATTTTGCTAAAGTCTACGGCTCGAGTTGTTTTAAGTGCAAAAAAAGGAACACTTGAAGAGCAATTAGAGCGAAGACCTTACGAAAGCGAACTACCGACCCAGTTTATTCCACGCTCCGCGAAACGCGCCTATGTTGCAGCTCCATTAAACTTGCCGCCTTTAGATTTCTTTAATGGCATAGGTGGATTTGCTAAAGATGGCCAGAGCTATCAAATTCTTTTAAGAGACGAACAAAACACGCCGGCTCCCTGGATAAATGTCGTTGCCAATTCATTAGATTTTGGATTTGTAATTTCTGAGTCAGGATCAGGATATACTTGGTCATGTAATAGTCGAGAGAATCGTCTGAGTTCATGGTCTAACGATGCCGTAAGCGATACTCCAAGCGAAGCAATCTATATTCGTGACGAAAAAACAGGAGAGTTCTGGACACCAACCCCCCTTCCCATTCGCGATGCAGAACCCTATCTTATTGAACATGGTCACGGCTACACTCAATTCAAACACACAAGTCATGAAATTGAGCAGGATCTGGTAGTTTTTGTTCCCATTGATTCGAACGTAAAAATTAGTCGGCTTCAACTAAAAAATCTCAGTCAAGAGACTCGTCACCTTTCGGTAACGGGTTTTGTAGAATGGGTTTTGGGATTTGAACGAGCCTTGAACGCGCCCTTTATCAACACAGAGCATGATGCTGAAACGGGTGCCATATTTGCGCATAATCCCTATAGCATTGAATTTGGAAATCGCATTGCATTTTTTGATATGAGCGAGACGGCTCGCACTTTTACATGCGATAGAAAAGAATTTTTTGGCCGTAATGGAAGTCTCGTTAATCCAGCCTCCCTAAGAAGAAGCAAATTGTCCGGAAAATATGGAGTGGGCCTTGATCCTTGTGCCGCCATTCAATCAAAGTTTTCACTGGCCCCCGGAGAGGAACGAACAATCAATATTCTCCTTGGTCAGGGCAAAGATAAAGAAGAAGCACAAAAACTTACGACTCACTACCGTGCCATGCCCGCCGTGAATTCAGCCCTTCAAAAAGTGCGCACCTATTGGCGAGAAACGCTTGGCCAGATTCAAATTAAGACCCCAGATCTCTCAATGAATTTGATGGTCAACAATTGGCTGCTTTATCAAACACTTTCATGCCGAATATGGGCACGAAGCGCATTCTATCAATCAGGCGGCGCTTACGGCTTTCGTGATCAGCTCCAAGATACCATGGCATTGATCTATTCCAGTCCCAAAATTACGCGAGCTCAAATTCTTCGTGCAGCTGCACGACAATTTGTGGAAGGTGACGTGCAACACTGGTGGCATCCTCCCACTGGTCGTGGTGTGAGAACCAGATTTTCTGACGACCTTTTATGGCTTCCATTTGTCGTAGACTTTTATATTAAGGTCAGTGGCGACAAATCCATATTGGATGACAAAGTTCCGTTTCTCGAAGCAGCCGCCCTTGAACCCGGCCAAGATGATTCGTACACAACTCCAAATGTTAGCAAAGAAACGGGAACGATACTCGAACATTGTTTTCGCGCATTGGACCGCAGCTTAAAAGTTGGCAAACATGATTTGCCTCTTATGGGTTCTGGCGACTGGAATGACGGAATGAATCGTGTGGGAAATGAAGGGCTTGGCGAAAGCGTTTGGGTTGGGTGGTTTTTGAGTGCCACACTATCGAATTTCATCTCTATCTGTGAATCTTCTGGTCATAAGGATCGAGCAAAAATCTATAGTGATCATCTCAATAAATTAAAAACCGCTCTCGAGGCAAATGCCTGGGACGGGGACTGGTATCGAAGGGCATTTTTTGACGACGGAACTCCGCTTGGATCAGCCTTCAATGAAGAATGCCGCATTGATTCGATTGCCCAATCATGGGCAGTGATCTCAGGCATGGGAGATCCAGCTCGTGCTGAACGAGCAATGATGGCGGTCGACGAGCACCTGATTGATCGAGGAAATGCCTTGATCAAACTCTTCACCCCTCCTTTCGATCGAGGGAACACCGATCCTGGCTACATTAAGGGATACGTTCCAGGGGTTCGAGAAAACGGCGGACAATACACCCACGCCGCGATTTGGACCGTCATGGCCTACGCCGCTCTTGGACATGGCGATAGAGCAAATGAACTTTATGCTCTGCTCAACCCAATCAACCATACTTCGAATCGGGCGGGAGTTTATAAATACAAGGTTGAACCCTATGTGATGGCCGCCGATGTCTATGCACTAGACCCACATGTCGGTCGAGGTGGATGGACTTGGTACACAGGATCCTCAAGCTGGATGTACCGAGCGGCCGTTGAATCAATTTTGGGATTTGATCTTCGTGACAATGAATTGCGAATCAACCCCTGCATCCCTAATGACTGGCGAGAATTTGAAATCAATTATCGCTATGGCTCTTCTGAATACCAAATTCTTGTGAACAATGAAGGAAAGAGTGTAGATAAGTCTAAAGTAATTATTTTAGACGATGTCGAGTTAAAGACGGACCTCATTCCTCTTGTTGATGATGGAAGCAAACATTTGGTTCAGATTAAACTTTAACCTTTAGGAGGATTATCGGAATTCCTTTAAAAAAGATATTTTCAATATCACAGGACGAGCTCTCACAGACAATGAAGCCCAAGAGATTAGCAAATACAAAAGAATTGTTTTTGATGGCTTCACACAAGCAGTTTGGTAAAGAAATTTTGATCGACGCAAAAAAACATTTATGTTTGAACTTCTTATCCCTGGAACTCTCTGTGACGCCACATCTCTGGCCTCACACCACCGCCCTCACCAATCCCCTTTAACTTATGGGCACGCTCCCTTGAATTTGTTGTAAAACTGTTTGTGAAAGGCAGGAGTTGGATTGTAATTAAATTCTCCACCGTAACTTCCGCTCTGTTCATAGTTAAGATGCCTCTCCGCATAATCAAACAAAGCCTCGTGATTAATGCTCGACCTCATTCCCACACACCGCGCGGCCATTGTGGGCGCCGTCATCTGGCCGCCACAAATGTCTCTGTAAGAGGCATTCCAATTGTTGCCATCGCGAGTTGGGTTATCCGAATGTGTTTCGCCCCATTCCGGCATCCCAATATCGGCCGATGTATAAGGAAGACGAGGACGACCATCCGCCGTGTAATGTGACTGATTGACATCTGTTTGTGAGACGTAAAAAGTCTGAAGTGTTTCTGAGAATCCAGCACCGTTTGCATTCATAAGCGACTTCAAGCCGGCATCGTTCAACACCGCAGCAGCAATCACCAAAGGAGCAAGACGACCAGGGTTATGTCCACCGGTGTCGTACCATCGTCCGCCAAGTTCACGAATACGAGCGATATCAATTCCATATTGAACAAATTCAATCAATAGCTTCATTTTTTGAGCGTCTGTGAAATCTAGATTTAACATCAACGCCACATCACCTGTTTTGATAGCCATGTCTTTTCCGTATCCATTTGTTGCCTGGTAAGGCGCGTGCATATAACGGCCCGTCCAAGTTAAATCCATTTCGAACCAAGTTTTTTCAAAGTCATTTTCATAAGTAGAGATACTTGGAACACTAAGACCCGCAGATGGAAGTTTTTTCAATCTAGAAAAATCTAAATCATTCACCGTCCACTTGCTCGCACGGCTACCGCTGCCCGTATAGCCCGGCCTAAAGCTACCTGACTGAGGCGCACTTGAAACAACAGTGAGAACTGAGAAGCTTTGAATCAAGCCCCATTTCTGATAGGCGGAGGCTGATATGGATGAAACCAATGAGCTATTGGACGCAACGGTTAATGGTAAATTTTTCGCAACATTCAATGCTGCATTGTAAGGGTTGTAGGTAGCGCTAAATCTACTGTCGAATCCTTGTGTCCTCGTGATTCCGGGGTTGAGCATAGACCCACTTGTGTCGCCACTAGCAGACGAAATACTTGTAATTGTCACAGGTCCCACAACCCAATTGTCACCATTGGCATAAGTTCCACAGGTATAGGTTCCGTTAAACTTCCAGGTAATTCCATGTCGAATGGCTTGGCTACAATTACCAGAGTTTGTAACCGGCGGCACAACGGGGGGCCCTACAACAGGTGGCTCAACAATGGGCGGCTCTACAGCGGGAGGTTGATCAACGATGACTTCTGGCTGAGCTATAGATTCAACCGCAACATTAGAAAGCTGCGCGCTACCAATGCTCGTATAGGCTCCAAGGTTATACAAACTGCTAACATCAGCGTTTTCACTTCTAAATGAGTAGCCATCAGAAATTTTTACATAGTTGGCCGCATCGTTTGATTTTGCAAAAACCGAATAAATATTTAATCCGGCACCTAAGTGCACTTCCATTTGAATGTTGTAAGTCGTTCCCCCTACGTAAACCATTCCAGCATCCGCACTGTATGATGAACCATTGCGGGCATCAATGTTTCCGTTAGAAGCCAATCTAACAATGGGCGCCATGTGTGAATACGAAGTTACTGATTGATCGGCCAATCCAACAACAAGGTCTATATTTGATGCTGAAGCTTTGACGTCGAAGCTCAGTCTAAAAGAAGCTGTTTGGCTCGTGATTGGTAAATTGAACCACTGATTAGCGATGGTATCGCCGGTTACGACAACAGGTGAATTGGGATTATCAAGAACAACACAATCTGTAGATTTTCCAGATGCCAAAATAGCATTCAAGTAATTACTAAGAACACCATCGTTACATTCTTCCACCAATTGCGCTTGGGCATTGCCGCAAGTTTGATCATAGGGAACGCTCGCACTGTTATAAAAATTCTGAAAGGTTTTAGCGCCACTCACCATATCTCCACAGTTTTTACCGGTACCAGAATCACCTGAGCCAGTATCACCGCCTACCTTTTTTATTGTTACGTCTAATTGACTTAAATCGCAGGCACTTTGAGCTGAACAAAGAATCAAAATTATGAGATGGGATAAAAATGCCTTTTTCGGCTGTTTTAAAAACATTGAAGAACCTTTCGATAACGATCTACTTTTGGGTTTCGCTCAATCACGTCCAACTTAACGCCCTACTCATTCAGTATCTGACATTCAGCCACCCCATTATAGGAACGATTTTTTGCAAGATTAAAGGGCGATTAAGTGAACTCACATCAGCATAAGTTATTGATTTTATATTGGAGTAAGCACTTAAATGACTCGAATGATGGCCCAACACGCATTAGTTTCCAACAATTTTGAAAATTTACAAAACAAACGTTTCTGCCCCGCGTTAATAGTGTTATAGAGGGCCCAATGAATTCATTCTCAGAACTTACCATTAGTCCCGAACTTCAAAGTGCTATCAAAGAAATGGGCTTCGATTCGCCAAGCCCCATTCAAGCCATGGCACTTCCACTGCTTCTTACAGATGAGCGCACTGACTTTCTAGGACTAGCAGGAACAGGCACTGGTAAAACAGCAGCCTTCGGCATTCCAATGCTCGAAAAAATTGATATGCAAAAGAAAGCCATTCAATGTCTTATCCTTTGCCCTACTAGAGAACTTGCTATGCAAGTATCCAAACAGATTAATTTGCTTGGCAAATTCAAAGGCGTGAAATCAATTCCTGTCTACGGTGGAGCTAGCTTTGGCGATCAACGCCGTGGCATGAGTGGCGGAGGCCAGGTAGTTGTAGGAACTCCCGGTCGTGTTATTGAACACATTCAACGAGGAACCTTTTTGCTCGGTGATATTCAAACTGTCATTCTCGATGAAGCTGACGAAATGGTTTCCATGGGATTCAAAGACGAACTCGAAACCATTCTAAAAGGCGTTCCTCGCGAGACCTGCAATATTTGGCTTTTCTCCGCAACCATGGGACGAGAAGTTCGTAGAGTTGCGGATACTTACCTTAGAAAACCTAAAATGGTTCAGCTCAATCAAAAGGAAATGCTTTCAGAAAATCTTGAGCAGTTTTACTATGTTTCTCAGGAGTCAAACAAAGCACAAATCCTTTGCAAGCTTATCGAAGCTGCCGATGATTTTTATGGATTGATTTTCTGTCAAACAAAAGCCCTCGTTGGTGATCTTGCCAATTATCTCAATGAACGCGGCTACAAAACCGGTTGTTTGCACGGAGATATTGACCAAAGCTCTAGAGAACGCACCATGCAATCGTTTAGAGACCGAAAAATTCAAATACTCGTCTGCACAGATGTGGCAGCTCGCGGCATTGACGTTCAAGATATCACTCATGTTGTGAACTATTCTATCCCTCGCGAACTTGATAGTTACGTCCACCGTATCGGTCGAACAGCACGAAGTGGTAAAAAGGGTGTGGCGATGAGCTTGGTGACTCAACAAAATAGTCGCCTTGTCCCTAGAATCGAACAAATGACAAAAAGTCGTATGAAACAAGGAACTGTTCCTTCTGGAAGAGACCTTGGAATGAAAAAACTAGCAGCTATGCTTCCACTATTTGAATCGCAAAATAATTTCAGCCGTGCAGCCAGCCTCTTAAATGATGAATGGCAAGCCTTGATTGAAAACATGGAACCGAATGAAATCGTAGCTCGATTGCTCGGAATCTTGATGCCTGAAATGTTAAAAGATGGTCCGGACAAAGTTCTTCTTGGAGGCGCCACAAATTCTGACCGTGATGAGGGCGAGGGTCGTAGAGAACGAGGCTCGCGTGACTCACGTGGAGGACGAGGCAGACCTGGCGGACGCGATCGAGGAGCCAAGGGATCTCGCAAACCTTCAAGGGGACGAGACACCAAACGTTCATTCGGAAAATTTGCAAAAGCAGGCAAGCGCCCTGCCCCAGCAAATCAAAGCGCCTCAAACTAATATTGTAAAAAGGTGTTTTTTAATTGGGACTTCAATGTCCCATATTCGATTCCATTTAAACTGTAAGAATGTGAAAATTCGAGGATATTGCCAACCCGGCGCATAACATAGCTTTCATATCCGTTCTCACGAACTGGAATTTTAATCTGGATATCGTTTAAACCATAGCTTCCAACGCGCTGATTTTCCCACCAGATTTCGTCACCGTGTATTTGAAAATACATATTGGGAATCATTTGAGTTTCGCCATCCTCGCAGTCGAACAATGTCTCAATCTGTAATTCCACTTCACTATACCGAAGATCTGCAAGCACCCATGAACAATCGTAGCTAAAATCTACCTTGCTCATATGTACAGAATAAGTGCCCTCGTGGGCACTCCACACACCATCAAAAAACTTCGATTCATTAGCCCTTGAAGCGAAAGCCAAAATCAAAGCAACAAAAAGGAATAAAAATCTAAACAGGCGGCTTAGTCTCATGAAATTTTCCATAGTCGACAATTCTTTCTCCCGAAGGAAGTATATTAATAACATCAGCAAAACTGTGCCCCTCTAAAATATCTGTCGGAAAATACACGTAGTTTGCATGAACATTCTGTGAGAAGGCACTCTCTAAGCCATTCAGATTCACAAAAAACTCAATTCCCTGTTTGATCATATCATCACAATTTAATCCGTATAACGGAGAGTCTTGCTCAATAGGATGCATGATTGTCCATGTGAGAGAAAAAATTGGAGTATTAGATCGAACAAGTTTTAAATCCATAAACCTACGCATCTCCACCCCCTCTACACTTACATGTTTTATGAGTGCAGATATTCGCACCCGAGCATCTGAAATATGTGTCGAACGCCCGTTAGCAACCCTGAATGAAAGCGTAGGAATTCCGTCGTAATTTGACAAAATTAATGCTTGGGAAAAAAGTACCTTTGCAGTCGGCCGAGCAATTTTTGCAAACGAAAATCCGGTAATGATGGCTACAAAAAAAAGCGAAACCATCATATTCAAAAAACTAAGCAAATGAGTCGACCAACCTATAGGACTTAAATGCCCATAGCCAACTGTCGAACTTGTCTCGAAGGCAAATGAAAGCGAATCCTTAAACGAATCTGGAGCTGCGTTTAGAATATCATTACCAAGAGAAAAATATCCGGCCGCAAAAACAAGGTTGATGAATAAATAAACCACGCCCATTCCAAGCAAGAAAAACATCCATGAACTTACGAGAGCACGATGATAAAAGTCACGAAAATATGAGCGCGGTCTGCCAAGGGTAGTTATTTGTAGTCGTCCCAAGGGATCAAAACTATTTCTTTGTTTTTTCATATATTAATAAAATCAAAGAAATTAAAAATCTAAATGATCAAGGGAAACAATCGCGGGAGGACTCACGCGCCCAAAGTATTTTTCAACCAAATGACTTATCGCCAATGCGGCGCTATTGAATCCAGCAATGATGCTTCCGCCGCCTCTACCTTTTCCAAGCAAATCGCCAATCACATAAAAGCCCGGAATGTCAGTCTCAAAATTTTTATCAACAACGGGTTCTCCAGAGGAATCCAAACTTACCTTTGATGTTCTCAAAAACTCAATGGGACTCATTCCACCAAGAGCAAACAAAACCGCATCAAAGACTTCTGGTTCTTGTTTGTTCTCTTGAGGTAAAACTCTGGGAAGTTCGCCGACCTCTTCCACCCCCAGGATCTCCGTCCCCAACCAAGCTCGAACCTTCTTCTCGTCAATTAAGCGCTCAAGATAGTCTCGGTTGATAGAATTCATACGTTCAAACTTTTCTTTCCTGTAGCAGAGCGTAACCTCATTCTTAGGACTTAACATCTGAGCATATTCTGCTGCAGAATCGCCCCCACCAACAACCAAGACCTTCGCCCCATCCAACGCTCTAGAATTGATATCAAACAAAAGTGTCTTATTATTTTTGAGCACGTTTGGAATGCTCTTCCAATAATCAGGTTGCCTAGGCTTTCCCATTCTACCAATTGCCACAATGACAGTTCGAGATTGAAAGACTTCATTTTGAGCCGTTTTGGCTGTGAATACCTTGGTATCTTCGGCGTAAGATAAATTCCAAACTTCACAATTAGTTTTCAAAGGAATTTTTTGATCCTTGATAACATAGTCCATCATTTCTAAGTATGATTCTCGATTGCCGTCCCGCAAACACATGACCCCAAAACACAAGGCATCAATTCCGGCATACTTAGCGTCTACACGCTTGCCCTCTTTGTAATAAGTTCGAATCATTTGTGAATGAGAGGGACCCTTTTCAAGCAACAAAAAACTAAGTTTGTTTCTTTGAGCCTCGACGGCTGCGGCAACACCGGCCGGGCCAGCTCCCACAATCAACAAGTCTAAAGTTTCAACCTTTTCCATATTGTAGAAATTTTAACCTAACAAAGACCTTAAATCGAACCTAGTATTCTAATAATTTATAAAATTCTTTTGTCACAACGCGCGAAGCTGACGTTTTCTCCACTCGTAGTAAAAAACTGGATAGATAAGCAACTCAAGCAAAAAGCTCGTCGTTAACCCACCTATCATAGGAGCAGCAATGCGCTTCATGACCTCAGAACCGCTTCCAACAGCCCACATGATTGGCATGAGGCCCACTAAAAGCGAGAGGACTGTCATCATCTTTGGACGCACTCTATGAACGGCGCCTTCAATAATTGCGGCATAGAGATCTTTCACAGAATTCATCTGTCCCTTTTTGCTCTTTTCATCATATGACATATCTAAATACAAAAGCATAAACACGCCGGTTTCAGCATCGAGCCCCATAAGAGCGATCATCCCAACCCATGTGGCGATCGACATATTATAATCAAGAATATTCAGGAACCAAAAAGCTCCCACAAGTGAGAACGGAACTGCCATCAAAACAATTCCTGATTTTACCCATGACTTAGTGCTCATAAAAAGGATTAAAAGAATCAAAAGCAATGTAATGGGTATTACAATTTTCATTCTCTCTTCGACTCTGAGCATATTTTCATACTGACCAGCCCAGGCAATAGAATATCCAGGGCTTAGTGATAAATGCTGTTGTAAATATTCTTTGGCTCCGTCCACATAAGTTCCGACATCAATGGCATCCGTATCAAAATCAATGAAGACGTAACTCACCGGTAAAGCGTTTTCACTGCGAATCATCGCCGGTCCTTCTAAATATTTTATTTTGGCAATATCACGCAATCGAAGCATCGCACCCGATTTTGTCTGAAGGGGTAAATTTTCGATAGCTTCAACGGAATCTCTAAATTCTCGTCCAAGCCTAAGTTGAATATCATACCGCTCTCGACCAGCCAAATATTCTGAGGCCTTCACTCCCCCTGTTGCGCGCATCGCCTGCAAGTGAACATCTTTAACCGTTAATCCATAAGATGCTAATTTTCTTCTATCTAAATCAATGTCCAAATATCGCCCACTATTGGCGCGTTCCGCGACAACACTTCTTGTCCCCGGATAAGTCTTCATCAAAGATTCGACACTGGCCGCTACTTTTTGAAGCTCAGCCAAATCTGGTCCATAAACTTTCACACCAACCGCAGATCGAATTCCTGTTGAAAGCATATCGATTCTATTTTTTATCGGCATTGTCCAAATATTGGGCATACCCTTAAAGTCGAGTGCAGAATTCATTTCATCCACAAGTTCACCTTGGGTTATTTTTCGTTTTCCATACCACGTTTCTTTCTCACGCCACTGCTCATGGTCCTTAAGAACAATAGTTGTTTCAACCATTGAGATAGGAGCGGTATCCGTAGAGGTGTCGGCACGCCCGGCCTTTCCGTAGACGCTTTCAACTTCAGGGAAGCTTTTGATGATTGAGTCTTGAATCGTTATCAAACGTCCAGCCTCAGCTATCGACAATCCTGGAAGAGCGGTCGGCATGTACAATAAAGAGCCTTCATTTAACTGAGGCATAAACTCCGACCCTAAGCGACTGTAGGCGGGAATGATGGAAAGTGTTGCCATTGCAGCTAACACGAGTGTCGTTTTGCGATGTTCTAGAACCCAGTGAACACATGGTTCATATATTTTAAAAATTTGTTTACTCACCGGATGTTTGTGTTCGGAATAATATTTACCCACAAAAAGCGTATTCCCCAAGCCGCGCAACCACCGCCATCCATGTTGAAAGGGTTCAGCTCTGGAAAAAAGCATTCGTACAGCTGGATCAAGTGTCACGGCTAAAATCGCGGCAATCGCCATGGCAAAGTTTTTTGAATAGGCCAAAGGTTTAAACAAGCGCCCTTCTTGGTCAACAAGAGTAAAGACAGGAAGAAAGGCCACAGCAATGATCAATAGCGAGAAAAACACAGAGGGGCCAACCTCCAATAGAGCATCAAGGCGCACTTTTTTGAAGTCTTCTTTTTTTCCATCTTCATGCCAGTGCTGAATTTTTCGATAAGCGTTTTCAACTTCAATGATGGCTCCGTCCACTAAAACGCCAATGCTAATAGCGATACCCGCTAGGGACATAATATTTGTAGTCTGTCCGGTTAGAAACAGAGGAATGAATGACAAAATAACTGCTACTGGAATTGTAATGATAGGCACAAAGGCCGATGGAAAATGCCAAAGAAAAATTAGAATAACCAAACTTACAATGATGAGCTCTTTGGTTAAGGTTTTTTTAAGATTCGAAATAGCCTTTTCGATGAGGGTCGATCTATCATAGACAGCTTCTACTGTGACACCTTCGGGCAGCGAAGATTTTACTTCTGCTAATTTTTCTTTAACGCCCTCTATAACTTTAAGAGCATTAGCTCCTTGCCTCATCACAACAATTCCCGATACCGCATCACCTCGCCCGTTGAAGTCTCCTACGCCACGGCGCATAGCTGGCCCCAAACTTACCGACGCAACATCTTTTAGAAGTATTGGCGTTTTTGAGAGTGAATTGTAATCGACAACAGCATTTTCTAAATCTTCGGTTCCCGAAACCAAGGCACGACTTCGAATCATGTAGTCAGCATTCGAAATCTCCATAACCCGTCCTCCGGATTCGTCATTAGAATTCGAAACAGCCTTCATCACATCAGCAAAGGTCAAATGATAATTTTGAAGTTTATAAGGATTCACTTGAATCTGATATTCTTTTTCAAAACCTCCCAGACTTGCAACTTCCGCAACACCTTCCACACTCTGTAAGTGAAATTTAAGTGTCCAGTCTTGGTAAGAACGCAGATCGGCCAAACTATGTTTTTTAAGCTCATCAACTAGTGTGTATTGGTAAACCCAGCCTACGCTGGTCGCGTCCGGACCAAGCTGAGTTTCCACATCTTCTGGTAAAGTAGCCGTGATTTGGCTTAAGGTTTCCAAGACGCGGCTTCTTGCCCAATACAAATCGGTGCCGTCCTCAAAAATCACATAGACAAAAGATGCCCCAAAATCTGAAGAACCTCGAATACTTTTTACCTTTGCTAATCCCATTAGACCTGAAACGATTGGAAAAGTAACCTGATTTTCCACCAAATCGGGAGACTGATTCCACGTCGAATACACAATCACCTGTGTGTCAGATAGATCTGGAATGGCATCCAACGACATTCGCTGCATGCTCAAAACACCTAACCCCAAAAGCAATAAACTTGAAAGGATAACAAAAAATCTATTCTCAACAGAGAAACGTATGATGGAACGAATCATTACTATCGCCCTCTGAGCCTTGATTCGGAATCAATCAGAAAGGCCCCTTGGCTTAATATCTTATTGCCCTCTTCAAGCCCGTTTTTCAATTCGAAACCCTGCCCAACTCTAGAGCCTAGCGCAACTTCGGTCGGTATCAACTTTGAATTTTTTAGTACAAAAACATAGGATCTATCGGCGCTTCTAATAAGAGCTGTTTCCGGGACCCAAAGTCCTTCGCCTCTTTTTAACTCAATTCGCGCCATCACGGTGCTCTCTGGCAGTAAGTTTGGATCGTCCAGCGTCTTTACGGTGACGATTACTCGAAGCGTTCGGGTTGAGGGCTCAAGCTGAGTATCTATGCTTTCAACAGTTCCTAATTCTTTTTCAGTGCCCAAGCTTGGTGATTCTAAAGTTACTTTGGCACCAACCTTCACAGAGGCCACATCGGATTCAGGAACTTGAAGAAACACTTTTGAACGGCTAAGCGCTCGCCCCGAACTCAGAATTTGAGATTCTAAAGAATTTTTTTCGATTTTGTAAAACTCAAGCCCCAGCAACTTTTCTTCGCCTTCTTTGAGCGCGACCGTCGCTCTTCCAGAGACGCCAGTTGAACCTTCAGGTCTCTCGGTCTTGCTTTTGCTCACTTTTATCAACGGCATGTGACAAATAGGGCAAGCACCAGGCTTGTTAGTTCGAACCTCGGGGTGCATGGAGCAGGTGTAGATTTCCTCCTCACTCGTATTTTCATTCGTTTTTCCCTCGGCATGTTGATGTGCCGAATGATCTTGAGCGTAGAGCGAAGAATTTAGCGTTGCTAACAAAAAGATAACAAAAGATTTTCTTAAAAACGAATTCATTTAACCGATTCCCTCTTTGATTCTTCCACAGAATTTGTGTGAGCATCCGCAGTGGCAACGCCAAAACTAGCGAGCCAAGCGCTCATCACATTTAGTTTTACAAGATTTTCCATTTCTAGCGTTTTATACTCAATAAGCTTCTTTCCAGCGGCATACCGTTGCATCAATGTTTCCATTTGACTTGCGGAAAGACCATCCAAAAACTGAAATCTTTTTTGCGCCGAAGGAATCACCCTGTTTTTTAATCTTTCAAGAATTTCAGATGTGGCCTCTACCATCACTTTCCCGGAATTCCATTCATTTTCTAATTCTCGTGTTAATCCCAGTTCTTTGGCCTCAAGTACTTTAAGCTTTGCCTTTTCTTGGCTCACTCCAGCGGAGCTTTGCCAAAAATAAACGAAGGGAAGGCTGATCCCCACCATAAGCTCCTTTGCCCCTGGCATCGGAGAATTTTCACTATAGGACTTAAAACTGAGATTTAGATTAGGAGCAAATTTAGATTTAGCTTCCGAAACTTTAGCCCTTTGAGACAAAATATCGGCTTTGATACCTATGACTCTCGAGTCGGCTGCTAATGAAAACTCTGTCGCACTTAGCAAATCTGATTGAAAATTATAAAGTGGTTTCGGAAATTCATTAGGAACTTTTTCGCCAGTTAGTTCCAGAATATCAAAATAACTTGCCCGTATTTGTGCTAGCTGATTTGTCTTTCTATTTTCGAGCATAGCCATATCTTCATCAATTTCAAACAAATGTGCTCTCACCAGCTCATTCGAAACGGGCCTTAACGTTGTATTTTTTTTGTGCCTCTTCAAAATTGCAATCTCTTCATCGAGCAACTCATCAACGCGATGAGCCTGAGCATAAGCCCAAAAAGCTTTTATCGCCCTAAATCGCAATTCAGACAGTTTCCACTCTTTCGCCATTACAGCAGCTCGTGACTGCTCAGCCAGCGCTTTTTTTCGCTGCCACCAGGTAGTTGGAAACGGAAAAGATTGAGATATAGACCATGAGGGATTTGTTGCTCGCTCATCCATTGTTTTAAAGGGGCCGTCCTGCCCCATCCAACTAAAAGCGACACTCGGTGCCGACAAAAACCCCACCGAACGATCTTGGGCTCTCGCTGCCTCCACCGTTGCGTCAGCCGCCAACAAGGTGGGACTGGATTTAAGACTCTTCACAATAACTTCATCTAAAGAAATGGTAGCGCCAGAAAACACAAGGTTTCCCCAAGTAATTAAGAGCAACATTAATAATTTTCGCAACATTAGCATATTTATTATACCCTTTAGTACGACAGCTCTACTCGAGATGTGACAAAAGGTGCAGAATCGTTAAATTTTGATATATTGGGCCCTGTGACCCAGTACCCACCTAAGTTTAACAAGCCTGAAGAATTCGACAAAGAATTCAAAGTTTTGTTTGCCCAATACCTAGCTTCATCAGAAGAAGCTTTTAATGAGATACACACAATATTAAGCCCAAGAATTCTCAGCTACCTTCGTAAAAGGCTTCGAAAAGATGAAGACGTCGCCGAAGTTTATCAAGGATTTTTTGTAAAACTTCACAAAAGTCGAGAACTTTTCAACTTTCATAATCCCATTCTTCCATGGATCTATAGCGTTCTACGCTCAGAGCTTTTGGATTTTGTTAAAATTAGCGGCCGTCATAAAAAACGTGTCGATGCTTTTTTTAATGAACAAATGTCACATCTCGACTTGGTGCCGTCGTTACATGGTGTAGGAGAGAATAATAGTTTGGACGGTTTGCTTAATTCGATGAACCTCAAAGCCGATGCGATCGACCTGTTAAAGATGCGCTTCGAGGAAGAACTAACGACAAAAGAAATAGCTTCTAGACTTAATTCAAAAGAAGCCGCTGTCAGAAAAAGATTGAGTCGACTTATAGAATCCATGAAGTCTCAGTTTTCGGGGAAAGGAGGGAGCCAAAATGAAAAATAAAGATTTCGAAGATTTTTGCAACGAATTTGAAGGAGACTTATCCTCAGATGTCACAAAGCAAGAAAGTCTTTCACCAGTGCTTCACGATAGAATTGCCAACACCTATTCATTGATCATAAAAAAAATGAACCCATCACTAAGTAGCTTGACCAGAAAAGTTTTGCTAACGCATCTTTTTGCATCTCTCGTAACCCTATCCCTCTGCAATCAGATGGGAATCCGGCTCTTTTTTAGCGGCCCTGGCCTTATGGAATACTTTATGAATTTTGGCTATTGGGCTTGTATGGGATTTTGTGGGGCCTTTTATATGGGCTCGACATTTTTGGTTTTACCGTTCGTCACAAGTTTAGATGAAAGAAATTTTTATAAAAAACAATTGCCACTTTTGGTGGGCGGCCTATCTGCGTTATCTCTTTTAAGCCTGACCCTAATAGGCTCCTCAGTCTCTTTTGGACTTGTTTTGATTTGGCTATTGGGTGCCGAGATTTCTGGATTAGGCGCTTTTTATTTAGGCTCTAAGCTTCAGTCTAAGTTCAGCCTTTAAAAGACTCTCCGGGCAAGTTAGTCCCAAGATTTTTCTACAAATCATGGATCGTCTTTGGAGGAAAAGCGGCACGTAGAGCATTCATCACAGCGAGAACATCAATGACTTCTTGTCCAATAGCGCCGCCAATAGGTGTCAAATGCCCCGTAGCAGCCATAGCCATGCCGACAACACTTAGTGCCATTCCCCCAATCGCGCTTTGTTTTGCAATGGAGGTCATACGACGACTGATATGCATAAACTCATCCACCTTTTTCAATGAACTATCCAAAATAACAACGCCGGCAGCCTCACTTGTGACTTCACTGTTTTGGCCCATGGCCATTCCAACCGTGGCAGCCATCATTGCAGGAGCATCATTGATTCCATCGCCTACATAAAGTGTCTTAGACTTTTTGGTTTCTTCACGTACAATGGACAATTTTTCTTCAGGACTTTTTTCTGCATAGACGGTTTGAATTCCGACCACCTTCGCCAGATATTCAACCTCTGACAATCTGTCTCCAGAAATGATCATAGTGTTAGAAAACTGATGCTTTGGACCTAGATGATTTACAAAGGAATGACTTTCTGCACGAGGAGCATCTCTGAAACGATAAACAGCTGCAAATTTTTCATCGACCAAAACAATACATTCCAATCCTCCGGCATGTGCAGGGAGACCTTTCGCCATTTCAGCATTACGTTTTGAAATTTTAGCTCGGCTAGTAATTTCTACATTTTTACTTTTAACAATTCCGCGAAGTCCGTGGCCAGGCGGTTCTGAAACGTCCGAAGCATCCTGCAAAGAAATATTTCTATTTTTCGCTTCATTTAAAATGGCTATAGAAAGAGGATGCTTGGAATACTTTTCGAGGCTTGCCGCCAAAGCCAAAACATCATCCTCCAAAAATCCTGGAGCCAAGAACTGTTCAACTAATTTTGGTTCTCCATAAGTGAGGGTGCCAGTTTTATCAAAAATCGCAGTACGACATCCATTAATTTGCTCAAGGACTACAGGACTTTTAACAATGATGGCGCGTCTCGCGCATAAAGAAATCGAACCAATAATTGCTACGGGAATCCCAATGAGCAGCGGGCAAGGCGTTGCGATGACAAGAACCGAAAGAAAACGATCGGCCTCTCCGCTAAAAGACCAAGCCAAAATCGCAACAGTTAACGCTATCGGAGTGTAAAGCGCCCCCAGCCTGTCGCCCAAACGCCGAAGTCTTGGGCGAGCAGATTCGGACTCACGCATGACTTCCATAATTTTTGCATAGCGCGAATCTGATGCTTTTTTACCTGCTCGAATTGTAATGACATTTTCGCCGTTAATGGAGCCCGAAATAACGGAGGATCCCTTTGTCTTCGTAATTTTAAAAGGTTCACCTGTAAGAAATGATTCGTCCATCACGCCATGTCCCGACAACACAACACCATCGACTGGACAAATCTCGTGTGGATAAACTAAAAGAATATCACCAATCGAAATTTCATCGAGTTTGATTTCGCGAACTTCCGAGTCTTCTTTCAAATGGGCTATTGAAGGCATTCGTTTTGCCAAGGCAGCCAAGACTGAAGATGCGCTCTGCAGAGCATAGTCCTCTAAACTCTGCCCTCCCGAGAGCATCAACACAATGATTGCGCCCGCAAGATATTCCCCTAATATCAACGCCGTCACGATGCTGATACCTGCCAAAAGATCCGAACCAAACTGAAGCTTATACAGCTTCTTAAGCAAGTCGATTAAAAGTGGTAGGCCACCAACCACGATGACTGCAAACAATGGGATATCAAAAATCGTTTGCGGCCTGTGCATAGCAAAACGAAGAACGAGGCTTGTGAGAATGCCCACTATCGAAAATATGGCGATGAGAGATGTTCGAGAACTAAAAAACTTTTTCACGATTGACTCAATCTATTGATATCTGGCTCCACAAGCAATCACCAAATTGACTACTTTGGCCAAGATTCAAGCAATTTTATTCGACTTCCGATCAAATAATGTGAACGCGCCGATGCCCAATAATAATGCTCTTGACGATAGCGCAGAATCAAAGCTGCCGAGGTGTTTGTTTGTAACTTCTGACGAAAAGCACAAGGTCAAGATTCAAAAAGAACTATACGAAAATGGTATCCTTGCCATCTTTACTCACGACGAAAATAGAATTTTAGCGGAGCTTTCAAGACCTGAATGTTTTCTTGTTTTTGTCACTTTAAAAAAGTATCCAGCTGCAATATCGCTCGTTCAAAATCAAAAGACGAATCCCAACAAATATTTTGTCGCTATAGAGAATTCGCTAAAGACATCTCAGAGCAGCAAACTATATAGTGTTGGTTTTATTGACATTTTAACAATGCCAGTGCATCCATTTAACTACAAAAGCAAAACGAGGCAGTTGCTCACAAGGTTTGTGCAAAATATTGGAATGCCAGACGATATTATTTTGCCGCCTGGTGTAGGCCAAACAAAAGAACATACTTTCCGAATTGAAGATGACTCTGATCCTGAGCCAACAGTCCTTCATACCGTGCACGATCTTACCCCCGACAAAGGACCTACTTGGAACATTCACGAATCAAGTAATATAGATTCAAAGGCTGCCCCCCAAAAAAATATCAAATTTGTCGCCACTTTTGGTGAAAAATCAACATCACTTATCAAAATTGATTATTTCACTTCTTCTGAAAAATTATTAAGGCCCGTCCAAACACCTTTCAAAATAATTAATTCTGAAAAAGAGAAAAATAGCTTTTTTGCTGAAGCCGAAAAAATTGCCTGTGATGCCATAGTCTGGACTCACCATCAAAAATGGAAGAAAAACTTTAAAGTAATATCTTACACAGAAAACTCCAAAAAAATTCTTCTTGAATACCCAGAAGATTGTGATCCTGTTTTCTTGAAAGATTTGCTTGAGACTCTCAATGCAAAGCAAGTTTTCGTTGGACTAGAGCTTAGGAGAGGTCGAATATTCTTTGCGGAAAACTATTCTTCCATTAGCTTTCGTTCAAATGGCATTTTGCTTAATTGTAACAATAAAATATTTCAAACTCAGCGTAGGAAACATTTTAGACTTAGTCTAAAAAACTCTTCTGGAATTGATGCTAAAATTGGTCTTAAACCTTCCAGCGATCCTATATCAATTGGAATAGAAGACATCAGCGCGGGCGGATGCCAGCTCATAGAAGATAAGACGCTAGTCGCAAAATTTAAAACTGGTATGACATGCCCTAATATTGAATTTTCCATTTACGGACGGAACATTTCCTGTTCGGGAGTCGTACGATGGATCAAAGAAAACAATGTGGGGATTCAATTCATGCATCTAAGCGATGAAAACGAAGAAGGCATTCAACTATTTGTCTTCGAAGAATCGTATACCTATCTAAAATATGAGGCTAAACTTTAAAAGTTTGGATGTTTCATCCAGGTGATCTCTTTTTTTGCATTCAGCAGGTGCATCACCCGACTATTCGGCAATTTTCTAAATTTATCGACAACGGCTGGATCAACCTCTCCCGTGAATTTTACATTACAAACAAATTTCTCACATAGTCCGGAGTCTATCCAGGTCAAAACATACTCATAAAGCTTTTCTGGAAAACAAATCACGTCGCTAAACACCCAGTCCATCGCGACTGGTTTAACCGAGAAGGCATCTCCTTGCTGGCTTTGAACAAATTTACTTTTTAAAATTTTTGGATCAAGCGGAGCTCGGTCAATACTCAGAACGTTTGCCTTGAGTTCCGAAATAACCCAAGACCATGATCCGGGGGCAGCCCCAAGGTCAATAGCCTGCTCTCCAAGTTGTGGCCAATCGCCCATGACAGTCAAGGCTTCCCAAAGTTTTAGGTAGGCACGACTTGGGGGCACCGAGCGATTTTCTACGAATGGAATGCTGCCATCGGCAGTGGGACGATTTATTCGCGTGCTATAATAAATTAAATTTGAAGCGGCCATTGTAAATGCAGGCAGATCACGTCCATCCATGATTGAAGGAAAGATGACCTCACCCGACTTTGGGCTTCCCAGCTTTTCCGCGATCAAAGCCCCCCTCCTGAACAAATGATCCCCGAAATATTTCCAACTTTTCGAGATGCTTCTTAATTTTTTTTGAGCGTCTGCAATGGATTCCACCTCAAGAGCCTGGACATCATTCCAGACACAATCGGCCCAAGCCGGAGCAGCACGAGCCCCTTCCACCCAATAGCACTTCTTAGATTCACCCGTAATCTTGCCACCTAAAAATGACAATTCGCTTCTGAGTTCTTTATCAAATTCGTTGGCGCGAATAACAATTTTGAGAGCTGACATTATGATACGTATTATTAACCTTATCTTAACAAGACTCAAGCCCGGCCAGATTCTATAATAGAACTATGACTCCACGAGTGTTTAGCTTTGCATTTCTATTGTTCTCGATCCACTCGACACCTTTGTGTGCTGAGGAAATTTGGACTCAATTAAATTCGACAGGTTCTCCGCTTGAACAAACTCAAGATGTCATAAAAGACAGAAACAAAAGGTCACAAGAACTTCAAAGCAATCCTAGAGCAATGACAAATGACAAACAAATTCAGGAGCTCACAGGAGGGAATGAAGCGCTTCATGATGATATCTATAACGCCGCAAGCGACATCCTTGCGCCCCTTAGTAAAAGGGCGAAGGATGACCCTGTTGCCATGGAAAAAATACTTCTAGACGCCCAGCAAAATCCGGAAGGATTTTTTAACTCACTTTCTGAAGAAGAGAAAAAGAAAATTCGTGACATTGCAGGTCAGATTCCCAATTTAAATAAACCCTAAGCTGCCCAAGACCACAAACTCAGCTATTGTCGGCCAAGAATGAAAATTTCTAGGCGTCATGATTCCACATCATTTGTGTTTTTTAAACGAACCATCGCCGCACAAATCCACTTTATCACTTTTATTTTTGCATTTTTTGGATTGGTCAAACTCATGCCATTGAGCCGTGAACATGGTCAATTGGAATTTTGGGGAAGCATTTTATTTGGAGTCACGTCGATGATGGTTTTTGGGACGAGCGCACTCTATCATTTCATTCATGATGGCATGCACATGGGCCCAGCCCTTGAAGACCTCATGGAAAAACTTGATCAATTTTCAATCTATCTTTTCATCGCAGGCAGCTACACACCGCTAATGATAAACGTGATTGCCTCTCCCTGGAAAGAAATTCTTTTAGTCACAGTCTGGACACTCGCTCTATTGGGGATCTTCTATACCGCCCTCAAGCACAAACTACCGAAGTGGGCTCAATCAAGAATTTTCTACACAGGTGTCTTTGTCCTTATGGGCTGGACTGCGGTCATTCGAGCTGGAGAAGTTGCTGACAACGCAAGTGTCCTTACCCTACAGCTTTTGCTAACAGGTGCCTTGGCCTATACTATCGGGGCCGTGGTCTACGTCCGAAAAAAGCCCAAACTTATAGAAGGATTTTTTGGATATCATGAGCTCTGGCATGCTTTTGTTACCCTTGGTTTTGCCCTTCATTACTTGATGATTCTAAATTTCTATACTGCCATAGGCTGATCACGGCCAAAGGAATGTTTGGCCTTTGTAAGGCAAATCTGCTAGAAGCGCGCCATATGAAGACCTTCGAAGAGCTTTCGCTCCATCAAAACATCAATAGAGCTCTCAAAAAACAAGAGTTTACTGTCCCCACGCCAATTCAGGCCATGAGCTTGCCCCACTCCATGAAAGGCAAAGACGTCCAAGGAGAGGCCTCTACTGGCACTGGCAAAACACTGGCTTTTTTAATCCCCATCTTTGAAAGCATCCTCGAGAATCCGCATCACCAATCACTAATTTTGGTCCCCACTCGTGAGCTCGTAACTCAAGTTGGAGCCGTCATTGAAAACTTTAGGGAGGCTGGCCTTAAAGTTTTTTGGACTGGACTTACGGGAGGTAGCCCCATTGGCCCTCAAATGAGAAGACTCCGAAGTCCCCTAAATATTATTGTTGGAACGCCTGGGCGGGTGAACGATCATTTAAAACGCAAAACTCTTAGGCTTAGTAATCTCGAAACGTTCGTTCTCGATGAAGCCGATCGCATGCTTGATATGGGCTTTGCTCCGCAAATCAAAGATATAAAAGCCTTCTTTCCCGAGAAACATCCGCAAACACTATTTTTCTCTGCAACTTACCCCCCTTCCGTCAATCGACTTGTGGGCCTTTTGCTAAAATCGCCCATCAAGGTTACGGCGATATCAAAAGACATCGTCAAACCCGACATTGATCAAGACGCTTTTCATATGGAGCGAAAAGATAAATACAAAGCTTTGACCGAACAAATCGTTAAACGAAAAGGTAGCATTCTTATTTTTTGTCAGACCAAACATGGCACCGAAAAGCTTGCTGAGCGACTCACTGACCAAGGATTTTTAGTTGGACGCATCCACGGTGGGCTCAATCAAGGACAACGCAACAGAACAATCAAAGCATTTAGAGAAGAAAAGATATTAGTCTTATGCGCGACTGACGTTGCTGCACGTGGCCTCGACATTGATCATGTCAATCACGTGATCAATTACGATCTTCCTCAGCAGGCAGAAGACTATGTTCATAGAATCGGTCGGACCGGCAGAGCTGGAAGAAAAGGCGAAGCCATCTCGTTTGTAACCGATGACGACCGTCAGGTATGGCAAGATATTGTCAGGCTCATAAAGGACCAACTTGGACTTGAACTCCCGCCCTTTTTTCAACACTCAAAATCTAAATTCAACAGCAAGAAAAAGAAGCCTTTCCAATCTCGCAGATTTTCATCTTCATCTTCGTCGTCATCATCATCATCTTCTTCTTCTGGCAAAAGCGGTGATCGATCCAAGAGACCTAGCCGGGGCCCCAGAGGATCCTCTGGAGCAAGTGCTAGCAGATCGTCTGGCTCATCCTCCTCAGCATCATCTTCCGCATCGTCTAGATCCCCCGGTGGCGCTAAGAAGAAATCCTACGGCGGCCCAAAGCGGCCCAAAACAAAGTCTAAGCGACCAAGCTAAATAGAAGACTTCAATTGCACTGGCGTTAAAAGCGTCAAAACTTTATCTCTAAAATTTTTTAGCATGCCGTCCGAATAGACATGTATGACAGCTGCCAAAAAAATCAATCCTCAAATCATGCCCAAAGCCATGTTGCTCATTGAGCATTCAACTCATGAGCAGGCACAAGTATCAAAGCTACTAAACGAGCTTGGATGCAATGGAATTTACATTGAAGACTTAGCAACGGGACTGAGTGAGGCTGCCCAACCTGAGACTTTTTTTATTGTAGTCGACACAACCCAATCTAAATTTACTCAGCTTTTTAAGGACATTCGCCCCTCCCTTAATCGAAAGGTGAAATGGGTTTTTGTTATTTCGCCCAAGCTCAGCCCAAGCAAGGTTTCTAGTTTCTATAATTTAGGTGCCATGAATGTCATCAACGCACCTTTGCACCCTTTGGTTCTACAAATGCAGGTTCGACAGGCATTAAAAACTTTCGCAGAAAAACCCGCAATACCGGTGAGACCTAAGCTACAAGTATTACCCCATATTGAGAAGGAGCAAACCCCTCGCACCGATCTTACTTTGGACTATTTCTTAGACTCTGCTGAAAGAAAAAACTTACTTCGAACGAAAAATCTTTTTATAAAAGAAGAGGCGCAAATATATGAGCCCATTGAAAGCAAAAAAATTGTACGTGCCTACTATGATCTGAGTGCAACATTTAATACTCCAATCGTCTTATGGAACTCCGGCCAAGAGGAAGTCTTAGTGACACGCTTAAAGGGAATCACACGTTGGCTTGGAAGCGCTACTTTGCACAATCCAGATAGAGCTTTTTTTACCTCTGAAGAGGACACACTTTTTGCGAATATTAGACTTGGTCCTGTGACCACATTCTCAAAAGTTAAAATGATTCGCGGAGATTATAATAGCTATGACTTAAAAATTGAATTACCCGAATCAGCTTATAAACTTCAAAGGCGCAAGCAACTGCGAACATCTCTTAAGATACAACCTACGGCCGAGGTTCAACTATCTAAAGAAACTCATTCGGCAAAACTAATGGACATTGGGACTGGCGGATGTCAGCTTCAAAGTTTCGACCTCATCCAATCTACCAATCTAAAAAAAGGGTTTCCAACGTGGATTCGTTTCCAATTAGGGGCTACGAATTTTAGCCTAGGAGCAACCATTTCGTGGGTCAACACCCATGCTGGAACGGTCGGACTAAAATTTGAAGGACTAAATTTAACTGAGCATAGCCAGATAGAAGCTTTCGTTTATCAAGATTCTCAAGATCTGTTTGAAGCAAGTCTGAAAAGACTTTACTAAATCTTGTTGAGTGCTTTTTTATTTGGCTCTATGAGTTAGCTATGCAAGCTATGGCTGACCTCACTGCCGATTTACGTTCTGAATGGAAAAGTTTGCTTAATGATGAGTTTAAAAAACCGTATTTTTTAGAGCTTTCTGCTTTCATAAAATCTGAAATAGGCAAAGGCTTAGATATTTTTCCTGAGCCTCAGAACATTTTGAGAATTTTCAAAGAATCCACTCTTGGCGACATCAAAGTAGTCATCCTCGGACAAGATCCCTATCATGGCCCGGGACAGGCCATTGGAAAATCATTTGCGGTCCCTGATAAACTTAGACCCAAGCCCCCAAGCCTGAAAAACATCTATAAAGAAATTGAAGCAGATCTTGATACAAAAATTGATTTTGATAAATCCAATTTAGATGGTTGGTCCGAGCAAGGCGTTTTTCTTTTAAATTCCGTCCTGACTGTTCGAGCCAATGAAGCGAATTCTCATCGTGGCAAAGGCTGGGAAACTTTTACCGACAAAGTTATTCAACTCCTCAATAGCAGGACCAAAGGAATGGTTTTTTTACTATGGGGCTCAGCCGCTCAGTCAAAAGATACCCTCATTACCGCTCCTCAACATTTTGTTCTCAAAGCGCCGCATCCCTCCCCCCTTTCGGCATACCGAGGATTCTTAGGCTGCCGCCACTTCTCCCAAACAAACCAAATTCTCCATGAGCGCCTAGGCCAAGCCCCCATCAACTGGACCCGCACCCACTAAACCCCTTCCGCAATTTTACTGTGCGTTCGGAAGAGTTGCTGGCCTCAAGCTATAGCGCCAATTTTATTGCTAATATTTGAATTTATTAGAGATATTGAGCAAAAAACCACGAATTAGATGCAGCCACTTAATATCATTTTGTTTTATTTTTCCTCAGCAACTCTTCCGAACGCACAGTAAAATTGCACAATTCACTAGATGACAAGCTCGTAGAGCTCGTGTAAAATTGTTAGACATGTTTAACAAATCTGGAAGCCATGCTATACTAACGGCAGCCTTCATCGTAGGTGGCCTATTTGCGAATACTAATTTATGGGCCAGTTCTGCTCCCGCTGCGAAAGCAAAAATTCTTAGCACTATGACTTACCTTGATGATTTAGTGAAAATTATCTCTGGCAGTACTTTCAATAGCGAATCTTTGATGGGCGCAGGTGTTGATCCCCATCTCTACAAAGCCTCAGCTAGAGACCTCAGTAAGATTAAAAATGCACAGCTCGTTCTAGCATTAGGCCTCCACCTAGAAGGTCGAATGAATGAGGTTCTAGAACAACTTAAGGAACGGGGCCACCCCCTTATCTTTGTTGGCGAAAGCCTCCCAAAATCTCAGTTATTCCCCGCCGATCCCCATGTCTGGTTTGACCCAAGTCTTTGGGTCATCGCCTCAGAAACAGTCTTGGCGTCTTTGATAAAGCTAAGCCCGGAAGACGCAAGCAAATTTTCCAAAAATCAAAAATCCTGGGCCAAAAGAGTTTCCAAAGCCCACGCTGAACTAAAGAAATTGGTAGCAGAGATTCCCAAGAATAGAAGAGTCCTCATTACCAGCCATGACGCTTTTAGATATTGGGGTCGCGCCTTTGATGTTGAAGTCAAAGCGATTCAAGGGATCAGCACCGATTCCGAGGCTAGCCTCAAACACATTCAAGAACTCTCAGAGCAAATTAAATCAAATCACATTCCCGCCATTTTCATCGAAAGCAGCGTTTCTCCAGCTAGCATTGAACGATTAAAATCAATTGCCAATGTAAAAATTGGAGGAGAACTTTTTAGCGATTCACTTGGCGGCCCCCTATCCGACGGCCCCACATACCTAGAGGCGTTGAAGCACAACACAATGTTATTTTTGAGGTCATTTAAATGAAAACAAAAAGTGCCATCTCCATTAAAGATCTTAGCGTACGATATCAAAGTTCCCCAGTCCTGTGGAAAATAAGCGTCGACCTTAGTCCGGGAAAAATAATAGGAATCATTGGCCCCAATGGATCCGGAAAATCAACGCTATTGAAAGCCTGTCTTGATCTTGTGCCACGAATCAGTGGAAAAATTTTGTTCTTTGGGGACCAAACCATAAAAGAAGCCAGGACAAAAGTTGCGTATCTTCCACAGAGAGAAAGCATCGATTGGGATTTTCCCGTGCGCGTGATTGACGTTGTTTTAATGGGAGCCTACGGGAGATTGGGCCTATTTAGGAGACCGAAGTCGGCTGACCGTGAATTCGCAATGGAATGTTTGCGCCGAGTCGGTTTACGAGACTTTTTTGATCGACATATTTCTGAACTTTCTGGAGGGCAGCAACAACGCGTTTTCCTTGCCCGTGCCCTTATGACAAAAGCAGATCTATTTTTTTTGGACGAACCTTTTTCTGCTGTTGATGTGGTGACCGAAAGTATGATTCTTGAAGTGTTAAAGTCTTTGCGAGATGAAGGGAAAACCCTCTTAATTTCTCATCACGACCTTAATTCGGTTCGCACCAGCACTGATGAAGTCATCTTGCTTAACAAAGAAATACTGTCCTATGGCGCCACCTCTGAGGTTATGAGTGACGTCAATTTACAAAGAGCCTATGGCAAAGTGATTCGCACATGAGTGAAATACTTTGGGTTAGTCTTTCCGCGTGTGTCCTACTTGGCTTTGCCTGTGGATTGAGCGGAAGTTTTTTGATTCTTAGACGACAAGCCCTTGCTGGAGACATGATTGGACACAGTGTCTTACCTGGGATTTGCGGTGCCTTTATAGTTTCTCAATACAGCACCAACGCCTTTGTGCTGCTTTTTGGTGCGTTCATCGGAGCTATTCTGGCCACCACCCTTCAAGAATTTTTAACCAGATCCTCCAAAATTAAATCCGACATGGCTCTAGCGATCAACCTCACTGGTTTCTATGCGATTGGCCTTAGTCTTTTAACTTGGATACAAAAACAACCCGAGATTCCAAAGGCACACCTAGAGTCTTACCTATTAGGTCAAGCAGCCACTCTCTCGAACTTAGATTTGATATCCATTTTTCTCTGTACAGCCCTTAGCTTGGCTATTGTTGTCTTCTTTTTTAAAGAACTCAGGCTCTGCATTTTTGACCCACTGTTTGCCGGCTCACTAGGCATCAATGCAAAAAGATTCCATATTCTATTGTCGTCATTGGTCGCCATTTCTGTAGTTGTTTCAATCAAGGCCGTGGGCCTCATTCTTGTAAGTGCGCTCTTAATTATTCCCGCGGCCTGCGCTAGTCTTATAAGTAAAGATTTATCAGTCAGATTGGTTTTTGCTGCCTTTGTTGGTGCCCTATGTGCAGGAAGCGGTGCCTACTTAAGTTTTTTGTATTTAAATATTCCAACTGGTCCAGCTATCATTCTTGTTAGTACAACAGCGTTCTTAATTTCATCATTCTTCTACAAACAAAAACTGCGAAGGCAACTCTCATGATAGAATTTATAAATTCTGATTTTTGGTGGATTGTTGGAACAGCTCTGATGGCCTCCTTTCTTTGCTCCTGGATTGGACTACACCTAGTCTTACGCCGGCAAGCCATGATGAGCGATGCCCTCAGCCACTCCGTCTTACCTGGATTGGTCTTAGTTTATGTCATTTTCGGAACACTAAGCTCTATGGGAATTTTGATAGGAGCCCTCATCACGGGCATCATTACTGCAACTTTTATTGAAATACTAAAAACCCAAAATCTACTTAAAGAAGACGCCGCAACCGGACTGGTTTTCTCCTCATTATTTGCTCTAGGTGTCATTTTGCTACAGTTTTATGCTGGAAACGCACACATCGATACTCAGTGTCTGCTTTATGGCGAGCTTGCTTTTGTACCCATAGAACGAATGATCCTTGGCATGCCCCAATCTTTCGCCCAACTATTGGGACTCTTTTTTATTGTGGGAATTGTACTGATCGCCTTCCACAAAGAACTCATCTTGGCAGCATTTCATGAGGAAATGGCACAAAGTTCAGGACTTCCCATAAAAATTCTTCAATATGGACTTATGGTATTGGTCTCTGCCGTTATCATTACATGTTTCCAGTCGTTAGGCGCCGTCCTAGTGATTGCCTTTCTAGTCCTCCCAGCTTCGTTTGGTCTCCTCTTTAGCAAAGACTTCAAGGGTGCCCTTTCAAAAGCTTGGTTGCTCTCAATCTTGTGCGTTCCCCTAGGAACCTACATGGCTTTTATTTTAGATAATAATATTGCCGCAAACATTGTGAGTTTGGAATTTTTTGTATTTGTCTCCAGCTTTTCGATTGCCCGAGTTCTTGAAAAGCGAACCCGAGTGAGGATTCATTGATGCCACTAAAACATTCACTGAAAAAATCTAAGTTTAGATCAAAAACACAACATCAATTCAATGTCACAATAGAGAACTATATCAAAGCTATCTGGAATATTAGCCAGTCGTTGCCAAAACAGCGAAAAGGCATCAAGAATGTTGAACTAGCAAAGCATCTCAATGTAACTAGAGCCAGTATCACGAGCATGGTTAAAAAATTATCGGAAAAAGATCTCATTGTTCGAGATTCTAACTCCAAGGATATCATCTTAAGTGATAACGGATATGCACTTGCCAATGAAATTTTAAGAAAGCATCGCCTAATTGAAATGTTTCTTCTCCGGACACTGGATCTTGAAGGACTCGAGATTCACGAGGAGGCCGAACTGCTAGAGCATGCTATTAGCCCTAAACTCCTTAACGCCATTGATGCCAACCTGGGCTTTCCTAAGTATGACGACTCAGGCTTAATCATTCCTAGGCTCGGGAAAGCTCGCCATTCTGATTTTAAAAAAGATACGATTCTATTGTCGACCACCCAAATAGAAGATTGCGTGACCATTGTTTCTATTGCGGACTACAGCCCCACAAATCTAGACGCATTAAAGACAAAACAAATACATGTCGGAGATAATTTTAGAGTCATCGACAAAAGTGATGACAATTTTGTGCACCTCGAAGGAGCCAAGAAAAAAAGCATTGTGCTTAGCTTTGACGAGGCCAACCTTATTCGAGTCGAAAGTTCAAATTGAACACAAAAACTTAGTCTAGTGAGCTCGGCTGGTAATCGACTGAAAGGTTGTCGGTGCTCTTCAAACTTAAAACCAAGTTAAAGTCAGTAATTGTCAATGATTTGCCCTCAAACTCGTATTGATCATGAGCCACAATATCAATTTGGCCATTCTCGCGGATGATTTTTACAATCATATCGCTCTTTTGAGTGGGAGCGAATCTCAACTGAAAAGTACTCTTCTTCGCAACCAGAGTTTTACCGATGTTATCCAAAATCACACTATAGTCAGGCTCTCCGATATCAAAAGATTCCGAACCGTTTCCAACGGCATCTGCGAATGCAATAAAGCGCTCGCCGTAATCTACTGAAACTTGCCTAATTCTTTGGCTGGTTACAACTGATCCTCCGGAGTAGTACTGCAAGTCATCTGTACGATCTGTACTTATCGTGCGTTCTGCACGCATAGCCAAAACTGTTGCTGCAGTCTTAGGAACAATGCTCACAGCAAAGAAGTTCGCAGCTTCACTAGTTCGGGGTGCAGGGCTCACGGCATCTTCCTCGACCTCGTCCAAAGCGTAAAAGTAGTCAACTAACTTATCTTTAAAATATGAAACTGGAATCAAATTAGATTCATTCTGACAAATACCCACGGTAAAAGACTGACCGTCTATGACTTTAGCCGAACAACCAAGGTCTTTGTAGCGACAGGTATTTCCCGAACAGCAATATTTGTAATCGTTTGCAAGATAATTTCTAGCATCAGCAAATTTATCAGTGTTAGCTTCTTCGAGTGCATCAAGATCACACCTATAGTCATCGAATGGAGTATACATTCCAGCAGGGCTTGGAATCGAAATACTTTGGTCATCCTCATCTGCTAAAAAAATGATTCCACGAAGAGAATCTTTTCTAAAGAACTGACTTTCACTCACTTCGTTGACATTCAAAAATTCTTCGACCGAACTCAAGCCACGCTCTGAGCCACCGCCGGTCGTTCCAACAGAAATATTTACCATAAAGTCATCGACCAACTGATTGCGCCAAGCATTGGCATCAGTGTTGCCGTCTGGCAACTTTGTGGAAATGATTGCTTTGCCTGAGTGAACCGTATCATTAAGAACAGTATTCACACATTCTTCGACGCCAATTTGACTAGAATCTGGGCGTAAACATTTTTCGACTCCAGTGCGATCAGCAGCATCTCTAACTCCGCAACTAGGACCTAAGATACTTGAACCAGGCTGGTTACCAATCATGAATAAAGTTTGAACTTCAAAGCAAAGTCCAGAGATAGGACCATCTCGAATTCCAGGAATGAGTCTGGCATAATCTGCTCCCTGAGACCAAGCGGGAACCATATCTCCATAGGTAAATCCAGAACTAAAAGTTCCACGAGAAGAAGTCTGATTGACTCCTAGACTGCTTAACACACCCAATTTTGAATCATTTCCAGAATTGAAACCAAGTCCCTGTCTAAACTCAATAAGCTCCTTAATATGCTTAGAACGATAGTTAACGCTTCCACCTATGGTCGAACTCAAGTAGTTGTTAAAAGTTGGATTCGCCAAATACGCGTCTGTTGTGATGACCCCAATGCGAATATCCCAGTTTGGACTCATATAAACATCAGCAAACCCACGAAGTTTTTCTCGCAAGTTTTTTTGAACAACGTCCATACTTGCCGAGTTATCCACAACCCAGAGAAGGTCAATTTTTGTATTGATTTCAGTTTTTGTCTGAAATGTTTCCTCTGCCTGTTGATACCTAAAACTATCGAGCAACTGCCCGGTACAAGCCTGCAATAAAAAAGCTGAAGCAAGCAATCCATTTTTTAAAACGTTTTTCACAATATTATTCCTTCTGCGGATCTCATTTATTCACGCACTGGACCCCAACGCTCGAATCCACTTTCCATTGTGCGACCAAAGCCTTAGAGGGCTTGCGATTGAGGACGTCTTTAAGTTCTTTTAACTCTTTTTGAAGGGCCTTTTCTTCACTGGTTACTTTATCAGCAAAACCAGCGCTCAAAGTCGCTTTGGAACCTTCGTCACCGATGGTATCCCAAAAGTCTTTTTCAACCTTTGGACAAACTAGATTACACTTTTGCCCCTTATTACAGAATAGAGCCGTAACATTTGCCTGGTCCTCTGCCAAGGTCCAATCCAGGCGCAAGGTGCCTTTTTTTACTTGTTCGTAGTCGACAGGTTTTCCGTCCACAAAAACGCAAAATTTATTTTTATTGAAGTTTAGGTCGTCCAAGCTTAATTCTTGAAGTTTGCCTTTTATTTTTTTTGTCTCAGACTTAAATTTTGCCTTGAGACAAGGCTCTTGTTTGACTTCTAAAATTTGATTTTTAGCTAGACTTGTGTCGGCACCTTTCACGCCAGATTTAACCGCAGAATCAATACCAGAATTTGCCCCTGAAATTCCCGCAGTCACAGGAAGAGCAACTCCACCTGTGGATCCCGATTTACCCATGGTGCCGGCAACTCCCGAAGAATTGCTAACTTTTGAGCCTGAAGCACCTTGAGTACCTTTATTGCCTTGAGTTCCTTGATTTGCCGAGACAGCACCACTGCTATTTACCTTTTCGTCATCTGCTTTTGAGGACGAAGAATCAGATTTTGATTCGCTAACATTTCCTTCAGACGTTTCTGAAATTTTATCTTCGAGAGAATTTTCCCCCGAAACAGTCGAATTTTCATCGGCAACTTCAGATCCAGAATTTGAATCAGATTGAAAAATAAACGGAAGAATTCCCAAGACAACTACAATACCAACTATGAGAGCTAAGCCCTTTTTTGATATGCCTTTCATACAGCACCTCTTAAAATGTTTATCGCTTTTTTTCGGCAAAAGGGCTTACATACAAGGCCGAATCAAGAATGTTTAATTACACTATTATACTAACCTATTTATTAATTATTATGTCGTAAAAAAAGTTTCCACTCACTATCTTCACGATGAATTTCTACAATCTTCATATTATGGGCCCTGGATTCACGATTTTCAAAATCGGTACTCACCAGGGTAATCCCAAGACCTTCCGCAAATGGGGGAACTAGCGAATGATCATTATAACTAAACTCAATTCCTAAGGCAGTTTGGGACACTATAGATCCCTTGAATATGTCACTACCCCAAAGGCAGTAAGCATCGCCCGTAACTGGCGCAGGATTTGCGCCCTCTTTCACTTTGACTGAAACCTTTTCAGGATTTCCTGTGGGAGCCGGATCAACAGGACGCCACTCCCCTGTCCCCTCTTTCCAAATCCATGAATAGCTAAAAATTACGCCCGACTTTTCAAGCTTAACAATGTCATCGTCTAAATAAGGTCCCGTGACAGTTCCTGATTTAGATAAATAGTATCTAGTTTGTTTATTCATAAAATTAGTTACCCCTTGCAACTTTGGCTCGCGTGCATTTGTTAGGAAGATCCGCCTTAAATCCGCCTAATTCATCTTCCCAAATTTCACCTTTACTCAATTGATTTGTGGATATGCTTCCCCATTTCATTTCATTTGGATTGAGCTTGAAGCCTTCTTTCTTTTTAAGCGCAGCTAGTTTATCGGCATAATCTGGATTAGCATTAGAGAAAATCATATCCTGAGTAGCTCCTTGATAAACCTCAACTTCAATAAATTTAATATTCTCATTGATATCTGAAAGCTGACTCGCAACTTGTTGATTGACTTTCTTAATTTGCGCTTTAATTGCCGCTAATAGTTTGCCGCTTCTCACTTTACCCGTTTTTTCATTTGACCGTTTTACAAGTTTCCATACTGGGGCAAATCCGCGCAATGAATCGTATTCTTCAAGATCGCCTCGAAGTTTCATAAGTTTGACCTCAATCCAATCTGGGACAAGGGCAGTGTGAGATTCTGTCTTACGAAAACCTTCAATATCTTTTTTGATGATCTTAATGTCTTTAAGCAATTGAACAATTCTTAGCTGTTGTCTTACTTTTGCTTCAGATTCAGCTTTTGCCGACTTAACATCCTGTTTATAAATTTCATTGATTTCAGCCTGACGGTTGATAAATGCAGAACTGCGAACCCATTCACTACTTAGCCTAAAGGGCGCGTCAGATTCTTTCTTGAGTGATTTGCGCAATTCGCTATAGAGTTTGTCTCCCGACATATTTTTGTTCTTTTGCAACCATTGCGCAACCGGCGCATATTGGTTGCGAAGCAAATCTAAACTTCGCATTGACTCGGGATAATAGCAGGTCTCATTAAAGGCCATCGACATGACCATGAGTCCTTCGGGGCTATAGGTATTCTGGAGCCATCCGGTCTGAAGAGAGAGTGACGTACCAATGGCATCATTATATTTGCCAGATTTTAACTGTGCCCATGCCATTTCGGTCAAAGCCGGAACTAGCTCATTTGCTTTTTTGTCTATTAAGCTTAAATAGTGAACCGCTTTTTGATGAGATGAGCTTGAGAAATGAAGCCTTGCCGCTAGCATTCTCCAATAATTGATGTGATTTTTTAAATAAGCATGCTGAGGCAAGGCTGCGAAAAAACTATCCATTTTTTCAGCTCCTAGCTTCCAATCACGATTATCCCAATTGATAAGAGCTCCCATGACATGTCTAAGCGGAGATTCATTCCTCATTTGTTTAAGAGCCTGAGAATATTTACCCTGCTCAATTCCCCATCGATAGGCGATATAATCTTTTAACTCTGAAGGAGCAAGCTTGGTCCATGAAGAATAAAACTTTGTCGATAAATTTCGAGATGAATGATCATGATGAAGCTTCATCAAACAAGCAAAACTTGCCATTCGTAAGTCTGAAAATTCTTTTGTACCAGGCAAAACTTCAATCAGTCTTTCAAACCCATCAGAAGCAATAGGAAAATGTCCAGAGCGCTCGAGGGCGTGGGCCAACCAATACTGTGAAAAAAGTTTTTCAAATCGTGTTACTGCTTCAGTTTTTAGAGATCGCGCTAATGCCATCCCCTCAATACTGGAATATTCATTTGACACATATTTCTGAAAACGATCTTGCCAGACCTTACTTAACTCTAGATTTTTCCATGACTCGCCAGAGGAACACGCCTGTTCAGACGAAAAAGCAATTGAAGGCACTACAATTGAAACTAGCAATACAATATGAAATAAAATAGTTTTAAACATATTACTTCACTCCAAACATATAATTTATCTCGAGACCCACGACATGGTTCCAATGGCGAATGATTCCGTTCACCCGGCCAATCTGCGCCGTGATTTCTTTTTCAATCTCAGTTGCCTGATAAGTCTGAACTCGATAGTCCATCCTTAAAGACATGTTTTGAGTGATATAAAAACGTTGTCCCAAACCAAGACTCGCTGTAAAAGCTGCAGAATCGTTTTCAGTATTTGTCGACCCCATTCCAGCTGTGAAGTGCATGTCATAGTAAATGATTTTTTTACCAATGAGAGACAATTTACCGTAAAGAAAGCTGCCCGAAGCCTCTGCACCAATATAGTTATGTGGTTCAATGGTATTCGCTTCTTTGCCTCCAGCTCGCAAAACCGTCAATGCATTTGAGGGAGAAACATTGTATTTCCAACCCAACACAGAAACGCCCCAAAACTCACTAAAATTGTAACTAATGTTTCCGCCATAAAAGTTAGTTGCAAGAAACGGATCATCCATCGCTCTTCCACCCAAGAGGCCAATCTGGATTTTTTCTTTCTTAGAATACGTTCTATTTTGAACAACACCTAGCTGAGACTCGTCGCCTTGTGCCCAGTATTTTTCTTTTATTTTTTCAACCTCTAATATTTCTTCGTTTGGTTCAGCCTTTGAAGAGCTTTTGGCTTTTTTCGCTAAAACGCTGGTTGAAACCGAAAATATGCTGATAATTACTAATGCTTTACTTAATTCAAGTCTCACTGACTACCTCCTGAGACGCTTGAAGATGAAGGGGTAAGATACCGCAACTTCAACTCCAGACTTTGGTTTGGGGAATTCCCAACGAGCCAAGCGTTTCAGGATACATTCATTAAGACGCTCATCACGAACTGACGTTTCTTTGACATTTGCAGTTCGGACTCGGCCGGATGCTGCAATTCTAAAATCTACGACTAACTTGCCCTCTAAGTCGGGCTTACGAATCATAGAGGATTCATAACAATATCTAATCTCTGAAATGTTACTGTGAATGACTCGACCAACTTCGTCCCTACTAAGTCCTTCGTCAATCATCGCTTCATTCAAATTAAGACTCAAAAAACCTTCTCCCTGACCATTAACTCCACCAATACCAATGCCCGCAGAATCACCGCCGACATCGTAGGCCTGGGCATTACCGGCTCCCGCCATCGCGACGTTCACAATGCTCTCGCCTTTAGAACCACCGCTTCCATTTCGACGCCCCCCAATAGTCGTTCCGCTGTTCTCAACTCCTGGCAAAATAGCCACGGCTCTGGTTGGCGCCTGATTGCCTGCCACTCGAGAAGGAGCGCTCAATCCACCACCAATCAAAGACGAAAACGCATTTTTCAAACTTTTAACTGTCGAAGTCTTTTGGGCAACTTGAGGTTTTTTAATACTTTTAGCAGCTTGTTTCTGACCTTGTTGAATGGCCTTCTCGTAAGCCGCCGCGATCACGGATGGACTGGGAGCATTATTAACTTTTACAACTCGTAATTCTTTCTTTTCAGCTTCTTTAACTTCTTCTTCGGTCAAACTAGTGTTCCAAAATGTCAGAAAGGCGAAAAGAACGAGCATTCCAGCCGATCCGGCTAAATAGGTTCGTTTAACAACTTTGTTGAATAAGTTTTCGTCAGAATCAACGTATTTTAATTCTGGAAGATCATATTTTATCCCAGAATATTTTTGAACGTCTTCACTTAATATCTCATCGAAACCATGTAACGCTAAAACATTCAAACTGTAGTGAGCGTCCAAGACAACACTTTGTTCTTCGACAACATTAGAAGCCACTAAAGTTTTAGTTAGTTTTCCAGAATCAAGGTTAGTTACCCAAAACTCTGAATTTTTATAATCAATAATAATATTAAGTGGACTTGAAACTCGAAGAGGGTTTGAGGCATCCCAAACTTGGCTTCCGATTAAACTATTATTGTCGGAAAGTTTTATCCAAAATTTCATTGTGAGTTCCTCATTTCCATAATCAGCGCATCATGAAGGTCCCTGTATCCACCCCGTTTGCGATACAACCTATACTTCCTAGACGCTTGGTCGTCCGAAAGCTGACTGAGAGAATCTAACGGTTGCTTGTTAACACCCTCAACTAGAGAATCTTCAAAGTCCATTTTTGTTTCCCTATTTTTAGCGAAAACAACGCTAGAAGTTGCAAAAATTAAAATTAAAATAACCCTACTCATGGATTTTTCCCCTTGTCTGCTTCAAGTTTTCCAACAAATATTTTAGCCTCTAAGGCTTTTGCAGCTTCGACCTTAGTTTTTGCCTCGGGCCATGCTCCAAGTTTGGCAAATATTTTTGCATCCATAAGATGCTGTCTCATCGGAGCGGTATTAACTTTAACTTTACTAAATTTTGACTGCAAAGATTTTGCAGCAACCCATTTGTCATCTTTAAGAGCTTCATCGAACAAGCTTTCTTCAGCAATCTTGCCGAGGACATCCAAACGGTTGATCTCTTCTTTCACAAATGCCACATCTTGAATCTGAAGAGCAGACGCTTGTTTAGCTAAGAGTCCAGCCTTATCACGTAGCTGGGTAACAAACACCTTGCCCTCGTCTCCCATGGCGTCCCTGATCTCTGCTGCTAGATCTTCATAGGCCCCTGAGACCCCCATAAAAAGAACTTGCTTTAAATTACTCAATGGAACCGTTTTCGCAAGAAGATCGACGCTTGTTTCAAAGTCTTTGAGACGAGCAATTCTTGACTCTATAGAAGATCCGTTACTCGCGCGAATTGGATAGTTCTTGCTTAACAGCGTACGATCTGTTTCCATTTCGTCTTTTAGCCAGGTCTCGATATGAGGAAGCAAACTCCAATAAACTTTTGTTTCAAGTTCATCCCAATGACTAAAAGCATTTCGCATAACCTTCATTCGGTCACCAAGCGAGGTTTTAAAATTAGAAACGGCCGCAATGTTATAAAGGCTTCTGTGAGGCTTGTAGGCCTTAAAGATTTCGTCGAAACTAATTCTAAAATCAGAATTTTGACCTTTGACGGACTGAATTGCCATAAGAGCTCTGCAATCTTCAACTTTAGCTTTGCAAAATTCTTTATTGCCGATGACTCTCTTATAGGCACGATCAGATTGGGACAAATAGACCAATTCAACAATGGCAGCAGAGCGCTTAGAATCCATGTCTTTTGATGCAAGCTCAATTTTAAGAGCGTCCTCAAATCGTTGCAATTCAACTAGAGAAACGTAGCGCATGTCTTCTACACGAGCTAAAAGTTTCTTATCTTCAAATGAATCGATGGAATCATCAATTTTATCGACCAGTGTTTTGTAGTTCTTGGCACTCATTAACACTTCTAACTCCATGATCCTACATTTTTGAATTCTAGGTTTATCATCAGAGTATTTTTTCAAACAGGATTGAACGCCTGCGAGGACCTGTTCCGACTGACCAGCTTTAAATGATGTTTCAACATTTTTCACAAAAGTATCGCCCTCGATTTGGCCAATCTTAGCAACAAGGTCTTTATTTTTTATTTTAAGGTTTTTACTCCACTGATTGGCAAGAACGTTGAGCTCCGGCCACTTTTCGCTCGCGATTAATGTATCCATCCAAAGCACAAGTTGTGGCTCCAGAAAATCGTCGACTTCTTTGGTTTCTTTTAGATTCTTTTCAATGTTTTTTACAACTTCTTGCCTATGACCAAAGGAATACTCGGTCTTAAGCTTTTCCCACTCGTATCGACGAAGAACCTGAATCTCCTCAGCTGTAATTTTTCTAGAATTAGGAGTCTTAAGCCACTGAGTCCATTCAACGAACAATGACGGTAATGGGCGTGGGCCTTTTTTGGATTCGAGCGCCTCTGCCTTAACCTCTACTTGCAAGATTTTAGCGCTTCGAAGCTCTTCAAATCTCGATCCTATTTTTCTCATAAACAAAGAGTGTGACGTGATTTCTGATTTGGCCTTTGAATTAGATTTTTCAACTTGAATTTGCTCGCTGTGTGCAATGTCATAAAAATGTGTCGCTTTTTTGAAATCTTTAATTTCAAAATAGACTTCTGCTAAATTATAATATCCCTTGGCAACATCTGAACGATCTTGAACCGCTAGGACCCGTATAAGAGAATACAAATCTTCCAAAGTCGCTACCAATTTACCAACTTCAGGTGATGCCTTGTTTTTTTGAATAGCCTTATGAAGATCCATGGCTCCAGCATCTACAACAGCTTTGAGCTCTGTACCGGCTTCGGATTTTTCTAATTCTGGAAATGTCTTTATCAGATTCTTGATAAGCTGCATATTTGGATGCATCTCAGAATAAAGACGACGATTCTGTTGATTCTCGATCAAAATATTTAAAGACGCCAATTTAGTTTCTGGCTTGTAATCACTTTTTACTACAGTGTCAGCCCAAGCAGATAATACTGATGCTTCGTTTTGGCTGCGTAATAAGCCTGTAAATTTTACGACCATCTGATCTGTAGGACTTAAGCCAGCATACTTTTTGAAGGAAGGAATGGCACGTTTTACACTAAAGCCAGGAATCTTTTTTTGAACTCCTTCGAAATAGAAGAGTGCTATGTCTCTGACTGAATTTCCGCGAATCGCATCTTCAGAGGGCTCAAGCGCGCTTAGTTTACGAAACCTATCGTCATAGTATTTAACATGTCGACTTAGGACTGAGAGCGCTGTTTCAAAATTTGAAAGGTTAAAATGCGCCCAAGCCATTTTGTAAAGAGCAAATGGGTGATGTGGGCTCTTGACTCTTTTTTCTAATGGGCGCAGGTATTTTAAAGCCGTTTGATGGTCCTTGTCGTCTATAGCAAATTCAGCCAAACGCATGTAAGCAGGGTCAGTTTCGGGAACTTCTGGAAAACGTTTTACAAGTTCCTTGAAGTCCTTAATTGCCGCAACTTTATTGTCTGCCTCATCATAAGCTGTTCCTCGAAGATACAAAACTTCGGGGACTCGAGGATCTTTCGAAAACTTTTTGAGAAAATTAGATAAGACCACGACGGCATTTTTCATTTCATCTCTATATTCTTTGAGATTCAATGCGCCTTTGCCTCGATGTGCTTTTTCATGAGCAATTCGAAACTTTATGGAAGCCGCCTCTAAACGAGCCGTTCCCAATTGAAAAGTAATATCGGCTTCACGATCATAATCGAGCCTTGTTGTCTTGAGCAGGCTTTCGATTCTGCGAATGGCTTCATCTTGTATGGCCACCGCAGCCTGGTCAACAACTCGGTCTTTATGCTCAGTCGATTTTACCACCTTGATATCAAGGCCAGAGTCTTTGGCCAAAATTGAAGAAAATGGCAAAATCGCAACTGCACTAATAAAAATGGATCTTAAAGCCTTCATTCAGTTTACTCCAGACCTCTAACGGCCATTTTAAAGTCGGTTAATCCACTACCAGCAGCACTAGTTAAAATGACTTTTAACGAGGCATAGGGAGTGCCTTTATCGGCAAGGATAATCACTTTGTTGGAATTTGGAGATTCACCATCACTGGGTCCTCGTTTATCTTTGAGGACTTCAAATAGCTTTTTAGAAATTCCTACCGGAAGTAGGTCGGTAGATGGAAATTTAAAATCTTTTAGGTCAAGAATTGATTCGCCTTCGACAACTAAGTGATCTTTAGAAATTTCAACCTTCATCGCCTCAACAGGTTCAGATTGATTGGCAGCTCTAGGCAAATCTAGCTGTGCCGTTGTATTGACAACCATTGATCCTGAAGCATAACTTTTAAGTAGGAATACCAATAGCACCACAAAAATATCGGCCATCGCGGTAATGTTCAAAGAAACATCTCCGCTTGATTTTCTGCGATTTCTTCCTATTTTTAATCCTGATTTCTTTTTTTTCATTTCAACCTCTAAAATCCGCTCAACTGAACTTTTGGAACGTGATTTCTAACTTGATCCATAACGTATATTACTTTTTCGTATGGAATCTCGTCATCCGCACTTAGCAATGCCGTTTCGGGTTTTGAATCCAATGTAGCCATGACAGCCTTTAACTTCGAATCTAAGTCGCCCACCAAAACATCACTTTTTTCTATTGTTTTGTTATCTCTTTGTAGCGTTACTTTAATTTTGTCTTCACCCATGATTTTTACATCTAAGGAAAGACCCTTACTAACACTTTGAACAGCACCTCCCGGAGATGTGATTCCGGCATCGAGCATTTGAATTGAAAGATAGCTTAATGAAACCATTAAGAAGGCAATCAAAACAACAAGACAGTCGATGATTGGAGCCAAATTAAGCTCAAAATCTTGGGAGGACTTGCCTCCCCGACTATCGCCAGATGTATCAATGTGAGCCATACTTAGGCAACACCCTCGATATTTTTAGCTTGCTTGTTTTGTGGTCTGAAGTAGCGCATACGCAAAGTATCGGTACAACGTAAAGCAGCATCTTCGACTTCAGCCTGAAGCTTATTTGATTTGTTTGTCAAAAATGCGTAGATCACCATACAAGGAATTGCAACACCAAGGCCCAACATTGTAGCGTTCATGGATGTAGAAATACCCGCAGATAATAGTGCAGATTTTTGAGCTGGATCGGCATTAGCAACAGCTTGGAAGGATTGAATCAGACCCAAAATAGTTCCGAAGAGTCCCATCAATGTTGCAACGTTAGCAATCGTCGCTAGGTAAGGTGTTCTTTTGGAAATCATTTCTTGAGTTTCGCCCAAAGCAATGTTGATTCCCTGCTCAATGGCCTCGTCTGGCAAGTGAGACCGAAGCAAAGCTGTCTTGACAACTTTTGCAACTGGCTTTTCTAAATGCTGATCGCACATAGCAACTGCCTGAGCCGTTTCGTTTCTATTTACGTATTCTGTGATCCTCTCAAGAAAGGCTTTGGTGTCTTTCATAGGATAGGTTTTAAGCAATGCCCTTGACCTTTCGATTGTTATTGCGACTGCGAATAAAGCCGCAATCAAAACTGGTGCCGCGTGTAAAAAGTTCTCTATAATAAATGAAAAAAATCCCATGGACAAAAGTCCCCCTTCTTTGCTCGATGTGTCTTGGTGAAATAATCCACGAGCCTGCTTGATCCGCTCCTATTGAAGGAGGGACGTTTGAAGGGTTCGATGGATGCACTGTTTTTTAAGCAGCTATTTCAACAAATTCTCCCGCATCAATCAGTTACATCCATCGTCAGCGAGGGTCGATATACTTTAGTTATACGCCATTAAGTATTGATGAGGGTGTTAAGTTTTGTTTAAGAAGCCGTTAGCTCACAATTATTAATTGACAAAATTTAGCAATACTCGGTTTTTGCATGGCTTTAAATGTGATCAACGTGCTCGCAATCTATATTGAAGCCCTCGCGATAGATATTTCTTCACGCAATCTTATTCACAATTGCGCCCCGCAATATTGTTATGATGTATGAAGCATGAATAAAGTACGTTTGCCGAATAAAATATTAATGACGGGCCTGGCGCTATTATCAAGTGCCTGCGGAGTGTTAGGTTCTGAGCCAAATGCATCGTTAACCATTACAACCGATCCCGATACAGTGATCTCTGGATCGCTTGCTGACAATTTCGAAAATGGCTCAAGCTCTGTTTCTTCGGTTGGTACCTACGCGATACAAGGCCCGGATACCATATTCCAAGGAAGCAGCTTTCGCTCCGACCTACCAGTTGACCAAACTTTTAAACTTGTAAGTAGGAATATGTGCTACGTGGTTCATGTAGTGGGAAAAAACTTTATGAAATATCAGCACGTGAGCCAATCGTCTGCCACTTATGCGAGTTACAACAATGATTGTGAAAGCGATGTTCCTGCTACCGGAGTATTTTTCGGACCAGCAAAATACGGTGGAGTCATCAGTGTTAACGTTCCGGCCCAAGACGACATGCACGTCGAACTTTTAGGCTTTGAAGTCGAGTATAATGATGATTGCACAGGTGTCTTTGAAGTAGGTGCCGCCACGCTGCTGCCAAGTAGCTCGGTCCTTTACACAAGGCCTCCGATAAAATATCGAGGAAACCGAGTCGATGCTCCAACAATCGCAAACCCAAAAGGCGGCCTTTATAAATTTTATGCTACCTCGGCTGATCAGCTGATTACACTTTCGGAGGGCGAGAACAACGTTGTTTTAAATGCCCTACCGTGGAGCAGCGCATGGGAGGGATACAATCAGCCCCCACTTCCGCCGCGCTACGCTTGTGGCGAAGAGATGACGAGCGTTGTTCCCTATCCACTTAAAGGATACCCGCTCATTCAAAGCCAAACTTTTACTGATGGCTCTCCCGATCCAACTGTGTTTTATAATGCACATACCATGGCTGGAGATACCAATTTACTTGATGAACTAGTAATGATTGATGCTGGCAGCAATGTCACACTTGCTGGCCAAACAACCGCTTCTTTCAGGGTTGAATGCCCGACAGGAGCCTCCTCTATTGTATTTTCTATCTATGAAAAACAAAATTTAGTCGACATGACAAAAGTAAAAACTGAGATCATTAATTGTGATACAGATTTCCCAAGAATAGATGGGTCTTCGAACAAAGTGGCGATTATGACATCGTCTCCAGAATCATACAACTATACCCCCTCAAGCGGGAGCGATGGGGATTATAAAATCTTCTTAGCTGTCCCAAAATTTGGAGCAAATCTTTCAAAAGACAAAGCTCGCATCTGGAAATTTAGTCGCTAGCACTTTTCTAGAAAAATGCCGTCAGCAAAAAGTTGGCTTGCAAGCGATTGTATTTTGCGTTGTCGGAATTCGATAAATTGTAATAATAGATCAACTGAAACCTAGATTCTACCCAAGAGGCCAGCATTCGTGACACCGAGCTTGTGCTCGTGATTAAATAGTCTTTCCTAAAATTCGCACCCGCATAATATAGCGCCGAGGCCAAGCTCAATTCCTGAGAAAAACTAAGTTTAAATGATTCCGACAAAAGCGGTTGATCATAATGACCGCCAAACTCTAAGGTTATATTGGTGTTTTCCTTGCCTGTCGCTAGACGATACTCCCAGCCCCCCAAATAGCCATAACCCTTTTCTCCTCTCACGTACCTAAGCTTGTGATCGCCTGAAGCAATCCAGGCTGTTGCATCGCTATCTGCAGAAGTTGCTGCCGTGGCCGGCAAAGATCTTGAGAATTTAAATTCATGCGTCCAAATTCTATCGAGTTGTTTTTCTGAATTAAGTCGGTATTGCGTGAGATCCCATTTTCCAGAATAGGCCGTGAGATATTTTGTGCTGGTCGATCCCAGTTTTCCTAAATAACTTAAGCTGCCACCTAACGTGAGCGTATGTTTGGTGTTTAGGGGATCGCCCCAGGAAACATTGGCCCCCATGTCGTGAGACTGGATGTCAGTCGTTTCGGCGATACCTCTATTTGTAAAACCCAGCATCAAGTAGGAGTAATAAAACTTCTGCTGGATAGGATAAAAAAGAGTATTTTTAATATCAAAAAATGCTAATGCCAAATAAGAGGGCGAAGAACCTGTCGTGAGACTAAGATCTGATGGCTCGATACTTGATGCCAAAGACAATGCATTGGTGTCGTAACCAACACCGGTGTTTAACATAAAACTAAATATTTTTTTCTCGTATTTCCGTCGAGCTTTTTTTGCGTTGAGCAAGGCAAGTCTGTTTTGAGCCAAAGACACCAGCTGAGGTTTCGATGCAAAATCTACTGTATCCAAGTAAGCAGATTCTGCCGAATCGAAGTCGTCCTCGGCCTCCGCTACAACGCCCAAATAAAATCTCGCTTCTTCAACATACTGAGGATTGTCTTGTTCGACTAATGTTGTAAAATGTATTCTAGACGTTTTGAGATCATTGGCATCAAGGGCGCAAAGTCCCGCATAGTAAGTAGCATCGCCTTGAAACTCTCCCGGCCGCAACATGAGCTTAAAGCCACCATACGCCGAAGAACATCCGATCTGATGGAACCTAGAAAGACTCAACCCGAAGACAAGTTTCTGCCGCTCCTCGGTAGTAAGGAACTTCCAAGAATTTTCCTTTAAAGCTTCAAAGCCTAGAAGCGATCTATCAAATTTTCCAGACTGGAGGTTTAGCCAAGTTTCTTCAAATAATTCTAAAGCCTTTTTGCGAGCCAAGAGTTTCTCGGCAGCAGACTTGGCTTTTAACTTTAAGGCCGCCAAATGACTATAATTGGCTTGTGCCATAAGTATGTAGTTGGTTCTAAGCTCAAAATAAATGCTGCCTGACTTTTTTTCAGTCGAAACCACTTTTAGAGGTTCAAAAACAATTTCTCGTTTTCCAGGTCCCTTGATCCATGCCTGAATATCTCGACGCCTTTCGGCATCAAAACTGCGGGATTGATCTTCGCCCAAAACCCGATTCACAACAAAATCATCACCTGAAATATCTTTAACGGTATTAACACCTAAAAAACGAAGATGCTCATCGTTGAGCCTAATCAGCGACTTAGTGCTCATGATAAGTTTTTTGCCGGTCGGCTTATACTCCACATAAAAACTTTCAACTTCGGACTGGCCGGGGACCTGGAAAATCACTGATGATACAGAAGCCTTATCTGGAGCACTCGGTGGCGATTCCGCAAAAGCTTTATTAGCGACCGAGGAACAGGCCATGGACAGCCAAAAAATGGACAGACAAAATATTGACACCTTTTTTAAGATTCTCTGATGAATCTTTAGCCGCGAGCAAAACAAAGATATTACAATTTTCCAGGATGGCAGCTTTAGATATTTCACATCTAAGAATTTATCCTTATTTTTGCTAATTTGGGAGGACCCCACACAAAATATTCGTCAGCTCCCTGCCTCTCAAAGTACAAATTATTTGCTGCTGAGGGCCGCTCTTAACCTTTTTTTAACAAAACACAAATCTTCACATGAATTGGGGTAGAAATCTTCAGTTTTTCTTGGCCGCAAACGATACAATAGTAAGGGCAATGAGGGTTTTAAATATGAAATTTTTTAATAGTACGTTAGCGGCATTTTTGATCATTTTTACACTCACCACTTCCAAGAGCACATTTGCCGCACAGGAAGCTGGTTCAATCAAGTTAGTTAAAGGTGAAGTTTTCATCCTCGATGCTAAGACCAAAGCCGTTGTAGCTGACCCCGAAGGCAAAAAAGGACGTAACACTCAAAAAAATTCAAAATTCTTCGAAGGTGAAATCATCCAAACCAAAGCCTCGGCCCGAGTAAAGCTAGAATTTGTTGAGGGACAAAATGAAGTGGTCCTTGGACCAAGCACCTCTCTTTTCATTGAAAGAGCCGGTAACGACAAAGATAAAAAAGGTACGGATTTAGAACTCAAGACAGGTAATGTTCGCTCCGTTGTCCACAAAAAATACACAGCTCAAGGCGGCGATGTCTTTCAAGTCAAAACGCCTAACGCGGTGGCAGGTGTTCGTGGAACTGTTTTTAACGTCAGCTTTGATGTCAAAACCGCCAAGACAAGTGTCCTCACGGAGTCTGGACTAGTTTCGTTAATGAATCGTGTGGCGCCATCTGCGAACAAAGGACAAAGATTCGACAAATCAAATAGGTCAGAAGTTCTTGTAAAAGCGGGAACAAAATCAGAAGTCCGTACAGAGTCGCCTCAGCCCACACCTCCGCAAGCGGCTTCCAAGCAAGAAATTCAACAATTGAAAAAAATGGATGACGTTGAAAGCAAGGAGGAGCCATCATCGGAACTTTCCCCCTCTGCCGCTAAGAACGAACAATCCCCTGAAAACCAAAAAGCAGATAACAAACAGTCTGAGAAGAAAAAGGACGATAACGTTGCTGTAGCAATGGCGCCTACTCCCTCAAGCTCTATGAATGAAAAAGAAAGCAGCAATGACCGCAGCCCTGCTTCTGCCAATAATAAAAATGATAGCTCTACCGGCGCTGCATCGGCAAAAATGCCTCTTAAAGAAAATAACATTATGGGAGCAGGCGGCGTTGAAAAGATGGGCCAAATGATGCCACCCCCTCAAAAAATGCCCTTCGACATCGTAAACGACATGATGAAACAGCAATTGGATGGTTCAGCAAAAGAGGCCACCCAACAACGCCTAACGAATGGCGTGAATGCTAACATAAACTTTAAAATCGAGTAGTTAAGGGCTTCAACCCAAATACTTTAAAAATCATTTAGTTTTTTTGAACCTTTTAAGTCACTGAGCCGTCTAAAGAAGTGTATGAATAAAAATAAACTAAAAACCCAATTGTTAATATTTTGTTTACTATCTAGCTCCCTTGCTAGCCCCACCATAAGAGCCGAAGATGACTCGCCAAAAGGCGAACAGTCGATTGAGCATAAGAATCATAAAAACCATGAGCGCATGCTAGAAGGCCTTGATTTAAGCGAAGAGCAGCGCAAAGCCATCAAAGAAATTCGTCAGGCTAACAAAGAGAAAATGAAGCAGTTAAGATCCGAACAAAAGACTGCTCGAGAAGCTTTGATGGCGGCACAAAAATCAGGATCGACTAGCGACTCTGAATTAAAAAAATTGTTTGATGCTGCCGCGGAGAAACGTCTTGCGCTAGAAAAGGCAAGATTCAACAATATGCTTGATATTAGAAAAGTTTTAACTCCAGAACAGAGAGAACAAGCAAAAGAGAAAATGGGTAAGCGTTTCAATAAACGCAAACATGATAGAAAATGAATCTAGAAACTGAGTTTGAGGCCATCTACAAAGAGCACGCGTCGAAAGTGCGTGCTCTTTTATTTTATAAATGCGGTGCTCAAAATGTTGACGACCTTGTCCAGCAAACATTTTTAAAAATTTGGAGAGGATTGAAGAAATTTCAAGGCCAAAGCACTTTAAAAACTTGGGTTTATAAGGTTGCACTCAACGTGGCCAATGACTTCTACCGCAAACGCGGTAGCATTGGCGAGCACGTATCTAGCGAAAATCTTTATTCGAACGCAAACCCAGATACTAAAATAATCATTGAACAGGTATTTGCGAAAATGTCAGGCGCTCAAAAAGATTTGTGTATCCTTTTTTATTACAACGAATTTACGATTCAAGAAATTTCTTCGATTCTTCAACTACCAGAAGGAACTGTAAAATCGCGTCTTTTTGAATTAAGAAAAACTTTACAATTTTTGATCAAAGGAGATCAATCATGACTTTTGACGATAAAAACTTGGACGAACTAATTCGCAACAAACTAAAACTTAGCGCTAGCCCCATTCCCCCAGCCCGCGTGAACGAATTTGCACAAATTATGAGTCACCGCGATCATAATAATTGGCCTCAAACTCTAAAGTTACCAGAACTTATTCCCTTTAGTTTTGGAGTTTTTTTACTTAGTTATTTGGTGTTTTCAAATTCCGTCAAAGTATCTCACGGTACTGAGCTTGATTCTTACGTCTTTGAAAGTTACCAAACTTCTGAATTGCTATCAGACAACTTGTTTGCGGACTTTCAATTGTATGAATAAATGTATTGGGGTTTTTTAAACTAATTAAGAATATACAGGCCGATGCTTTTTAGAGGCTACTGCTTTATCCAATCTATTGCAGTAGACATCACATCCATCAAATGACTTTCACCGGATTGATCGATCATATAATGATCAAATCCTGCCAATTCCCAACGAGTCAAATTGACTCTATTGTTTTGCTCCATGATCTGTTTGAGTTTTCGAGAAGCTTCGAGCGGAGACTCGGCGTCCTCTGCTCCATGAATATCAAGAACTGGCCCAGCATAGTTTAAAATATCTTCCCAGGGGTGATGAAACAATATTGAGTTCCAATATTTGTAGGTGTTTGAGTTTCCCATCCACGTTAAGCGCCATGTAGGATTGGACAATATCTCGTTATATTTAACTGGAAACTTTGCAAGTTCCGCACGAATGAGCCCCTCTGATGAACCTTGTTTTTTCATTTGCTTTTCAACGGCGAGTGGCATGGAGTCGGCCAAAGTCATTCCTAAGCCAGCACTAATCAATACAATTTTTTTGGGAAAAACTACGGCAGACAATCGAGCCGCCAAAAGGGCTCCGTCACCGGCTCCCAACAAAAACAATCTTCCATCCCAGTGCGGCACGCTGCTGCGAATCGCAGACAACACTCGCAAGGTATCGTTAAGCCTTTGATCAATTGTGTTATTTTTTAAAAACTCGTCGGGACATGCTGACATCTCCGGAGAAAGACCATATTTTTCGATAGCAAGCAGTCCCAATCCTTTAGCAATCACGAGACTCCCATAGCTAAGAAATTGATTGATCGTTTCACACTGTGATCCTTGCAAGACCAGAACAATTGGGAAAGACGCTTCTTGTGGAGTTTCGACATAATAGCGAATCAAGGAACCATCTTCTCGAGGCTCAAACAATGGCTCAGCATAAGCAGACGTGCCAATAGCCGAGCAAATCAATGCTATTGCCACCCAGAGGCGACTAAAAATTTTTCCTAGAGAATCCACCCAAAGGCATTCCTAGCAAATCCAGGCCCCCGTGCAAAGCTCAACCTGGGGCACCAAGTAATTTCAATTAGTTACGTTCGATAACTTGGTACTTTGAGGGCTCAATCGTCTACGACCGTAACCTCACGATCAATGAAGGCTGCTTCGGCGCTACGGCTTCGATTGCAAGCCTCACCGAATCTTCGCCCAACATCAACCATAAACCTTGGTCCCCTAGCATAGAAATTATCGTCTTCGTCCAAAAATCCATATTGCAAAAGAATATTGCGGTACAAAAATGACTGCGAGGTACTCATACTTTCAAAGGTCCAATTCCAACCACCATCCTGATCCTCAGTTACGAATTCAATATTTTGATCCTCGACTTCTTCGGTCCAAGCATTGTCATAACTCACACGAAGGACTCTACCTCCGGAAGGCGTAGAGCTAGACAAATCTCGCACTCGAACATCACTTTCGACACTGTAAATAAATTCACATGAAGGCATGATGGAGCGAGAAGAAATTTTAATTAGAGAAGGATCTGCATTCCTGGACAGGATGCCTTGCGAGAAAAACACCAGACCTAGGATAGAAAACTTATTGAAATTCATTGTCATTTTTTAGAGTCTAAATCATATTTTCGCATTTTAAAAATTCCCGCAAAAATATATAGATAGGCACTGTAACCAATAAATGTGATGATACAAAACAAAGGTTTGCCTTGGCTTGGCCGAATAAATATTTTAAAATCATGGATCGGACATGAAAATTAGAAGCATAAAGTTAGCCCCCCTGATCTCGACTGCTATGTTCCTGACCCTCCTCGGTCAGACCTCGGGAATTATGGCTCAAGAATGTGAAACGGTTGAGCAATACGATAGAAGTCTCAAGAGTCTTTCGATCCGAAGCGAGTCTTTTGCAGATAAATATTCTCCGGCCTTGAAGGCCGACCTCAAGCCAGGGAATAGAGCTCTCCTTCATCCAGCATACACTGCATATAATGACAGCTCGTTAGACAAAAAAAATGGCCAATCGTTTAATGCTTTTTTAAGTTCAAATTCTCGCCAATTTAAGAAAATTAATAACAGCAATTCACAAATGAATGGCCTCAAGCCAAGCTCAGATAAAGTATTGTCTCTTCAACATGCCCAAGAAATGCTTGGCAGCTCGGATACTACCTGCAAGTCATATATTGATAATAAAAATGGCAAATGCTTTCTCAACTCTACCCACACTGCAAACGAAGTCGCCCAAAAATTTCCTAACGTACCTGTCATGAAGGTTTGGCTATTTGGAACCTTGCGTGGAAAAACCGAAAAACACAATTGGACCTACCACGTAGCGCCAGCTGTTCCGGTAAAAGTTAGTGGGAAAATTGAATGGATGGTTTTAGACACCCTCTTAAGTGACAAAGGCCCTTTAAGCGTAAAAGATTGGACTCAAGAAATTCACCATCAAAACACCTTCAGCTCAAAAGTTAGCATGTATTTTTCGGCTGCAGATAGAATTGGATCTGGCTACAATACGACGCTTAAGGAATTGAGTTATGAAAGAGGTGGTTCTGCCAATGCCAATTCACTTATCAAAGCTGGCAAGAACCAACGCTAAACCCAATGGCGGCTCGCCCTAGCCACAAAATCCCTTTAAAATCAGCGGCTTATTTAAATGAATGAATTTATCAATCCATTAAGTAGTCCCTTAAAAGATCCGATATGAAGGGTGCATGTCACTCTCGAAAATTAGTTGCTTGGGGATTCATTTTGCAATGCTCACGGCACTCTCCGCTCCATTGCATGCAGGATCAAAGATTCCCATTGGGACCGACGTCTGCGAAGTTTTGATAAAGCGCGCAAACGCCGTCCGCGAGGCCCAAGAAAAAATAGTTTTAGATGAAGCGAATCCGCAGCAAGCCCCTACACCACAGCATCAAAACCCTACATCGGATTTATCTGAAAATTTTACCGTTGGCTGGTCGCGCGGGCCGTCTGGGACAGGGGATAAACTTCGTGAACGTTTTAGAGTTCTTCTTCAAGAGTCAAAAGCATCTGGGGGAACAGAAGAAGATGCCGTAATAAAATACCTGCAGGAACATGCTTTCTTAAAACCTGAAGCGATCAAAGAAAAAATTCAGCCTCCAAAAGCGATCACTCGATCAGAGGCACTTAAAAATCAAGAAATCATAAATGATGTGAATGTCGAAAAGTTAATGAAAGAATTTGCCAAAACTGGAGACAACAAAAACAGCGAAGACATCAAAGACTTAGATATTATGAACGCCCTCGATAGCATCGAACGTGGGCTGGCCCTTAGCTCTGATGATGTCACGGCGCTTGGCAGGCTCTACACAAAAGTCAACGAACTTGGAACTCGCGCAGACAGGCTAAGATCAATGCTAGGAGCAGAAGGCCAGGCAGACTACGTAACCTGGAAGTACCTAAAATCCAACGATGCTGAACTTCGCAAAAAAATTGTAGCCTCAGACAATGATGAAAACCTTTATATTTCATACCCAGGAATTCATGAAGAAACTAAGAAACCATTTATTCAAGTAAGAAAAATTACAGATTTAGAAGATTACAAAGTTCTTTACACAGATTTTGAGCGAAGAGGCAAAAAGGTAAAGGAATATGAAGACGAACTCAACAAATACAGCTGGGACTATATAAAATATCGTCACCTTCAAACCCGCTTAAAAACGATTCAAAACGCGAAGATAAAATTTAAAGTTGACGATCCCTCGAAGCCCGATGTCGTAATAACTGCAGAGACAGAGAATCGAGAAAAATTTGATGCCTATAAACATGGGATCATTGATGGAATGGTTTACAACAAAGCCGTGCACCCTACCCCAGAAATGCTTAAAAGCAGAAGTCTTTGGAAGAGTGTCTCGGCCAAGGGGTATGCCTCGGACAGAGTTTATAGAAAATTTTCTGGCTACGCGATTACCTTCGTCTTGGTCCCCACCAACTTGTATTTATTTTGGCAAACGCGAATTAAAGAGAACATTGTCGCAAGCGCCGTTGATCAAGCTTATGCACTGGATGAAAATTATTGGATCAACAAATGTTCAGCCGAAAGATCCAAGAAAAATGTAGACGAGTGTCTACGTCGATGGGGAGAAGTTGCGCGCCGATCTTTACGCAAGACTGTTGAAGAAAAGCAAAGACTTGATCCCAGTTATACTGGAATCGTGGAGTTAAAACTTATCAAAGATATGAGCCAAAGAATTGTAATGGCCACCTTTGAGAAGGCTGGCTTTGAAGTCATGGGAGCCCTACAAAACGAATATGATCTATTTTGGTTGCCGCAAAAACTCTACACCAATTTAGAGGCCGAATTTAAAGCCATAGAAAAAGCTGCTGAAGATAAAAAAGCAAGCTTATTGCCGCCGCCAAAGGATGCTGGCAAGGAAACTGACAAAAATGCCGCCCCAGCTAAGACTTCGCCTATCAAACAAGAAGTTGCTCAAAAGGCATTGGGCAGTTTGCGAAAAGATTTTATTGCTAAATCTGCAAAACTCGAAAGTGACTTCTCTTCTCTAAAAGAAACTCCTCGCAAACAAGCAATGCTCCTTTGGGAATACTCCAAGGAATTGATGGTGCTTTCTGAATCGCTAGAGCCCATTGAGAAACTAACATTTGAAAATGATGACTTTCACGTAAGAGCCTCAGTGCTGCGTGAACAAATTACTGCCGAGCTTGAGAAGATAGAAACAAAAACTCTTGAGCTAATCCCGGCGAACATTCACCAGTAACCGGCTCAAGAGTCTTTAGATTTTTCTACTAAATATCTATTAACAAAACTTGGTCGCAATGTTCAAAGACGACGTCGTCTTCATCCACGTGGTCAACGTTATCCAAATCGCATCCACCAAGTAGATCTCCGTGACCTAAGTGTCCTTTGAGTGCCGCTTCGGGAATGAGCTTGTTCTTTTCCGCCGGAGTTCCGGGTTTGTGGCAAATGAGAACTTTCCAATCTGCTCCTTTTGCATTATTTGCCTTGGCATTTTTCCCGTTTGCACCGTTACTCTTGCCATGCTCACTATCATCATCTTCATCACCGTGGTGTTTGCAGGATTTAACTTCCTCAACTGGCACCTTACAGAACTCGTCACCTGGTTCAACACCTTCATCTAGTCCATCTTCGTTCCCACTATGATCATCAGGAAGCACTACAACAACCTCAGGCGTAGGTTCAGTTATCACCTCTCCGACAGGATCCACAACTTCCATGCCCTCCTCAACTGCATTCAATCCCGAGCGAGTGCTGCCGATATCATACATTTGACCGCAGCTCGAAAGCACTAGGGCGGTTACAGATAAAACACTTATTTGGGTTAAAATTTGTTTAAGCATATTTCTCCTATAGAGGTCTCTTTACTTAACACTAAGGCATAGGCAGGCTCGAGATCGAGTGAAGAATGGATTGTTAATCAAAACTTAATACCAATGAGCATAAAAATCGATTAGGAGCTAGATATAGGACTGTTTTGATGCGTAAGCCCTGCCGACGCCGGAAGTGAAATTCCTTGTTTGTTTAAGCTGGCACTTAAGAATCTGTACTTTGAGTTTTTGTCATTGTCTTTCCTCAGACGCTCCGAAAAAGTTGTAAAATTTCATTATGTCTGTAAACTTTGCTGAATGAAGTTTGCTCAAAAAATGAAAATCCTAAACATCCAGATTTGGATAATAGCTTTGCTGTGGGTTTTGCCGTGCCTTGCGGGTAGAACATTGTCTTTTGACCACATGGCAGGAGTATATGGAAACGCTTCTGCTCCAATGTATGCCTATTGCAATATAAGAATTTCGAACATCAGTTCGATAGCGCAAACTGTGACCTTGGATTTAACGGTTGGATCTGTGGATGGGACCGTTTCATCCACCGACACCCCAGCGACTCAAAACCCATGCGTTAGCTCGCTCAGTCACACTCCGCCAAATCGATACACTTTTACACTTCCTGCCAACAACGTAAATTGTCGAGTTATTATCACTCGTCATGCACCGGTCGGGCTTGGCACTTCCGCTGGGATGACGAATTGGCCTTCTCCTCCTGCGTGTTCGGGAGTGATTTCGATTGTCGAAGATAGAGGTGCAGTTCGTGGAAATCTGTCTTTAATGTCAGTGTGGAGTGGCCAATATGATTTGTCTACGTTGGCATTAAATGGAGGCAGACCTTTTTAATCCCTAAACTTTGACCTAAGCCACGCTCCACAGAGTTGGGAAATAAAAAAATGCAGCCCTCAATTTTTGAAGGCTGCATTTTTGTTTTCAAGAACTGCAAAGTCTTTGGAGAGCCAATGCCTCCAGAGACTAGTGTTAAAATTTGATTAAGATCGGCGTATCGTTCAAATTCATGTCTAAATTTCTCCGATCCGATTTTGTGCGATATTTTTCAAAAATACTTCGTCTTTTGAAGTTCTTCTAACGTATGAAAATGATTCCATGATTCCATGATTCCATGATTCCGGTATTCATTGGCCCAGAAAATATCGCAACAGCTCCCCAAAAATATCCGCTATCCTTTTAGAGGTAAGGCTTTTGACTTGTTGAATGTAAGGAGTGATTTGTGAAAAAAAATGCAGAACAAAAAACTTTCAAATGGATTTTCCCACTTATTGTGATGACAACTCTCTCAGCATGCCAAATTAAATCCAACGACGAAAATCTTGCTACTCCCAGTCCCGGAAATCTAGATCCCGAAGTGCCTAGCAATCAAAAACCAGTTGCTTTAGCATTGTCGAGTACAACCAGAAGGAATACATCTGTTGTACTCGTTCTTTCTGCCACAGATGCAGATGGAGATGATCTGACATACGAGATCGTAAGTGATCCTGCAAATGGCGCCATTAGCGGGACTTTACCAGACCTCATCTACACCCCTAATCCAGATTTCCTGGGAGTCGATTCGTTTACATTTAAAGCAAGCGACGGTACAATTGATTCGAACGCCGAAACCGTATCAATTGTTGTAAATTCTGCGGCACTCTATTTTTGCAACACACAGGCTGACAACACTTGGGCAACCGTTGAAAACTGGTATATGACAGCCGATTGTGAGACGGAACCCGCTGGTCGCCTCCCCGAAAATCTAGATGCTGTTGTGAGTTTTGCAGACTTCTCAGATCAGCCAGAGGCAATCACTCTTACCTCTTTTGAAGGCGTGTTGGCTGGCTACGGAGATTCACAGACTTCAAACATCACCATTGCAGATGGCGGGATATTATCCGTAACCGAGGGGAATTGGTTTGGCTCAAGTGCTGCAGACGTCGTTGTTACGTTCAGTGGAATTTCTTTAAATTTTGGTAACGTCGCAGGAAATGCAACTTTTAATGATACAAGTGGAAACTTTGGTCAGATCACCGGGCATGCAACCTTCAACGACAACACAGTCCAGTGGGACGCGATACTTACAGGGAATGCTACATTTAATGGGAATAGTAACTGCATTGGGTATGTTATGGGTAACGCCACTTTCAATGAGAACAGTTACTTGACTTTGTCATTCGGAAATCGTGATGATTGGCCAAATTTTGCCACCGTTGGAGGCAACGCAGTGTTTAATGATGCCAGCTCTAACGACAACGGCATTGTTGTCGGCACACTCACTTGTAACACCTCTGGGCCTTGTACGCCGCATTGATGGCTAATGTATGATTTTCGGCGCCTGCGCCGGATATCTCCATGCTCTAATGAACTTCGCCGACTGAGATCGCTTTAAAACGCAGCCTTTGGCCGCCAACACTCACCAAAGCGCATTCTTTGAGGCAACTGCGCTAGTAACTCCGCAAAAGCGAGGTTCACAGCCAAAGAGTGCCTTTAAATGCACACTCAAAAACTGCTGTAGCGACAAAGCCCAGACCTGTCGCCGCAAACGCCAGAATTGATCGATTTGATATAGCGTGATCGAAACATTAAAACGATTTGATGCTTAGCCTAATTTCCCAGTGGAGCGCCTTATTCGGATTTTTTGGCTTGGCCATCTGCCTTTTGCTGGCGGTGCGCTCGCGACACTTGGACAAATTTTTTGGAGGATTGGGTCATCTCTATCAAATTCATCATAGGGTTGCACGTTTAGCTGCACTGCTTATCCTGATACACGCCTTTGTTGAAATCTATACCTTTGGATGGTCGGTGGAAGTTTTGAAGTTATATGTGAGTGACTGGGGGCTCCTGAGCGGGTGCTTGTCAGTTCTCGGTCTTGGAATTCTTTTTGCGTTCGCTAAGAAGTTGCACCTTGGTCATAGAATTTGGAGATTTATTCATTTCGTTTCGGTTCCAGTGTGGATAGGGATCTGTGTTCATGTGTATATTTTTATGGGGGAAGGATTTACCGCTTATTTGCTTTGGTTTTCTTTTTTGGTGGGAACAGGATCACTGATACGTTCCCAAATTTTTCCGCGTCTTGATTTTTGGGGTTTTCGTTTTCAGGTAAAGAGCCTCAAAAAACTTAACCATCAGGTGATGGAAATTCGGCTGGAGCCGCTGAAGCCTAACGCACCAAAGGCAACTGAAACGGCTCAATATTTTTATCTGCGATTCCATTCATCCGAAAGCACTCGTGATTGGCACCCTTTTACGTGTATTTCGCGACCCGGTGAGAAGGATCTGTGCTTTGCAATTAAAGCCCTGGGACGAGACACTCGTGTTGTACGAGGAATGAGTGAAAAAATGCGGGTGGATGTGGAAGGGCCCTTTGGCCATCTGCATCCCACACAACTAAAAAATGAAGTTTGGATTGTGGGTGGAGTCGGTATTACGCCCCTAGTTTCGGTAGCGCGGGAAGCGTCGTTTGCCAAATTTCCTGTGCGAGTCCTACACGCTGTCGATACTCCGCAAGACCAAATTTACCCTGAGCTGTGGAACGAACTTCAAACCACTAACGCCATGCTAAGTTATCGACTCTGGAACACCAAGAGCGAGGGCTTCGTCACACAAGAAATCATCGGAGAACTTCTCAAAGGTGCCGAAGATTCGAATGTCTATGTTGCCGGGCCTGAACCCTTTATAAAACATGTTCGAAACCTTTTGGAGTTCTTCCAAATCCCATCCACAAATATCTTTACCGAGGAGTTTATTAGACTATGACTATCCCAATGAATCTTAAAATTTTTCTATGCATTTTTGTGCTGCTCCACACCATAACTTCGTTCTCCAAGGAAAGAGTCATCACAGCAAAAGAACTCGCCGAGCATGCAAGCAGTCAAAGTTGTTGGATCGTGGTGGATGATAGTGTCTACGACTTAACTGAGGATCTAGAGCAACATCGAAAGCACCGAGTAGGCTTGGAAGAATTTTGTGGGAAAAGTGGTACCGAAGCTTGGTATACCAAAGGCTCTGTCAAAAAGCCGCATTCTAAGAAGGCAGAATTGTTTTTAAAGAAAAGTCGGATCGGAAGCTGGGAGAAATAGGGACCATCAGGGACCTCCTGACCTAGGATTAAAAATTCAAAGCAAAACTTGCGGTCGCTCTGTCGGTACGAGGTATAACACCCATACGAAAAATGATTGGAGCTTTGGGCCTAATTTCATTGTGCTTAAGGTTGGTGGAGATCACGGCGCTTTTCTTTGAAAGCAAAGCAGTCTTGCTTTGTGAGTTCCCATGTCTCGGCTTCGACAATTGCTTGGTCGTGAAATCGTTGAAGCTAATGAGGGGCATGAAAAGGCAAGAGTCACGCCCATTCATACTCGCTTTGTTCGAGACTCCGAATGAGGCACTATGTATTTTTAACCCTAAAATTTGAGCTGGGCTCTGTTCTTTAGACTTCAGAAAAAGATAACGGCGCTCTGAGATTTTCCTCAGAGCGCCGTTTTGATATTCAATTCCCAGCTATTCGGAACTTCGATCAGCTCAGAGTTTAGGGTTTTGCGCAAATGTAATCTTTTTTTAAGAGATTGATTAGATGGAGTTTTTTCCATTCTTCTAAATTTTTCACCCGATTTTTTTCTAAGAATCTTGAATGCTCCCCACCGTTCCGTGGAACGCAAAACGTTTTTCCTGAATGTTCGCTATGGTAAGCCAAGTTATTAAACTCTAACTGGACATTAGACAAAAATTCATTTTTCTCACGTGCTTCCTGCACTTCCCTAATATGATTCAGGCGGGACTCAGCTGAACATGCGTAGATCTTCCATAAGCCTTCATCGATAACTTGCATATAAGTAGCTTGCAAATAGTTTGAGATATTTCCCTGATAAAACTTCAATACGGATTGGTAAATTAAATCATCTTTAATATCGGAGGGAACACATAAACCTTTGGGAGCATTAAATTGATGAGAACTAGTACGAAATTGAGATATAATCATTTGGCGGCAGTCGCGAGCACTCCAGGATATTGATTCAGCTTTCATCGGATTAGGCATATTGACAGCCTTACCTTCGGCACAGTCAAAAATGATTTTGGCCGGAGGAATCCACGCCATTGCAGATTTCCCGTAAGATAAAAGTAAAGCAATCAATAAAAATTGAATTGGCGTCATCCATCAAGGATACACTGATGGGTTCAAGTTTGCGAAGCTTTGCGCTCCCTTGACCAATCATTGAATCATTCCCCGCGCGTCGCAAAATCCACGCTTTAGCTCCTCAGCGACATCAATCCCCGCCCTTAAACGCACCCCTAAGAAGTGGCCCAAGGACCCAAGCCGAAGGCTGGTCCGCGGGAGAAACAAAAAAGCCCACACATCCAATGAAGGACGCATGGGCTCAAGGGGGCGCGATCTTGAAAATTCGGTTTAAAGCCAAGTAGCAAATCAGGTAGCAAAAAGTAGCAAACTCCAGAAATTTCGTGACGTTTCACGGTCCGGTTGCAGTACATAGACATCAGATTGAATGGCTCTGTTTATGGTTTTAAGTAGTTAGTGTTTTTGGGTTTTTTAGAATTTTTCGATTTTCAATTTCAATAGCCGAAGGCTAAGTTAACGAGCTAAAGCGAGTTAGCCATCAAATGGTCGGCCAAGCTCATCAACTGACGAATCTCCGCAAGCTCCTGATAAAATTGCTCTTCCTTGTTTTTCCAAACAAGGAATTTCCGAAAAAGTGGCCAAATTATATGCTTCTGGGCTCTCCTCAATAGAGATTTCCAAGGATTTAGGCATAGCAAAGAGTACGGTCCTAAAGTCATTAAAAATTGCAGGCGTTGCCACTCGCCCTTCAACCCATGACCGTAAAAGTCTCAAATCAAAGCACAGGAAATTCGCTATCGGCGTCGCCCCATATGGATTTGCCCGCCTTCGCGGAAAACTCGTGGTGGATGTCAAAGAGGTTGAAACTGTCCGCAAGATTATAAGTCTTTGGCAGTCGGATATGTCCTTCAATGCCATCGCAAAACAATTAAACAGTCAGGGCATCCCTACCCGCAAAGGCGGCACTTGGGAACACTCTGTTATTAAGTCAATCATCAACCGTCACAAAGACAATCCAAATCAAATTGAGGAGATCATCACATGGGTATCGAAAAACTAGCAACATGGGCCGTAGGCTTGGCTTTACTGGCGTCCAGTACTGGGCAGCTTCCTAAAATTATTCACGCCGTAAGAATAGCTCAATTAGAGCTGCTTAGGGATTCACAAGCCTCGAAGTGGCCGAAACTTCCGCTGCTCAAGGTTCAAAAATAGATTGTCCACACATTTCTAGTTTGATCCTAGCTTCCACTTCATTTCAGCCTGCGACTTTATCCTAACGAGCGGCAAGACATCGTGCCAGGCCCTTCGGGGCTGATCTGTCACGAGTCTTGCCTAGAGGCAGCTCGTAAGGGTCGCAGGCTTCATTGCGTTCTAGGTTTGTTTCGTGACCCCCTACGTTGTGAGGGGTCACAAAACAAACCCCCTCCAGCCAAGCGGCTCAAAACGGAGGAAACATGATGAACAAAGAAGAAATTGAAACAAAACTCACTCGAATAGCATTTAAACAATCTAGGGCATTTTGCATGGGTTGCTACACTGATTGCCCGAAGAACCATTGTCCAAAATGTGGGTCAGACGATCTAGCCCGTAAAACTTCGGAAAATGTCGATTGGGGAACGAGCTGGATCATTGAAGAAATTCTTGCGAGAGAAATTCAAGCTGTTGATCTTGACGAAGCATTTGAAGATTTTATGAGTGAAGTTTATCCAGAGCCAGTAGCAGTCGGCTTTCTTACGCTCGATGTGGTTAGCACCATTAAAGAAGTGGACCCAATAGCTTGGCGTTGCGCTCAATCTGAGTGGGAATCTAACGAAGAATCAGAAGAAAATATGATCTCGTTTGACGGTGGAAGTACCTATTACAACCGATACGACCTTGAAGAATATTTAGACGCCTCAGAATAACTGAGGTGTATTTTATCGCGCCTTTTGTTGAGATTTCAATTTCTCAAAAACATAGGAGGTTAGATTTGGAAAATCAAGAATCGGAAAAGAAAGTCGCAATTTATGCGCGTGTGAGTACCGGAAATCAGGGCTCAGGATTAGAAGCACAGATAAGAGCATTGAGGGGGTACTGTAATCAAAGAGGCATTCAAAATTTTTTACTCTATCAAGATGAAAATCAGAGTGGAGTCAAAGCATCGCGTCCAGCACTTGATGAGATGATGAAGGCAGCTAGAAATAAAGAGCTAAGCAAAGTTATCGTGTAAGAACTTATCCGGCCAATAAGTATCATTGCCCTTTTTTCTTCTTGGGTGAATAGAACAACTTCTCAACCTTAGTATTCATCACTGTAGCTATTCTCATTGCAATTTCTACCGTTGGCATGACCTTTTTATTCTCTATAG
>JBGSZX010000061.1:0-9537 GCA_041750195.1 Bdellovibrionota bacterium | reverse complement strand
ATTGTTCTCTTTTAAGAAATCAATGTAGTCTTCAAGTTTGTCGGCGCTGACCAATAAATTTTCGGGTTCTTCTAAGAAGAGCATTGGTCTTGGGGGCTGAAAAAGATAACGTTCTTTGCGCTTCAACGGTGAGTCTATGTTGCTGGCCTTATTTTTTTCATAATTCCATTCTAGCAATGAAGATTTCGGCCCCGACATTTTTTTAAGATCATCAACAGGCATGTCGATGTCCCAATCACGCCATTCAAAACTTTGCTCGGGCCAGTAGGAGTCTCCTGCTTCAAAGGTGCCCACTCTGATTTCTTGGCCTTGTTTGGAGCGCATTTGAATGCGCGCTAGAAGCAACTTCCATTTTTCAAAATTGTCTTCGGCTTCGTGTTCAAAGAGTGAAAGTTGTTTTTCATCTAGGCGTTCAATGCGTTTGGCTCTGATGCAAACTTCTTCGATGCTTTGATCAAATAGGGCGTTCTCATTTTTGTTAAAGGAAGAAAATTTTTCTTTTACGAGCTCAAACACTTTCACTGAGTCACGCAGTCCTCTTGGAAATTCAACGTCTATTGGATGGTGTTCAAGAGAGTGCTGTCCTTTATGGCGCGCCCCCTTTGTATGATAAACTGACAATGTGATTTCTAAAGAGCGAAAAGTTGATTTGCGACTTTCAAGGCGCAGTTGCCACATTCTTAGAAGGCTCTCTATTCTTAAAAGCAAATCTTGACTGGCATCGCTAGAAAGAGCTTCTTCTAGGGCGGGATGAAAACGATGCTCTAGTATGGAATCTGGGATGTAGCTTTGCAAAGAAAAATCTTGGCCGGCTAAAATGAGCCTTCTGTGAATAAGGGGCGCGATTTCTGGGAAGCGAGCATAAAATTCTTTGCGCGCGTCCATGTCCTGAAAAATTCTCTTTAGTTGCAGGGCCGTTTTGATGCCTATTTCTTGAAGAGTATCTATCATCTGAAACCATGAACTTCGCAGAGTAGAACTTTTTTGAAGTTGGTCGGTAAAAATTGAAATCAGTTTATCTGTGGAGCTTTGTTGGAAAGCTTTTTGAAGCTCAATGTTGGTGAGAACGTTTAAGGTGTGGCGGGTGCTTAGGTTTTCTAAGCCCCAGGCAGCAAGACTAGGGGAGGGCGCTATCACAAAAGTGATTTTTTCTTGTGAGTTGCTTTGGGGTGCAGCGGCCCGGGCTAGCTCTTCTACGTACTTTACAAAGGGATGCCTTGGATTGTGCGGAGCTGATAACACGCGAGAGAGTTGCCAATAGTTGGCTACAGACGCTAGCGGGATAAAAACGCGTTCCTTGTTTTTATCCGTAAAAACTTCAGGACCCAGATGAAGGCAAAGGTCCAGAAACGAACTCGATAAAGAGCTGTCCGAAAGAGGATTGATACAAAGGGTTTGGGGGATTTTTGCTGCTAACCACATACAGCCCAAGATACCATACAAGTGTATGGGTTGCGCAAGCACTATTTTTTTGACCTTAAGCTGCTCGCAGCAAGTAGCTGTTTTCCAAGATGGCTCAGGGTTTCAATCGGCTAATTTGGCTAGGGGCCGGTGAAGGTGGCTTGCTTTTAAGGGGGGATGGCAGTTGGATGTCTTAATGAATTTTTCTAAAATAGCTTTTCTTTTGTTTTCTTCAGCTTTCTTTTTGTTCTTATTGATTATGCTTCCGTCTGCGATGGCTAGGGGATCGAGACCCATTGAGGCTCCCTTGGAAACCGTTCCTCACGTGGATCTCAATCGTTATCTTGGATTGTGGTATGAGGTGGCCCGCTTTGAGCAAAGTTTTCAAAAGGGGTGCGTGGGCGTGACGGCGGAATATGCCTTGCGTGATGATGGAAAAATTTCAGTGCTCAATTCATGTTTTTTAAATTCATTGGACGGAAAAATAAAAACAGCCGATGGCTATGCGTACGTCAAAGATACTCAGACAAATGCCAAACTCCGAGTCACTTTCTTTTGGCCCTTCTTTGGGGACTATTGGATCATAGAGCTTGCTGATGATTATAGTTATGCTGTGGTGGGCGCGCCAGGCAGGGATTATTTGTGGTTTTTATCGCGCACTCCGCAAATGTCCGATGAAGTTTTCAATGCGCTTTACAAAAAAGTTGAAGCCAAAGGTTTTGACATGAGTAAATTGCAGCGCACGCTACAGCCAGAGAAATAGAGATTAAAAAACATCTCTTGGGTTTTGTGCCAGCAGCTTTTGAATATAGTGAAAAAACTTGTTTTCTTTGCCTAGTTTTGCATGCAAATATAGGTAAGCGTCTTGTGTGGAGATGTTTTTAGACTCAGCCCACAGTTCTTCGTGCATCAATTTGCTTGCGCCCACTAAGAGCGATGGAAAGGCCCCGTCATCTTTTTCGCCGACGCCTACAATTTTAAGACTTTCCCATAGCTCTTTGGTGGATCGATTGAAATCGGCAAGCATAAACTTTCCGGCAAGGTCACATTCTTTTTTGATTTGCTTGGTAGATAGAGGAGAATTGTCTTCTAGGGCGTCATAGATTCGTTCTGCTGTTTTGTATTTAAAGATACGCTCTTCAGCGGCTACCTCAAAGAGGGCAAGCATATTTACAAAGATATCTTTCGATAAAAGTGTCGCACGGCCTTTGTACCATTTGGCGTAGACGATTTTTCGAGAACTCGCCATTTCTTCGCGCAAATGCCATAGCTTAGCGACTCGATTGTCGGCACTGTCATCCCATTCCCACTTCATTTTTGCTCGTGGATAAAAACATTTCCATAGGCTTAAGATTTCTGGATTGTTCTTAATGGGAAACACCAAACATATTTTATGCTTATTAATGTGTTTAACGGCATCTGTTAGTTTCATCTCGCACCTGCGTGCGAAATTAAACGCTTAAAACTGTTTTAGCAAAGACAGATAATAAATCTCTGTTTTGTAATCGATGACTTGATTTGCAAGAGTTTCAAACGGCTTACTTTTGTTATCGGTAAAGCGAGCTGCGACACGGAGTCCAAATGTTCCTGAGAAGGTAATTTCTAATCCGCCCTCATAGTAATAGCCAAAATCTAACAAGGCGTCTTTTGCTTTGGCGTCGCTGCCGGGGCCTGAGACTTTTGTTGCCATGTCGGAATAGGTCATCTGAAAATAGCCAGCAAGGCCGCCGCCCTCAATATAGGGTCTAAACCATCCATTCAGAAGTTTGAATTTTATTCCAAGGCCGCCTTGAAAAAGTTGGGTGGTGAAGGGAACGTCGGTTCCCGTATAATTTGCGGCGGCTAATGTCGTGTAGTCATAAGTGGCTAAACCTTGGGTTTGCAAATAACTGAGGCTTAGTGTGAGCCACAAATTGAGTGCGCCTAAACCTTTTTCGCCTGAGATAGCACCATATATTCCTTGGTCGATTCTAAAATTATTTGTGGGAGATGCGATATCAAAAAGCACAATTCCGGCCCCAGCAGATCCTGCAATTCCCGAAGGGTTTACTTTTAAGGATGAAGTTTGCGCTTTGGCGGAGAGGCTTAGGGTTAGCAGCATGATAGTGGCAATGATTTTCTTCATGCGTCTATTATCGGTGCTTTTGCTTGCCGAGTGGAGGCTTGTCTTTTGACGCCTTGGCTCACTGTGAATGCGCAAGATTATGCTGTGCGCGTTTAAGAGTTGCTAAAATTCAGAGAACGTTATACCATACAAAGGTATGGTTTTGGAATGCATGGCTAAGCCTGGGCAGGGCGCGTTGGGCTTTATTGCCCAGTTCATGGAAGACAATTTGCGTTCTGCGCCTGGTTCGGCGCGGCCTTGGGTTTTGCTTGAGGCTCCTGATCGTAAAAGGCTATTTGTGGCAGGCTTTCCCGTGAATCTACGCATGGCAGTGGCCGACGGAAAAATTATCTGGGTACGAGTTACAAGTGCTGCACAAATGCCAGAAATTTTGCTTATGCTTTTGGAGAGTGGTTTGTGCGCCGGAGTTTTGTTGAGAGGCTTTGGGCAGTTTATGGCAGAGCATCCGCACTCAGGAATTTGGGCTCGAAGATGGCAACTAGATTTAGAGAGAACGGGAACACATTTGTTATGGTGGCACGATTCTCTAGATAATGCTCAGAAAAATTCACTAGAGAATCCGCAAGAAAATTCCTTGGTATTGGGAAAAACGTTGAAGCTTCGCTGGAATAACAGTCAGCAAATAGAGATCATTCGAGGCTGGAGTTACTTTGAATCGTTTCAGCTTCTTAAAAAATTATCGCAAAAAATTATTAACCCGCTAAAAAATTTCGAAAAAGGAGAAACGCATAATGGCCAACAACAAGACGGTGGACAGTTCGTTAACAGAAAGACAGCGTGAGTTGCTTGAATATTTACAAGAGTGTGTCAATCAAGAGCAGCGCATGCCAAGTTATAGAGAAATGGCTAAGGCCATGGGCGTTTCGGCCGTGGGCACAATCCAAGATCATATTCAGGCGCTAATCGATAACGAATACATTGAAAAAGATGGGCGCAAACTTAGGCTGGCGCAAATGCGACAGGTTCCAGTGTTTACCGTTCCCATTGTAGGAGAAGTGGCCGCGGGATCTTTGCAAGATGCTTTTGAAGTGGCGCTTGGTGCTTTGACTTTAAGTCCTGACATGCTTAGTAAAAATAGCAAACCACAAAATCTTTTTGCACTGAAGGTGCGTGGTGAAAGTATGATTGACGCCGGAATCAATCCAGGGGATTTGATTGTTGTCGATCGAGGATTGCAGGCACGCAGTGGCGACTTTGTTGTGGCCGATTATGAAGGAGAAGCTACTGTCAAAGAGCTTGATCTTCCCAAAAAGAAAGGCATGCCGGTGCGTTTGCTGCCTCACAATTCCGAAATGGAACCTATCGAAGTGCCTGCGAATGAAAAGCTAAGAATTTTAGGAAAAGTTGTTAGCGTTCAAAGATATTATTAGTGATATTTTTAACGGATATTATTGGTGATATTACTAATCGAGACTATTAAGAGCTATTGCTAAGAGGATATTCTGAATCTACCAGGTGGTGCTGATCGGAATACCCATGGATAAGAAAAATCTGTGATCAACACCGTTGTCTGGCGCATCAAAATCTTTGAATGAACGTAAGAAGGCAGCTTCATAACTACCTTCTGCAAAAAATCCCCACTCTTTGTTGGTATCGAGGAGGATTCTAAAAAATAGAACGGCCGATATATCTGCAAAGGCAACTTTCGCCTCTATTCCAGGGGAGTATGCGCCTCCCATCCCGACTCCAACAATAAGACCATTGCCACCACGCTCTTCCGAAATGGTATGCGCGAAGACACGTATTTGCCCGCCAAAGTCGGAATAGGTTCCAAAGTCATAAAAAGTGTAGGCCGAAACATGGTTATGGAGCGAAACAAAGTCGGCAGAAAGGCGGTACCTAATTCCCGCAACCGAAGTTTCATTGCTTAGGGAGGAGTCTTTGACCTCATTAAAAAGGCCACCACCGATTGCGGGGGCAATAAAATTATTAAGTGGATCCGCAGAGCAGGGAAGTGCTGTGAAAATGATCCCGATCAATAAAATTAAAATGGCTTTCATAAAATGCTTTAAATCCCAGGGGTGGGGGGCGGTAAGGCCTTTTCCCATTCCAAGGGCTTGCATGAAAGGATACCTGTCTTATCCACGGTAAGCAAAAAAGCTTTGAAGATCGCCTTTATGGGAGTGTCTAGGTTTGGATTTTGTTTGGTTTGAATCCAGGTAAAAAGATGAAGATGATAAATGCGATGCGTTTTAATCTTTTGGGGCAAAGCATTTTTTCCAAGAAAATAATATTCTCGCTCAGGGTCATCCATTTGAGTCATGAATCTATCTAGGCGGATTCGGACAACCTCTCTAAAGCCCCAAGGAAATTCGGCTGTGTTATCGAGGTGCTCAAGATTAAGGGTCACCATTTTTTTAATGCTCAAAACGTCTTCTCCGAGCGAGCGTTCTATTTTGGAGATACTTCCTTCGTGTGCGCTATACCGAGCAGATAAAAGTTCGGGATGAAGGTTGCCTGAGGGAATTAAGGTAAATGTTTCGCCAATCCGGCCAAGCAATACGGGCTTCTTTTTGCCCTTTTCAAGAAATAGCTTTCTTGACTCAGTGGGAAGCCACTTGCTTCCAGTGGTCATAAGTTTCTTCCTCATAAAATCTTTTAGCAAATCTTTGGCAACGTATCCAAAAACGGCAACGGTAATAAAGGCAATGGTGTTGATACCAACTCGTTCTCCAACGGTTTGTACTTGATAAAGTTGAACCATGATAGCCCACGAAGCGGCCATGGCAGCGGCCATTGCGTAAACGGGAATAAGCAACCTATTCTCAAGTGTGACAATGGTATCTTGAATGTAGAGGGGGCGCTGAAAATATTTTTTTAGCATGGCAATTCGTCTTGGATATTGCTCAAGCATCTGCGAATAATTGAGAGCCGTTTTTCGAAGTCTAAAAAAATTCTTCGATTTTCTATAGAGAGCTTCTCTGCGACTATATGTTTTTAGTTCGTTGGCCAGGGCTTCCATCCCAAGTACGTTCTTTGCCGTATCAAACAAGTCTCCTAGATATTGAACGATGATATGGGAAATGTATTCTTCAAGGAGTTCAAAATCTTTTTTGATTTGGTCAAATGAAGAAAGAGGACTTTTGGGATTTAAAAAATCAGATTCAAGAGCACGCATTTCTCCGACGAGACTTACAACGTCTTGAAGTTCTTGATAGGTGTCGGCCAACTTCTCGGCATCACCTTCCTGATTGAATTTTCGCCTAGCTAGTTTGTTAAGTTTTAGTCTAATTTTTTTGTCACTTGCTTTTAAGAACCCTTGGAAATCAATTGCAAAATCCTGAAAATGTTTTGCGCTGGGATCGGCACGAAGTATTCGCAGCCTCTCTTCGACGCGTGTTAAACTTGTTGAGCTTTTGGGATTGCTAACATGGGTATGAAGCCTCACGTAGCTGTGAATATCGTCTCTAATTTTTTTTTCAAAATCGACTAAGCCCAAACTTTTGGGGACAAACAAAGCAGCATTGGTTATGTATGAAAACTGTGGCGTATTGCCGATCATCAATCCATCAAAACCAAACTGAACTTCAACCCGATCTTTGTCGTGTCTTTTTGCTGTTATAAAAAAACAGTTTAACTCGGCTTGGAGATCTTCTAAATTTTTTTGCATGATTCTCTAATGGTTTGGCTCTAACTATTTAGATTGCGAGGCTTCCCAATCCTTTAGAAATTGCTCCAGACCAATGTCGGTAAGTGGATGCTTGAAAAGTTGTTGGAAGACTTTGAAGGGTAGAGTGCCGACATGCGCTCCAGCCAGTGCTGATTGATAAACATGGAGTGGATGCCGAAGACTTGCTGCTAATACTTGAGTTGTGAATCCGTAATTGGAATAAATTTTAACGATGTCCTCAATAAGCTTCATCCCATCATGTGCTGTGTCGTCTAAACGGCCAACAAAGGGAGAAATGTAGGTTGCGCCTGCTTTTGCGGCCAATAGGGCTTGAACGGCGCTAAAGCATAAAGTGACATTTACCTTTGTGCCTTCTGAGCTCAGGGTTTTTGTGGCAATAAGGCCTTCCTGAGTGAGCGGACACTTCACAACAATGTTGCGGTGCATCTTTGCGAATAGACGCCCCTCATTAATCATTCCTTTGGCGTCGGTGCTTATAGTCTCAACGCTAATGGGACCATCAATGATTTCAGTAATTTCTCTAACTACGTCGTCTAGCTTTCTGCCACTTTTGGCAATAAGGGAAGGGTTGGTTGTGACTCCGTCAACAAGGCCGGTTGCTGCGCCTAGTCGAAGTTCGTCGGTGATGGCTGTGTCTAAAAAAAACTTCATATTGAATCTTTTACTAAAAAAAAAACATCAACTTGTCGATAGGCCAATCATGAGACAAATATGGGTCCTTGGAGAAGATGTTCGTGTGCAGTCAAGATTGCAGGCACTTCTTTCCAACCCAAGGTACGGCGTTAAGTATCTAGTGAAGAATGCAAACTCATTGTCAGATGTTCCTAAGGAGCATCTTGAGAATGAGGGGGTCGCATTTGTTATCGATGCTTTTCATCCGCAATACCCAGGTTTTGATGCGCTCATTAAGCTACGAGCTATGGGCTTTAAAGGGCCGGTCATACTTCTTGGAGAGCCAGCCCCCGAAGATGCAGTTACGCCTTTTCAGACTCATGAAATGACGGCTTTCTTGCCTTCGACCGATCGAATCGATATTAGCTATCTTGCGGGCGTTGTTCATTATCAGCTTAATTACGGTGGAGATTTGGATCTCAAATTGTTTTTAGAGCTTAGTGGCAAGGCTTCAATTGAAAATATTACAAGTTTGAAAGAGTTCAATCAGTTGGTTCTAAAATTGATGAACTTTGTATCTCGTTTTGGTGTGAACATTCAAAAACTTAAGCGAACACTGGTGGGGTTGAGTTCTTCGCATGTAAAAAATACTCCCAAAGGTCCAACTGTGACTCAAAACTTTAAGCTTTGCTACGGTTTGGACGGAGCAAAGCTCATTGTTGGAGTTAGTTTTGATGATTCCAAAAATCTTATGGAGGAGCGCGAAGAATTTCTTGGCGCGCTTCAGTCATTTAAGACAGGAAAAGCTACTGGCTCACGAGGTGATTTTTTTAACGTTGCAAAAATTACTAGCAATCTAGCAATGATTGGCGGAAGTGCTTTTGAGGGTAGGCAGACCGAATCGTTCTTGCTCACTTCAATTTCTTTTGCCAAGAGTGCAAAAGGTATAAGTGATCCTTATAGTTTTGCATGGATTCATGCCAAGCCTACCCAAGAATTAGCAGACAGCGCAGAAGATGCATCTGAGGCTAAGGCACAGAAAAAACAAATTTTTGAACCGTCAATTGTTGGCGATGTCCCCGATCAAAATCCTGAGCCTGTTCCAGCGCCAGCACCAGTGGTGAAGAAAGCTGGTCCTGTAAATATTGGAGTTCCACGGCAAGAAGCGCCTAAAGTTGTGGCTGTCGTTGAAGAAGTACAAAAGGCTCCTGAACAAAAAGAAGCTAAAAATATACCACCCGTTCATGGGCATGGAAAACCAGTTCCAGACTTTTCAAATAGCGTTGGAACTCCTGGGCAAAAACTAGGTGACGATCCTGGTGAACTCAAAAAAATGATTGAAAAATTGCAGCGAGAACTCAAGGAAAGCGTGACTGTTTCGCAGGCACTTTCTGAAGATGTAAGGCGGCTTATGAAAGAACGGCGAGAGCCTCTCACGGATGCCGATTTAAAAGAGTCGTTGCAAGAGGCGACCGTAAAAGCGAAGCGCCTTCAAGAACAAAACAAATCGTTGGCCTCCCAAATGGAGAAAAAAGAAAGCCAAGTCGAGATGCTCAAAGCCCAGGTCGAGCGCCTCAAGCTCAACGCGGCTTAGTTGAAATTAACTGTGCGCAGGGAAGAGTTGCTAAGTTTTAAATTATTAGGCTGCATTTTTTAGAAACCTTAAGCTCCTCTGGCATTCTTCTGGCACTTGAGCGTTGAAATAGCATTGCCAATCCTTCGGAAGATTTCTCGCTTCGTCTGCCATAGGATATTTTTCAAATATTTC
>JBGSZX010000060.1:0-4725 GCA_041750195.1 Bdellovibrionota bacterium | reverse complement strand
GGGGGGGAAGGGTTCACCCGAAGTAAGACAGTGACTGCTGTCAACGCAACTACAACTACAACTTAAACAACTACAACTTCAACTCCGCATCTGTTTATAGTTAATACAAGGTGCATGCCAGGCTGTTGAGCCTCAAAAATGGGGCTACAGGGGCTCTTTCATCCCATTTGGAAGTCCGAGTTTCGAAAGTGGCAAGCGCCTGTCCAATCTTTGGTCACTTTGTTAAGGATTTGTTAAATTTGACTGTGCGCGCGGAAGAGTTGCTGGGGCTCTAAAGAAATCTGCTAATTCGATAACTTATTAGAATAATTGCTTATTTGGTGCATAAGTTATCCAAGCTGTTGAAAGACAAGGGGATTTGATTGTTTAGCAACTCTTCCGCGCGCACAGTCTAAAATTCAGTAGCGGGTGCTGGGTTTTGCGGTGCTTTACTCAAGATTAATCCTATCTGCTTTGAGATTTATATATGCTTTGTCGCACTTCGATCGAGAACTCACAAGAATTGTGTTTGCAGTTGTTTAAACGGACAGAAAAATGGCCGGCGCCAGGGGGCGTAATAATTGGGTGAGCCCCTAAGGTGAATGTGTATATTGGGGTGGATGTGCGGAGGAGACGATGGCAGACGTAAGTACCACCAATGCTTTTGGGAACAGCCAGACATAAGGCGATTCTCAGGGCGCTATTCCAGGAAGAGCCTCAAAACAGGAAGAACGTCACTGCAAATAAATCGTCATGACGCCTTCGAGACCTTCTGCGGAGCTCGAATAGAGGAGAATTTCAACATAGTCCCCAGCGTATTTGAATAGCCAGTGAAAGCGGCCGTCCCCTGAGAAATCGTCTTCTAGGTCAAAGGTCCCTAGCGCGGTCTGCAGAGTTAGTTTGCTAAGGTCTAGCTCTAAATAGTTGAGGTCTTGTCCGACGGCCAAAATAAATTTATTGGGCTTAATTTCCTTGAGTAAAACTCGACTCGTCTCAGCTTCAAGAGAATTGGGCAAGCTATAGGCCGTAATTTTGCCTTTGCTTCCTCCAAGTTTTCGAGAAACTTCGTCGTGAAAATCTTCTGAGCTGCTGCTTAGGACGGAGTTTTGAGTTTTTTCATTTTTATATGAGTTTAAGGCAGCTTTGAGATTGTCGGGAAGGGTAGAAATTCCATCTGCATTAAAGTCGCAGGAAGTTAGGGCTAAGGTAAAAATAATGCTAAAAAGTCCGGTAAATTTATTCATGGCAAAAATCATCTAGTACGTAGTTAGCAATCGGTGTGCCCATAAATCAATACAATTTAATCTTTTTAGCTCCTCTAAAACTTGTCTTCCAGAATAAAAGGCCTTGGATTGACGGGTTTTCCGTTTAGGACCACTTCATAATGAAGGTGAGGCGCCGTTGAGCGTCCCGTGCTGCCAATCTCTGAAATTTTATCGCCACGTTTGACCCTTACTCCGGATTTCACGTTGATTTTTGAATTGTGCCCGAAGCGTGTTCTGATTCCAAATCCATGATCGATTTGGACAACATTTCCGTAGCCTCCTCGAGGGCCGGCAAAAGAAATGATGCCATCTGCTGGTGCGAAAACTGGAGTCCCTGTGTAGTTGGCGATGTCGATGCCTTGATGAAAAGTTTTGCGACCCGAAAACGGATTCATTCGATGGCCAAATTCGGAGCTGATCCATCCTCGTGCAGGCAAAATGCTTGGTGTTGCTCTGAGCTGTGAGATGTTGTCTTGAATGTGTTCTTGAAGATCGGCGTAGGAAGTCTCCTCGGCAAGAGTGATTTGAATGAGATCTTCAGTTTTACGAGTAATGCTCTCTAGTTCAGCAAGAATATTGTCTGCATATGTTTCGTTACCTGGCTCTAGTCCTTGGGCCGTTAAGGATCTTTGATATTCTAATTGATCATGAATATCGTTTGCATCGAAGCGTTTGGTGTATTCTTCAGGTTTGCTTTCGCTAAATTGAGCATTGGGGTCTTCGATCCCGCCAGACTCCTCTTCTTGAATGTTTGAGGGAGTGATGGTGGGGCTGCCCGCAGGTGCCTCTAGCAAACGCGAGGTACCCGGCTTATCAAGATTTGATATGACTCTTAGCTTTTGAGCAAAGGATCGAAGCCTCGAAACGCTCTGGTCAAGATTGTCGAGCTGGGTTTTGGCTTCTTGAACATCAATTTTTAAAACATGGTTTTCGAGCTTAAGTTTTTTATTTTCGGCAACCTGGCTGAGAAGGTGGATGTAATCAAAAAAAACAAAAAACCCGAGCACCAAAAGCAGGGAGGCCAAAAAACCTACAATTCGGATATAAATGGTGGGGATGCTGAGCTTGCGGACGCGCTCACTCTTCTCGGGAATGACCATAAAAGTAAAAAAGCGATCTGACATGTCTTTTTATTTTAGATCAGCTCGGCCCATTTTCCTTGTTTTAGTGCAATGATTCCGAAATTGGTTTTGCCCCGTGTTATTTTGGCAGACCAATGATGCATTAAAACTCCGATCCTTTGGGCCAATTGTTTCAAGCCCAGGAGGGCCGTGCTAGCTTTTGGGGCATTAGAATGCAAAATTAGACCCGGTTAGAGCGAGGAAAGAATGAAGATTCACGAATATCAAGCCAAAGAACTATTCAGACAGGCCGGAGTGGCGGTCCCACAGGGGATTCCCGCGTATACCGTCCCAGAGGCTGTTGCAGCCGCTAAGACATTGCAAAGCAAGGGTGCCAAGGGTTTTGTTGTGAAAGCACAAATTCATGCCGGTGGGCGTGGAAAAGGTGGCGGAGTAAAAATTGCCAAAACTTTAGATGAGGTGAAACCTCTTGCTGAGCAAATTTTGGGAATGACTTTGATCACTCACCAAACGGGCCCTGAAGGCAAGCTTGTAAAAAGATTGTTTATTGAAGAGGCAAATCCTCCCAAAGTTGAAATGTATCTTTCTTTGATTTTGGATCGCGATCGATCTTGCGTTTCTTTGTTGGCTTCTGCCGAAGGCGGTATGGATATTGAAGAACTCGCGGCTAAGAGTCCTGAGAAAATCATGACATTGCCTATAGATCCAGGTTTGGGTTGGCAGGCCTTTCACTCGAGAAAGCTAGCCTCGTTTTTGGGTTTGAGTCTAGACCTCAAAGCTCCCAATAAAATGTTTCAGCAGCTCCATGGTTTTATGGAGGCTCTTTACAAAATGTTTGTAGAGAAAGATTGTTCAATTGTAGAAATCAATCCACTTGCGATTGTGGGTGAGGGCGATGCCCAAAAGCTACTTGCCTTAGACGGGAAAATAAATTTTGACGACAACGCGTTGGCGAGACATCCAGACATCAAAGAAATGCAGGATCCTGATGAAGAAGATGCGGCCGAACTTGAGGCTGCAAAATGGGATCTCAATTTTATTTCCTTAGATGGCAACATTGGTTGTATGGTTAATGGCGCAGGGCTTGCGATGTCTACTATGGATATCATTCAGCACTACGGCGGAGAGCCGGCAAACTTTTTGGATGTCGGCGGCGGAGCTACGGCTGAAAAAGTTACTGAGGCCTTTAAAATCATCACCAAAGATCCAAAGGTGAAGGCAATTTTTGTAAATATTTTTGGTGGCATCATGAAGTGTGACACCATTGCTGAGGGCGTGATTGCTGCGACCAAACAGGTGGGATTAAAAATGCCATTGATCGTACGTCTTGAGGGTACCAATGTTGATAAAGGTCGAGAGATGCTTGCCAATAGCGGACTCAAAATTATTCCAGCAACTTCAATGGACGATGGCGCACGAAAAGCGGTGGCAGCTATGAAAGAGGGAGCTTAATAACGTGGCTGTACTTGTAAATAAAGATTCAAGAATTATCACACAGGGTATTACCGGGAAAACCGGTTTGTTTCATTCCGTTCAATGTCGCGATTACTCGGCTAAAGGCGGAGCTAAGGTTCTAGGCGGTGTCACACCTGGCCGCGGAGGTCAAAGCGTTGAGGGTTTTCATGTTTGGGATTCTGTCTCCGAAGCTGTCGAAAAGGAGGGTGCCAATGTCTCGATGATTTTTGTCCCTCCCTTCGGAGCGGCCGATGCGATTTTGGAAGCCATCGATGCTGGTGTTGAACTTGTCGTGACAATCACAGAGGGCATTCCTGTTTTGGATATGCTCAAAGTCAAAGAATACTTGGCGAAAACAAACGTGGGACGTAAAGCTGCTGGCAAAAATATCATTCGATTGATTGGGCCTAACTGTCCGGGAATCATTACGCCTAATCAGGCAAAGATAGGTATCATGCCTGGTTATATTCATAAAGTTGGCACAGTCGGGATTGTGTCACGATCAGGAACTTTAACTTATGAAGCTGTTCATCAAACTTCAAGTTTGGGTATGGGACAAAGTACTTGCATTGGCATTGGCGGTGACCCCGTTAAGGGCATGGAGTTCATTGACTGCCTTGAGCTATTTAATAACGACGAACAAACTGAGTCTGTTGTTATGATTGGTGAGATTGGCGGAACGGCGGAAGAAGATGCGGCTGCCTGGATTAAAAAGAATATGAAAAAACCCGTAGCTGGGTTTATTGCGGGGGTTACGGCGCCTCCGGGTAGGAGAATGGGCCATGCAGGTGCGATCATTTCTGGCGGCAGCGGAACCGCGGCATCTAAAATGACGGCCATGAAGGCGGCGGGACTAGCCGTTGCCAAGACGCCGGGAGAAATGGGAACAACTTTGCAGGCTCTTCTTAAAGAGCGAGGCATGGCTTAGAATTTTCGTTGAAAGT
>JBGSZX010000059.1:0-40597 GCA_041750195.1 Bdellovibrionota bacterium | reverse complement strand
GGCTCGAAAATCCATTTTTAATGAAAAATACAGAATTACATTTAGGGCAATGAGAAATCGTCATCCCTTGCCCATAGCAAAGTTGGTACCAAGACTGTGGCGTCGCTATGCGACGCCACCTTTTCCCCGCGCACAGTTAATTTTTGCGGAAGACGGCCCAGAGTTCCTTGTGGGCACGGCCTTGGGGACTGTTTTTGATCCGTTCCCACTCTAAGATGTCTAGCTTAGTTTCAAACGTGTTGCTAATATACTCTCGCAGTTCCCATTGGGTTAGTGCGAAGGGAGGGCCCATGCCATGCTCTAGCAAAAAAAAGACCCCGAACCAAAGTCCGCCATTAGGCTTCAAGACACGGAGCACCTGCTCGACATATTCTTTTCTTCGAATAGGCTCGATAGCACAAAAGAATGTGTGTTCAAAAACAGCATCAACGCTACCATCGCTCAAGCCCTTTAAATATTCAAATACGTCATTAAGCTTGTAATCTATACTTGAAAAGTACTCTGATCCCTTATGCATTTGAACAAAGTCAGCTTTGGCCTCTTTAGCAAAATCAAGAGCAACAACTTTTCCGTATTGTGCGAGCAAAAGCGCGTCTTGTCCTCGCCCAGCACCGGGAACGAGAAAATTACTAACACCATTTTTTTCGATTATTTTTTTAAGATCGCCCTGGAGTGCTTCTTTGAGTTTCGGGTGAGCTTGCCCCAGCTCCCAACCACTTCCTTCACTATAAGACTGAGACCAAAAAGACGAATCCGATGGCACTTTACCATCTCTACTTTCGGCACTTCGAAAATAAGGAAGAGTTGGCGGAGTATTAACTATTTGAGAGACCACATTCAGAATACTTGCCTGAGCCTTCCTAGAAAAGACCGCTGGCAACCTTTGCTCCCCGATAGAAAGATGAAACCGGTTCCATTCGTCTACCATAAGATCTTCAAACGAAATCTGAACACTGACTCCACCAAAAAAATGAATAAGAAAATTGAGTCCATCCAAATGATCTATTGTCTGCACAACGAAAGGCGCATCAAACGCATCTACCCAAGCCCACTTATCCTCATCTAAAAAGGTAATAATTTTTGATTTGGGATCAGTAGGCAATGTCCTGCGAATATTCTGGAAGACATCGCTTAATATTTTTGGGTCATCAATCCTAAGTCCATCGAAAACAGGATAGCCTTCTTCATCAATTTCAATCGAACGATTAATTTCATTTAATTTTTTTTCTAGCACAATTTTTTATCCTTAATAATGACTGCTTCTTAGGCGACTGGCTTCGAGGACTCCCTTTACCGATTCACCACAATTTTTCAAAATATGGTGATGACATGGTAAAGCTTTAACTGGATGAGTCGCTATGCCCTTTAATTCGGGCGCCAAATCAACCACTTCTGTTAAACGATCTTTCGCACCTACGATGATCAGCAAATCTCGATACGTGCTTGATAATATTTTTTTATGATATTTCTCGACATCAATTAAGTCTAATACTTTTTGCGATTCCCTTATGCGTCCCAAAAGGCCTCTCAATACATAACGAGGATACTTTTCCTGAGTATCCATGATCTTTAAAAGCAAGGCTTGAACGCCCGCTTCATCCTGGATTCCGAGTAATTCGTGCTTCAACATTCTGAGTTTCTCTACCGCTAAAAAGGGAGGTGTTATCCAAACCTGTTGAGCGTTAGGAAATTTTTCAGCAAGGAGCGCCGCTGGCACCGCTCCCAGCGAGGCTCCAATGATTCTCCCAATAGGAATCCCAAGACTTTGAAGACTCCTTCCGAGCACGTCCACAATTTCATCCACGCTAGTGAGAGAACTGCATCTTGTATCTCCATGAAAGGGCCAATCTATCGCGACAAACCCTGTAAAACTCGGATGTTTCTCGTACTGTTTTAAAAGCGGTTCCCAGGCCCATCGATCTGCACCAAATCCCTGCAATAATACCGTAAAATTCGTAACTCTTGGATTTACATGCTTCGTGATGCCAAGCACACACGATTTGCCACTAGCCAAAGGAATCTCAATCCGATAACTCCGATATCCTTTGCTACGCCAACTCCATGAGACATAGGAGTCATGCAAATCAATGGCATCGAGTGCCTTGGGTGACTCTGGGAAAATAATGAATCCCAGGCCTAGAACAAAAATAGATTTTAATAGTCTCACAAAATAAGGGTATCGGCAGGAGTAATTTATTGCAAAATCTTTTCTAGAATTAAACGCCCTTGGAGGCCTCTATGATCTTTTAGAGTCCCATTTAGAACATCTCCAATCAAAGTTCCCGTAATGGAAAGATATCCGCCTCCCGGGCGTCCAGAGGTTCGATCTTCAGGGCTAAGCAATACGATTTGTCCAGACTCTTTGTAAAATCTCACGGACGAAATAAAGTAGTGTGCTCTAACATCTTCAATATCAAGCCTTTGGTATTCACCCTTAAGTGCCGGCACTAACTTTGTTTCTCCATCTTCGTTAACTCCAATGGGTTCAAAAACTAAAAATAGTTTTAAGGAGACAGGAACATCGCTTTCTCCGGTAGGGCTATCTACCAAGTTTCCTTCGTAAGTGCCTTCGATTTCGTTATAAACAGCTGTCAGTTTAGCGTTGGCATCATACTCTCGTGAATCTACAGATGGGGGCAGTTCACTTAGGCATCCTGCTAAAAACAAAGGGAATACTAGGCTCCAAAAACAATATTGAATTCTTAGCTGGTTCACGTATAGTCCTTCCTGAATTTCAATTGACTTTCTAGAGCATTCGACTCTATGTATCAAGAAAGATTTAGGACCCTTAAATTGAATGAATCATTATAATTTCAAAATTTTAGCCGCTAATTCTAAGTTTTTCATGGTGTTATCCTTCATCTCTGCTTTTGCGACTACAAGCTCTTTCGGCGCCCCAAAGCAAACGGACCTACAAAATGAAGCTAGAAATGAATTAGTTGTTCCCAGCTCTGGCAAACCGAGCAGAACAAGCCCTAGCAAATCCAAAACGAGCCGAAGCTCTGACTCATTTGGCGCAACATTCAAGCCAGGCACAAATTCCAAGACTGGCGTAAATACCGAGACCAATGAAAAGCAAGATCTCGAAAACACAAAACCTTATCTTGTTGCAACGCCAAACCTTCTACCACAAATGGAACAAAGTCGTGCGTGGACCATAGCAATTGGAATTGAAAATTTAGCTCCTCAAGGAAAATTAAAAGCAGCGGGGCTTGACCCAATAGACCTAGCTTCGTTTGATGAGAATGCCGCTGTGTTGTTACGGCTTTCATGGTGGGCCTTCAAGTCTCGCCATTTAGATGTATCATTGTTTGGCGAAATATCGTGGCAAACTCGAAAATACGAACTGAAACTGCCGGGGCTCGGAACGATACACCAGGCTAATTTGGACCTTATCCGGCCACAAATTTCTGCCCTTCTATTGAGCCCCATTAAAACCTGGAACAAGTTTTATACCCTCTCAGGCGGCGCAAGCATTGCAGCGGGCAAATTCATTCAGGCACAAAGTAGCGCTAGCTCAGGGCTCTTGAATGTCAGCAACAATCTATCATATTGGGAGATTGGACCACATTTGGAATTTAAAATCGGACAAAGTTTCTTCGTAGATTTGTCGGCGACAACCCGCACAGCTCTCAACAGCGAATATGAAAGGACTTATCATGGGCTATTGGCAGCAGGAATCCCGTTCTAGATATATATTTATTTTATTGAGTCTGATTTCGAGTTTTTTCGTAAAAACCGCAATCGGGGAATCTATTTCACCCAAAACAATTTTTACAGCCTTTGAAAACAACACCAAACAAAGTCAAAATATTATTTTAAATGGTCAGGCGCTCGAGGCTCAAGTGGGAGCCCTAAAGGGGGTCTATGATCCTCAAATTGCAATTTCTTCAGGCTATGAGGTCGATCGGAATGAAAGCCTCAGTGGACTTCGTAATTTAGAAGACAAATCTTTTCAGACCCAAATTCGACTCAGCAAAAAATTTCGGATGGGAACGACAGCGGAACTCAATTATTCCCTAATTCAACAGCAAAGCGAACTCAATCCGTTTACTCAATCTCTCCGCGATTCTGCACTTACCGAAAACAAGTTCACCGTCAGCATGCGTCAGCCATTTTTATACAACACACTTGGAGCCTCAGACCGCCTGAATATTGTTGCAGCAGAGCTTAAGGATGAGGCTCAAAAGATGCACTCACAAGAGCAAAGCGAAGAACTTTTACTTCAAGGACTAGAAATTTTTTGGATGAGTTACAGAGCTCAACGATCTTTAGCTCTTAACCTGGAAGCGCGTGAGATCTACAAAAAATTGCTGGAAACGACACAAAAGCAACGCCGGCTTGGCCAGGCCGATGTGGGCGATGTAGCGAGAGTCGAGGCAATTTTTGAATTGCAGTCGCAAAAGGTAAAAAGAGATTCTGCCCAGTATCTTAATCAGATTGAATCATTGTTTCACTTTTTAGAAAGAGAAGCTCCTCAGTCAGATCTAAAGTTTGATATTCCAGAAAAAATTCCAGCACCTCCCACAGAATCCGAACCTGACTTAAAAGTACTTAGACGATGGAAAATCGAAAATGCTTCAATGGATTCTATCGAAGCAGAAAAGGGCGCTTATCGCATGCGAGACCTTCCTGTTCTTGATGTCGTGGGAGAAGCTAGCTGGAATGGTGTTGACGGAAAAGCCTCACAGTCACTATCTGAGGCGATTGGCGGCACTAGACCTCGCTATTATGTTGGAGTTGAATTCGGCTTTAATTTTGGCAATTCTGGAACACGTTCTAAAATATCCAATTTGACCAACCAGCTAACAATTCAGAAAAATGAAATGTCCCTAACAAAAGATTCCATAGCCTTGGAATCGGCCTCTCTCCAACGCAGAATCCAAAGTTTGTATCAAATAACTCAAAGTGCTGAGAGGTCTGTAAAACTTTACAGAACTCTGGTCAATTCTCAAAGCCGTAATTACAGACAAGGCCGCATTCAACTCAATGTGCTCATCGAAGATTACACTAGGCTGTTTGATTCCGAATTGCTTGCGATTGATTCTTTGTCGAACTACCACATCGCACTTCATCGATGGGCAGCCCATACAGATCAATTGATCCAGACCAAAAATTAGTCCTTTGGTCTAGGTCAATGCATCAAAGGCGATGCTTCGAGGTTAAATACCAATTTCCCTAATTTTTTTCAGATAGATCAGCATATTTGATTTTGTGCCTTTAACTTCTGCGGATGTTGCCTGAAAATACTTATCAAAAAACACTTTTCGATCTTTATAGATTCCTTTTATTTTCGAAGAAATTTCTGCAACCTTTTCTTCTTGAGCATCTTTTGATTCCGGATAGTCATCATCCTGAGGAATTCCATAGCCAGAAATTTTACGATTGGAGGGGATAATCGACTCCCTCAGCTTAAGAAGATTATCAACGTCGTAAACAAATTTCATCAGCTGCTCATTTAACTTTTTTTCTTCTTCAGGATCAAAATCCGAGCCCTGTCGAATGCTTAAACGTCCTTCCTGACCAGCCAACAACGCACCTGCCGTCAACTGATCAAGTTTTTTATCCAAATCATTAAGAATATAACTGGCGAGCAAATAGAAAGATCCTACAAATTTTCTTGGATCTTTTAACTTCTTACTAGCTATCGCTTGATTAAAAAAATCTATTCTTTCGTCAGCATAGGAGTTATTGAGATAGTCATCTAATCCATTGAGTTGCAACTTTGAAGCAATTCCTGTCTGCATATTGGCTTTTGCAATTTCTTCATACGCCTTTTGCAGCTTTGGCTTGTAGCTATCAAACACAACTCTTCGAGACATATCCAGAAGCCCTGCTTGCTTTAAGACATCAAAGGCTCCATTGGGTGTGATGATGTCAGTCTCCCAAAGCACCTCATTGTTAATGGTGGCCCTCAGGACATCATATAGCTCAGTCGCACAATTATTAGAGAAGAATTTATAATCCCCACCATAAGTCCAATGCAACTCCAAAGCCCTATAAACAATCTGTCTCATTTCATCGTGATTTATTTTGAGGGGAATACTTTCAAAACTTCTAAAGTTTTCCTTGTTGTACTCTTTTTCGACCAATGTCCACCTTAGGAACAATAGCTGGGATTCATAAAATCCAGTGATCCCCTTTATAACACTTTGCTTAAGGTCGCGAACATTCCCATTGTAAGCCATAACAACATGGTACTGAACATCTTTGAGACATTCAGGACCAACTGTGTCGCGTTTCGGAGAACACATCACCAGCCTTAATAATGAATGTCCAAATCTTGATTCTATCGCCTCACCGGGACTTGCTTGAAGAAAATGAATTTCATAGATACGATCAGGATCAATATCGGCATAACTTGTTGTATTTTTTATTGCGACCTCTGTATCCAAATAGCAATCTGAATTTTTAAAAGGAATAAAATCAAACTTGGTCTCAAAATATTTGTTTAGCGCTGGCATTCGGCACTGAAAAGTTGGATCGCGCAAAAAACGTTCAAAAAAGACGGCAAAATATTCTCGCGCATTATCAAAAGCATATTCCGGGATTCTATTAGGACGTGTGTTTTTTAACTTTTGAACATCGTACCAGCCCGTCAAATAAAGAAACCTGGGATCTTCCGAAACATTTGTACTTTGTTCTAAAAGTAAGAAGCATCGAGAACTCAATGTGGCAGAACGATCCTTTAATACGGTCTTACGATTCCTGTGACTCTGTCCGTCTCTTCTTATCCGATCGAGTTTGCTTCGCTTACATTGGTCAAGTTCAGCTTTTCTATGAGGGGTAGGGGCAAATCGATAATCATAGATGTGGCCAAGCTCATGAAGCAATGTCTCAAGTGCCTTGTCTTGGGTCCAAGGTGCTTTAGTTTTTTGCCCCTTTAGTGCTGGAATAAATTTTTCAGACAAAATGATCTTTGAAATGGATTTAAGAGATTGAAATTTAAATTTCCGATCAGCCTTACCAAACGCATCGTTAGGCAAAGTTTCAAACTCGACATATAGTTTACCCTGGATGGCATTTCGAACGCTTAGAGGTAGCTTCTGTTGAGCATCATAGAGAAGTCGTGAAACCTTGGGGCCAACATTTTCTCCCGCTAATTCAAGAGCATGCGATTGTTGATTGAAAAGAATTGCAAACAAGCCAAACAACACAATTCTCCGCATGATGCAGTGCAGCATATTGCCCAACGAAAGCTGAGTCAACGTTATATATTCTAGGTAAACTCCCAGCAACTTTTAACCGCGCACAGTAAAAGGGCGAGCGCCAACAAAAAAAGATCCCGCCACACATTTAAGCGGGCGGGACCTTAAAAATGATTCAAACCAAGGGCTAATCTCGTTAGCAATCGGCAAAGAAAATTAGAGTTCGTCTCGAACTTCACTTTCGTCTTCGCAAGCCCCACCGCAAGTACTCACAACTTCATTGGTACAAGTCCCAATAAACTCATGCGTCTTGTTATTACGAGAAACTTTGGCAGCGACCTTATAAACTTCGACGTCGTGATCTCTTCCGATATTGACATGACCTTGGACCGTTACAACTTCCGATAAAGCAGAAATAGAGATACTATAATCGCCATTTCCATCCTTCGATTTATACTTAGCTTCTGAAGGATACCCTGGATACACACCATAGATACTCCCATCGATCAAATCTTCCTCTGTGAGCTTAACGTTATTTATAGAAACATTTCCGTCTGGCCCATATGAAAAAGTCTGAACATTCTTGTTGGTATCTTGGCTTATTCGGTAAGCTGAACAAGTCATCTTCATATAACCTGCAAATGCGCTATTCCCGACTAAAAGTGCAAAAAATATTGCCAAATTTTTCATATAATTTTTCATTACTCAGCCGCCAAAGCTTCTTCGATTTTCAAAAGAATGATTTCTTTGTTTGCTTCATCATCGCCATCCATCTCGCTTAAAACGCTAGTGAGAAGGTCATTTTCTTCACCAGTCACGATGGAAACAGCAACATTTTCAAGAACAGTTCGGCTATAGTCATCTTCAACAGCATCGAGCATTGTAGAAGAAGACAAAAGTCCAACTAAAACACCAAGTGCAAATCCGTCAGCTGCATCGGTATCATCGTGATGTCCACGGTGATCATCATGTCTACGATGATCGTCATGTCTGCGATCAGCAGAAGCTACATTGCTTCCTAAAGCTAAAATAAAAAGTCCTGCAAAAATATTTTTCATATCTAATTCTCCCTTTAAATACTGGTCTTGATATCGCGCTTCTAACGGGTAAGGCGCGATGCGTCAATGAAAAGGTGCCTGGCCCCAGGCAACGCATCAATATTACTAAAATAAAACGGGATGTGTGCAAGAGCGACGGCCCATGGGACCTCTCCAAGTTTGTGTCGGCAAATGGAGCAGAAAGGTTTCTGATTTTAAAAGTTCTTCATCCGATTTTAGCTCCACATAAGCATAATCCGGGAATGACGGCAGCGATTCGATATTCAGAAACTCCCACTCACCTAGAGGCAATTTAATCTGAGCTACATTTTTTAAGCTAGCATCTAAAAATTCTATATGCGTGGCTCTTTGCACCACTGCAACTGCGCTTTCAATTTTAGGCGACTCAAAGGCTCTCACATTCTGAACTTCCTTAAAGGTCTCCATTGAAGCTCCCGCAGTGGATTCGATTCTCCAACTATTATCGCGTATTTGTACTCCATAAAGCAACGCTTCGGGTGACTTCAAAAACCCAAGCATCAAGGCGCTCTTACGGCGTCCTGTAACGTCGATAAGGCTCCAAGATTCAAGGTTTAGTTTTAAAACCTGAAATCGATTTGTTCTAGAATTGAAAAGATTAAAATAAGCTCGTTTGGCATCGGCATAGACCAGCTGTGAGCGATCCAATTTTAGGTTTTCGAAGCCGCGCTTTAAAACCAAGTTAGAGGGGGTCTCAGGGTGGGATGAATCCTTAAGTTTATAAACTCCCCAGAAGTCGCGACCTTTGACAGGCATGAGCAATGTATCCTCAGATGCTTTGACAACCCAAGGACTTCTGCGAACGACTTCTGGAAATATGTTTTCCTGACCAGCTAAGGTCCAAAAAGACCTAGAGGGAAGCTCTGTCCAAACTTTCCATTGAGACTTCGTATTCGACCAATTTTCCAAAAAGGCCAAAGCATTTTGAAATCCAATTCCAGCATTTTCAGTTTTATATTTGGCGATTTGAGCAAATAAAATTTTGCTATTTAAAACTGTAATTCGCCTAAGGTCCAAAGGCAAAAGATCGCCGCCTTCAAGAGTCCATCTTAAGACTCTCAACCCTGCCTCCTCGTTTGAAAGTCCTGTTCCCCTTAAAAGGCTAGGGGAGTTTCGATTGCTAGTTCGTGGATTTTCACAAAGCAGTGTGAGGTTCTTCATGGTTGAAGGCCAAAGCTCGTCATCGTCACTTAAGTCGGCTTTTGAATTATCTTTTTTTGGATCAGTTTTGGGAATTGTCTTTTCGGGAGTCAGATTGACGACTCCCCCAGAAGGGGCTTTGGAGCATGAAACCATCAAAAAAACGGGCATCAAAAGTATTAGAAATTTCGAATTTTTCATTAGCCTTGACCTAATGCATCAATCCTGACTAATCAAGATTAACATGCGCACTCAATTTTCAAAGTTTGTGGTCCTCTTTGCTGTATTGCTTTCTTCTCAGCTACTTTGGGCGAATGGGGCAACATCTCCCACACCTCCGCCTTCGCGACCAGAGCGTCCTAGAAGTGCAGAACCCTTTGTATTAACTCCCGAATCTCTTCAAAAGGAACTTCTTGAAAACAACTTTAGCTTGGCCTACGGAGCTCATGAACTACACCAAGCCCGTCTCAAGCTAGATCAATCTCGAAATGCGCTCCTGCCCTCGTTACGGCTAGGTTTTAGCTTCCTGAGCTATGGAGCCGTAGGTCTTGCTTTTTCGTCGGCAGATTTTTTAATGAACTTCCTAGTTCCAAGCAATTGGTTCGAGAATTCGCGCCAAAAAAATCTTTTGCAGGCCGAAGAAGAATCCTACCTAACTCTAAAGCTAAATCAGTATAACACCGCACTAACATCTTACTATGGACTTTCATCGGACATGCAGCTCAAGAATTTTTTACTTCAAGAATTCAATGATGCTCAGGAAATGGAACTTCTTGCTGAAGAAGCTCTTCAAAATGGTTTCGGAAGTGAAGTTGATTTAGAGCAAGCATCAGCTCAAGTTTCGCAAAGTAGGGTTGATTATTTGCAAATTGAATCTTTGCTAAGTCAACAGCTTGGTAGCGTTAAACAAATGCTTAGGTTAGGGCAGGAGAGGGAAATCTCTCTACGTTTTGTGGAACTACCTGAATCAAGTTTTGAAAAATATTCACCCAGAAAAGCCTTCGAAATTAGCTATGACAAATCCCCTGAACGACGACAAATTTCAGACCTGATCAAGGCCTCGAAACAAGGAACTTGGTCAAGTATTTTTGGCTTCATACAAAGCTTCACGGCTAGTGCTGGAACCGTTGTTGGGTCTGGAGGCAGGGCCGAAGGAATCAGTACCGCTTTTAATTCACTGGGTTCTCGCGGCATCATGGACTTAGGGTTCACACAAATTTCCAAAATTAAATTGAGCCAGTCAGAAGAGAGATTGCTTCAATTACGTGAACAGGAAGTCTACGAAGAAATCGAACGTCTCGTTTATACTGCCTTACAACAAATCTCATTGGCCAAAGAGACCTACTCCGAATCTAACAATGCCGTCGGAAATTTGATCAGCGTTTATAATAAACAAAAAGATTTTTACGTTGAGGGACGAATCGGGTTTTCTGAGCTTCTACAGACAAAGCGCCAGCTTCAGTCGGCGACTCTAAACAAACTGCAATCAAACGCGTCGCTTCAAATTCTTAGAGCCAACCTTTTAAGAATGAATTTAGAGGGCTTGTACGGGAAAATAGAAAAATGCCACGCCTCTGAATTAGCCTACAGGAATCTCGAAGACCTCAAAAAACGTAACTATTCGGTTGAACAGATTTGCAAAATTTCTAGAAGGTAGTCCCCCCTACCAAAGACCACAATTTTCTGATAAAACCATATTTAGGAAAGGACTCGATCCATTTGGACGGGTACCCATACTATGGAAGAAACTCGATACAAAATCTACTTGCTAGGGCAGGGGCGACTAGGCCGCCAGCTATCAAGATATTTCAAATATTTGAATGAAGAATGTGAGATCCTGTCTCGCACAGATTTTTTAGCCAAAATAAAAAAATCAAGCTCGGATCAACTCCAAAACTCACCGTCAACAAATTTACCCTCAGCACTTCCCCTGTTCTTGCTGGCAATCTCCGATCCAGACGTTCCAAGTGTTGTCCAAGATATTAGAGAATGCCTCGGCACTAATCCTGTGATCGTTCACTTTTCTGCTTCGCACAAAATTCCTAATGCCTTTGGTTTCCATCCCCTCTATTCATTTACAAATCGCGACCTCAGCCTTCAGGAGTTAAAAACCGTCCCCTTTGTTTGCGATAAAGGTGAAAAAAAATTCTTCCATAAGTTTTTACCATACATAAAAAACCCGGTCTTTGAATTAAACTCTTCAAAAGGTCCTCGCTACCATGCTCTAGCTGTAGCTCTAGCAAATCTTCCCATTCTAGTTAGCCAATATGCTTCATCGTGCCTCAATGGTGAAGGCCTTCCAAAAACTGCTTTGATTCCTCTCTTGGAATCTGTTCTTAATAATTTTTCCGTTAGCTCTGGGGAGATTGCGAGCGGTCCACTGGGCCGAAAAGATAGCTTAACTTTAGATAAACACCTTAAAGCTTTAAAGGATGATCTATTTTTAAAAAAAATATACTCCCTCGCGATTGAAAAAGAATGGCCAGGGTACTTTGCGAAAGAAAAACATTCTCTTTCTTCAGAACTCAATATTCCAAAGGAGACTCCATGAAATCTATCCATCAATTCAAACAAATGAAGATTGAAGGGCAAAAAATAACAATGGTCACATGCTACGATGCCTGCTTTGCAAAAATTCTATCAGAGACCGATATTGATATGTTGCTAGTAGGGGATAGTGTGGCCATGGTTTATCACGGCTATGATTCGACCATTCACGCCACACCCGAAATGATGCGCCTTCACACGGAGGCTGTCGCTCGAGGAGCTCCCAATAAATTCATAGTAGGCGACATGCCTTTTTTGAGCTTTAGAAAAGGCCCCAACTTTGCCCTTGAAGTGGGAGCTTCACTCATGCGTGCTGGAGCAGATGCCATCAAATTAGAGAAGGTTAAGGGTCATGAAGAAACAATTGAGATTCTTATTGAATCCGGCATCCCTGTTATGGGACATCTAGGATTAACTCCACAATCTGTCCATCAACTCGGAGGACACAAAGTTCAGGCAAAAACTTCTGCACAGGCCGAACAGCTCTTAGTAGATGCCAAAAAGCTAGAATCCCTAGGCTGTTTTTCTCTTGTCCTTGAATGCGTCCCTCGAGATCTTGCAACAAAAGTAAGCCAAGCTCTTTCAATTCCAACCATTGGCATTGGTGCTGGAGGCAAAACTGACGGTCAAGTTTTGGTCTTGCATGACATGTTAGGGGCAAATTCCGAATTTCATCCAAAGTTTTTGAGAAAATATGCTGACATCAATTCAAGCACGGCTTCGGCGGTTAAGCAGTTCATTGCAGATGTGCGAGAACAAAAATTCCCGACCGAAGAAGAATCATACGGAGCCTAAGGAAAGCTTTTGAATATGAATATTTTTGAATCGATATCACAAATCAAAGACTGGAGAGCTCAACAAGATCAACGCATCGGCTTTGTCCCAACAATGGGCGCGTTGCATCAAGGGCACTTTTCGTTGATTCGCGAAGCCAAAAAATCCTGCGATCTTGTTGTCGTCTCAATTTTTGTAAATCCCACCCAATTTAACAAAAGCGAGGATTTTGAAAACTACCCCTCAAATCTAAAACTTGATTTAGACGAATTGAAAAAACTCAATGTCGACGCGGTATTCCTACCAAAAACTCAAGAGATGTATCATGACGATTTTCGATTCAAAATAATTGAGGAATGTGAAAGCCTCGAACTTTGTGGGAAAAACAGGCCCGGGCACTTTAGTGGTGTTTTGAGTATTGTGTCTAAACTCTTGAATATCGTTCAACCTCAAAAGGCCTTCTTCGGTGAAAAAGATTTCCAGCAATTCAAACTTATCAAAGATTTTTGTCAGGCCATGTTTGTTCCCGTGACAATCGTTGGCCTTGATACTCAAAGAGATGAGCATGGACTTGCCTTGAGTTCTAGAAATCAACGGCTCAGTGATGAGGGACTAAACAAAGCGAGACAAATGGCAAAAATTTTTGCAGATGATCTTCTCACACTCGAGCAAATGAACAATCAAATCAAAGAGATTGGCTTTGAAGTAGATTACCTTGAAGAAAAATGGGGACGCCGCTTCATTGCCGCGACAATTGAGAATGTTAGATTGATTGATAATAGAAAGTCAGGAGCTTTAAAATGATACTAACTTTAGACGTTGGAAATAGTCAGATCTATGGCGGAATTTTTAAAAATGATTCTTTGATTCAACAATTTCGAAAAAGCAGCAAGCAAGGGTGCAGCTCTGATGAGATCGGGCTTTTTCTAAAGCAAGTTGTCTTGGAGCACGATATCCAACCGAGCGATATTCACGAAATCGCAATTTGCTCTGTTGTTCCCGATATGATCCATAGTGTGGGAAGCGCTTGTTTGAAATATTTCAAAATACAGCCTTTTCTACTCAGAGCCGGCGCAAAAACTGGGCTAAAAATTAGATACCGAAACCCGCTAGAAGTTGGAGCTGACCGCATTGCAAATGCCATTGCTGCTACAACGCTTTTTCCCGGACAAAATCTAATCATCGTTGATTTTGGAACCGCCACAACGTTTTGTGCCATTTCAAAGGATAAGGATTACCTTGGCGGGATTATTCTGCCGGGTCTTCGTCTAGCTATGGAGGCCCTCGAGAGCAAGACTGCACAATTACCTGCTGTGCAGATTAGAAAAACTAATGTATCTATTGGTCGTTCAACAACTGAAAGCATTCAATCTGGACTATATTTTGGCGCGCTTCACCAAGTAAAAGGGCTAGTTCTACAGATAAAAGATGAAGGATTTAATGGAGCAGACTGCACTGTCATAGGAACGGGGGGGTTTTCTAGACTCTTCGATGATGAAAAACTATTTGATCAAATCATCCCCGAGCTAGTGCATTTAGGTTTAAGAGACGCCCTAAATATCAATCGCAAACACTTAGAAAAAGAAGGGAATCGCCATGCAACGAACCATGCTGAAATCTAAAATTCATCGGGCCACCGTCACCGAGGCCAATCTTTTTTACGAAGGATCCATCTCGATTGATACAACGCTATGTGAAGCTGCTGATCTAAAATACTTCGAAAAGGTTGAGATCTATAATTGTAACAACGGTGAAAGATTTGCAACCTATGTTATCCCAGGAAAAAAGGGTCAAATTTGCCTCAATGGAGCCGCAGCCAGAAAGGCGCACCAAGGAGATTTGCTGATCATTGCAAGTTATTCCACTGTAGACGAGCCCGAAATTGATCAATGGAAGCCTAAACTTGTATTTGTTGATACTGATAATCACATTTCAAAAATCAGCTCAGATCCCTTGCTATAAGCCTGGAACACTTCCATAATTAGATGGAAGGGCTCGCTTCGAGCTCTCGGATACAAAATTATGAAGCTTCAATCTTGGCAGCAATTTTTTATGGCCCAAGGTCTATTTTTTTTAGGCTTAGGCATGGGCATTTTGGGTGAAACCTGGAACAAAAGAACACATCTTGTTTCTTGGGTCTTGCTTGGTGTTGGGGTGGGAAGCCTTGCCCTTTGTCTTCTCCTTTGGGCACTCCAGACACAAAGAACATTCAGAAAACGCATTCGGCTGTCCAAGCTTCCACCTCCAGTATCGGTCAACCAAAACTTTAATAACTTGCTAAAGGGCAACGGAGCAGCTGACCTCATGCGTGGGTACTATTTTTCAACGGAATGCCGAATACTTTTGAGCAGCAAAGAAAAGTACATCATCGATGCAAATTCTGAATGGATCGTACATCACCTTGAAGGCACCGAAGTTCATTTGACGATTACTCCAGCAAGTGGAACTTCAACGGTCGATCTTAAACCCGGGGAAATGGTTAGAATTCCACTTTTTCACCAGGAGAGGGACCTTGTGATTGAAGAAGCTGAAGACACACAGGGACAGCAAGACCGAGCGCCGCGACTAATCTTACATAAGGTTGCTTGTAGAAATCTCATCTGAGCTCTAGACTGTCCTAAGTCATGGTAAACGGACCTCAATCTCAAATTAAAATGCGTTATCCTCACCTGGCGAAGGAACCTTTGATCACTAGCCGGAAACGCGGAAATGCGGAAAATCGTATTTGGGCCAAGTTTATCGACATGTGTTTTGCCTTACCCATTGTTTACATAACCCAACTAACATTCCCAATATTAACTCCGTTTGTTTCGGTGATGATTTGGGCCCTTATGGATTCCTTAGGAAAAGGCCAATCTCCAGGAAAATGGCTCTTGGGGCTTCATACAATTGAGGTGATAAAGGGTGAATCTCTAAAATTTTATAACGGCATGATTCGCAATATTGTCTTTGCAATTTTTTGCGTAGCTCTTGTGAAAACAGGCCTGTTTTGGGGACTCGTCTCCCTGGCCTGTATTGTCGCAATTTTATTAGAATCTTACTTTATTATGACGCTAAGAAGTGGAATTCGAATTGGCGATATCCTGGGCTATACTCGAGTTTTTGATTTCAAAGATATCCACACCCAATTCATTGAACAGTTTCTAAAAAAAGACGAATCTCAGTAGTCTAACTCAGTAGTCTAACTCAACAGCCTAACGCAACGCGCTCAAGTGTAGGGTTTCTATCAATGTTTCTATCAAAGGATGGGAGCCAAAATATCGAAATTCCGTTAGAGTGGGTCCCTACAAAGGAGACTACTGTGAATCAAAAATCACTTTTTTTTAGTTCTATATTTTTTGGGATGACCCTCATCTCATGTTCAGGTGGCAATGCACCTGCCCGTACTGCAGAACAAATGGTTCGTCCTCTTGCTGACGACGTCGTTATTCTTGAATATGAAGGCGGCAAAGTTACTGCGAAAGACATCAACAACAGAATTGATGCCCAAGTAAAACAATATTCAGACGAGCTTATTGACGCCTACAAAAAAAATGCTGAACAAATGCTTGTCATGCAATTGATGGAAGCTGAAGCCAAAAAACAAGGTCTCGCTAATCCTCAAGAGCTTATGGCACGTGCTTCTCAAGACGTTGCTGTTACCGACGAGCAAGTCACAAAATTCATGAAAGAAAACAATCTCGAAAAAGGAATCAAAGATCCACGCACCGGGAAAACTCGTGATGTTTCGACAGATGAAGTTCGTGGCTTTTTAATGGAGCAAGAGATGCAAGGAAAACAACAAGAGTTTTTTGCTGATTTGCGCCAGAAAGCTAAAGTAAACTTCAAACTTGAAAAACCAAGAGCAAAAGTTGTTAGCAGCGGCAAAGAGCCCTTTAAAGGCGGAGCCAATGCAAAAGTTGTTATTTATGAATTTAGCGATTTTGAGTGCCCATTTTGTTCACGCGGCAATGAAGTCATTAAAAAAGTTGTCACCGAATACGGCGACAAAATTAAGCTAGTTTTCAGACACTTCCCCCTAAGCTTTCACCCACAAGCTGAGCCTTCTGCGATTGCGTCCATGTGTGCCGCTAAGCAAGGAAAATTTTGGGAGATGCACGATAAAATGTTTGAGAATCAAAAAGATCTTGGAACAGATTCTTTTAAAAAATGGTCTGGAGAGATCGGCCTCAATCAAGACGACTTCAACAAATGTTTTGACAACAAAGAAACAAAATCCCTTGTTGATGCCGACATGAAAGCTGCAGAAGAAATGGGAGTTAATTCAACTCCAACTTTCTTTGTCAACGGCAAGAAAATTGCTGGGGCTCTGCCATTTGGCCAGTTTAAGGCCATGATCGACGAAGAACTTGCGAATGCCCGCTAGTCGTTCTGAAAGTCCTGTTTCCCAAAAAGCCCTTGGTCCTCGAAGAGGACCCGGGGCTTTTTTTGTCTTTGAGGGTGGCGAAGGCACTGGAAAAACCACTCAAATACACCAGATCAAAAGGTCACTTGAATCGCTTGGAAATGATGTTGTTGTAACCTGGGAACCAGGTGGAACAACGTTGGGACAAAAAATAAGAGCTATGTTACTTGACCCCGAGATTCCAAAAATGGACGCCCGTTGTGAAGCACTCCTTTTTGCTGCAGCCAGGGCTGAACATGTCGCCAAAATCATTGCTCCAGCAGTTGAGGCTGGAAAAATAGTTTTATGCGACCGTTTTTGGGACGCCTCCAGGGCCTATCAAGGATCAGGAAGAGGGCTTGGCTTCCAGGCGATTGATCGCTTTAATGAATGGGGAACCCAATCGTATTATCCTGATCGCGTCTACATTTTTGATCTAGACCCTCGACTAGGCCTAGAGAGAGCCTCCGTTAGAACTGGTGGGAAACTTGATCGACTCGAACAAGAGTCTTACCAATTTCACGATTTGGTGAGACAGTCCTACTTAGAAATTGCCAAGTCATTACCCAATCGATACCATGTGGTACAAGCCAACGCATCGATCGACGCGATACATTGTGAAATTTTGGAGGATATGAAGCATTGTCTCTTGATAGCTCCCCCGTGCTGAAACGATTGGCCGTTGCTGAAAGCATCGGCCGCCTAGGCCACGCTCTTTTACTTGTTTCTCCATCAAGTTCAGATGCAAACTTTAAAAAAATTGTTCTTCAATTTTCTAAAGACTTGCTCTGTACCGATACCGTTGATTACAGATCATGCGGCCATTGTTTGAGCTGCGAAGCTTTTAAAACAAATAACGATTCGACCCACCTAGATTTTTATCATCTTCGCCCTGAAAAATTAGATGCGTACGTCCTAGAACAAACAAAGGGATTGCGATCATTTTTATCACTCAAAAAAGCGGTCGGCCGCATCAAAATTGTTTTTATCGAGCAAGCTGAGGCCTTAAGTGCCGGAGGTGGCGCGGCAGCGAATGCAATTCTCAAGATGCTCGAAGAACCTCGAGACGAGGTCAAGCTCATCCTAACAAGCTCTCGCCCCGAAGGCATCATGGCGACTATTAGAAGTCGCTGCCAAACCTTTAGAATTCCTCAGTCTGTCACCCCCTTAGAGGACGAAAGTCTAGATTCTTCCTTAGACGAAGGGTGGAATGATTTATTCAACTGGATTGAGAGTGGAGCGAGGCAAGAAAATTGGCCCAGGCTTCAGCTGCCAGCTGACAAAGATACCTTTTTCAAAGATAGAGATTTTGCGAGAGAAAACCTAAAACAAGTTTTCCTTGTCGCGTGGGATGCATCACGCAATAAATGGGCTGATTGGGATCTACACACAGCTCGCGCCATGATGAGCTGGTTTAGCGACTTTGAACGCCTTTTGGCCTCACTTAAAGCCTATGGGCAATCAAGCTTACAGTGGTCCTCTTTCAAGTATCGTGCTAATAATAGTTAGGAATATATGGATATTATTGAAGTAGTTCGGGTCCGTTTCCTCTGGCCCGGTAAAATGTATGAATTTTCAAACCCCGATTCTCTGCCACTAAAAAGAGGGCAGGAAGTTGTGGTCCAGAACGATAATGGCGGCACCCTTCTAGGGAAAGTTATGATTGCTCCAAGAATTCGTGTGGCAAGAAGAGAAGATAAAAATTTAACTCCTGTCATGCGTTTGGCGACCGAACAGGACAAACAATTTGCCCAAACAACAGACGACTTTCGCCTGGATGTAAAAAACTTTTTTGAAACGCGCCTCAAGGCCCGAAATCTAAGTGGCGTCAAATTGATTGATTTAGAAAAAGCCGACCAAGGCCAAAGACTTATTGTTTATTATAGCTCAGAACAAAGAAAATTTTCTGCACGTGATCTTGCAGTTGAAATGGGCCAAAAATTTAATCTAAGAATAGATCTTCGATCTGTTGGGGTACGTGATGCAGCACGACTTTCGGGTGGCATTGGCAAATGCGGACTCAGCCTTTGTTGCAGCACCTGGATTCCAGATTTTCAGCAAATTAGCATTCGCATGGCCAAAGACCAAGGCATGTCGCTTGATCCCGATTCAATCAATGGAATGTGTGGCCGATTGCTTTGCTGCCTAGGCTATGAACACGAAAATTACGTGGAAATGGGCAAAGGGCTACCAAAAATTGGAAAAAAGGTTGTCACACCTATCGGCGATGCTCGAGTTGTAAAACTTGATATCTTAAAAAGCCTCGTGACCGTAAAAACAGAAGATGGGAAATACGAGACCTTTAAGGGCGACGATGTTTCTAGAAAATTCAATCCACAAGGTCAGGGTCATGACCAAGATTCAGAGGATTTTCGCGATGAATCTACCCAAGTAAAATCAGACCGACCTGCTATAGCTCAGCATGAAAAAAAGGCCGAGACTAAACCTGGGGAAAGAGTTCAACATTCTGCTTCTGCTTCTTCTAAAGAGAAATCTCCGTCAGGCGAAGGAGATCAACGACCTCGAAGGAAGAGACGCCGCGGCCCGAGAAATGGTGGAGACAACCGCAACAAAGACCAGAAAACCACTGCCCCGGAAAAATAACAGGAGAAAAGATTTGAATGCGCTTGTTTGATACGCATTGTCACCTTGGTGATAAAAAACTCAAAGATCAAAGCTCTCAACTTTTGCAGGCGGCTATTGATTCAAATATTCAAGCCTTAACCGTTATATGTGCTGACCCAGATAACATTAGAGAATTCGATTCGCTGATTCCAAAACTACAAGCATTACAACCTAATATTAAAATCTTTAGAAGCGCTGGACTTCACCCTCATGAAGCAGCAAATGCCAGTCAGGAGCTCTATTCCCTGATCGAAGGTCAACTTAAACGTGATGCCATTGGGGTAGGGGAAACGGGGTTGGACTATTTTTATGATTTTTCAAAACCCGAAATTCAAATTCCGGTTTTTGAAAAACATATTGATTGGTCGATTGAATTTCAAAAACCCTTGATCATTCACTGCCGTGAAGCTGCAAAAGACGTGCTAAGGCTTCTAACTCGAAAAGAAATCAAAGAACATGAACGCCCTGGCATACTACATTGTTTCACTGAAAACTTAGAGACCGCCAAGCAACTCGTCGATTTAAATTTTATGATTTCTTTTTCAGGAATTTTAACCTTTAACAGCGCTACCGCTATTCGCGAAGTTGCCAAATGGGTCCCAAGTTCCCACCTTTTAGTTGAAACTGATGCCCCATATCTCGCGCCAATTCCGCATCGTGGCAAAGAAAACCAACCTGCCTTTGTGACACATACCTTTAAGACCTTATGTGAACTCCGTGGCGATGACCCCGAGTTATTAAGTGAAATATTATGGAAAAATAGTATGAGAGTGTTTGGGATATGAAGCCCGTTTCCCATAAGATCGTTGATCAAGGCCAGAATGTCGACGAATTCATTTACGAGGCGCCCTCCAAAGTAAAACGAGTATTAATCATTGGGGCGTCTGGGTACTTAGGATCAGCACTTTGCCTTGGGCTTCGTGACCAGCACGACGTGGTTGGAACTTATCATAGAAATCCTATGCGACTCGAAGGGATTATTTCTGTAGAGGCAGATGCCTTAGATGCTACAGATTTACTTAATGTCATATCAAAGCATAATCCTGACTTAGTCATTTATTGTGCAGGAATCACAAAGATTGCAGCCTGCGAAAAAAACCCAGACATGGCGGATGCCATCAACGCCAAATTGATGGGAATTATTTTTAAAGTCTTACCTAAGCCAACTCCGCTCATTTATATTTCCTGTGATCACGTGTTTGGGAATCCCCACAAGATTGATTTCAACAAAGCATATAGTGAGACTGATGAGAAAGCTGATTCAATGGCAAAAGAAATGGATCTTAATCATCAATTTTTTTTTAGAGAAGCAGACGCATGTGCGCCCTTGAATACCCTAGGTGAATCCAAATTAAAAGGCGAAAAAGCTGTCTTAGGACAACCACATTTGACCTGGGTCATTCGCCTTCCACTTGTTTACGGAGAGAGCCTAGGCTCCCCCTTAGCCCCCGTTAAGTCTTGGCTTAGAATCGTTCAAGAAAAAATCGAGAAAGAAGAGCCCGTAAAGCTTGTCAACAATCAGTTAAGATCAAGTCTGTATGTAGGAGACTTTGTGAGGGGAATGAAACTTTTTTTAAACAAGCTTCCTAAATCTTCAGGCATTTTTCATATCACCGCCAATGATGCCTTAAGCCCGTATTCTATTGCCCTAACACACATCAAAAAATTAAACTTAAATAGCTCACTCTTGGAGGGCATCACATTAGATGATCATCTTGCTGCTTTTGAACTCGATTATGAAGAATCAAAAAATTGTCCAATGCGTTCAGATAAATTTAATAACCTTTATAAGTTCTCCAGCCAGAGTCTTGCGGATGGTTTGAAAGAGTTTCATCAACGACTTGCTGAAGGTTACTGTGGTGATTGGCTTTAAGGCAATTGGGCAGATAAACAGTTAAAAATTATTTATAACTTTGTTTGATAAATTCAGAAACAAAATACCTAACGACATCTTGAACTTGTACTCGCTCATTGCGGTAACTCCAAAAAAGTCTTTCGAAAGGGCCCCACTGAGCCTCAAGTTCAATTTGTGCTGACTGATTAGGAGCGTAGACTTGGCCCAAATACTGATTGAACGCAAAAAGTATGCGCCCAGACCGCTGAGCCGAAACCACAAGCTTCACACCATTTCTAAAAAGCATAAAATCATCTTCGGTTCCAGATATACTGTAAAGATGCACGGCGTGTGCCCCCGATTGGCGAGCTTCATTAAAAACATCTAAGTGTCGTGAAAACTCGCTTTTAAGGACTCGAATATATTCCGACGTTTGCTGCTTAAGCATTTCTTGTTTTTTAAAACTATTGCTGTATTCAACTTCGCCCCTTCGCTCCATTCGCCTTTCGGTAAGAGCCAAGTCAGCGGCCCAAGGCAAATTGGGTCTTTGCAAAGTTTCTTCTTCGATTTTTTGAGGATTGCGCTCAATCACTTCACTAACTGCGGTAGCCGCATTTGGAGTTTTTAATTCTCGAGCTACAATCAAATCTTCTTCCCAAGTTTTCCAAAGTTGAGATTCATTCAAACCGGAGTCATCACGACCCCATTCCTCAACTGAAGACCTTGACGTTATAGACGTTGTCATTGCGGAGTTTTGCTTAAGAACTGTGGACTGGCGAGGTGGCAGCTTGCTACCATCTTTGACGCTAGCGCCTAAAGACTCCCCAGAAAGGGAGTCGACTCTAAAATCTCTCAAATTTCCTCGAGACTTTGATCCACCCATAGAAACAAGTTTAGGTGCCTTGCATTATAAATGCAAGCGTCAAAACGACCACTTTGCCGTCAGAATAGTCAGGACACTGTCTTGGGCGGGTTGGGGGCTCGCATTTTGACCTCTAAAAATGAGGTGGGTGTCCTAATTGCCAGTGACCCTAAAGGCCCTCTGAGCGTTTTACAGGATTTAGGCTTCCGAAACCAATGTCCGGCATGCACACCTCCTGTAGGAAGGACTCCCGTTCGTAAAGTATAGGACAAAATGATACTTGTCCCCCATATCGCACCAGAAAGAAATTCCTGAGCTATTTACAAGTCTACACCCGCTCGGGCTTGCGAGAAATTAAAAAATCCATAAAACTAAAGATATGGCTAAGTCGTCGGATTCAAAAAAGAAAGTTTTATTGGCTGACGATTCGGTGACGATGCACCGTGCGGTGTCATTGGCATTAAAGAATCAAGACTATGAATTGATTTGTTGTGACAATGGCAAAGATGCCCTTCGCCTCATGTATGAACACCATCCAGTTGTTGCATTGCTTGATTTAGATATGCCCGAAAAAACGGGAATTGAAGTTGCGCAAGACGTGAAGAATGATCCTGCACTCGCCGATATCCAGCTGGTACTACTTTGTGGATCATTTGATGAAGTCGATGAAAACGAAGTTGATAAAGCACCGGTAGATGGCCGGTTATGGAAACCCTTTGAATCGAATGTCCTTTTGACTCTCCTAAAGACTTTGCTCGAAGCTCGGGAAAAAGAACTTTCTCTACAACAAAAAAATCTAAAGTCCCCGACTGCGCAAGCATCAGTTGAAAATACCGAGAAAAATGTAACAGAGAAAAATGTAGCAGAGAAAAATATATTTGAAGCACCAAAGAGTCGAAAAGATAATTTATTAGAACAAGAAGAAAATCGAGTTGCAAAATCCTTGGACCATCGTCAGGCAAATTCTCAGAAACTAAAAGCTTCTGTTGAAGAAACTGCCGCAATGAGTGTGGAAGATTTATTTAGTCCCAGAAATCGGAATTTACCTCCCCCCACCGAATCTCTTAAGTTTAATTCAGAGGAAACCAAGGCGCTTGAGAGCGATCAACTTGAGTACCCAAATTTTGATTTGGAAGATGATAGCTTTTCTTCTCCAAGTTATGCGGAAGAAGAGACTTCCCAACAGCTTAATTATTCTAATGAAGAAACTTCAGACAATCAGGATTTTTCAAGAAGCTTGACTAGAGAAACTTTTCATAAAATCATAGATGATGACGAGCCTAGTGGTTTTCACGAAAACTTGGATCCAACATCTCCTCCAATACCCACTTCAAAATCTTCTGCTAGGCCATCGGAAGATCCCTTCGCTCAAAACCTTTGGTCTTCGGAAGAAATCTCTCCAATACAGGAGGAAAGCCATTACGCTAATGAAGATAGAAATACTTCGATAAAGTCTGATAAAACATCTGATTCACAGGATTTTGAATTCGAGATTTTGGAATCTTTTCAATCTAATGACAAGCCACATGAATCGCGCTCCAATCGCGCAGAAGATTGGATGTCAGAACAAGGCCGTGGATTAGCAACTCCAGAATTGGATGATGTTATCAAACAAGGTGAATTTGAAGCGGCCCAACGGATACATCATGAGTTCATTCAAAGCCAAAGCAAGATCTCAGCACCTAAGAAATCCGATCCATATGAGCATTCTTCAGATATGAGCGATGAGAAGTTAAAAAATATTGTCCATTCAGAAGTTCAACGAGTTTTTAATACCTGGCTCAAGGATGAACTTAAAAGGCAACTTGATCAGGTGATGAGCGAACTTGATGAAGATCGGTAATGATTAACAAAATTGATCCAAAATGTTTATTCATGTCAAAGAATGCGAAAGCACACAATCTATAGCCTTAGCTGAGCTCAAATCCAACTTGCAGGCGAGCTCCGTTTGGGTTTTAGCCGATCGAATGATTAAGGGGCGAGGGCGAAGAGGCAAGACATGGGAATGTCTTGAAGGAAATTTGTTTCTTTCCGGCGCCTTTCGAATTCCCGCAGAGTTATTAACCAACGGTCTGACAGACAAAGCAGCACATTGGCCCTTCGTAAGTCTTCTCATGGCACAAGCCTTAATAACAGCCCTTAAAGAGAATCAAGGCTGGAATGATCGTCTTTTCATTAAATGGCCAAACGATTTATGGGGCTATTCCCTGAAAGGTATTGCCGGAAAAGTTGGCGGTATTCTTTGTGAGCTTCGTGCAAATAATATGATTGTAGGGCTAGGGCTAAATATTAAGAGCCATCCTACAGACAATCACGATTATCCCACTTGGGACTTGGAAGAACTGTTAGGCCGCAATTGCGACAAAGTCCAAATTGCAAAATCCGTCTCTTTAGAATTTGAAGAGCTATTTAAGACCTGGCTTGCTTCCCCCGAGCTCACTCAGAAAGATCTTTCTAAAGTTCTTTGGACTGAAAACATGCGTGGGATGCGAAAAGCAACATTTACCCACAACGAGTCAGACCGAGAACTTAGTGCCGTAGGGCTAACGAAGGACGGGGCACTTAAAGTTATATATATAGATAGCGGCGAAACTTTTGAAGTCCATGATGGCGAAATTACTTTGAGATCTTTTAAGCAAAGTAACATTTCTCGCGTACAGGGTGACTAAACTTTAGCCAGTTTTAGGGCCAAGCAGCCCACCACGTAAGTATATAATATTAAAACGTTTATGGCCCACATCTGCCTATCATTCCGACATGGCACGCTCCTTGAACTACCTCATACAGTAGCGAAATTTAGTGATGACGTATGCGGAAGCTCAAGTGAACTTAATAAACCAGGAGAAAAAAGTTATGAAAAAACAAATCCAATTTCTAACCGTGTCTGCCTTGGTGTTGGGATTATCCGCATGTGGCGGCAATGACCAACCCGTGCCACCACCGCAAACCAATTACCAAATTCCAAATCAACCCAATTCTGGCGCGTTTAACAACGTAAACAAACAAGCCGTTGCAAATCTTCAGAAGGTCTTTGGAAATATAACTACTAATCGTAGTACTGTTCTTGGCAACCAAACATTGCCTCAAGGAACTCATAGCTGGCAAACAGTTTATAACAAGCTAGAGGCAGCTGCTAAAGCTTGTACCTATTGCCAACAAAACAATTACTGGGGTGGATATTCTTACACCGGTGGAATGTCGAACATAGATATGAATGCCTTTAGAGAGTACTTGAAAATGGAAATCATCGACAACACAGATGTAAAATATGCAAATGACCCATCATTTACATATTCAATGGCACACACTGTTGATCAGTTGTTATCCATAATGAATCAAAGCTATGGCTATATGGCTAATTACTGGGGATACTCAGGTTACCCAACTTATAGCTACCCAACTTACGGCTACCCACAAAATGGATTGAGCGTTGGAGTTGGATACAGCGGCGGCAACCTTAATTTCGGATTAAATTACAGCAATTGGTAATCTAATTCTCAAGAACCCTGAAGCAGAAGTTGCGCGGAAGTAGAATTTAGTTGAAGCTGTGCGGATTCCCAACCCCCCATAAGCTCTCTCGGTGCCCCACCAGAGAGCTTTTTTTTGGAATAAGGAAAAAATAGTTTCCAAGTTCCAGTCCCTCCCTTAGTAGAACGTCAGTCGTGTTCCTAACGCTAGGTCCTTCTTCCTGCCCCCCCAGGAAGAAGGACCATTTTTTTTCGGCAGGCCAACAAACTTCTCTGCTACATTATTCCCGCTACATTATTCCTGCTACATAATGCCTGCCACAATTCACATAGCTTGACTTAGATTGCTTCGCTCGCCATAACTCGTTCAATGGGTCGAAAAATTAATATCTTTGCTTCTCCAGAGGATCGTACTCCTAAGGATCGTAAACTTACTCGCGAAGGTGCTATCACAATTGTTCTTTTACACCCTCGAATTCCTCAAAATACAGGCAGCATAGCAAGGCTCTGCGCCGCCACCGGATCAAGACTGGATTTGGTAAGACCACTCTTTGAAATTGATGATCGCAAGTTGCGTAGGGCAGGGCTTGATTATTGGCATTTGCTAGACGTGAGAATTTTTGCTTCTTGGCAAGAATGGCTCGAAGCCAACCCCAAAGCCAAACCATGGTTTGTGGAAGTTGGAGGAGAAAAAATCTATTCAGCTGCTGAGTTTCGACAAGGTGATTTTATTGTTTTTGGAGATGAGCAAGACGGAATTCTTCCAAGTATTTTAGAAGCTCATGCCGACAAAGTCCTAAGACTTCCACAGCAAGGGGTCAGGTCGATCAATCTATCTAATGCTGTTTCAGTAGTTAGCTACGAAGCACTAAAGCAACTTAATTGGTTGGGGATTGACGGCTAAACTAGCGTTATTTTTGAGACGGTGTCCTAGTACAACTTTTTGATGAATCATCCCATTTAGCGATTCCTGGAAATTTTTTATTTTTATCGAGGCATGATTTTTTATCTGTATTTCGCCAACACAAATTTATATCTTCGACGGAAAGCTTTCCAGTAGTTGCCTTGCGACATTTAAGATCTGTAGCGTCCCAACAGCCACCGCTGCCTTCACAATATGACCTGGGATTGTCAAAAACTAAGAAAACAATAGTCGCCCCGAATAGGACCCCAAGGTTCAAAAGAAAAACTACCTTCAGAATTTTGACTAGGGTTTTCATTTAAAGGCCCAACTTGTTTTTAACATAGAAAAAACACAAAAAAAAACACCGAGGACCAAAATGGTGCTCGGTGTTTTGATGATTGGCACTTGGCCAAAATTAACGTTTGAGCCGGAGGCTTCGGTGATTGCCCTAGCAATTACCTCTTATGAGCCGGAGGCTTCGGTGATTGCCCTAGCAATTACCTCTTACTGAACTGAGTTCCGCGACGTGCTCCGTGCTGACCGTATTTTTTACGCTCTTTAGCGCGAGCATCGCGAGTTAAGAATCCACCTTTTTTCAAATTGCCACGCAATTCAGGATCAAATTCAGTCAAGGCACGAGAAATCCCGTGGCGCAATGCACCTGCTTGACCTGATTGTCCTCCACCTGAGCAATTTGCGTAAACATCAAATTTTCCTTCAAGGCCAAGAGCCTCTAAAGGTTGATTGATAACCAATCTAAGAACAGGACGGACAAAATAATCTTCAAATTTTCTGCCGTTCACAAAAATTTCGCCTTTTCCTGGGCGTAGACGAACTCGAGCAACTGATTTTTTACGGCGACCGGTAGCATTTATAAATTGTTGAGCCATATTTATTCCTATTCCTATTACTGCTGAGCACCGTCTACACGGATGCTGTTATAGCGAAGATTCCAAGCGACTGGATTTTGAGCCGCATGTGGATGGTTATCTCCATTGTAGATTTTTAATTTCTTCATTTGAGAACGACCAAGTGGATTCCGAGAAATCATACCTTTGACAGCACTTTCCAAAATTCGTTCTGCATGTTTTTCACGAAGTTGAGCAGGACTAATTTCTTTCATCCCGCCAATATAACCAGAATAAGAATAGTAGCGTTTTTGAGTTTCTTTATTCGCTGAAAATTTTACCTTTTCAGCATTGATCACAACTACAAAATCACCAACATCATTGTTAGGAGTAAAGGTTGCCTTATGTTTGCCTCTAAGCAACCCAGCAACTTGGCTAGCTAATCGACCAACGGTCTGATTAGTCGCATCAACAATAAGCCACTGGCGCTCATCTGTTTTACGTGTTGGCGTTGGAGCAAAAGAAGTCTTTGATGCAATAGGTTTTACGGGCCCTTTTGGAGCTGTAATTCTTGCAGACTGAGGTGCCGTGCCTGGAGCCTTGACTTTCCATCTAGACTCGCTAGTGCCTCTTTTTTCATTTTTCTTTGCACTTGCTTTAACAGCTCTGTCGACTTTTCTACTCTGGCGAACCTGAGTCTTCGCAGCCGATTTCTTCATTGTTTCCGAAGACTTAGCAGCGCGCTTTTGCGCGACTGTTAAATTTTTAGCTAAAGTTTTACCTGCTGTTTTAGCAGCTACTTTTGTCTTCGTTTTATTGCCTGTATCTTTTGCAGCCATATCTTTATATTCAACCTCTATGTTCTAGTACGAACCCACGGGTTTTTAGGGGTTTTGCTTTGGGGTGTCAAGTATTCAAATGATAGTAAATACGAAATTTTGACTCACCTTAAGTAGAAACAAGAGGCTAGAATGAAAAGTCACAGATGTCAGCAAATTCAAAATCTCCTAGCTACCTATGCGCGGTATGTCGATCAAAACTGCCGCCAGTCCCATCTAGGAATTTGTCGACACGAACCCATATTCAGATTCTGCTGATAACCCTTGTATTCTGCGGCCTTATCTCTGTAACATTAAGTACTTGGGCTGGAATCAAATCTAGCCTTATCTATTTGCCGCTTTTTATTTCGGCTGAATGGATTCAGTGGCTCAAGATCCGCGATGCCTTAAAATGCAAAACTTGCCATTTTGACCCTATGCTCTACAAAAGGGATTGGAGATTGGCGAGAAAGCAAATTGAAGCCAGAATGCATCAATTATCTGAAGACCTGCAGGAAAAAATAAGGCTCGAAATAAGCAGAATTGCCGGCCCTTCAGATCCTACTGCGAAAAATCCTCCTCAACTGAAAGCATCGGTCGAAGAGACTGCTCTAGAGACAGCCGAAAAAGTTGCGAAAATGGCTAAGGCCGAAATAAGAAACGGTTCCCCTGAAAAATATACTGATAAATCGACTCAATAAAATTCTTGTGCTTTTTAGCCCTACGTGGGCATTACAAACGGCTATTTCATGATAGTTTGAGGCCCATGAAAAACACTTATCTTGTTGATGGAATTCGCACCCCCTTTGCTAAAGCAGGAACCGATTTGCAAAATGTTCATGCCGCTGAATTAGGCCGATTTGCAGTTTCAGAGCTTCTTAGTCGATCGGGTCTTTCTATCGAAAAACTCGGAGACATCATTGGTGAAGTTATTATTGGAAATGCGGGCACACCGGCAGACTCTGCAAATATTTCTAGAGTGATTGCCCTGTACGCAGGGCTCCCAGAAAAAATTTCGGCTTATTCCGTTCATCGCAACTGCGCCTCCGGAATGGAATCCGTCGCGGAAGCGTCCTTAAAAGTTGAGGCTGGCAAAGCAGATGTCATTTTAGCGGGTGGAACAGAGTCGATGTCTCAAGCTCCCTTGATTTACAACAAACGAGCCACGGAGTTTTTTGCAAAACTTTCGAGAGCACGAAGTGTCGGGGATAAATTAAAGCTGATGGCACAAATGCCAATCAAAGAATTTCTAGCACCTAAGATTGCCATTATGGAAGGTCTGACCGATCCAACATGTGGCCTAAACATGGGACAAACGGCTGAGGTTCTTGCAAAAGAATTTAAAATTTCCAGAGAGACTCAGGACGAATTTGCCCTACGTAGTCATCAACGCGCCATTGAAGCGGCAAAGAATGACGCCTTTAAAAACGAAATTGCGACTTTTCCTCTTCCACCTGATTACAAAAAAATACTGGAAGCCGATTCTGGTCCGCGCGCTCAGCAGAGCCTTGAAGCCTTGGCAAAATTGAAACCATATTTTGATAGAAAATTTGGAACTGTGACTCCAGGAAATGCTTGTCCAATTACTGATGGAGCGGCCATGACTTTGGTTGCCAATGATGCGGGACTTGAAAAGCTTGGAAATCCAAAGCCCTTAGCTAGAATCAAAGGCTACGCGTTCGCGGGACTCGATCCCAAAAGAATGGGCCTTGGCCCTGTCTATGCTACTCACAAGGTTCTGGAAGAAACTGGCCTCCAGCTATCCGACATGGGGGTTATTGAAATCAACGAAGCTTTCGCAGCGCAGGTTATTGCTTGCACCATGGCAATGGATAGCTATAAATTTTGCCACGAACATTTAGGCCGCTCAAAAAAAATGGGAGAAGTCGATATTGCCAAATTAAATCCAAATGGCGGCGCTATTGCTATCGGACATCCTGTCGGCGCTACAGGAACTCGATTGCTTATAACTGCAGCACTCGAGATGCGCAGACGAAAAGTAAAATATGCTCTTGCAACCTTATGTATTGGTGGCGGCCAAGGCGGCGCCGTCATACTAGAAAACGTTTCGATTTAATATTTGCGACAATAATTGAGTAAAGAAATTTACGGAAGAGATCTGAGGAATATCATGACTGAACTGTTTAAAGGAAAATGTTTTCGATTAGAACAAGAAGGCGATTTAGGCCTGTTGATTTTTGACATTGAAGGAGAGCGAGTCAACACACTTTCGCACACTTCAATTGGTGAACTCGAAGAAATTTTGACAGATTTTTCTAAAAAATATCCGCAGTTAAAATCCGTACTTTTGAAATCTAACAAAGTGGACTCGTTCATAGTCGGGGCCGATCTTAACTTAGTCCGATCAATGTCGGACCGTTCTGAGGCCTTTGAAGCTTCGATGGGCGGACAAAGAGTTTTTAACATGGTTGAAGACCTCGAAATTCCCGTCATTGCAGCCATTCATGGCGCTTGTATGGGCGGCGGAACCGAGCTTTCTTCGGCATGTACTTATAGAATATGTTCTGATTCTGCAAAAACTATGATTGCAGTTCCTGAAGTTAAATTAGGATTTTTACCAGGGTGGGGCGGTACCTACCGTCTACCTAAGCTGGTAGGTCTCGGCACCTCGCTCGACATGATGCTAACAGGAAAAAATATCAGGCCCGATAAAGCAGCAAAACTTGGCCTTGTCTCTTTAGTTATTCCAGAAGCAATTTTTGCAGATGAAGCTCTAAAGATAGCTCAAAAACTAGCTTCGGGCGTGGATCCCTTCAAAAATCAAAAAAAACCTTCTTTCATTAAAAGCGTTTCACAAGACCCTACTCAACTCCTGAAAAATTTCTGGGCTGGGCGACGAATCATTTTTCAGCAAGCCAAAGCGACCGTGGTTAAACAAACAAGAGGAAATTATCCAGCACCTTTTAGAATTTTAGAAGTCGTAGAAAAAGCCTGGGGACAAAACCGCGAAAAGGCCTTGGAGCTTGAAGCAAATGGATTTGCAGACCTTTGGGCGACACCAGAATCTAAAAATTTAGTTGGCTTATTTTTTCTAAACGAAAATGCTAAAAAAGATACTGGAGTATCCTTAACTAATGACCAAGTTAAAGCATTGCCCCCTATTCATGAAGTCGCCGTTTTAGGTGCGGGCGTTATGGGAGGCGGGATTGCCTCGCAAAGTGCCGCTAAGGGAATGAGGACACTGGTTAAAGATATTAACTGGGCCAGCGTTCAAAAGGCCATCACACATGCCAACAAACTTGCAGAAACTTCACTATCTAAAAAACAAGTGACTGTTGTCGAAAAAAATCAATGGATGAACCGCATTCGAGGGCAAACAGACTACAGTGGCTTCTCAGCCTGTGATCTTGTTATCGAAGCTGTGGTTGAAAATATGGACATCAAAAAAGCCGTCTTCAAAGAAGTTGAAGACGTTGTTGGGCCGGAGTGCATCATCGCATCCAACACATCAAGTCTAAGAGTCACAGAGATGGCCACTGCCTTCAAAGACCCCTCTCGGTTGGTTGGGTTACATTTTTTCAATCCCGTTCATCGAATGCCTCTTGTTGAAGTCGTGTCGCACGACAAGGCTTCAGAGGAATCGATTGCACGCGCCGTTAAATACGTCAAAAGCATTGGGAAAACTCCCGTCGTGGTTAAAGACGGCCCAGGATTTTTAGTAAATCGAATACTAATGCCATGGCTCAATGAAGCAGGATATTGCCTACTGGAAGGCTACTCAATAGAGGGAATGGATAAAACTCTGAAGAAATTTGGAATGCCCATGGGACCTTGCGAGCTTCTAGATGAAATCGGACTTGATGTTGGAGCAAAAGTTGCCAAAATTTTATACCAAGCACTTGGTGAAAGATCCAAGCCATCCGATGCTGTCGAAAAGGTTCTTTCTAAAAATGTTCAAGGCGCGACCGACGCACGTCTTGGTCGAAAATCAGGATTGGGCTTCTACAAATGGAGCGAAGGTGGTGGAAAGCGTCTTGATGCTGATACCAAGGGAATTAATGAATTACTTTTTGACTCTGGGACAACTCCTATGGTTCCAGAACATACCCCAGAAAGCCTGATCAGAAGACAAATATTTCCCATGATCAATGAAGCTGCAGAGATTCTCAAAGAGGGACTCACCGCGGGACCCGCGCAAGTGGACCTCGCAATGATTTTCGGAACGGGTTTTGCTCCATTCAGGGGTGGCTTATGCCGCTATGCTGATTCCATTGGATTGGAACTTGTTGTAGCTGAACTCGAACGTTTATCGCAGCAACATGGACCACGATTGGCTCCGTCCGAAGCACTCAAGGAATTTGCAAAAAATGGAGGCAAATTTTACCGTGACTGATACGCAATCGAGAGCAAAGGAGTTTTTGCTAACTCAAGCAAAAGCGGTAACCAAAGCGGCCGACAACTTAGGCGATAGTTTTGATGAGGCCTTAGCACTCATCAAAAAGGCTACTCTTAATAAGAACAAGTTAATTTTTATGGGAGTCGGAAAGAGTCACTATGTGGCTCAAAAACTAGCGGCCTCTTTTATGAGCACAGGTGTTACTGCGATTTTCGTACATCCAAGTGAAGCGTATCATGGTGATTTAGGATCCATTCAAAAAGATGATGTGATTTTGTTGTTCTCAAAGAGCGGGCGAACCGCTGAGATATTAGGAATATTGCCTTTTTTTAAAGATCATAATCCTTGTATAGCCATCACTGGAGATTTAAATTCTCCACTCGCCACTCGTTCTCAAATTGTACTAAATGCGAGCATTGAAAAAGAAGCCTGCCCCATTAATATGCTACCAACAGCGAGTACAACCGTAGCTCTTGCCCTCGGGGACGCTCTCGTTTCTTGTTTTGCTCAAGAGCAAGGATTTAATAAAAAAGAATTTGCGGGATATCACCCAGGTGGCAGCATTGGTAAGCGCCTCAATCAAACAGTTGGGGATGTTTTTCATTCCAAAGATAAATGCGCCCATGGAGAGGCCACAACTTCGCTAACCGAAGTTGCTATCAAAATTGGAGAATTTCCCTTAGGTGTTTTTAATATTCTGGATAAATCAGGACGACTCTCAGGCATCATCACAGACGGTGATATTAGGAGAGCTTGGGCACAAAAAATTGAGATTGATTCTCTGGCCTCTCTTATAATGAAAGAAAATCCAATCACATTAAAAAAAGATGTGCTTATAGACGATGCCATTGCAACCCTTGAACAAAAAGGAAGAAAAGTGAACTGCGCCCCAGTAGTAGATGATAACAATCTATTTTTGGGCCTCGTTCACATTCATGATTTGATATGAGAAAAACAAAGTGAGCCACTTCCATTCTTCCAGTTTCAAAAAAGCACCCGAAATTCTGATTGTGCTACCATTTAGACTAAATTCAGAGCGACTTCCTAGAAAAATATTAGAAAATATTGGAGACAAGTCTCTTATGCAAAGATCAATTGAAAGTGTTCGATCTTCGCTAGGACCTGAACATCACCTTATTGCCGCAGTTGATGACATCAAATCAATGGAACACATTCAATCGTTTGCTCCGGACGTGGAAGTGATCATGACCCCACCTGAATGTCCATCCGGGACAGATAGGGTCTTTGAGGCAGCCAAACATTACGTTGAAAGAAATAAAATTGATCCGAAAAATTTGAGGGTTGTAAATGTTCAAGGCGATATGCCTTTTGTCACATCGGAAACAATAAATAGTTTTTTAAACAAATTGAGCTCCCTCAATGAAGAATACGTGACACTCGCCGCACCTTGGCCAGAAAGCTATTCAGCCGACGACGCTTCAAAAGTAAAGTGTGTCGTCGACCTTCATTGCCACGCGTTGTATTTTTCAAGAAGCCCCATTCCCTATGACTCCCAAAAGCGTCTGTTACATTTGGGCGTCTATGCCTATTCTTTTGGCTTCCTAAAGATATTTTGTGAGTTGCAACCAAGTTTTTTAGAAAAAGCTGAAAGACTGGAACAGCTCAGAGCTCTAGAGAATTCGAAAAAACTATATGTTGTCGTGGATCCCAACCTTTGCGTTGATGATTTTCATGGAATCGATACCCCAGCTGATTTGCAATGGGCCCGAAATCGAATAAAACACTAGAGCAACGAAACTCATATGGAAATTTTTAGCAATCATCCCAAATCCGTTACCCTAAAAACTTCCAATGGAAGTTACACCTGGGGGCATCGCAATCATTGGATCCTGTTTGCAGGCCCCGATATTTTTGAAGACCACGGAATGGTTTTAGAAGTGGCAACCGAGTTAAAAAGAATCACTCAAGAATTAAATATCCCCTGGATTTTTAAATGCAGCTTTGACAAAGCGAATCGACAAAGCATCTCTTCATTCCGTGGTCCCGGGATTGAAGCGGCCTTAAAAGGACTTGAGCAAATAAAAAGTAAAGTGGGTTGCGATTTGATCACGGACGTTCACGAATGTGCTCAAGTCAAAAGAGTGAGTGAAATTGCTGACGTCGTTCAAATTCCAGCCTTTTTGTGCCGGCAAACAGATTTGGTCGTTGAAGCCGCAAAAACAGGAAAAGTATTACATATCAAAAAAGGTCAGTTTATGGCTCCAGCCGACATGAAAAGCATTGTTGAAAAAGCCAGAGAGCAAGGCAATGACAAAGTTTTACTTGCCGACCGTGGAACTAGTTTTGGTTACAATCGACTTATAAATGATATGACGGGACTTGTTGAAATGAGACAATTCGCGCCCGTTGTGATGGATGCCACTCATAGCGTTCAACTTCCGGGAGGGCAGGGCACTTCGAGCGGTGGACGGCGAGAAATGATTGCTGTTCTTGCAAGAGCTGCCATGGCAGTTGGAATCGATGGTGTTTTTTTAGAAACCCACCCCAATCCCGATGCAGCACTTTGCGATGGTCCAAATTCACTTTCGCTCCAACAATTGCCCTCATTACTTAAATCATTACAATGTATTCGAAACGGCTTACTTGAAATCACAAACTAAAAAAGGAGATGAAATTTATGAAAATCACACAACTAAACTCAAAACTATTAACATCTGGAATGGCTCTAGCTGCAATCATGGGATCCATTTCTCAAGCATCTGCTAATGAACTAACATTTTCAGGTAAACTTTGGACCGAGTTTGATACAAATCTTACAACCGACAATAGTTCGTTTGCCTTTACGGTTGATCGTGCCCTTTTGAGCAGCGAATACCTTTTCGATAGCAGTTGGGCCATGAATTTTGGAATTTACGCTACAGGGGGTTCGGCCCCTGTTGTTGAGAATGCCTCTATCACAAGAACTTTTATGGATGATTCATTAGAAGTTGGCTTTCAAGACGACTCTTATATTTCATGGCAAAACAAAGGAACTGGTAGCCGCTGGGTTAACGCAACTTTGACAGATGGAACTTATCGAACATCAAGATTTATGGGTGCAAACTATTTACACAAAATAGGTGACGATGTCTTAGCATTTACTCTAAAAAATGGATCAGATGATGCCTTTGGAGCCGGAGCTTTGGCTGATAAAAGTCTCAACGCATCCCTAGCGTATAAAAGCAATCTAAACAAAAATCTAGACGGCATGGCTTATTTTCAGTTCCAAAACAAAGACGAGAATTCACTTGCTGTCGCCTCACAAAATGCAGCAATTGGATTTGGAGCCTCAATCGCCGGTCAATTTAACGATTTGAATCTTCTTGGTGAATTTGCGATGTCTAAAGTTCAAGCAGACGGAGCTTCTACATCTTTTGGTTTTGGTGTCACGATGAGCTATGGCTTCCAAGAAGGAAAAGCTTTATACGGACGTTTTTTCACAGGGAACGATGGCTGGAAAGCTTCGACCACAACAAAACAATCATTTGAATTTGGATTGTTAAAAGCGTACTCAGATCACATCGATGCTGGAGTCTTGGGCGAATTTGCGAATACCACCGCAGATACCACAACGGCCCACGTTAAAGTTCGATTAGCTGCTAAATTTTAATTAGATTGAAATAGATTCATAAAGCCCATGCTCGTAAAACGGGTGTGGGCATTTTCTTGTCAGTGCCCTTGATCACCCAAGGCACCCGACTTCCTCAATTGATCGCCACTAACGATATCTTTGGGCTGAAAGATGTGTCCATAAGGACCATCTGGATCAACTTCCAAAATCATAAATTGATCTGCAATATTTGTGGGTTTATAGCGAAGTTCGGTTTTATCTTTGATCATTCGATTGCCTTTAAAATTGGGATCCACCTGGTCGGCAAGAGATCCACCTGGCTGACGACCCCGAGGAACCAAATCTTTTTCGGAACCATCATCAACAGCTTTATCCGGCTGCTCACCAATATTTGCAGCGCGCGGTCGTTTTCCGAATTGCCCTGCTCGCGCTGGCCCATTAATCTCAAAATGAAAAACTGCCATCAAGGACAAGATCCCAATGACTTCCCAAATTCTTTTAGCTAGTGATTCCATAAGTCCGACTTCCCCCCAGAAGACACTCAATTTCATTGAGACTTATAGATTTTAACTCCGTTAGGCAAGAATAAGACGTCAAAAAGACGTTCATATCCTTTTATCGTGAAGGAACAACCTTGATAGACAGGAGCAAACTAACGAATTTGTTGCTGAATTGCGTCCTGAATTTGAGCCAATTTTTCTTCTTGAACAACGATTCGTTTTGCCTTTTCGGCCTGATCATAGCGCTGTTTAAAGTAAAACTCATAAGCCTGGTTCACTTTTGAGTCAGCCAAAGTCTTAGCTTCTTCATCAGAGACGTCTTCAACTTTCTTAAGTCTAACAAAGACGAAATTCGGCCCCCGAGGAATCGCCTTAGCCAAGAATTTCTTTGAATCGCTCAAAGACAACAAGTCAGCCATGTGAGACTCAACATCTCCGATTGGCTGCAAAAAAGTACTGGATGGTTTCCACGGCTGAGCCTCGGTCCATTTAAGGCTATATTTTTTGAGAGTGCTATCCGAGGGACCTGCCGAACTGGCGGCCCAGCTCTCCAAGACGTCTTTAAGTTCAGTTTCGCGCTGAGCTTCAGCCCATGCCTTAGGGGCAATGCTTTCTTTAGCTTCTTCCAACGACTTACCGGTCGCTTCTTTTTTCTCAATAAACTGAATCAAGTGGTTACCAAATTGAGTCTTAACCGGCTTAGAAATTTCATTGGGCGTTTTCATAGCAAAAGCGACAGCTTCAAATTCAGGAACCATCATTCCCTTTTTGAAAAAACCTAAATCGCCGCCCTTAGGAGCATTTGAAGGATCTTCCGAATATTTTTTTGCAGCTTCTTCAAAGCTGATCGCTCCACTCGCTATTTCTTTTGCGATATCTTCAATAGAGTGCTCGCTACCATCTTTCACAAGTATGTGCCGAGCGTGAAGCTCTTCTTCTTGTTTGAAGTCTGAAATATGACGATTGTAATAAGCCTGTAGCCGAGCCTGAGCATCAGCTTGACTCAAAAATGATTCGACCTGTGCGGCAGTTGGAGCCTTGGGGGCTGGCATATTTTCAGCGGAAAGTTCTACTGTTTCGAAGACAAAACTTCTATTTAGCCATTTTTGATTCTGAAGTTCAGTTTCAGAAACGGGCCTCATTCCAAACTCAAAAGCTTTTCTAAGATTTTGAACGGCAATTTGTTTTTTTAAGCCGTCTTCAAACAACGCGGGACGGCTAACCATTTGCTTGTACAAAAGAGGATCAAAACGACCTTCCTTCTGAAATTCTGGATAATCTCGGATCACACTTCGAATGCTCTCAGGCGACGAACGAATCCCAAGATCTAACGCGGTGCTGTAGGCGAAGTTCTGATAAATCAACTGTTGCAAGATGTTCCGAGCGGAAACTTGCTGCATCATGATACGGCGGAGCATTTTTTCTTGCTCTGGATCTTTGTTATTTTGCATCTGCCCCTGCATATAGGTTTCCATGCGCTGCATTTCTTGATTTAAAACCTGCACAAGCTGTCGGGTTTTTACCTCTTGTCCATCTACCTGAGCAACAACTTCAGAGCCCATAAAATTTGAGCCGCCACCGCCACCGCCACCGCCGCCGCCACTTCCAAACATTGAAACAATTAGCCCCAACGTGGATAGAACAAAAACGATCGAAAAAATTCCTTTGTGACGTCTGATGAGTTCAAGCATAGGCGACCGAGATTAACTTAAAATTCTGGAATTGTCCTCGCTTCAAGTGCTCCGAATTATCCTCGACGGTCTGGAATTAATGATTGAGCGTGTTAGAATTATGAAAAGATGCTGTTTTCTAGGTTTTTTCGCCGACATCGGACCCTTTTTACGAGACTACTGATGCTGGCTTCACCACTCATTCCTTTAATTTTTGTGATGGCTCCTGACATGCCTCGCCTTAGGCTCTACGACCACGCTCAATCTTGGGTTGTTCATCCTCTCTCCGAACTCGTAACGCAAGCGACGAGAGGAGGGACATCCTTATTCGATCATTATGTATTTTTAGTCGGTGCCTCTCAAGAAAGAGATCAACTAAAAAAAGACGTTGAAATTTTAGAGTCACAATTGCTGAATTTTCAAGAATCGATTGAAGAAAACAGGCGACTTCGGGAACTCTTAAAACTACCTGTAGAGAAAAAACTAAATCATGTAGCAGGAAAAGTAATAGCTGAAGATCCCAGCGGAGAGTCTCTTGGATTTTTAGTTAACGTTGGAAGTGACGACGGGGTTAGAGAACGCATGCCTGTAGTCTCTAACTTAGGCGTTGTTGGAACCATTCGGCGAACTTTTCCCAAATATTCTCTATTCGTTGCCTTGCAAGACCCCTCTCATATTGTTGATGGGATGATCGTACGATCGCGTTCACAGTTCGTAGTCCAGGGAAAGGGCCGCTCACTGACCGGTAGTTTAAAATACTTGGACCGATCATCCGATGTCAAAGTGGGAGATCTCGTTGTCACAAGTGGACTCGATCAAATTTTCCCCAAAGGATTGCCTATCGGCTTTATAGTTTCTGTCAAACGACCAAAAGCAGGCGTTACTCAAAATGCCACACTTAGACCATCTGTCGATTTAAGCTATCTTGAAGAGGTCCTAGTGATTTTATCACCACAAGAAATATCATCTCCCGAAGGAACACTATGACACAAACACAAAAGAAATTTGCAGAAATCCCTCTCATGATTCTTTCGATTTGGGTTCTCCAAGCACTGGAGCTTAGCCTAATCAAGCTTCCCTTTTTTTTAGGAGTCCCGCAAATCACCTCGATGATCATTGCATACATAGCCTATTCAAGAGGGTGGAAAACCACGACAGCATTGTCAGTGATTTTTGCGGCTTTTGGGACGGCCAATGTTGCTTATCCTACAGGCCTTTATATAGCAGCTCATATGTGGGCGGCATTGTTTACAAAAATTGCAGCAGATTCTTTTGCGCTTGAAGGTAGAAATTCGTTTGTATTACTTGTTATTGGTTTTCATTTTATTCTGAAAGCGATCACCTTAAGTCTTCTTCAATTGGTTAATGCTGGACCAACTCTCCCGCTGTTTTTCACACAAGTTTTCGCACAGCTTATTTTGGTTGTTATTTTTGCCTATTTCCTTTTCCCACTCTTTGTAAAGTGGGATGAATTTTTTAATCACTCATTAGATGAAGACAATAAGTTGTCTCATAGTGTCGGAATTAGATAGTTAAGAGCAAGGGAGGAATCTAGAATGCTCGGGCAGGGAGAAGCACTAAAGCATTTACAGCCGAGGTTCTCGATGCTTTTCTATGCCATTCTCAGCGGTTTTATTCTGATGGGCCTTAGGCTTGTAAAACTGCAGCTTATTGACGGCCCCAAATATCGAGCTTTCTCCCAAAGAAATTCACTTCGAAAAGATAAATTGCCTGGACCACGTGGGCAAATATTTGATCGTGATTCAAAAATTATAGTCGATAATCGGCTCCAACTTGACGTTGTGATCACACCTCAGTTTGTTATAGATCCTAAATCTACAATTGATACTGTAGCCAAAATAGCAAATTTAGATTCTGAAAAACTTTATCAAACCTACCAAAAAGACTCTAAAGGGTCTCCTAGGTTCGAATCGCTCCCCCTAATTCCCAATGCGAGCCGATCCATTGTCGCTCAAATTGAAAGCTCGAGGGATTTACTCGCAGGGGTAAACATCAAACCCATTTTACAACGCACCTATCTTCAGCACGAAATTGGCGCCCAAGTTTTTGGT
>JBGSZX010000058.1:0-68388 GCA_041750195.1 Bdellovibrionota bacterium | reverse complement strand
GGCACCGGATGCGATGGAGGCTGTGAAGGCCGAGGTGGACGAACTTTTTTTTCAAGCGGTTCAGTTATCCAATGCTCGAATCGGCGAGCATTTCGTATTTTCTGGCTACCAAACCGACCATCCACCCTTTGATACCGAAGGCAATTATTACGGTGATTCTGGTTCAATTGAGCTCGAAGTTCAGCCAGGGCAACGCGTTCAGTTTAATATGCCGGGCCTCCAACCCTTTTTGGGCGTAAGCGAAATACCCAATAAAAACAAAGATTTAGGGTCTGATAGGGGAGCCACTGTCGGTTCTGAATTTCGAGACCCGGCTACGGTTACGGCTCACAACCAGGGAATTGATCCAGAAGAAAATCCCGAGGCTTGGGCAAAGATTAAGGCGAATGCAGGAGTGAATGTTTTTGAAACTATTAAGACATTGGCGACTGGTTTGGGGACGGGGCGAATTGACCTCATCAATTCAACGCTAGATAGCTTGGATAAGGCTATGAGCCAAGTTTCCGCATCTCGGGCCACTGTGGGGGCGCTTCAAAACTCTGTCATTTCTAATAGAGAGCTTGTGGAGTCTCAGCAGGTGACCAACAAAACACTTATGTCCAATGTCGAAGATGCGGATCTCGAGCAAGTTTATTCGGATTTAGCGCGTAATGAGTCACTGCTATCTGCGACTTTAGATAGCAATAAAAAGCTATTAACGCCGTCTCTTTTGGATTTTCTTCGGTAGTCCAGTTTTCAATCCTAAAAGTTGGATTATTTGATTTTTTCTCAAAAACTTGCGTTCGGCGCGTAGAAGTGTGAAAATTTTGAATAGGGGAGAGCAGACTTTGGATCGTGATGGAAGCAGCTTGAAAGAGCAGAGTAGTTTGATCGAATCACAGCTTGATGAATCCGACTGGGATGATGAAGATTCAAGTGTGGTTGTTCCTGGTGAGCAGACCTCTGATTCCCGTAGTCCTCTTAATCCTCAGTCCAATCCTTTGTCTCAGGCCGCAGAACCAAGTGAAACACCTGAGGCGAAATTGCCGTCAGGTTCCTATGTGAGGGAAATTAGTTTGATTAAACAACCAAAAGTATGGGCTGTTGCTGGCGGCAAGGGCGGCGTGGGAAAAAGTTTGATTTGTGCAAACTTTGCAATCATGTTGGCTCGTTTAGGTCGCAGAGTTTTGGCTGTCGATTTGGATTTGGGTGGTTCTAATTTGCACACTTGCCTAGGAGTTGAAGCCGGCAAAAATAGCATTGGTGATTATATGAGTGCTAGGGTCAAGGACCTCAAGCAGCTTTGTGTTCACACACGAGAAAAAAATCTTCATTTGATTACGGGGTCGGCAGATCCCATCAATGTTATTCGTCGAACTGAATCCAAAGAAGCAGATTTGCTAGGCGACTTACGCAAACTTCCATACGATGACATTGTTATCGATTTGGGAGCGGGGACACAGGATTCAACGGTAGAATTTTTTCTAGGTGCTGACGAAGGAGTTTTGTCGATATTGCCTGAGCCTACCAGTGTCGAAAACGCTTATAGGTTTATAAGAACTATTTTTCTTTCTCGCCTATCGAGATCAGATGTTTCTGAAAGCATCAAGGATGTGATTGAAGCATCATTTGATCAAAAGAATTTTCTTGGAATCCGCACTCCCGCCGATTTGATGGCCGTGGTCGAAAGATTGGATCCGGTGGCTCTTAATGTTTTGCAAAAAGTTGTAGAAGATTACCATCCTAATATTATTATCAATCAAGTTCGCTCTCAAGCCGACATTGATGTCGGAAAGGCAATTTGTAGCGTTTGTCGTAGGTACTTTGGCTTGTCATTAAACTATGTGGGATATCTTGAATACGATAACGCCGTTTGGCGTGCGGTTCGATCTAAGAATGCAGTTGTTCATGAATTTCCAAATTCAATTTTAACAAGTCGTTTCGATAGAATCACGAGAACGTTGATTGGAGAAATGAAAGGTTTATTCCCATGAGTAAAAGTCCATCAGTTGTTACAAAATCCCAGCCAAATTATTATTTGGCTTTAGATATCATCCCTGGCGCAAGTCAAAATGAGATTCATCATGCGTACAAACGCGCAAAAATGACTTACACCCAAGATTCGCTAGCAGCCTATTCATTGATTGAAGAAGAAAATAACGATCAAATCATGAAAGAGATCGAAGATGCCTATGAAATTTTGGGACATCCTTCGAAACGGCGCGAGTACGACATCAAGATGGGATTCAACACCTGGAATGACAAGGAAGAGGCCATTCAGGCCTTCAAGGTCGAAATGAGCCGGCCTAGCATTGCCTCGTCTGATAAGGGCGACCAAGCGCCCGAAAATCCCTTTGGTGACATAAATTATACCGGAGATAGTCATATGGAAAATCATATGAACAGCGTTGACATGTCTCCTTCTGGATCAAGATCAAATGGGATGAGTGCACATGCTTCAAATTCTCATGTTCCAAACACTCATGCTGTAAATTCTCACATTAATGCCTCCGTAAAGGCGACCAATGTCACTTCGGGGCCCAAAATCAGGGTTTTGCCTTCAGTTTCGGTGGGCGATGATGAGATGCATTTTGAGGCGAATCCTGAATTTGAAGAAAAGATCAGGAATTGTGATTCAATCGACGGGGCTTTTATTCGTGCGGTGAGGGTCTACAGGCAAATGAGTGTGGAGCAGCTTGCAAATTGCACCAAGTTGGCAGCTTCTAGGATTAGGGCCGTTGAAGAGGAAGATACCTCTGATTGCCCTTTACCTGTCTATGTTAGGGGCCACGTTGCCATCATTTGCAACGTCTTAAGCATTCCTAATTCAGAAGAATTGGCCATGACTTACGTAAATCGATTGAAAGAAGATGGTAAATTACCTAAGCCATCTATTTGATGGACCTTAAAAAAAGCTTTCCTATATGTCTGGACGAATCGGTCGAGCGTGGTCTAACGACTATGAGGCTCGATGTTTTCTTGTCTGAAAAATTTCCTGAAGTATCAAGAAGTCGCTGGGCTCGAATCATTTCTCAGAATCTATTCACTGTAAACGGCATTGCCGCCAAAGCGAGTTTGAGATTGGCGTCCGGCCAAGTACTCGATTTAAATTCTGCCGTTCTTCCTGATTTCAATGAAGAACTTTTGAATGAGGGGTTTAATGCGGCCTCTGATTCCTCTTTATCGTTTCAAAAACTCAACGATTTGATCGCTAGCGCAACTATTGAATTCAAGTTTCCTCAGGACCCAAAAATTTTGTATGAAGACGATTACCTATTGGTCATCAATAAGCCAGCTGGTTTGACTGTCCATCCAGGAGCTGGTGTTCCTCTCGAAGAAACCCTCGTGGCTTGGCTTATAAAAAGTTCATTCGTAAAACCGAATACGGCTCACTTAAGTTGGAATGGTCAAGTCCTTGAAGAGGCAAGGCCAGGAATCGTGCATCGCTTGGACCGTGGAACGTCCGGTTGTTTGGTCATTGCAAAAGATCCAAAAACTCACGAGGATCTGGCTGTTCAATTTGCAAAAAAGCTTGCGGGTAGACATTACTGGGCCATTGCCGAGGGCAATGCTAATGGGCTGGAAAAAACTCTGCATAGAAAAGCTCGCGTAGCGCTCGAGGACAATCCGTCTAAGTTAGCTTTCAGAGTGTTGAAAAACGGAAAGCATTCCATTGCGGCTCCACTGGGGCGAGATCCAAAAAACAGACTACGCTATGCCGTTGATGCAAATTTTGGCAAAAAGGCGATCACTCATTTCAACATTTTGGCTTTCGATAAAGCCACCGAACTTGAAAAACTTTTGCCTGAAATCTTCAAAACGTTTGGAGTGAGGGCAAATGACTTTTCACCTGAGCTTTCGTATTCAGTTTTTGACCTTGCGCTTGAAACTGGAAGGACTCATCAGATCCGCGTTCATCTTTCTTTTCTTGGTTTGCCAATTTTAGGAGATGCTCTTTACGGCGGACAAAACTTCAAAAGAATTCTGCTACACGCACATACGTTGCATTTTACTCATCCACAGACGCGGGAAGAGATGACCTTCCATTCGGGAAACTAGGACACCGTCCTAGTTTAATTATTCGTAAAACCTGAGCCAGGTGTAGTTGCTGCCTTTGCGTTGCTCTTTTTTATGGAGAGATCTTCGGTGAGAATAAAAAGCCTCATTTGAGTAAGTATTAACTTCGGGATTGTAAATCACTTCAAGTCCAAGCTCCTCATAGGATTTTTGGAGCAGCGCCCAAGGATGAAAAAGTCTGATAGCTTCGTCAGGTGTGTGCTCAAAAATGCTCGAATCGTCTGCTTCCTTAAATTGTGACCACATATCTTCTCGCACTTCAAAATGACGACCGCTCAGAGAAGGTCCAATCCATGCCCAGGTTTTTTGAGGGGTAAAGTGCCCTTGCTCGATAAGCTTTGTGTGGATTCCCTTAGAGAGGCCTCTCCAGCCCGCATGCAAAATTGCTATAGCCTCGGCTTCACGATCAATCAAAATGAGTGGAATGCAGTCGGCAGTTTTTATTAATAGTGGGCGTTTGAAATTTCTAAAAAAACTTCCTTGGACCAGGAGTCCATCAGCTTTGGCTAGTGGGGAAATTTTAGAGAGATCATCGGGACCTACTTCATAAATATCGCAACCGTGAACTTGTTCGACATGAAGTGCAATTTTTAAATTGAAGGCATCACTTGAAATGGCGTCTTCAAAACATATTCTCAAGCCCTTGCTCCAACCTTTTTGAAGATCAAACTCCATTCTTTCCATAGAAAGACGCATAAACTTTAGCGAAGCACTTTGCAAATTTTTAAAATTTGACCTGTAGATAGGCTTCTATTGCGAGTGTTGTTTCGCTTAGTGAGGAATCGGGGACTCTTGCAATTTCTGTCCAATATCCTCCCCCGACAGAATAGCGACGGGTGATAGCGTACATTAGGTCGCCTTGAACATGCAACTTGTAGCCGTTGCTCAAAACGGTCCCAAGTAAATCGCCGCCGATTTCCCATCTTGGGGCAAGAGTGAAGCGGCTTCTAAAGCCTGCTAGGAATGACGTGTAGGATTGCAAAAATTCGGTATTTTGGGCGCTCGTGTCGACAGCATTGGTGTATCTCTCTATCCCCGCAACTAGTCTAAGGTTAGGCCTCCATGCCGAGGCCCCTCTATATCTACTGATAATTCGGTAGTCGGCACTGAAGGCAGACCATGACAACTTTGTCTTCAGTTCTTCGCTTGTTGGCTTCAGGGTGGCAAGGTGCCTTAAGGTGAACTGCCAATTAGGAGTCAAGTCATAGGACAGTCGGGCCCTAAAGCCTATATTGTTTGCCGCGACAGCACTGCTTCCCGCATTTAGGTTTTGTTTTATCAATGCGCCGCCAAGAAGAAAGGAGAATCTCAATGGAGGTCTTTGGGGCCTTCTTGATCGAGCTACTCTTTTTTTGACCTGAACTTTTTTTGGTTTTAGCTCGGCAACTTTTTTCTGAGGAGCTTTAGGCTGAATGGGTTTTTTAATTTCCTGTATCTTGGCCTGCACTGGTTTTACGGGCTCTGGTAATTCGGGTGTAGGTTCCGGCTTTTCTATTGCTTCAACTTTAGCGGTGGGTACAAACTTTAGAGTTGTGGATAGATCTTGACTTTTTTCTATATTGGCAAAAAGGCTAGAAGATTCAAAAACAGGAATTTCAACTTTTACCGGAGTCATGACTGTTTTTCCTGAGGCGTTTTTGCTTTGTTCTAAAATTTCGAAGCCATCGCCTTTGTTGCCTCGGATAGCTTTGTTTTCTAAAGTATTGTTGACGACAATAGCGCTTTTCCCTTTTTGAATGATGAATTGAGTTTTGGGAGCTTTTCTTTTCTTGGAATTAGTCGAAGCCTTCTTTTCGACTTTCTTAATGCTTATCTCACCTTTTTTTAATTCTAGGACTGGAAGCTTTTCGTCCTTGGTTTTTGCAGTTGCAATTGTGATCACAGTGTTTGCTTCAAGGAAGATTTCTCCACCTCCAAATTCATCCGAAATTTTTATTGTAGCGCCTTGGTTGGGGCCTACGAAGATGCTATCTTTGGAATAAACTTTTTCTTGATCCTTGGTTTCGGAAAAGATAAAGGCTTGAGAGTTTTTTAAATACACATTTCCTTCAACATCGCTGGAAAGCTTTCCAAAAAGGATGCTGTTGCTTGGCGCGGCTCTAGAGGGAGATGAGGAGAGCATGTCAGTTAGCCCTTGAGCTTTTAGATGAGGCGCAAAAAGGACAAAGGCGCATAACGCCCCAAATCCTGAAAGATGTCGCCCGAATAAGACCATGATATTATTTCGACTTTTTAGTGGTAAAGATTTAGTAAACTCTTATAATTATTTTAAAGTAATAAGAATAGGAATCTTAAAATGACTAAACAAGGTCAAAGTAATCAAAATATCAGAAGAGTAAGGGTGGGGCTACGTGCGAAGATCTTTCTAACATTCATGTTCGTTATGATTGGATACGCCTTGATTTCTAGCACTTACCTTTTTCGTCATTTTTATCAAGATAAAGCGCGCTATGTTCTCTTCTCTTTGCACCAAATTGCAGATTCAAGTTGTTCAAAGTTGTCAGTTGGATCAGGCGATCCGGAGGAAATGCGTAACGAACTAAAAAAAATCGAGGTAGCTAATAGTTATGTCTACCACGCGGGTGATCAAAAAATTCTTTCGAATAGTCTTTCGGAACAAAATGACCCGCTAGGTTTCGAAAAAAATCCCTTGATCCTTAAGAAATTTATTGAATCTAGAAGTCAAGGAGGCAACTTAGAGAATTTTACAACGGAATACAGAAATGATTCCATTCGGTATTTTTTGAGTGCATGTAAGTTTGAGCAAGGCAGCGCTGAATCTTGGTTGCTCCTGGCGGCCGACGCAGATGTTGTGCTTCAACCGGCTTCAGGTCTTGTGATGAGGATGCTTGCCATTTTCGGAGCATTGTTAGGTGTAGGTCTTTTGATTGTCTATTTTCTTGCGAAAAAACTCACCAATCCATTGGCCTTTTTGACAAAAGCTGCCGACGAATTAGGTGCCGGTAACTATCGAGCTTCCGTTTCGATTAAGGGTTCCGACGAACTAGGCGTTCTGTCGGATTCATTTAATATCTTGTCTCATCGTTTGGAATCCAGAGAGGCAGAGCTTGAAAAATCTACAGAGGCAGCCAACCAAGATTTTTTAACTGGATTGTGGAATAGGCGCTATCTTGATAGGCGGACTCAGGAGCATTTAGCCTTGTCAAAAAGACACGGTAGAGACCTTGCTATTGTCTATATGGATGCCGATCATTTCAAGAAAATAAACGACACTTTCGGGCATAAAGCTGGCGATGACGTATTGATTGATTTTGGAAAAGTTGCAAAGACTCATTTACGAGAGTCAGATTTTCTAGCACGTGCTGGTGGCGAAGAATTTGTTATTGTATTGCCAGAAACTGATTTAGCTGGTGCCTTACAGGTGGCTCAAAAAGTTAGAAATGTTCTTAAGGCACACAGATTTTTGAATGAAAAAAATGTGCCAATGACGGCTAGTTTCGGAGTAGTTTCTTTGGGGTCGGTTGGGCCAGTGAGAAATGCTCTGGATCTAATCGCAAAGGCTGACGAATATGCTTATAAGAGTAAGACAGCCGGCCGCGATAGAATTACTTCGCCTGAAGGCCAAATTGTTTGAAGAGAATCGTAAAATAAAAAGAGGCGCCTATCTTTGCGGATAAGCGCCTCGGTCATTTTTACCTTTGTAAGATTATCGGCAGTTTCAGCCGCTAACCCCCATTTCGGTTAAGTGACTTTGGTTAGAACTATCCACTACACCACCTCCTCTCGAATCCGAAGACTCTAGCCACGGGAAACTCGCAAGTTCCTCGTATAGCCTATGCTTATTATAACGATTATTTTGAGGCGTGACAGATAATCTTTCTGACATCACAAAATCTGTACTGGAAATAAATATTTGAAATTACTGAAAAATATGCCACGCAGCAAAATCCTAACCAACTTTTAACTGTGCGCGGGGAAGAGTTGCTGGAGTTTGAGGCCAAATCAATTGGTCAAAAGCGGAGTTTTTCGAGACGATTCAAATCGAAATATTCCTTTGTCGACTTATAGGATTTTCTTCCAAGACTCACGATTCGACCGAAAAAGGCTCTCCGGTGTGAAACTCTCAGCAGCAAATGTATGTGATTGGAATGAACAACAATATCTTTTAATTCGACACTTAAGCTTGTCGCCAACGACCGTGATTTATTTAAAATCCATCTCTCATGCCCGTACGTATGGTAGCTATGTCAAAAAATTACTTGCTCGATAGGTAATTTAGCTATGAAAAAGCAAAATCTAGGCGAGTTATTTAGAGGCCCCATATTAGAGGCTCCATATGTGACACAAACTGCACAAAACATTTCCCCTCGCGCTAAGAACAAGACTGAAAGTGCATCACCCACACGACATCATAGTGACCCGTTTTCAATAATCTTTTGCAGTATTTTTATTCCGCTTTGAAGGGGATTAGACGTGCCTGCTCCATAAACGATTATTGGATCAAATGTTGAATTTTTAGCCTGTGCCATATCAAAAGAGCTAGGCTCGTTGCTGTTTCCAAGAAACTGTAACTCACCCCAAGACCCTATAGTTTTTTCGATGCCATAAAGCTTGGCGTAGGCCTGTATCCAAAGGATAAGGGCGTCGCCATCACTATTTATGGCAACTTGTGGATAGCTAGCTTGTTGCTCACTAGGTGAAATACTATCATTTAAAGTTGAAGGATGAGTCCAGGTACCGCTAGCTGTCCGTTCTGATTTGTATATTTTTGAGTAAGAGCCGTCTGGTTGCTCCCAGGCAATGAGTGCAAATCCATCATCATTAATGGCAACTTGTAGATTGCTTGCAGAACTCCCATTGGGGGAAATGTTGTTATTAAGATCTGAGGGATGAGCCCATGTGCCACTAGATGTGCGCTCTGATTTAAATATTCGATCATTTGATCCGTCAGATTGTAGCCAAGTAATCAATGCTATTCCAGAGTTGTTGATAGCGACTTGTGAATCAATAGCATCTTGCCCACTAGGAGAAATGTTGTCATTGAGATCTGCGGGATGAGCCCATGTGCCACTGGCTGCCCTTTCTGATTTAAAAATTTGGTTATTTGATCCATCAGACTGAACCCAGGCAATTAGCGCGAACCCATCATTGTTGATAGCTACCTGTGGGTTATTGGTGGCGCTGCTCCCGCTTGGGGAAATGTTGTCATTAAGATCTGCGGGATGAGTCCATGTGCCATTAGCCGCGCGTTCTGATTTAAATATTCGATCATTCGCTCCATCAGATTGTCGCCAAGTAATGAGCGCTAGTCCATTGCCGTTTATGGTAAGCTGTGGCGGATAAGCGCCTTGTCCGTCTGGCGAAATGTTGTCACTAAGTGACGATGGATTTGTCCAGGTGCCATTTGCGGAGCGTTCTGATTTGTAGATTCGTGAGAATAAGCCATCTGACTGCCACCAAGTAATCAGGGCAATTCCGCTGTTGTTGATGGCAACTTGCGGATTATACGCGCCTTGTCCATCTGGTGAAATGGAATCGCTAAGATCTGTGGGATGAGACCAGGTCCCATTTGCAGCACGTTCGGATCTAAAAATTTGATCATTCGCTCCATCAGATTGTCGCCAAGTAATCAGCACTATTCCATTGTCATTGATGGCAACTTGTGGGGTGTCGGCCATTAAACCATTTAATGAAAGGTGTTCATTGAAATCTGTGGGATGGGTCCACGTGCCATTAGTCGCACGTTCCGATTTAAATATTTGATTATTGGTCGCGTTCGGTTGCTCCCAAGTAATGAGCGCAAATCCAGTATCGCTGATGGCAACTTTTGGATTATTTGCATCACTCCCATCTGGTGAGATGTTGTCATTAAGATCTGCGGGGTGGGTCCATGTTCCATTTGTGGCGCGTTCAGATTTAAATATTTTCTCTCTTGAAGAATCAAACCCCCTCCAGGCAATTATCGCAATACCATCATTGTTTATGGCAACATTTTGCCCGGCGGCCATTTGTCCATCGGGTGAAATGTTATCATTAAGATCTGCAGGATGAGTCCATGCTCCATTGGCCGCACGTTCTGATTTAAAGATTTGGAAGTCAGTCCCATCGGACTGCTCCCAACCAATCAGAGCTATTCCATTGTTATTTATGGCGACTGAGGGGGAATAGCAGCTTTCCCCGTCAGGAGATATGTTGTCATTTAAATCCGTAGGGTGAGACCATGTGCCGTTAATCGCGCGTTCTGACTTAAAAATTTGATCATTTGAGCCGTCAAATTGATACCAAGTAATTAGGGCAATCCCGCTGTCGTTTATGGCAACTCTAGGATCACTCGAATCTTCTCCATCAGGGGATATATTGTCACTTAGGGATGCTGGGTGAGTCCAGCTGCCATTTGCCGCACGTTCCGATTTAAAAATTTGATTGTTTGCACTATCAAATTGAGTCCATACGATTAATGCAATTCCGCTCCCACTAATGGCAAGATGGGGATCGTTTGCGTTTTGTCCGTCTGGAGAGATGTTATCACTAAGGGAGGATGGATGGGTCCAGCTGCCATTGATTGCGCGTTCAGATTTAAAAACTTGTTTTTTTGATCCATCCGATTGTCTCCAGGTAATGAGGGCAAATCCATCATCATTTAAGGCCACTTGTGGGGATACCGCTGATTGTCCATCCGGTGAAATATTGTCGCTTAGGGATGCGGGATGGCTCCAGCTGCCATTTGCCGCACGTTCGGCTTTAAAAATTTGATTGTTTGATCCGTCACTTTGTTTCCAGATGATAAGGGCGATTCCACTATCATTTATTGCTACTTCTGCAGAAGAGGCGCTTTGTCCATCGGGCGAAATGTTGTCACTTAAAGATGCGGGATGCGTCCAGGTGCCGTTGGCCGCGCGTTCAGATTTAAAAATTTGATCATTTATTCCGTTCGATTGATACCAGACAATCACCGCGGCTCCACTATTGTTTACGGCAATTTGTGCTGACTGAGCATCAAAAAACGGTGCACTTTGCGCCGACTGAAAGACTCCCGGTAGTGATTCTTGCCAACTAGAAATAATCGAGTCAGCAGGTGGAGGAGATGTTGAATTGGAGTTTCCTCCACCAATAATTGCCGTCCCACAAGAACTTATTACTAAGCCTAGAGTTAGAAATAGCAATTTTTCAAAGAATCTATTCATGAGTATACCTAGTGGTCATCTTACTAAGTGTCCCTAGGCTATTGGTGTGAAATTCTCGTTATGCGCCTTAATCTTAACTTAACAATTAAATGTTTTGAGCTTGGAAAATTGATCTATGATCAAGGGACCTTATCCCATGAAATATGCTGTTTCGGAATTAAACCCCAAAGACTTTCTTGGGGAAAGTTTGGTGGTCGAGTTTCGCATTGTTTGTGGTGATCCAAATATTGGGTGATGGCCAGGATGAAGGAATGAAAAGCCTGAACTTCAAAGACAAGAATCTCAAGGTCATAATCATACAAAAATAGGCTGGGAATTTTTTCAGAAATCATGGATACAAATTTTTCGCGGATACCGATGCCTTTATCAATGTCAGTATAATTTTCAGCCCAGGATAGCGGCGCGCCCATCGCAGATAAAATTCTTTGAACGCAGGCTCTTGGATAGCTTTCATAGAGCGACCATTTGAGATCGCGACGAAGAAAATCTAACCTAATAGCAAGTGGTGCCAAGTTTGCGCCCATACTTTCCGGAATCCGAAATTTTTCTGGCGTAAAATATTTCATCCAAATTTCAAAAGGTCGATTGAGGTAGGGGAGAAATTTTCGGGGTTGAGGTTTTGTTTTGTGCCAGTAATCATTCATCCAAGACAATTCGCGCGCGGCTTTCTCGGGAGAATTGAAATGAGGGGGAAGTGTCGTGGGAGCCTGGGTGCAAATGCCCTTGAATTCAAAGTTTTCCTGATTGGACACGCCTAAGCTGTTGAGCTGGAGTAGTAAAATCTCATCGCTATTGCCGTTATCTTCTCGCCCCATTCCGGGATGAATCTGCGATAGAATTAAACGTGGTGATTCTGGATAGAAGTCTAAGACAGCAAGGCACGTTTTTTGGGAATGGGCGCCAGAGAGTTCGAGCCCCGCGAAACGAATCATTGGGCCTTGCCCTTGTAAAGTGCCCCACATTGCCACTAATCTTACTCTAAATGGAGTTTTGGGGCATCACTGGTCGCATCGGAAGTGGAAAATCTTCTATGCTTCTATATTTACAGGAATTGGGCTATCGAGTGTTGGATGCCGATAAAGTGGCACGCGATGTCACGCGACCCGCTCATCCAGATTTTGCGGATACGCAAGCAAAAATCATTGAATTGGTTGGATCGCAGGCTTTTTTAGGCGAGCAAATGAATCGTGCTTTTGTGAGAAGTTGGTTTACCAAGGGAACTCAAAACAAAGCTAAATTAACGGCTCTTATTCATCCTTTGGTGAGAGACGAAATTGTTGCGTGGATGGAAGAGAGTCGTACAAGTTCCGCACTTCCATTTGCCTTTATTGAAGCGATAGACATGTTTCATTCGGAGGCTCATTCTAGTTTGTCGATGCTCTTGGATGGAGTGATTGCTGTTCTCTGCACCGACGAGGAGGCGATAACGAGAGCCATACAGCGAGATGGGCGAAGCAGAAAAGATATCGAAGAGATTTTAAAACTACAAATGTCAGACTCGGAACTTGAATCGCGCGCGACCTTTGTTGTTCGAAATGATGGAAATCTGGCTGAGTTTAAAACTCAAATAAAAGAGTTGCTTGCTAGAATAAGCGCCTTGCATGGAAAATCTCATGGCGATTAGATCTCTCATATTCATTTCATGGTTTTGTATGTGGACAAATGCCATGCCCGTCTTTGCATTTGCTCCCCAAGAATGGTTTGCCACCGCACAGTCCCGCTCTATGGGGATGGCAACGACTGCCATCGTCAATGATTTTAATTCAATTTATGTTAACCCCGCAGGGCTTGCTCAGATAAAAGAGGGAGAGGGCGAACTTAGACTTCCGCAGATTATCAATTTTGGAATGTCGGGATCATTCTTTGACCTAGTAGATACACTAAAGGATGTCACTTCTAGTGGCGATCAAACTATTTCGCAGCAGCTTCAAGCGGTAGATGGAACGAATACGGGGGTTGATTTTTCATTCCTCGATGGATATTGGACTCGGCATCGCTTTGGAATTGCTGTCAATCCGCTGGGGGTTCAGTCTTCAGCGAGAGTAAGAACTCCGTCATTGCTTTTTGCAAAAGTAGACCTTTTTGCTGTAATCCAAGGGGGTGTTGCTATTTCATACGGTCATCCATTTTTAAATAATCATCTGAGAGTGGGCTTAACTTGGAAGCCAGTTATGTATCGGTCCGGCCTCATTGCTGAGTTGGAAAACCAATCAATTGTAACGTTGACCGATAATTTTTCGGATTACGCTGGAACAGGCCTGGGAATGGATTTCGATATTGGCGCGCAGTATAGTTTTCCTGAAATCGATATTGCCGGAGATTCACAGCTTTCAATTTCTTCTGGAGTTGCGGCGCAAAATTTATTGGCTACCAATTTCCCGATGGCTTTAATTGGCGGTCAAACAAGCACTCCTCCAGCCATGGTGAGGCGCTACAATTTTGGAGTGGCTGCAGTTCTTAAAAATCCAGGAATCATTGAACCAACACTTAGCCTGGAGCTTAGAGATTTAGGCACAGGTTATGATGAATTAGGTGAGAAATTTCATGCGGCAATTCAGCTCAAAATGACACCCCGGGATTTTTATACAACCTATGTTCGCTTTCATATTGCGAAAGGAAACTTTGGCGGAGGTTTAGGTTTTCGATGGAGTGTTTTCGAGTTTGAAGCTGGAACCTATGCCGAAAATTTAGGGCCAGGTCCGGGCGTTGGCGCCGATCGTCGCTACTATGGGCAGGGCGCGCTAACTTGGTAAGCCGTTGCATGTCTTGATGTTCCTTTAAACTTTCAACAATTTCTGATGCTTACAATCTGTAAAGACTTTTTAGCTTAACTGAAATCACGCAATGCGCTATAAGGGGCGAATGAAAACTTTTAAATTCATCCAATCCTTTTTGCTAGCCCTAACTCTTGTTGGAATGAGCGCTTGCGGTGGCAGTGGTGGGCCTGGAGGGCCTGGCGATGGCGGAACGAATGGCACCATTAATCCTCAAAATGCACGCACATTTAGTTTGTACGATTCAGAGCTAGAAAAAAATGTTTTTCAATTGAGCTGGGAAGTTGAATCCGATCAGAACATGACGACCAAAGTCGATATGTGCGATTACGACGGCGAAAACTGCAGTCCTTTTTATGAAATAGTGCGGGTTAAAGGTGGAATGACAAAGGTCTATGACGTATTCGTTTTGGAAGATGGTCCATTAAAAGAAGAGCGAGAATTAAATTTTTCTTTTTCCTCATCCAGCTTTACCGAAAATGGAAAATCAAAAACCGTATTTACCTTTGGTGATCCACTTTATGTTGGCGATGTAAAAGCGGTCTTTAGAATCCAGGTTCTTTCTGGCGATAAAGTAAGCGAATACAAGTTTATAAATCTTTAAAAAATTTGTTGAGCTTATAAAAGCTCGACTTTCCCTCGTGAGCCTTGGGCACTTCTTCGCTTAGAGGTTTTTTTAACTCGTCCGAGCGGTTTTGAATGGTGTTCTTAAGATCTGAAAGGGCACTTCTGAAGCCCTTCGCTTTGTCCAACAATAGTTTGAAATAGGGTGGTTCCGAAAACTCCAGATAGTCTCGCAATTCTTGTAGGCCCATAGATTTTATGATGGGATCGTCTTCTTGAACGCCCTGATTGAAACGCTCTTTAATGTCTTTGTAGTAGTTCTCTAAGGATTGGTAGTCACTTTGGCTAATCTTGTTGCGTTCTGCTCCTTTGAAGACATCTAGCAATTCAATTTGAGTCTTGTAGAGCTTTATATATAACTGAATCTCCCTCGAGAGGTTGTCTTCCCATGCAATCTCGGACTCCAAGAAGGGCTTAGCTTCGCCCTTTTGAATTTCTTCAGCCTGCAGCGAAGTGCTTAGAAGAACACTCAGAAATAAAAACATAATGTTTTGTAAGTTAGTGAGTGTTCGCATTTTTATCTCTGTTTCGGGTTCTAGTTTTGGGGGGCGTTGAAGGCTCCGTAGTTCGTGCAAAAGGAGCTGTCCAATAAGTTTTTGAACCGCCACTTGCCCAATTTATGAATGCCTCATGGCTAATAGATTTTTTCTTAAAGGCTTCGGTGCGAAGCTCATAAAAAGTTTCTTCCTTATCTAACTTCTCTAAGAATCGCTCCAAGTAGACAAGTTTTTTTGAGAAAGACTTATCGAGGGGATACTTGGCAATTTGCTCTTTTATGCGTTCAATTTGCGAGACGATGATGTGATAGCAACTTCCCTCTCCAAGTTTAGGCTGTAGCTGGCTTTTAGATTTTTCAATGCAGAAGGTGGCCATAAAATTTGTGTAGCCTTCTAGGTATTCCCGGATTTCTTCTGGTTTGTAGGTTTTTTCTAAAGATTCAATGTGATTTAGGCTAAGCAGATAGATTTCTAGATTTCCTAAATGTTCAGAAAGGCTCCATGCTTTGGCGTCGAATAATGACGAATCCAGACTCGAATAAAACCTTTGTAACTCATGAAAATTAGCACTTCTTTCGACGTGGATGTCATCTGAAGATTCTAGTTCCATTAAAATCTTTTTCGACAGCGTTATTTTTAATTTCTGTATTCGAGTCAATCTTTCAATTATGTTTTTGTGCTGCGTCCAATCATAATTTTCTGGCAATATTTTTAATATTTTGCGGATGTATTCTCTATTTTCCCAGTCAGAAATTTTTTCAAATAATGATTTCGAGTCATTGCCCTCGCTGAAAAGTAGGGTTGAATCTCGTCTTAAAAGCTCTTCCGTAAAATCTGTATTCATGCTGGGGGGACAAAATAGTATTGAATGGTATACTAATTGTTGTCCGAGTTCTTTATTGGCCAATAGGCTTGGGTCTGTATCTAAAAGTAGTTTAAAGAACTTTAGATAGTCATCACTGCTATTGTTGTACATTCCCCCTGCACCATATTTAGCATTGGAAATAATTTGAGAAATCAAAAAATGTTTTTTTTGAGGTGACTGTTTGGTGAAGACCTCTTTGTTTTGAGCAAGTATTTTTTCAGCTTCTTTTAGGTTTGCTGCAGTCATTTGAATGTCGAACAGTGCCTGCAGGTGAAAAAGGGGGGGCGTTTCGGCGGTCGCCGTATCTGTTCCAGGCGTTTCGCGGGGGGGCACTTCGGTAGACTGCGCTTCTTGCTTGGTGGCTGTTGTTTCTTGTGCGCGCGCCACAAAAGTCGTACTCAAAATCGTCAAAATCAATAGAGTGCGCATTGCCTATATTTTCGGACTTTTGAGCTAAAAAAGTTAGCTCGCATCTATAAAAATTTAGTCGCCCGCAAAGGTGAGTTGCAGCCGAGCCACACACCGGCCATCCTGGGGTATGGTAGCTATGTCAAAAAAAAATTATCCTATGATCCGCAAAAAATACGGCAGACAATCCCGCGCACAAGCCTACTAAGACATTCCTCCGCACAAACTACTCTGGTAAGCGACCCTTCAACAGGCCATCCAACTCTTGTTGCCCCAATATGCGCACATCTAGCTTTGTGGCTTTCTGCAATTTCGACCCCGCGGCTTCGCCGGCAACCAAAAAGTCAGTATTCTTGGAAATAGAATCGGTGACATTGGCTCCGAGTGCTTTCAAATCTTTTTTAATATCAGGACGTGGGCGATCGAGAGTTCCTGTGATGACTATGGTAAGGCCAGCAAGCGGTGCGCTAGATTTTCCAGCAGATGTAGCTTTGCCTTTTCCAGGGCCTGTAATTCCATCTTTAGAAGGAGCCACATATTCCTTGCTCTGAAAACATTTCTCCAAACCAAGTTCTTTTAGCTCCTCAAGTTCCGAGAGTAGTTTTTTATCTTTCGATGCGCGAGCAATAGATCGTGCCGTTTCGGGCCCCACATTGGGAAGTTCCATCAGCGTGTCTTCGGATAAAGCAAAAAGTTTATCAATGTTTCCTTCACATGCATCCTGCGCAAGCAATTCTTCTGCCGTCGCTTCGCCTATAAGTTCAATACCCAAGCCAAACAAAAACTTTTCGGCACTTTGATTTTTTGATTCTTCGATAGCCGCAAGCATTTTGTCTATGGATTTTTGACCAAGTCCTTCCATCTCAACAAGTTCATCGTAGCGATCGCGTAACTTATAAATATCGGGCGTGCTCTGAAGCCAGCCCAATTCCCAAAACTTTTCGATCCATTGTGCTCCAAGGCCACGAATGTCCATGGCATTGCGAGAACAAAAATGTTTAAGCTGCTCCACAACTTTGGCCGGACATTTGCGATTGGCGCAGTATAAAAAACTTTTGTCTTGAGCAAGTTTTGTGTGACAGGCAGGGCATTCACTCGGCATCACGTAAGCTTTGCTTTTTGCAGGCCGCTTGCTCAGCTCAACTTTGACAACTTCTGGAATCACATCGCCGGCCCTGCGAATCCAAACCGTATCTCCAATGCGAATGTCTTTTAAATTAATTTGATCCTGATTGTGCAAGGTGGCGCGGCTTACCACAACGCCGCCAACATTTGTTGGTGTTAAATAGGCAACCGGCGTGATGGTCCCCGTTCTGCCAACCTGCACTTCTATGCTTTCAATAAAACTCAAAGCTTCAATTGCGGGTAGTTTGTAGGCGGTGGCCCAGCGCGGAGAGTTGGCAATGGTGCCCAAAATTTCCACAGCTTTGGCATCGTCTATTTTTATAACCAAGCCATCGATGTCATAGTCTAAAGCGTTGGCGCCTATTTTTTTGCGCAGAATTTTGTAGTCTTCGATTCGTTTTTCTAGTTCTTCTAATGAATAAATAGAGACCCAGTTTGGATTCACTCTAAAGCCTAAACTTTTTAAATTTGTCAGCGTTTCGGCTTGGCTCCAATTTAGTTCTGAGTTTTTCGAATTCTTGCTTCCGCTTACAATTTGGTAGGCAAAAAATCGCAAGGGTCTTGTGGCCACGACGCGCGAATCCAAAAGTCGTAACGAACCAGCGGCTGCATTCCTGGGGTTGGCAAAAAGTTTTTGATCGGCGCGAGCCAGCGATTCATTCAATTTTTCAAAACCTTTATGCTCAATGTAAACTTCACCGCGGACTTCAATGGGGGCGGGCCTGGAGTTTTTAAGGAGTGGCGCCAAAAACTTGGCAACTTTTGAGGAATCTAGACTTAGTGGGACATCATAAAGGGTCCGCACATTCTCCGTAATCAATTCGCCTTCATCACCATTTCCCCGAGTTGCACCTTTTGTGAGCACATAAGTTTTAGAAGCATCGGCGTATTCATATGTGACGCTTAGCGCCAAGCCGTCAAGTTTTTCTTCGACAACAAAGGGAAGCTTTTTAGGGTGGTAATCTGCCTTTTCTAGAATTTTTTGATTTCTTGAGAACCAATTTTCGACATCTCCGAGCGAAAAAGTATTTGAAAGCGACAACATCGGCACAATATGCGTGTGTTTGACCAAATTTGATCGGGCGTCGGCACCCACTCTAAGGGTGGGGCTATTGGGAAATTTGTCTTCCGGATTTTTGGATTCGAGCTCTGCAAGCTCTCGAAGTTTTTCGTCATAGACGGCATCTGGAACCTGAGGGTTGTCATCTACATAGTAAGCGTGGGCCCATTCATTGAGCTGTTCAATGAGTTGTTGAATAAGTTGCCGATTTTGCTCATGCCCCTTGTGCGCCATGTCGGTAATCGTTACAATAGAGGAGTGAGCGGGGCAAGCAAATATCAAACTCCATTTGTCGTTGAAATGAAGGATGTGGATCGGGACTTTGTCCGGAACCCAGAATCCTTACTCAAGGCTAAAAACATCGATAGCAAACTTCATGCGCTGGTCAGGGTGTCACTGCGCCTCCAGGCAGGAGAGTTTGTCTTTTTAACGGGGCCTTCAGGTGCTGGGAAAAGTACGTTGATTCGTCTTATCTTGGGACTTGACCAGCCAACGGCGGGTGAAATCTTTACCCTAGGTCGTTCGGTTCACAAGATGAGTGAAACACAAAAGCGAGAACTTCGAAGACAGGTTGGAATTATCTTCCAAGATCATCGTCTCTTGTCGACACTAAACGTTTACGAAAACATCGAGCTTCCTCTTCATTTCTTAGGTCTTGGCGAAAAAGAACGTCGTCGTAGAGTCGATGAAATTTTAGAAGTTGTTCAGATGCGAGGTCATGCCGGTGAGCGCATTCGTTCATTGAGTGCGGGTGAAAAACAACGAGTTGGAATTGCACGTGCTTTGGTCACCTGCCCTAGCCTTATTGTTGCTGACGAGCCGACCGGAAATCTTGATCCTGTAACGGCACGTTCGCTTATTCGACTGCTTCGTGAATTAAAAGGACAGGGAACTACTGTTTTGATTGCAACTCATGACATGAGTTTGGTCAGAGATTTTGGCGGACGAGTTCTCGAGCTCATTGGCGGAAGTGTTCCTCAAAATGCGGCGCAAAGTAGAGACTCAGCAGCTTATAAAGTTCCAAGATTTTGGACTTCAGAAAACGACTCTAATAGGGGGGCTGATTTATGATTTGGAAATTTACCCTAAGACACATCTTTACTAGGCCGTTTTCGGCTTTTTTGACTTTGATGGCAATCACAATTTCATTGTCGATGCTGGGTGGTTTTTGGACGGTTGTTGAAAATTTGGAACGTGTTCGTGTCACCGGAAAGCAAAGCATTGCTGATGGTGGTGGTCTTGCGGGATTAACTGTCTTTTTGGATTCTAAAATGAGCAAAGACGAACTTGAAACCTTTAAGCTCGAGCTTCTTGAGAGTCCTCGATTTACAGCGGCACAAGTTGTACCTTCTGAACAAGCTCTAGAAAGTTTGAAGGCTCAATTCGGTGATACTTTATCAAAAGTTTTTGATGAAGATTCTTTGCCAATTACAATGAACTTGCAATTTGCTTCGGGCAGTTTAACTCGAACAGAATTTTTATCGCTGCTCAATGAGCTTCGATCCAAGCCTGGTGTGTTAGATGTTGACGAAGGACTTGGTGCGTTTTCTCCGAAGCAAGAGGCTGTGAGTGAGCGAGTATTTTCATGGGCAACAGGATTGCTTTTGTTGGTTTTCGTTGTCGTGGCACTTCTTGTGAGTCATCTCATTCGTTTAGCTTTTGAGGCTGTTCGTGGCGAAATCGAAACTTTGAAAATTCTTGGCGCCTCGAGAGGGCGAATCTTTGCTCCTTTGTTTATAGAGGGAGCGATTTTTGGAGTTTTAGGTGGAATATTGTCGATATTTTGTGTTTCGATATTCTTCTCCTACCTTGTTCCCAATAGCCAATTGTTCATGCTTCCTTCGCAATTTCAAATGTCGACTTTATCGTTTAATTCAAGTTTGAGTTTGGCGGCCTTAGGCGTTTTGGCGTCGATTTCAGGCGCTTTGCTCACGTGGCCACTCATTGATCAACCGGCTCAGGAGCTTTGATGTCACGGGCGTTCTCTAATACTTTTTTGCTGGGTGTTTTTTTGCTAAGCGCTCCGCTCGCTATTGCCGCAGTTTCGGTGGATCAAGAAGGCGTTGATGCGTCTGCCGATTATGACAAGCAAATCGCAGTTCATGTAAAATTTTTAGATGAAATCGACAATAGAATCGTTTCTCAAAAATCGGAGATTCGCGAAAAGTCTTTAATGTTTCACAGGTTCAAACAAAAGCCTGCTCAAGGCCCCTCGTATATCTGGATGGCACGCTCTTCTGATTATTCAGAAAGAAAAGATAGGTCACTAAAAGTTTTGGCACTAGGGCTTAAAGAAAGTGTCCGCGATTTGGACTTGCTCGAAAATAGGCGTATTGAAGCTCAGGCCGAACTCGAATGGATAAAAATTCAACAAGAAGAGTTTTTAAAACAAGCGCCAGCTCTGAAGAATTTACAAAGCGATGCACGGCCATTTTACTGTCAGAGTTTGCCCGTTTTAGAAGATGACAAAGTTGAACTCATTCAAGGTTTTGGGATGCAAAAAGATGCCGAAACGGATCTTGAGTGGAATTCCCTAGGTTGGTGGTTGTCTGCGGCAAACGAAGAGGTGCATTCATGTGCTCCCGCAACAGTCGTTTTTGTGGGCGAAATTACCGGACGAGGGCGAGTGGTTATGCTTGATCATGGTGCAGGGCACCTAACGGTTTATGCCAACCTTAATCCTGCGACTGTCAGAGGCCTTGAGAAGGGTCAAAAAATAGCGGCGGGGAAATCTTTGGGGATATCACTGGATCGACTGTATTTTGAATACCGGCGTCAAGGCGTGGCAACCGATCCTAAGGAAGTCTTGCGTGCCGAATCTTTGGCTAAAGTAGCTCTGTGAACCTGGGGCATTCAGCCCTAGAATGATTCTATGAAATTTTCTATGAATTTAACGTGGGCTCTATTTAGCAGAATTTTTGTGCTTCTATTTTTTGTCGGGACAACTTTTGTAGGCAAAGATGCGCGATCCGAAAAGGTGGATTATCCATCGTTAGAAAAGTTTGCAAAAATTCTTCAGTATCTTGAAGAGAACTATGTTCATAAAATTTCACAAAAAGAGTTGTTGGAAGGGGCTATCAAAGGAATGCTTCGTGATCTTGATCCTCACTCTGCTTATCTGGAAAAAGAAATTTTCGATGAAATGCAAAACGAAACTTCTGGAAAATTCGGCGGTCTAGGTGTTGAAGTCAGCATCGACGAAAACTATATCACCGTCGTTTCACCTATCGATGGCACGCCTGCTGATCGTGCGGGAATTAAGGCGGGTGACTTAATTTTAAAGATAGGAAAGCATTCTACAAAAAAGATGTCTTTACCTGAAGCGATTTCATTGATGCGCGGAGACCCTGGTTCAAAAATTATGGTAACCATTGGGCGTAAAGGTAAAATAATGGACCTCGAGGTGATTCGAGAAGTTATCAAAATGAGTTCCGTGAAGGGCGCAGTTATAAAAGAAGATACGCTTTATGCAAGAATCTCTTCGTTTTCCGAAACCACAGCGCGGGACTTGGCAGAAATTTTAAAGCAATACCAAAAGAATGCTTCTATCAAAGGAATTGTTTTGGATTTACGAGGCAATCCGGGAGGATTGCTTTTGCAGGCTGTTCAGGTCGTGAATCTTTTTAACGATAAGGGGCTCGTTGTTTATACTCAGGGACGAAATTTAAAAGCTCAGGAAAAATTGTATGCCCAAGAAGGAGGCAAGTTAACAGATTTGCCACTGGTCGTGCTGATTGATGGTGGGAGTGCTTCTGCTAGCGAAATTGTTGCGGGTGCTCTTCAAGATATGGGCCGCGCTATCATTGCGGGTCAAAAAAGTTTTGGAAAAGGTTCTGTCCAGACGGTTCTGCCTCTTGGAGATGGCTCTGGCTTAAAAGTTACGGTTGCTCAATATTTGACTCCCAAAGGCCGCTCTATACAGGCTAAAGGCATCGAACCGGATTATCCTTTGTTGCCATTAGATGAAGACACAGCAAAAAAATTAAAAGCATCTTTATACTCTAAAAGTGAAGCTGATTTAGAGGGACATCTCGACAATGCCAACGAAAAGTCCAGTGAGAAGAAGCTCTCTAAGTTTGAGCAACGCATCGAAAATGATTCCATGGTGCTCGAGGCTAGGGGGCTTTTGAAGCTTATCAAATTCTCAGATAAAGGAAAAAAAGCTAAAAACGGCTAAATGAAGTTTTTGCACTGATTTCAAGCCCATAGCGCAATTGATGCGAGGTGTCTGCTCACATCAATTCTAAAAATCTATTTACATGGCATGATCGCCATCATATTGACTCTTAAGCGGGGGTATTAAATTACCCCTTATCAGCTAGAGCACCTAGGTTGCTTGAGGGATTAGGGATTCTCCGGTTACCGGAGCACTGGGTTGACTAGCAAAAGGAGAGAATATGAACAAATTTAATTTCAAAAAGATTTTTTTGGTACCTGTTGTGGTTTTAGCGCTTTCGGCGACATTTTCAGCAAGAGCTGAAGGGTGGGATGATTCAGATGCAATTGCTGAAGTTCCTGCACCTGTGAATGGAATTTTTATTCCAAAAGGATTTGATAATAATGATAACGCTCAAATTGTAATCACTGGGGCTTACCCAAACACATGCTACCAAGTGGGTCGTGTTGATGCTGTGGTAAATTCTGAGACAAAAGTGATTGACGTAGAAGTCACTTCATTTTTTCAGTCCAACAGAGCTTGCTTGATGCTTTACACTCCCTTCACTGAAGTGGTTTCATTGGGCGTCTTAAAAGCCGGAAACTACAATGTTCAAGTAAACAGCAAAGCAGATGAAGAAATTATGCCTGTGGGGCTTGCGCCAAGCGACACTCCAGACGACTTTGTTTATGCGAACGTTTTTGGTTTGATTCGCAAAGGCGACCGAGGATTTGAGCTTGAAGGAAAGCTTCCAAAATCTTGTGCAAATCTAAAAGAAGTTAAAATGATTGAAGAGCCAGGAAAAGTTATGGTTGTTCTTCCAATTGTTGAATTTCCTGAAGGTTGCAACCCAACTATTGTTGATGACCGTGATTACGGAAAACCATTCTCTGCTCATTTCGAACTTCCAGCCGATATCAAAGGTCGCTACTTGATTCACGTTAGATCTTTGAATGGTGGAAGCATCAACCAAGTGGTTGAGTTGTAATAGCTTTTACATTTGTTAATTTGTTCACCTGATATTTTCTGAGGTGATCATAAAAAAAGCCCCCTCCTTAGCTGGAGAGGGCTTTTTTGTTTTTACGACAGTTTTAACGGGACAAAGGTCGTTAATTTTTTTTAAGGTGCTTCACACCAAGCTAACATTCCACCTTCCAAATTATAAACATTTTTAAAACCAGCTTGCATTGCATACAATGTGGCATTGGTCGAACGTTTTCCAGAACGACAAATGAACACGAAGGTCTCATTTTTGTTTAGTGTTGGCAAAGTGTTTTCGAAATCAGTTTCTAAGGTCACAAGACGAGAGCCTTCAATGTGTCCGAGTTCTCCGGTGTATTCATCCGGTCTGCGCACATCAATAAGCTTAAATCCACCCTTTGGAAGTTTTGATTTAAGCTCCTGAATTGTAATTTCAGGAGCTCCATCTGGATTGGTAGTTACATTATCAAACAGCATATTTTAGCGTCCGAATTACTTTGCGGCTTTAAAGCGAGTTGCAACTTCTGCCCAGTTAACAACGTTCCACCAAGCACCAACATAGTCAGGGCGTCTGTTTTGGTATTTTAGATAGTAGGCATGTTCCCAGACATCGAGACCAAGAATAGGTGTGCCTTTAACTTCAGCAATATCCATGAGTGGATTGTCTTGGTTGGGAGAAGAGGTGACTTCTAGTTTTCCGGAAGCATTTACTATAAGCCAAGCCCAGCCAGATCCAAAACGAGTAGCCGCAGCTTTCCCAAAAGTTTCTTTGAAGGCATCAAAGCTTCCAAAGGTAGAATCAATGGCTTGAGCAATCTCACCAGTCGGTTTACCACCTCCAGTAGGTGACATGACGGTCCAAAACAAAGAGTGGTTATAGTGTCCACCGCCATTATTGCGAATGGCAGGAGAAAGTTTTGAAACCATTCCCATGAGTTCTTGGATTGTTTTTGCGGCCCAATCAGTTCCTTCAAGAGCTGCGTTCAAATTGTTTACATAGGCATTGTGATGTTTGGAATAGTGAATTTCCATTGTCTGAGCATCAATGTGAGGCTCAAGGGCTTTGTAGTCGTACGGTAATTTAGGTAGTTCAAAAGGCATAGGTGCCCCCTTTCTTATTTCTGTGCCCTAGTTATAGGGTGGAAAGGGAAACTTTCATAGATATTTTTAAGACCGCCAACGTCACAACGCGCAACGTCGCTAAAATGTTAATGTGAGTCGTAAAATTACAAGACGAAGAAATAAAGCAATAGTCCAAGGGCTATCCGGTACCAGCCAAACACTTCAAGTGAATGAGTTTTTACAAAACGTAAAAATACTCGAATGACTATGAGAGCACTTAAAAACGAGACAACGGTTGCCACCAGAAGAGGGCCCCAGGAAGCTCCCGATGAAAATTCATTGGAATGTTTTAAAAGATCGTAAGCACTGGCGGCAAGTAAGGTGGGAATGGCGAGCCAAAACGAAAACTCAGTGGCATTTTGAGTACTGAGACCCAATATCCTGCCGCCAAGGATTGTGGACATGGATCGAGATGTCCCAGGCCATAACGACAGACATTGGAACAGGCCAATCCCAAATGCTTGCTTGTAGCTTAGTTGCGAGCTGAGTGTCTCGAGATCTTGGGTTTGATTGATGGCATCATTTGAATCATTTTTTGCTGAAGCCTCGGATGATTTTATCTGAGGCAACCATCTTTCGACAATGATCATAGCAATGCCACCCACAACAAGGGCGCCGGCAACGGGACCTACGCCAAAGAGTAGCGACTTGATTGCCTTTGCAAATGCCAAACCAACAACGGCAGCTGGAATGAAGGCTAGAAAAACTTTGAGCCACGCATTAAATGAGGGGCCTTTCATGGAAACCGCAGGCCTGATAGATGCAAAAAACGGCTTCCGGTAATGCCATATGACAGCCAAAATCGCACCAGCCTGGATGATCATTTCAAAGGCACCGCTAGATTTGAGCGCTAAAAAATGACTCGATAAAATTAAGTGTCCGGTCGAAGAAACTGGTAGAAATTCAGTCAGGCCTTCTACAGTTCCTAATATCAATGAATCCAAATAGTTTGGCATCTGCTGATTAGATCACAGGACTTTGTTGAGAGCGTCAAGTTCCTGACCGCAATTTAGGAAATTATATGGTGTCAAAGAATAGATTTAGCGGGCAACTAAGGAGTCCTGTAAACTTGAGTCATGAATAAAATGTCTAAGGTACGCGTGTGCTCAAATTATCTTTTTCTTTTTGCATTAGGAGCATGTTCTTCAAAATTTTTTACAGCATCTAAGAATGACGATGGCGGCGGAAGAAGCCCCGCTTCGGGGGTTATGCGCGAAAGAGTTCCAGCAGGGCCTGACGGACATGGAGCTGTCGACGGTGGGCACAGTGATTCGCATAGTGATTCACAAAATAATTCAGGCAGAAGCGAGCCAAAAAAAGATGAACGCATTGGAGCCTTGGGAAATCGTGGTCCTGGGCGTGAAGGTGGTCTTGTTCCCAGTGTTTCCAATGCACGAACGGGATGCGGAAGCGCAAGCCTAATGCGAATCGATATGGGTAATGGATATTCAGCCAATGATATTTTGGCTCGAATTGAGGAACACGGAACATTTTCTGGAGTGACTCAGATTCCTACTTGGCGTTCTGTTCCTTTGGTGGGGGGCTATCAACAATGGATTGTGGATTACGCAACTTCGGTCGAAAAAGACGCGAAAACTTTAGAGCCTTGGCTCAAGGGTTCAGCACCCGGCGTTTCGGCGGAAGAGATTCAAGCTATGGCTGGCGATTCGGAAGTTTATAAATATGCGGTAGATTTTGCCTCTGGGGAGGGAGCGCTTCGCGTCTATAAAGGGCAGTATGACATGGGCCATCGGATGGCTGCCATTCTTGCTGTGATGTTTGCGGCGTCTTCTCAGGGAGATCCTGATTGTGCGGACTATGTTCGAAGAACCTGGGTTCCAAAACTTCTCCCCAATTCTCAGGCCGCTTCAATGTTTGATCGCGTGAGAATTTCTGAAGTTGCGAAACTTGCGAAGGAAGGTCGCCTTAACGAAGTTTTTGATCAAACGCACAATAATCGTTTACAAATTGAGCAAGACATCAAAAATGCACAATATTCATTAAAGACCGCAGAGCTTGATAACAAATATCAACTGGATCGTATCAAGTGGGAACTTAAAGAATCATATGAAACAGTAAACCAGGAGCTACAGGAAATTCCGGGTTGCGAATCGGCAACGAGTGCTTTTAGTCGATTCTTGTCTCCGGATAGTTCTGTTGGAAATAGTCCTGAACAGCTGGTCCAAAATTGTAGAAACAAAGTATATGAAAAACTTTCTTCTGCTCGAAATGCGCAGCTTCGTATTCAAGGGGAATTAAAGGTCTATGAAAAAAGATCTGAGTATGAGAAAGAACGTCTAGAACGAGCTGAAGAGCGTGGCGATGATAAGGAAATCGAAAGACGCAATACGTCCATCGCGCGCTATAGCGAAAAAATAAAAGATCTTCGCGAAAAAAATGACAAGGCAGTCGAGCGTACTGAAAAGTATGAAGAAGCTTTGGAGCTTGTGGCCAACCCTGAAGCCTCATCATTTTCTGAGGAGCTCGATCGCATTCGAGAACTCATGGGCGACAAAACCAGTAGAGAAAGCGATAGTTATTTTAGAGAGTACAGATCTTCTATTCACTCGTTAGAGGGAAGAATGAAAACGACAACTGATAACTATCTCACAATGGGCTATATGGGCGCCTTTGAGCGTTAATTCCTAGCTATCTGCTTCGGTGGCATTGCTAGAGGCCGTGACCCATTGTCCCCTAAAATATTCCTTGCGAGGACGCTTGACGATTTTTCCGCCGTCACAAAACAGCGCTGTTTTGGCATTATCATTTGCGACGGAGATGCGATGCTTTTCTGTTAAATGCTGATCTCCACTTGGCATGTAGACCAAATAAGAAAAGCTTGAATGTGTTAGCTTAATTTTTAGAGCCTTTTCGATGTTCTTGTCTGTTTGTGCGAGGCCAAGTGCTCTGAAGTCTATTCGAGGAGGCTGAGCGTAACACCAGCCTTTGCGATCTTTTAGCATGGGACAGGTTTTTCGGCTTGAAGGGCAGGGCGCTAGGATACTCGCTCCTTCTTCAAGCAGCTCGTCTCCCAATTCCATAAGGTCAATCGTAGGGCTTTTATGGGCGGGTTCAACTATATAAATTTTTGTTCGATCCTGGCAGAGCGAGCGGATTAAGAAATTTAACAATTTTTCTTTGGGTTCACGTGCGCGCGGTCCACTGCCAAATTCATTTAAAAGATGACTTATAAACACGGCATCCCAGTCGGTACCCAGACTGCCTATTTCTCTTCTGAGGTCCACTACGTTGCGAAGGTCCATTTTAATGCAAAGTATCTTCGTGTCCGGACAGATAGACTGGAGAGCCGCCTTGGCGAATACAAGGGCTCGTTTGCTTTGGTCGATCAAGACAATTTCTTTGGGATCTTTTTTGTCGTTATATTTGTTCCACAGGGCCATGGAGATGCTTGCTGTTCCAGGTCCGCAACCCACATCAACCCAACTACGATTAGAAAAATTTTCTGTGCGATCTTTTAATTGAGTTTGAATCCAAAATATTTCTGGCAAATGAAGTGGAAAAAAATAAAAAAGGTACGCATTAAAAAAGGCTTCAGTGTTCATGTAGCCTTTGCGTAATTTTGCGTGATCACTACCTAGCCATTCACGAAGCTGCTCCAAACTTTTTTTGTTTCGAGGATTGGCTTGTTTGTTTTGGGGGCCAGTAAAAACAAAATCTCTTCCGCAAGCTTCATCTAGAAGGCGAAAGAGATTTTGAAGTGACTCTTGAAAGTTGGGTGTTGTTTTAGCCAAACAATGATTACTTTTTAATGTTTATTTTTGTGCGAGTAATTTTTCTGGCACAGAAATACTCTCAGCTGCAACAGGGCATCCAAATCGAAGTGAAGGAATAGGTCCTTCAAGAGGAAAAGATGCTGTTGTGCCTCGGTTTTCACGAAGATGTTTTGCTCGGGCTCCCATTTTTTTTCTTTTATGGGCGCGACGGATGGTAGTTTTTTTCATTTCAACAGGCATGGGTCTTCCTCTTTTCTTTTGATCAAGGGCCTATAACTAGGCAAATTTTCACATTATTTCAAGAGTTTTTGTTTTTCTTCCTGATCAATATCCCAAAAGCGCTCGGTTCCATAAAGAAACTCATGGGGAGTGAAGTTTTTGAGCCAGGAGCGATAAACGGTGTAAGCTATTGAATGAAAAAAGAAAATCGCTACGGCGTCATCCTGAAGGATCTCATTCATGCGTTTGATGGCCTTAATTCTGGAGGGACCAGGGCGCTCTGTGCGGATTTGGCGGTAAAGTTTGTCGTATTCCGCGTTGGAAAAGTTGGCTGAATTAGGTCCCGGCGCCTTGTTCTCAGAGAAATATAGCTGAAGAAAATTCTCGGGATCGGGGTAATCCGCGGCCCAGCCTCCAAGCATGACCTGGAATTTGGCTTCTTTCATTTTTTGAAGTGCTTCAGAGAAAGAATTGCCCCTAATTCTGAGTGTCACGCCAATTTGGGACCAATTGTCTTTTAAGAATTCTCCCAATTGGCGGTTCGTGGCTCCCGTGCCTCGAAGATCAAAGACAAGTTCTGGAATTCCTTTCCCGTCGGGAAAGCCCGCTTCCTTCAATAAGGTTTTGGCTTTTTCGATATCGAAGGGGTAGGGATTGGGGTCAAGGGGGCTACCGCCTTCTAAGGACGGCGTGATGGGACCACCGGCTAGTTGTCCTCTGTTGTTAAAGAGGAGGGACAAAGCTTTTTCTCTATCGAAGGCATGCCATAAGGCTTGGCGAACTTTCTTATGCTTTTCAAGGAAGGGGTCTTTTAAATTAAATTCTATCCACCAGGAAGTAAGTGATAGTCTTTTTTTAAGGCGATAGCCCTTGATGCGCATTTCTTCTTTGAGCTCACCGGAAGAACCAACCGTGTCGCCAAAATTGTCTTTTGGAATTCCAGTAATGTCGATTTGCCCAGATAAAAAATTGAGCCATCTAGGTTGTTCTTCTTTGAAAATTAAAAAATCAATTTCATCCACAAAGGGGATATTTTTCCCTGCGGCCTTAAGTAGTCCGTCGACGCGTTCTTCGTCGGTTGCAATTTCGGGATAGGTGTCTTCGCGAAAGTTCGGGTTTTTTGTTAAAATTACTTTTGAACCACGGCGCCAATCTTTTAGTTGAAAAGCACCTGTTCCCACAGGGTGATTCCCAATTTCTTCGCCATATTTGCTGACGACTTCACGTGCAACGGCTGAGGCATGGGTCATAGATAGAATTTGTAATAGCTGAGGGTAGGGGCGTGTGAGTGAAATTTGCAATGTGTGACGGTCGTTAGCGGTGAAGCCGTCAATGTCTTCGTCCCAAATGCCTTGGCGCTCATCGGCGGAAGCTGTCTTTAATTTTTCACGCCATTCGTTGAGACCGACAATCATGCCATCGAACATCCACCAATTAGGCGAAAGAAGCTTTGGGTCGGCAATGCGTTTGAAGGAATAAATAAAATCATGAGCCGTCACTTCGCGACCTTTCCCGTCGGGGAAGGCAGGGTCATCTTGAAATTTTACATTTTTATTAAGATGAAAAGTATAGATTTTGTTGTCTTTGATGACGGGAAGCGTTCTGGCCAACGCGGGTTCTAATTGTCCCGCAGGACCTAAATAAGCAAAACGCATCAAGCCCTCGAAGACAAGTCCAATCACGCCCGAACTGCCTTGATCGCTAGACTGCGCAGGATCCAAAGTTTTGGGATCGTCCCCCATCGCAACACGAATAATTTTGGTAGAATTTGCCGAATTTTGTTTGGGCGTGCAGTTAGACAGCAAAGTCATTACAAAAACAAGCAGGGATATGTGAATGAAGCACTTTTTGAAGAACATGGTTTGCGAGAATAGAATGAAGCAGCCATTCACGCAAGGGTCGTACAATTTGTTTGAGCGTTGAGACAGGCCGAAAGCCTGGAGGAGGCCAAGATATTTAACTCAATCTTAATTAAGCCCTTTTTTGTGAGTATTTCTGTGAGACCGCCTGTCGTAAAATTAAGGAAGAATCGGTGGGGAGGAAAAGGTGACTAGTTATTTATTGTTATTTTGTTCGTTAATATTTTCGAATTCAAGTTATTCACAACAACATGGCGATCAACTGAAAGCAGTGCCGGCAAATGCATCTTTCGCTACTGATTCTGTGAACTTGCTCTGGAATCCAAATCCAGAGCCCGAAATAGTAGGATACAAACTTTATTACAAGACGAGAAGTAGTAAAGATTGGACAATTATCAATACTGGAAACACCACTGCCATTACTCTTGAGAATTTAGAAAATGACAAAGAGTATGAGATTTTTTTAATCGCCGTTAGTTATTCTGAAGCCCATAACCTTACATTGGAAAGTCCAAAAACCGATTCGATATTTTATAACTCGAGGCCATACAATCCAGACACTCCACCGGCTTCGATTAAAGATATTGTTATGGTGGAAGTTGATACCGATGGAGATGGGATTGTTGACAGTAAAAGGTTTTCATTTAATTTTTATGGCGGCCAAGTTGGGCAGACCTTTACAATCGAAAGCACAACAAATCTCAAAGATTGGATCAGCGATCCATCGACAAATTTTGAAGTAGGGGCTGAGGGCCAGGTCATTCCGGTTGAGGTCGATTGGCCCATCGTGGGTGGCGCCCCTATGCGATTTTGGCGGGTTAAAACTGTGTCGCCCTAACAAAGGATCATTCAATGGAAAAGTAGTACCTGGTGATTGATTTTGGTGCTAAGGACACTTTAAAATCGTTGCTCTTGGGTATCCTGCTAATTTTATTGCCTGCATCAACTTCTCTAAAGTTATTGCCGCCTGATTTAGCCACTAAAGAATCTGACTTTTCTATCCTGGATTTAATGGCGTGCTGAAATGAGAGCACGGTATCCATTTCCTTGTTTGATCGATTAACCATGAGTACAGAAAGTTTTTTTGAATCCATAGAACTTACAATGTCTAAGTCTTCTATATTGTGCTCATCTTCTAGAATCTGGGTCTTCACGCCGTTACTGAACAATCTAAAAGCCTCGCCTGCAGGGGTCAGTTTTTGAGTGAAAAAATCAATGTAAGATTTTTTAATAAATCTCAAATCAAAGCTTTGCACATCCTGCACCGGGGAACGCAGCATTTCAGAAAGCATGGTGGCATGGTCTATCGCAAAATCAGTGTCTCCGTAGCTATCGTCAAACTTTATTTTGGGATACACGCCAAATTCAGAAATGCTTAACATCATTTTTCTGCCTGCTAGCTTGCTAAAAAAATCGCCTTTTTCTATCAAGCTGTCCGAAAATCTTGGGTGGTCTACGTCTTTTATGTAGCTATGTACCACAATGTAATCAAACGAATTTTTCATTTTTTTATTCATTGTATTTATCACCGTGGGCCACCACATCTTAGGATTTTTAACATGCACTTTGCCGTTTAATTTAAAAGCGGCGTCTTTTATTTTAGCTCCTGGAAACTCTTCAAGGTGGGTTCGTCGTTCTTCAATAGACATTTTAAAAAATTCTGCAGTTCCCTTAGCGTTTAGCCTGTCTCTGAAGGCGATCATGTCTGGTTTTCCGTTGTTGATTCCAACGCGCACATTTTTAAAAACACTTCGTAGTCCCTTTGTGTGTCGAATAGCGGATTCGGCATATTCTTCAGCGCTATAGGGGTATATGTAATCTGCATGATTAGATTCATTGCCAAGCTCCCACTGGCTTATGGGGCAATTTAAATCTTTTATATGTTTCGCCAAAGCCTTTAGGTTTTTTACTGATTGTTTGAGCGCGCCATCAAAATCTCTGGTGTTGTAAGCAATGTCGTTTTTGCGAATCACAAATGCCGACTCAATATTAATGACTATAATTCCTTCAGCATTTATTTGTTTAAGTGTCCCGCAAAAATCATCGATGCTAGGGTAGGTTTTGGCGGTGGATTCATTTTTGTTTTTAGGATCAATTGCTTTTTTGTCCGAAGGTTCAATTTCTCTGACGGTTATCTTGTTGGTCATAAGGTCAATGTTTTGGGAGAAGTTGCCTCCCGGATATCTAAGTTTTTTAATGCCTAATTTTTTGAGAGAGGCGTTGAGAATATGTCCTTTCCCTTTAATGTCACCAAATTCATATAACCAAAGCAAATAGTTGGCTCCAAAAAATTTGGGTTTGCGGTTTAGGATGACATTATTTTTAACTTTTACTAAATTTGCATAGTTAGAGTTTGAGTTCCCCTTGGTCTGCGCAACAGTTTGACTTAGTGTTAAGGCTTGGGTTTTTATTGTTTTGGTCAGAGCCAAGATAGAGACAGGTGCTTGGTGAGTTGCTTCTGCACTAGCATTTTCTTGGGATGAGTTTTCGGCCTTGTTCAAGTTATTGAGGGGGCTTGCCTTCCCTCGAGCCTTTTTGTTTCTTTGTCCCTGAAACACGCTAATATCATCGGTACAGGCGTCGGTGTTTCTGAAGCAGGCAAGAGCGCCTTGATTTTTTAGATCCTCTGAATATTTATTTAATCGTGCTATTTCGACTTCACAGACAGAAGCTTTGCTCTTTGAACCAACGTTGCTTGAACAGGTATCTAGTTCATCTTTCAATTGGCCTTCAAAGTCCTCTAGGCATTTTGCGGTGGCTTTTGCTTTTTTACATGTTTTGCTAACAAGGGTTCCGCAGGCTTGGCTGATGCCCACAAGGTGAATGACTTTGCCCCTGTTCTTCGGCTGTTTTGACAAGTTGCCCAAGTAGAGCCAGCCCGAAGGAGTGTCAGGCTTTTTTAATGTCTCTACAATGCTATCGGTAAAGCACCTGGAGTAAGAACCTGGGGAAAGAGCTTCATTGCCTTTACCTAAGTTTTGCGCGTGTCCGAAGATTGGAAGCGCCAACGCTATAGCTGAAATGAAATAGGTTATAAGATGTCTAAGCTTCATATATAATATCTTATTGTTTCTGTGTGTCCCATGCGAGTTACGTTTGGTGCAAGATTAAGCTTTGGTTAATTCTTTGCTCCATCGGGTCTTTATGATGTTGTGGGGGTGATATGCCCAGCACCTAAGACATCGTGTGCAAAAATAGTGCGATTGAAGTCGAGCGGCTAGGTCAAAAGCGGGTATTTTTTTAGGTCCAACTATCCGCTGTTAACACAATCTTTACGTCCCTCATAAGACTTTTCTTGCGCGAAACTTCTTTGCTATCACCAGTAGAAGTCTCATCCGTACGGTAGCTATGTCAAAAAATTAATGGCCCGGTTGTTAATTTAGCTATGAAAAAGCAAAAAACTTCCGAGCTATTTGGGCGCCATATTAGAGGCTCCATTCATCGCAAAGCACATTCTAAAGCCCATTCGTCGAGGTTCCCCAGCACGAATAGTAGCCCTTGAAGTTTAGGGCGCAAGTTGAGGAGTAACCCGCAGACAAGGTTCTGATTTGCCCAAAGTCGGCGATTTTTACTGGGATGCTAAGGTTCTCTGGCCGACTTGCTTTGTCCAGTGGATTTGATTGGCTCAATGAATTTGCACCCCAGCAGTAGACTTCTCCCATTGCTAGACCACAGGTATGGAGACCTCCTGCAATTATGAGCTCCATATGCGGCAGATTCTTAACTTGGGAGGCTTCGGTTGAAACACTTGAGTAGAAGCTGCCATTTCCAAGCTGGCCAAAATCATTTTGTCCCCAGCAATAGACATTGCCTAGACTTAAGGCGCAGGCATGAGTTTCTCCTAGGGTGATGATTCCGTTTGAATCCAAAGGAATATCAATTTTACGAAAAGCCTCTGGTGATTGCTTAGAATCTTTGCAATAAAATTCGCCAAGTTTGTTCTTGAAGCAAAGTTGCTGAGAGCTGCTATCGATTTCTGCAATGTCTCCAAATTTTTCCAAGGACTCTTCTTTAGCTAAAAAATCTGGAAGTTGTCCCCAGCATTTTAAAGCACCACTTTTTAAAATCGCGCAGGAATAGTATCCCGTTGTGGCCACTTGGAAAACTTTCTCTTTGAGGGCGAGCTGCGGCTCTAAAATAACTTTTTCTATTGAAGTGGGATTAACTTGCCCTTCAATATTTCGCCCCCAACAATACACTTGTGACGATAGGGAAATAAGGCAACCGTGAAAATATCCAAAATCCATTTGAAGAATAGGTTGAGTAAATGGAAGTTTTATTCGACGATTAGAACCTTGTGGGTATCTAAGGCCAAGTTGCCCATAGACATTGTCGCCCCAACATTCTGCGCTGTTGTCTAAAACTCTACAAGTGTTCCATTGAGATTGGTAGATGGCCTGGGCTTTGAGATCTTCAGGATCAATCACAGTCGCTTTTTTATCGCAAGCGGCAATTACAAAAAGCTGAGCTAGGCAAATTAAAACTATTTTTTTCATGGGTTTTTAACTCCCCATATGAGCAATCCACCGAGGAGCAGGAGTGCCAAAATCTGGCATGCTATTTCAAAGGGCGTTCTTACAAAGTTAAGAGTCATATTGCCTTGGCCTTTGATGGCCATAAAATAGGGTGCCGCCATTCTAAGTAATCCCGAATTAGGGGAGGAAAGTTTCCAATTGTCGAAGTAGGGGATACGGAGGTAATGCCAGCAAGGACTCTGACAGTCTGATTGAATAGAGATTGTGTTGCTGCTTAAATGAGTCAGAGAAACCTTTGAGGCGACAGAGGCGGGACTAGAGTCTGCCTCACTCAGTATGGGGATTTCATTTTGTTTTTCTGCTAAGGTCCACCAATTGAGGACGATATCTGGCCACAGATCTTTGTCTTGAAAAAATTTGGGTGATTCTATTCTTTCAATGAGTGGGAAGTTTAATTCGTAGCGATAAAGAGAGCCAGATACTCTTTTGTTCCATTCCAAATTAAATTTTAGCGAATATTTTTTGGGGTCTTTAAACAAAACATTTTTAGTCAGAGCCGGACTAGCTGGTAGATCAGAAACAATGCTTTGAATGCCTAAGATTTTTAAATGTTGAATCGCAAGATGTGGCATGACGGGGATTTTCTCCACCCCCCAAACAAAGCCCGACAAATAAGCTTCACGAATGGCATTTAGGGTGAAAGTGCTCATCTTAGATGACTCAACAAATAGTCCACTGCCTAACTTGAATTCTTTTTCACTGAGCAAATCATTGTAAAAATGTGGCGCGTAGGCCCTTACGGGATTTTGCATTCCCATGACTGTTAGTACTCGTGCCGATGGCGATTTGATATCGTCGATTTGAGCCCTAATTGTTGGCGAGCGAAGAAATCGAAGTCCTCCTGAGACAGCGCCCATTATGACAAAGAAAAATAGAAAAGTTTTCGCCATCTTTGATGAGAATCGCCTCTCTATAAAATCAAAGGAAAAGACAGCAGACGAAAAAATGACCAAAGTGATGATCAATGAATAAAATCTGTAGAGGTGGATGGGCAAAAATTTAAATATAAACTCAGGCGCAATAATTTCTAAAACACTAAAACCCACTACAAAACACAGTAGTGGTGCCAAAAATGACAAAATAATTCCAGTTGCACTTTGATTTCTTTTGGAAGAATTAACGGATGAGATATCGGTTGAGTTTTTTGTCTTCCAAATTTTTAGCCAAAACAAAGTAAAAGTTGCTATTGAAAAGCCAAGTCCAAGAAAGGAAGCCCAGTTGATGTCTTTAATGAAATCTAAAAACGTGAAAGATGAAGGCACTCCAGATCGAAAATATCGGTGCTCAAAAAAAGGCCCTACCCAGGCAAGGGATATGAAAAATCCAATAGAATAGACTTTAAGCCATTCTTTGATTTTGCTAGAAAATTTATTCTTGTTTAAAAAAAGATATCCAATACCGCAAGTAATGCCGCTAAGCCCTATGAAGGCATGACTCAAGATTGTGAGACCCAAAAAAATCCCGGCATTGACAGCATAAGAATTTCTAGGCTCAAAGGCATTTTTAGTCAGAAAAATAAAAAAGCCTAGTAGCAAATTTAGGGAAAGTGTTTGGTTGATGAGTCCAAGCGAAAATAGTCCGTTGAGATCGCCGCCTAAGACGCTTCTTTCAAAAATTAAAGAACTAACGGCGGCTCCTGTAAACAAAGTCAGTCGAGTTTTGCTAGGAGAGTCTTTGGGGGCAACGCTAGCCAATTTGACAAGAAGGAAGGGAGTTATGGCCCAGTTAAGGACAAAGAATGAATAGAAACTAATCTTGAGGGGCAGTAGTTTGGACAAACCTCCGACGAGCCAATGCGAGAGAGAGGGGTAAAAATAGCCCTGAGGATAGCCCATCAATTGGTCGGGGTTCCATCCGCTTAGCCATGGCCAAATATGATCTCTGAAGCCCTTTGAGGCGTAAAGGTGACCATTTAAATCCCAACCAGAAAGATTGCCACCGGTTATAAGAAGCAGGGGGCTTAGGTATAACAACCAAAAAAACCACTTAAGCCAATTTGCATCTCGACGCATCTCTCGAGCTTATCGCAGCATGAGATTATGGGCCACTGTGGTTGACGATTATTCAGAAAAAATAAACGGATTAGGGATCCTAAAAATGCTTTTCTCACCATTGGTATCGACCTCGTTCAGGTTCAAAGATGAGGTCACAAAAATAAATCTACCATCAGCGCTTAGATTTGCGGAAAGGACACCTTTCACTGCCGAATCTCCGTCTGGAGTAACAACCATTTTCGTGTTGCTATTTCTGTCGTAAATTAACAAACAATTTTCACTGCCTGGGATACTACGGTTCTCGCAGAGGCCACTGCTGCGAGTGAAAAAGAGAATAAATCTACTGTCCATTGATACACCCTTTAATTGTGTGTCTGTGTTCAACACAGACATGTCATCTTGTTGGGTGATTCGAACGGTATCGCCAGATTCTCTATCTTGGATATAAATATGATTTCCGGTAGTGTTAGATGCGTCGCCGTTAAGAAATTCTGTTCTGTATGAATCAAAGATTGCTATTTTTTGGTCCAAACTTAAATGAGCGTAATACGGGTATCCTATGCTATTCTGCCCCGTAGTGGGTTTGATTGCATAGTCTTCCACTGTTGATGATTTTCTGTCATACACAAATACGCCTGAGTTCATGGTGATGCCTCCATTGCTAAAATCATAGTTTGTTCCAAAAACAATCATATTACCATCGGGGCTTGAGTGGCGAATAGTGGCACTAACATTGACATTAAGATCACTCGGAAAGACTGGAATGCGTGAGATGGAGTTATTGGTGGATTGGTATAGCGGGCCTTTGCCGGACACTATCTCAATCCAGCTCGAGATTAAAACTTCGAGGCCTTCAAAATCTGAAAATTCCGACTGGTGCCCATCACTAGCAGAACTTGCGAGAGAGGTGCCATCTTCAGAATGATTGGCCACAAAGAAATCTGAACCATCGACGGCAAAATTTTGGGTAACCAACCCCGTCGTATATGCCAATTGACCGTTCAAAAGGTCTGAGTTTCTAGACTGCAATAGAAGTCTTTTTCCGTCGAGTGAAATTTTGACGGAGCGGGTGCTGGCAAGCTCAGAGTTGTCAGGATTAAGCACGGGGAGTACATATTCGTGCGAGCTAGCATTGTAAACGATGGGGCCGTGAAGTGCGTCCGACCCCGTGCCACTTGGGGCCTGTCCATCAACGTAAATTCCGGGTTTTGTAGTTGAAAACACCAAAAGGTTTCCATCATAAGAAGAGCTAAAAGGTTCAATTCCGGTAACTGTGGGGCCAGATCCATCCATATTCTCGTAATTTTTCCGTACTAAAAGAGGCGTCTGAATATCAGCAGCCTCGGCGGCATTGATACTTATTTTCGCAGAAGCCGTTTTGCCATCACTTTGAAGTTGAGAGATGGAAATGCTATTTTTTCCAGCCTTTTTTAAATTCACAACAACTTGAAATTGCCCGTTAGGTAAACAGGCTACGGCAGAAGAAGTGGTATCGCCTTTGATCAGGAGTCCATCTCCGGCACTTTCACATTCACCCTTAATCTCCATCCAGCCTTTTGCAGCTACGGCAGATTTAGAGGGCGAGTTAATGACTAGAGACCTTGAGCTAGGTGCCGGATCATTATTGTTTGAACTGGATACTTTTTTGCAGGCCGATAGCGTTCCATAGCTAAGGATTAGAATTAAAATATTTAAGTTTTGGAATCTGAAAACGTACCGCATTGTTTAAGTCTAAGGTATCTAGTCCACTGTTGGCGTTAAGATTTGGTTAAAAAATGGCTGTCTCTAAGGTCTTGATATTGAAGGTCTTGATATTGCGAGCCCATTTTGTGGATAGGTGTCTCAATGTGGAATTTGCATAAATTCACAAACAAAGGCAAAATTCTGATGTGAGCGAAAATCCAATACCTCCAGTTTTTGAGGGACTTTTGAATGATAGCCAAACCCAGCGCTTTGAAGTGGGGAAGTTGCTCATCAAAGAAGATGCTGCAACCTCTAACCTCTACATTATTTTAAAAGGGCGTGTGAGAGTTTATAAAAATTACGGTCGCGCTAAAATTCCCTTAGCGACTTTAGGGCCGGGTGAAATTGTGGGCGAGCTAGCAATGCTTTCGGAGCAGGCAAGAAGTGCAAGTGTTGAGGCCTTAACTCCTGTGATTGCACTTGCTGTTGAAACTGCAGGACTGCGAGATAAAATATCTCCTCCTTGGATTTTGCCTGTTCTGCAGGTAGTGGCCACCAGACTGAAACAGGTCAATCAATCTTTAACAAGTCTTCGAAATATGAATGAATTTGCAAAAAGATCTTTTAATCGCGATTACAATGCAGAATTTATTGTTAATGAATTGTTGCGTTTCACAAAAACGTTACTAGCTTTTGTTAGCAACCATTATCCAAAATATCCCAATGAATTAAGCGAAGCGGAAATAAGAGGGCCACTCAAAGAAACGATATATACTCTTCAATCACCGTTTGTAGATGAGAAACTTTTTGAACGTGCTGGTAGATTTTCTGGAATTATTTCAGAAGAAGGTAACGTAAACATGGAACAACTTGACGAGCTTCGAGTGTTCTTGGAGGCCTACTCAAAGAGAGACTCTATTCGCCTTCCGCGCGTATCTTGTCTTAGGTTGATCGAAGAAAATATTTCGAGTCCCATTGAAGTTCCAGATGGCAATATTGTCATTGATCCTGATCATGAGCGCTTTAAGAGTTTGCCTCTCCATAGTGAGGCTTTCGAAGATTTGTCAAAAGTTTCTTTTGTTGTGTCGAATATGAAAGGACAATTTATCGCCGACAAAGAAGAACTAACGCATTTTTGGGTGCACATGAGATTTATTAAGGCCTTCGACTTTTCGGATCTTGGTGTTTGATTATTACTTCGCTTTCATTATTTTTTTCATTCCTTATGGTGTAATAGCCTTACAGCAAATCACCGTGACCTTGCCGCAGGTATCTCCCCCAACAAGTGGAGTTCCACCATATCCAAAGAAATTTGCAAAAACCCCAAGTCCATCATTGGTCGGCCCAAAATCATGTGGATAGGCGTTTCCGGTAGTGGGATCCATAGTTCCACCTGGGCACGAATAGCCGTTGGAAAGATTTTTAGAGCTGAATCCACCACCAGTGGCAAATTCACCCTGACTCGCATCACAAAAAATGGCAGGCGCACCGTCGAGTCCGCTGGTCAATTGACGGCAACTAATCTGAGGTCTGGCACATATCGCACCACCACTTCCATTTGATTTTAATACCTCGTTTGCGGCGCAAGACCACGGCAGGCTTGGAACGGCTGGCATGGCTGGCATGGGTACTGGCGCACACGTAACTCCGCCGCTGCCATTGGGCACCAGCACATTATTTGCAGGACAAGAATTTGGAATGCTTGGCCCAGGAGGGGGTGCTTGGCAAATGGGGCTTCTGTCGGCATTGATACCGATAAATAGAGTTTTGCTCGGTTGTCCCACCGGAGGACATTGTGCACTTAGGGCGGTCCAATTTAATCCGATAGGAATTCGTACCAACTCTGAACGAAATTGAAAGCTTTCTGTGTTTGTCCTTAGCGAATCTATTTTATAGGCAAATTCTATGGCTCCGGGGTTCCCTGTGGCATTTTGCCTGGCAAAATATCCGATGACTTGGAAGCGACGACAATTGTTCGCAGTACAAGTAGCACCATATGAATCTAGATAAAGAGGATTGGACTCGCTACCTGCCAAGGGGCTTCCCAAAAAATCTACAAGATTCATGCTCACTACTTTTAAGCCCGGAAAGGCGGCTTGCACTGAAGCATCGCTAATAGTTCCATTGGGACAAGAAGTTGGCGCACCAGATGCAGGAATACAGGTGTTCAGATCGGAATTTGAACTGCGCATTCGAGCTAGCCAAGTTGGAATATCTTTAAGAATAGGCGGGCCTTCGTTTTTTAAGGCAGTCAACGTGGCCGCTTCCCGAGAATGATTGCTCTGAAACAACATACTTTTGGAAAGCTTTGTTATAAGGAGCGACAGCCCTCCAACCATTGCAGCTGCAACCATGACCTGAACTATGGAAAAGCCTTTCATTCGTCGTATCCGAAGCAATTTGTGGCTTTGTGCATGTGGACTGTAGACTGCTTTCATAAAATATTCCTCGCTTGTATCTTTTCCTACAAAGATAAGACGATTGAATGTGCTATAAAGTTGCAGATAGTTGCGTTAAGAATTGATGAAGAAAGTTTTCAAAATGGCCAGTTTAATCATATACTTAAATATATATGTGCCTCCAAATGCTTAGAAGCTTCTTGGGACTTGGGTTTTTATTGGCAGGGAGTCCTCTCGTACGGGCAGACGCCCTTGATGATGACCTCGAGTTTGTAAATCAAGAGATTACGAATTGCCAAATCCAGCATGAAAAAGATTTTTCTAAGTTACATTTGTGTCTTGAATATTGGGGAATTACTGCGGGCAATGTGCGACAAAACAACACTTCGTTTCAAGTAGAGCATCGTGCTCATCTTGAGCGCGTAGATAGGTTTTTGGAAACTTACAACAAACAAGAATCAAGAGAGTCTAAGTGAGATCTTTTTTTGATGCTTAAAACTCAACATCTGCCTCAATTCAACGCTGACTATGAAAAGTATTCCCGTCTAGTTTTTAGCATTGCAGTACATATTTTACTCAGGCAGCAAGACGCCGAAGAAGTTGTGCAGGAAGTCTTTATTCTATATGCAAAAAATTTTGAGACAGTCGAGAACCCAAAATATTGGCTTTGCCGTACTGCTTCAAACTTTTCAATTGATCGAATTCGACGCACCAATCGATTTAATCACTATGTTGATGGCGTTATCAATGGAGCTAAGACTTTGTTTCTGACGATTTCTACAAAGGCAGCTATCAATCAAGAATTAGAAGGCCTCTTAAGCGAGCTTGATGCTAAAGATAGAAGCATCTTGATACTCAAATTAGGTTATGAATTTACCTTCTCCGAAATAGCCGCAATGTTAGAAATGCCTGAGAGCAGCGTGAAGTCTAAGGTAACACGCTTCATTGAAAAGATGGGAAACCAAAAATGACAAGTGATAACGAGGACGGATTAAAGAAACTGTTCCAAACATCTGCTTCTCAGGAAGAAAAAAAGTGGGCCGAAGACCAGGGGCTCAAATTGCAGACTTCGGTTTCTGAGAGTGATAGCGAAAATACTATCGTTTCGTTTTCTAGGTCGACTTCCGGGTTAGAGAGCCAGGATAAACTTGAATATTTATCATCTATTCAAGAAAATAAAAAACTTCTATGGGGTTTGTGGATTCTTGGATTCATTGTGTTGTTAGCTGCTGTGCTTAAGTATTTAAAAATTTCGAATATTCTGTAGATTTATATCATAGCTTTAAGAGACATTTAAAGATCTCGTCTTCAGACTCTCCAGAACAATTGTCTATAGCTTCTTTAAGGTCGGGGGTTTGCATGCAGGCAACGAGATTTTGTTTCAGACCCTCTAGGTTAATATTTTTATCCTGATTGAGACTAAAAAGACATTGATCAAAGCGCATTCTCAAGAGACGATCTCGGTAGATTCGGGGATACTTTAGGTTGAAGGTCTTGCAAATGACTTCATTAGAAGGCTCAGAATTATTGCAATCCATTTTGCACAGGCCACATGAACGCTCAAGCTGACTACAGACTTTGTCTCCACAATTAAGACTAGCAAAGTGTTGTGCAAGGTTTTGAAGAATAAATTCATTTTGACCTGCACAGTTCGGGGCGCATCCTTCCAGGGCGGCGTAAAATGGGGCCAATTTTTTTAGCGATTCGAAACTTGTCGGAGGCAGCTTCGCCCAAGAATCCGAAAGTTTTGCTTTCGGCATAAACACAAAAACCCAGGCTGCAAAAATGGAAACTATTGTCAAAAATATCGCGAGAAACTTAGGCTGACTAAGGACCTGTGTGGGCGACCAACTTTTAGTGTTGTCTAGGTCGAGTAGCAGATCTTCAATTGTCTGATAGCGAAATTTGGCTTCCTTTTGTAAGCATTTGTTAATAAGTTTTTTTAGGCGAGAAGGAAGCTTCGAGGGCAATTGAACTTCCTTTTCGATAACAAGTTTTTTAATTTCATTAAATGTTCGAGCCTTAAAGGGGTTGAAGCCTGCAAAAAGCACACAGGCTAAAATTCCAATAGAAAAAATGTCAGATCGCGCGTCTACCGAAGCTTTTTGCAATTGCTCTGGAGACATGAAGTGCGGCGTTCCAAGTATGAGATCGCTGTCGCCTGAAAAATCTTCGGCCACACCAAAATCCATTATCTTGAGCTCCCCAGATTTGGTGATCATAATGTTTTCTGGTTTGATATCTTTATGGACAAGTGGGTAGCCGTGAATACATTTGATTCCAAGGCAGATATCCTTAAAAATCTTTAATCGGCTTTTCAGATCTAGATTTGGGTTGTTTTTTAGGTGTTGCTTTAAATTTAAACCATCTATAAATTCCATACTTATAAATGGCTTGTCTCCGTCAGTAGACAAGTCAAAGACGCGAACTAAATTTGGATGGTTAAGGTTGGCAAGAATTTGAGCTTCTTTAAAAAATCTTTCTTTTAGTTCTTCAAATTGAGGCGAATCGCTAACGTTTTCAAAAACTTTTAGGGCGACATGGCAGTTAAGTTTTGGATCGTAAGCAAGGTAGACCTTTGCCATGCCCCCGTCTCCAATTATCTTTAGCGTGTTATATCGCCCAATTTGTTCCACCTCTATGAAGTTTAGTTGCTTTCATCGCTAAATCAAGCGACTTTCCTCTCTGTTATTGTGCAGCTATTTTTCTAGGCCCCTATTTATTCCCTCAATGAGATAGTGGCGACTGGCTTTGCAGTGGTCAATTTTTTCATCTGTTTTAACGGTATCGCCTTGGAGTAGCTCTGGATTTTTGGCTAAATATGAGGGGCTCCAGAAGCTTTTGGAGCCTCTTCGACCTTCGCGTAGGCCATATCGCAGCCAATGGCTAGTGGCGGCACTGCTGTTTCTGTACTCAGAGGGTAAATCTTGATTGAGTTCAATGTATTCTTGCCAGTTAAAGATTCGCGGATCCAATGCCGAGCCCGCAGTACGATTGGCTATGCCATTTGTGCAGTCTTCTTGGCTATAAAACGACCGGATGTTGGCTTTGACTTCGTCAAGACCTCCAACAAAAAGATACATTGTAAAATTTAACTTTTGTCCTTTCCAAACATTTTGGGCAACGAGTTGCTGAGAAATGTTTCTAAATTTGTAAAGGTAATTGGGAGCGTAAAAATCGTGATTGGTTGCTGTGTAGCCTTGAATATGGGTGACACCTGGTGAAGCAGACTTGATGGGGACTAAGGCTACAGATAAACCTAAAGTTGGGTCAGAGAATATAGGAAATAAGGGGGCCTGTGCCGTGTTGTCAAAACATAGATTGGCTCCTGCTTTGCCGGGGGTTGAAAGCGCAAACGCACGTGGTTTGTAGACCGTCAGATTTTTTTCTACATCGTAGCGATACTCTCTAGAGAAATAGCGAGTGAGATACATCACAAAGGTCGCATCAAAATGATCAGAGTTTTCGCCAATTGTGATGTCGTATTCAATTTTAGCTACGTTTCTTAGATTTTTGTAACCTAGAACTATCTTTTTTTCTAGGACATAATCTCTAAACCATCCTTTGGTATTGTAGCAATGACCATAGCCAGAATCTTCGCTCCAAGAATTTGGGGGCGTGTAGTCCACGGGGCTGTTTTGACTATAGATTCCTGGAAAACCAGAGCTGATGAAGGTTCCCATATATTTTAAATAAGAAGAACTGGGACCGTTCCAGGGAAAATTATAGCCAACATCGTTTGTTCGGTTTCCAGCCTCAGTTGGATTGTTGCATTCATTGGGACGGTCTTTAATAGTCACAATTTTTCCACCTTGCGAAAAATCTCTAGTGCCGTTGCTCCAGTCATGCAGAGCCATCTGTGCTGCTGCTCCATGCCCACCTGAAGTTATAATCTCTGCATTTTTGTATCTGATAGAAGTGATGGATCCGGCCAGAGCTGTCGAGGTAGTAATTTGAAGTTCGTCTCTTGAAATGCGTGCATCATTGATAGTTCGATCGTGGTTAACTTGGGTCGAATTTTCCGTGTGATAGATGATGTTGTCGGTGGCTGAGTTTGGTGTAACTGCTTCATATGGATTTTCAGCTAGGGGTTCAACATGTGATGGGACAACGGGACCCGTGATCAAGAGTCGGCAAGAGTTTAGTTTTTCGGAGTAAACATATCCGTTGTTACAGGTTGGTGGAGTTGATGCTGTCGTTCGATCCACGGGAACCGTCGGAGGGGGAAGGATACCCGTTGATGCGCCCCCTTCAATAGAGCTCGCACGGTCAGGTGGGGAGCCAGATTTTTTATTTGTTTCTAGTGAGGCTCCAGAAATGCAACCCTGAAAGATTAAGCCCAATGTGATTGCAAAAAATAGTTGTGTATTTGTTCTCATTCATTAGTTCCTTTGTCTTGTTTTAAATTTGAAACATGTTCGCTCTTAAAGCTTTTTCCATTTTTTTGTGCATTTCTACTGACATCTATCCAATAAGCGATGCATTTTTTTTGGCTTTGAGGCCTCGTGGCGTGAGCAAGTTGGCAGTGGTAAATTTGTGCAGCTAGATAGTTCCCTTCGCTTTCAAAATTCGCATTAGATACCGCCACAGGATCAAGCGGATTGATTCCCATGTCCTCTAATGCTTGAGATGGCCCCTTCATTGCTATTGCCGGCGTGGCGAGTAAGATGAGTGCCACGCAAAGGGTTTGTGCGATTAGCAAATTTACAGCCAATTTGTGAAAAAATCTTGAAATCCTTGAAGATTGTTTGCTCATAGTTGTTCCTTACAGACAATAAGACGATTGAGAACAAAAAAAAGTTTCAAGTTTGATGAAAAAATTAAGAAGCGCTTAAAAGAAGCCCCATTCAACAGGGAATTTCATTTAAGCGCTTCAATTCAACTCACCAGTGATCAACAAGTCGCGTTTAGCGACATTGTCCCTGTGATTTACAGATTTTCCTAAGCATTACTTTAACCTCTTCAACGCTACCGATCGGGAAAAATGCTCTAAAAGTATATTTTTCTCCCGCCTTTACGCCGCTGTAAACTCTTTGAGATGTGAGATTATTATATTTAAAATCATAGCCTTTTTTGGGAATATCCACTTCCGTTAAAGTGAAGACATGATTGTTCAATTCTCCACTTCTAACGATAGGGCCATTCATAACCCCCATGGCTTGTCCCCAATTTGAATCGGCAAAGATTCGAGCGACACTTCCATTGCTGATATGACCGCCTTCTTGTGCCGTCTTAGTCCTTCGTTGGACGTAGTGATTTCCTTGGGCATCGCCATTGGCATCATAATATAGCTGTTGCGTAAATTTACCGTTGAGATAGGCGACAATTTGTAAGTCCATGAAATTTGCATCTCTATTGGGGCTTACTTCGTAGTCAAAAATCAAAACATTTTCTAGCCATTCTCCGTTAAAAAATCCACCAAGGTACATAGTCTTGTTAACAATCGTACCAGTTGGGAGGCCCATGTTTTTACTCGCAGTACAGCCATCAAATGCACTTTTTTTGCCGGGCGGAACATAGTTGGCCCAGTTCCCGGATGACCACATCGTGCCGTGTGCAATGGAAGACCCAAAGCCCCATCCGCCACTTTCGGGTCTAATGATGGCTGTGCTACTTGGACCATGATGTGGAAAGGGGGCGGAATCATCGTCCATCGAGCCAGCTTCAGTAGGGTTTGCGCATTCACTTCCTTCCCACCAATTGGCACCGTCCATAAAGTGAACGGCCCCCTGAAAAGCAGCGCCGTGTCCACCACTATTTATAAAGTCATAGCCTTTGTAGGAGAGGGACGCGATGGCACCCGCAAGGGCCGTGGATGAGCGAATTCTTACGTTCGAACTTTGAATGACTTGATCGGAATAACTACTTCCGTAATTCCAAGTTGACGCGGGAGAGTATCCTGTACTTTGCGGATTCGCAAACCAGGGATGACTATGGCAGTACTCATACGCAAAGCCAATAAATGTATCGCAATTATGAGCCGGGGCTGAATTATATGTGCTGCCATAATAGTTTTGGAATAAAGGAGTGACTTTAGATCTTCGTTGATCGAGACTTCCAATAGTTTCATTCCAACTTTGGATCGTTGTGAGTGTTCCAGAATTTCCAAGCAGAGCATTATAGCCACCAACTCCAGAATAGGGGTGTATTCCATAAATGTAGATGGACTGACCGCCGGGTGTTCCAGCGGGCAGAGGAATGCTAAATTGATGGGCGACTCCACTTGTCCCGCATCTAGTGCTTAAACCATTGTCTTGCCAAAGGTTTGCATTACCTTCGGTAGCCCAAGTCCCTGTACCGTAAGCACCTCCTCTATAAATGGCGACTTTAATGGATTTGTTGATTCCGATGGCGCAGGCCCACCCCATAACGTGGTACTTGCCTCCAGAATAAATAAGGTTGTTGATATACCCAACGACAGGAGTATTGTTTGGAACCGTATTATAAAGATTTCCTGAATTTCCAAGAAGAGCGTTGTAGCCACCAATCCCATGGTACGGGTGGATACCGTAAACGTAAATGGCTTGTCCGGTTGGTGTGCCATCTGGTAGGGGAATGCTAAATTGATGGGCCACTCCACTTGTCCCGCATCTATTACTTAAACCAGAATCTTGCCAAAGGTTTGCGTTACCCTCGACAACCCAAGTACCTGTGCCGTAAGCACCTCCCTTATAAATAGCGACACGAATCGACTGATTGATTCCTGTGGCGCACGCCCATCCCATCACGTAAAACTTACCGTCAATAAAAGTTACTTTGTTGATGTAGCCGGCGATAGGAGTGTTGTTTGGCACCGCAGTGGAAAGTATTCCGTGGTTTCCAATTAGTAGATTGGAGCCACCGTTAGGTTGAATGCCATGAACGAAAATTGGGGTCCCCTTGGAGATGTTGTTTGGCAAAGTTATTTTAAAACGATGTTTCACTCCGCTAGTAAGGCATGCCGTGTTTACCCCAGCTTCGGTATTCTGATCTGCTTTTGAAGACATTACAAAGTGCCCAACACCCGCAGGCCCACCGCTATAGACATGAACAAAAATAGATTGAGATAAACCCTTAGCACAGGCCCAACCTTGAACGATATTTTGAGGCCCATTGTTGGCGACATTGTCTATCCATCCAAAGATTGGATTATTCTGGGTTCCTTGAGCTACTGAAGTATTCGAATTAAAAACTCCAAAAGCTAACAAAAAAATCAATAAAAATTTTGGAAAGCTAACTGACTCCAGAGATATTGCTACGCTCTTTGAGGCGGTTTGTGATTTGGATCGTTTAATGTAATACATCTTTCACCCTTTCGATTTCCTAAGATTCCTAGTGGAATATTCTTAACTCGTGTCATTGCAGTTCAAAGATAAGACGATTGGGTAGCTAAAAAAGTTGCAGAAATTGGGGCTATAATTGTTAAGATTTAGTTAATTTATTTTTAGAACGGACGCCCTTCGTAAATCCAAGAAAATTGAGCAAAGTCATTGTGGCCTAAAAAATTTTCCTTAACTTAATCTTTATAGGTGTTGAATAAAAATCCTTATGAGTTTCCCGAAGCATTCAGATAGAGTGTGGCAACCGCCCATGAAAATTCAGCAAGAAAAATTGGCAAGTGACTATTGTGCTTACTTCGCTTTCATTTTGATGCTGTACGAATCCGAAAAGAAATCTCTTGGAAAATCAATTCCAGCAGCAGCAAATTTTGAAGCAAGTCTAGGGACAAAGCCTAAACATTTAAAGCCAACATCTGGCTGGTAGTTAAACAATTCCTGAGTGAGGATGATGTCTCCTTCAAGGCCAGCAACTTCAGTGATTTCAATTACGCGTCTAGCTCCGTTCGCAAATCTAGTAATTTGAATAATGAGCTCAATTGATCGCGCCATGTTGTATCGCGCAACCTCTATAGGCATTCCACTTTCTGCAAGTATCAACAAGCTTTCTAATCTACGAAGAGCGTCGCGTGAGCTGTTGGCGTGAATGGTTGTGAGGCTTCCATTGTGCCCAGTGCTCATCGCTGAAATCATATCATAGGCTTCTCGTCCTCGACATTCTCCAAGGATGATACGGTCGGGACGCATTCGTAAAGAATTTACCAGCAAATCTCGGATGCTGATTTCGGAAAATTTTTCACTAGCAGGTCTAGCCTCAAGTCGAACGACATTTTCTCCAGTGAGCCGAAGCTCTGCAGCGTCTTCAAGGCTCACAACTCTTTCGTGTGCGGGAATTGAATAGCTAAGCGCATTGAGCATGGTTGTTTTTCCGCTACCTGTTCCTCCGGAAATTAAAATATTTATCTTTGCGGCAACACAACAGTGTAGAAAATACGCCATTTTTTCATCGAGGGCTTTTTTGTTCACAAGGTCCTGGAGGTTTGGAGTTTGTGCGGGGAATCTTCGAATAGTTAGCGAAGGTCCATCAACGGCAACTGGTGGAATGACTGCATTCACTCTTGATCCATCGGGAAGTCTCGCATCAAGATACGGGGAGTCGACATTGATGCTTCTTCCAACAGCTCTAGCGATGTGTTCGATGAGTTTTAGAATTTCTTGAGAGCTTCCAAATTTAAGTGGAGTTTTTTTTAGTAAACCTTTTTGTTCTATAAATATTTTGTCTGGAGCATTCACCATAATTTCAGTGATGCTTGGATCTTCAAGCAGTGTCCTGATGGGACCAAAGACATCGGTGGCTCCTGGGGCTTGGCTCATGGGTACTTATCGACGCTTTGGGCTGGTGACTGGAGGGCTTTACTGGCCAAATGCACCAATGATGCACTGCGCGGGGCTAAAAGGGGCGCCCGCCGTTTAAATCCATATGAATTTCTTCGGCGCCTTGTCCGGCAGATCCCCAGCTATGGCCGCCTGTCGAGACGGTTACTGAGCAAGCCACAGCGCCTACATCGGGGCTTACTGTTACTTTAACACGAGCAGTGTTTACCTTTGCTCCCACTCCGGCCAGATAGGTCTTGCTTGTCAAAGACTTTGAAGAGCATTGCACCCACTCAACTTCTGGGGTTCCTCTCGCACAGTGTACCCAGGTCGAGGAGGGATCAAGGCCAGTGTCTTCAATATGTTTAAAAGTTGCAAAGCCAATTCCCCCTTTGACTAACTGGATTTTCTGTTCGCTTTGTGGGGGGCTAGTTTTTTTCCACCAGCAATTTGTGGGTTGGGGAGGTTCTATGGGACTTTTGGTCCAACTGCCCGGAGGGGCAAGGCCCTCTGTGCACACCATTAGCGCTGCATCTAAGTCTAAAATCTCGGCTTTAACTTCTTGTTCCTTCTCAGATAAATTTACGCATCTGACATTAATCACCCAAGCAATATTTCGAGGATTCGCGCTGCTAGAAAAACTCTGAAGAGCAAAAGGTACCGTTTGTAATACCCGATCGGCAAAAGTCTCGCGGCTATTAAAAGTTAAAAAAGATATAAATAATATTTGAGCGACATGCCGTAAGATTCTCATTTAGACATTCCAAAGTAATTTACATTTTTTTATATTACAACTTTGACAGAACTAAAAATTGGCGAGCAAGCCTAAATAACGTGGATTCTTAGTTGATCAAGCGCCTTTTGGGTGAAGTATTGTTGGTATTTTTCACGAGACAAGTGCGCTCTAGCTTGGATGCGTTCGCTGCTAGTTTTGCTTCCTATTTTTCCAACTGTGCTAGCACCGCTTGTGTTCCCGAAGGTTGCAATCGCCACAAAACACAATCCTACGGGTTTTTCGTCGCTGCCACCCGTTGGGCCGGCGATGCCCGTCGTTGATACGCATATTAAATTTTTTGCAGCGGGCATCGCATTTTTCATAACGGCTAAGCCTGCGTTGGCCATAGCTTCCGCAACTTCTTTAGAGACGGCGCCATGTGCTTCGAGCAGTGCTTTGTCCACGCCTAGTTCAACTTTGGCTCTGTTGTGATAAGTGGTCCAAGTTCCAAAAACAGCGCCAGATGAACCTGGAACGGATGTCAGCGCCGCAGATATTTGTCCACCCGTGCACGATTCCACCGCCGCTATCCAATATTCATTTGCAATGGCTTGCTCAACAACAACTTCATGAAGTTCTTTCAATTTGGGGCCATGAAAATACGCGTCTTCTTTAAGAACTTTCGTGATGCGTTCACAAAATTCACGATAGAATTCGAGATCACGTTCGTTTTTGCAATCAGCAAAAAGCGCAATATGATTTTCCGGAAAGCGAGTTCTAAAATTGAGTTCAATCCAATCTGGAAGATCGTCCGCAATGCTTTGCAATCTATCTTGAAGCATGGCTTCGGGAACGAATTGCGTTGCCCAGCGGTACTGGCGAATGTTGTTGTTAGTGGGAAGCTTAGGAAAAATTTCGTTTTCAAGCATGGGAAGCATTTCGCTAGGAACTCCGGGCATCAAAAAGAACTGCGCATCAGCAGGCGAAGAAGTGTGATTAAAGGCTCCACAGGCGGTGCCGTTTGGGTTTGCCAATACAGAAGATCCTTCAGGAAAAAAAATCTGCTTTTTCTGTGCCGGAGTGATGCCTAGTGACCTTAGAGCAAGGTATTCGTTCAAATGTTTTAAGGCATCGCGGTTTTCGACTAATTTTTTCCCCAGAAATTTTGCAAAAGCTTCCATGGTGATATCGTCCGAAGTCGGGCCAAGTCCGCCGGTTACTAAGACATAGTGACTTCGTGATGCCGCTAGCTTCATCGCCGAAACGATGTCCTCTAGACGATCGTCGATGCGTTGAGCAAAGCGAACGCTGAGGCCTTTGACGCGCAGGCTCCGAGCAATTTCAACTGAATTGGTGTCCACGATGCGTCCGTCCAATATTTCTTTTCCAATAGTGATGAGTTCTATGTGCTGAGACCTTTGCAGTTCGCTGTTCATTCCGTTATCTTAGGATCGAGGTTGGAAAATGCCAAATAAACTTCTTGAGTCTTTGCGTCCAAATATTGAACAAGCCAAAAAACTTGAAAAGCTCTTGCTTATCAAGTGGACAGCTTCGTGGTCTGAGGAATGTCAAAAATGGTGCTCCGAGTTGGGGCAATCGCCAGAATGGCAAGAATTGCAAAAAGAGTTTGTGGTCTTGGAATGGAACCGCGATTGGTCTCCAGAATTGGACCAGGGCCTTCAGGCCTTTGTTCAGGATAGGGCTGGCATGGCGGGCTGGCCACTTAATTTATTTGTTGATCCCGGCACTCAAAATATAGTTTTTGCCGCCCCGTCTTTAGAAGTCCCAGATTTCCTGAGAGTTTCAAGACAGTTGGCCGTTGCATGGAAGGTCGATCCTACGCAGCTTCAAATGCAGGCGGAGCGAGAAGTTCAGGAGTTTTCTAAAAAAGATCCCCTCAAATTTATTTTGAATGATTTTGACGCATCAAAAGATGAGTGGATCGATGAAAAAGTTCTGTATCGTTTTTTAACTCCTCTTGAACAAAGTTTAGATTTAACAACTGGTTTTGTTGGGCAAGGGACAACATACCTATACCCAGATTTATACCGTTCCTTATTGGCTTATGACGATCTTTCAAGGTTTGGTGAGTTAGCTTTGGTGAGACTAGCAAGTTCTCCACTTTACGATGTCATTGGCGGAGGATTTTTTAGGTCATTAAGCTGGGATTTTGAATTAGCCAAGCAGTCTCCCTCGGGGACCTTTGATTCTAAGTGGATCAATCATGTAAGTACCGAAAAATTGCTTGTTGATAATAGCGAAATGCTGGGCGTTTATATTGATGCCTTTAAAAAAACAAACAATCCATTTTTCTCGCAGATCGCACATGAAATTTTAGAGCTCATTATGGATGAGTTCAAAATGCCTGGCACATCGTTATCTTTTGCCAACGCAATATGGGCACCCGAAGAATACTACCGCATTCAAAACAAAGATTTACTCGAGGCGGTGCATCCTAAGGGGCGTCAAGCAGCCCAAATATTTTTTGGTCTCAACGAAGGGCGAAGCTGGCCTTTGATCGCAACTGATGTTGCGGTCCTTACAGAATATCTTGGCGAAGAGGCTGTGGACCTAAGATTAAGTTTGAGCGATGCCAAACGTTCTCTAGGTGAAAATAGAATTAAAAAAATTGAAAGATTAAAATTTAGTCCTCCTACCAGGCTCTCGGAGCTGTCGGTGCTTCGTTCACTGGCTCATGCAAGTTTTAGTTTTGATACGCCTCGCCTCACGTCAATCTGCGAAGCCTTGATCGAAAAATATTCTGCTGAGTTTGATGCTTCAGAGTTTTCTAATTGGAGTCTTCGTGAAAAAGCGGCTCTTCTTCGTGCCTATACCTCGCTTTCGCGGCTTTATTCGGCCCAAAGAGAAAGCACTCGCGCCAAGCGCATGTTTATTGAGGCCGAAAACCTTATTGAATCGCTACAGTCTCCTTTGTTTCTTGAGGCAAAAACAGACTCTTTGTTTTTAGGCGAGCGCATTGATATTTGCGATCACACCGGGACATCGGGCTTGGCGTCATTGCTTCAAGGCTTGCTAGATTTTAATGCCCTTCAGTTAATGGGCCTTCGCGGCGACAAAAATCTTCCCGTTGATATCGGCCCCGCCTTGGGTTGGGCTTTGGAGTTCGCGAGACCCATGGGCCTCTATGCGTCGGGCATCTATTCGGTGGCCATGCGCTATCTTCGCGATCACAAAGAATTTCAAGCTTAAACGCAAAAGCGGCACCGCCGTTTATTGGAAGGCTGCATCGTCGGTTTAATTGTAAGGTGGCATCGCAGGTTAATTGGAATGCGGCGCTGCCGGTTTAATGGAAAATTTGGATCGCCTTAACTTCTAATTATTGCAAAATTTTGGATCGCCTTAACTTTTTTGCCAAATCTTCCGAAAAGACAATATGGCTTTCTCTTTCCCATGGTTTATGTTTTTGGTGGCAGGGGTAGGGCTCGTATTCATTCATTTGATACACAAAATGCTTCTTCGCTTTGAAGAGCAGCCCGAGAAGGCCTCTCAAAATTTTGTAATGGCACTTCAAGAAGCAAGTGAGCGACTCAAAACTCATGAGGCTGCTTGCTGGCTGTTTATGGCCGTCGGTCTGCTTTGGGGAATCCAAGAATTAGTTTTTTAAGGTTGAATCACCTGAATCACCGGCCTCGCAAACGAATAAGTAATTCCGTTGGTACTTTTCGCCACTTCGGGGCATCTGACTTCTTTGCATCACCATTTTGAAAATCTCATTTCACCGCTCACACTAAATTGCAAATTCACGCGGGGCTCTTGACAAATACAAATAACATAGCTACTTTTATTTTCAATGAAACGCGCAAAGCAGCTTCTTTTGGATGCGGGATTGGGATTCTCCGCGAATACCAAAGGCAAAACGCCGACTAAGGGCAAAATATCCTCCAAAGACAATACCAAGGCCAAAGCATCTACACGGGGGAACTCGTCTCTCAAAACACCTAAAATGTTTTCAGAAAAGTCTTTCGGTCGAGATGGCTCAAAATTTGGTGGCTCGCTTCTCAAGAAATCTCACGCTAAATCTGCTCGCGTTCTTGATTCTAAAAAACCCATTCATCTTGTGGTGAGGTCGACTCAGGCAAAAGGTCGTAAGTCATTTTTGTATTGTGGTCAAAAAGTTGAATCCATCATCCAGAGGCATGCAAAAAGCAAGGGCATTCGGATATATGAAATGGCTAATGGCGGAAACCATATTCACATCATAATGCGTATTCCTAAACAACGCACACTCTATGCTGCGTTTGTTCGGGGCTTCACGGGAGAGCTGGCCAGACTAATGAGTGGCGCAAAAAAGGGGAGAAAAGTATTTTCAACTATGCCCAGCCCAAATCGATTCTGGGATCACAAGCCCTTCACCAGAATTCTTTCGAGTTGGGGCAATGATTTTGTGGGTCTCAGAAATTATCTTCGGATTAACAATTGCGAAACGATTCTCGGCTTGAGCCGAAAGAGTTCCCGCAAAATGCTGGCGGAAATTAATGCTTTTCGAAAAAATTCAGGGCTGGTGGCTACTGGCTTTGGTTAGGCGCTAGTTTTAGGCCCGCTTGTCGAGCCAATCAGTTTATCTCATACTGAACTATATTTATTGATTTTGCTTTAATCCTGAAGTCTTTAGATCTGGGCTTAATTCTATATGTTTTTATGGCCGTTTCCTTCTCCGGGCCGGAGGAGAAATATTCTCGTCTAAAGATAATTTTGCCGTTTGAGTTCGGAGTCTCCACCATTCGGGGGGTGTCATTGCGGTTTACAACTACAACGAGCGCTGTTTTCCCATCTTTAGATCGAGAAGCAAAATGATCGACACTATTTGTCCCGCCAAGACTACTCTTAAGCAGTTTTGTACCTAGCTTTTCTGAAATTTGGGAGTATACATCTAGAATTGCTTTTGCCTTGAAACCAGAGTTATTTGCTTTTTCTAAGAGGGCACTCTCTTTTAGTTTTCCACTTGCAATAAAGAGTGGCCAAAAATTCGCAAACTGGACGTTGGATTTGTATAAATGTACAAGCTGTTCAATTTGTATCAATAATACCTCATGAGGCGTGGCTGTATTGGTAGTGGTTTGATTGTACTCCGTCACGGCGACTTGCTTTCGTTTGGGCTTTGGCTCGTTGGAATATTTGAATACTTTATTTCTTACGGCAGATATCGATGATGAAAACTTAACAGGAACTTTAAACCCAGATACTCTGCGGGTTGGGTCGTATCTATGCAAGACTATAAAATCAAAATCGCTGGCCGCCTTTTGGGCCAAGACACGCCACCAGTCAGTGCCTTTGTCAGCACAGGCTTCATCGTTAAACGGACCGACGGCGCCAATCTTTATTGAAGAGTCAATTCTTTTCATGGCTTTTGAGAAAAGTTTTAGTCGCTCAGCATAAGTATCGGCGCTAAGTTGGTAATAGGTATTGCAATGATAAACTTCATTACCGATCTCCCAGAATTTCACTTTCTTAGCCGCCGTGTATGCACCAGAATCTGGAAGGAGACCCTGTTTTTTACACTTCCTTTTAACTTTGTCATCAAGTGGGCTATTGACGGCACAGAGCCACTTTTGAGCGTGTTTAATCTTTGATTTAATAGATTCTCCATTGTTGCTAAAAATATTAACTACAAAATTGGCATCAGCATCCAGCCTGTCATTGAATTTTAGGAAGTCTACATAGTTGGACCGGATTTTTGCGTCTTTTGGCCCTGAATCTTCTGGAAACCTAGAAGCGACGTCGAGACGATTGGTCTCCCAATTATAATTGTTGGCTACGGTTCCGCCGGGGAATCTGAGTTGCGCTACGCCAGCTTTTTTGAGTGTGTTAAATAAGGATCTATTACCCCTAGCTTCAAGAACTTTTTTGTCCTGAATCCAATAGAGTATGTTTGTGCCAAGAAGATTTCTCCTAGTTTTCCCGGCATGGCTCCCAATATTTAGATGAAGCTTTAACGATGAAACTTGATCGGCCGCTGTGGTTGAAGTTTCCGAAGCAGCAATATGCGCTTCGCTTAGGTTTTTTGGTTTAGCCTTTGATGCGCTAGAAGCTAGTATTGAATTTATAGAAACAGGTGGAGTTGATGGGGTGTTTGCTGGTTCTGCGTCAGCTGCTGTAACTTCCTCCGTCGTTGAGTCGGCAGAACCCTCACTAATATTACTGATGTCAGAAGCTTCTGAGTTAGCGTTTGCTCCACACTTCTCAACCTTGTTAAAACAACTTAGTGCGCTATTGCTTGATATTTCTTCTTTATATTTTTCTAAACGAGCTATTTCAATCTTACAGGAAGTATCTTCTTCCTTTGCACTCACTTTTTTAAAACAGGCATCGCGTTCATTTTTTAGTTGCGCCTTAAAGTCCTCAATGCATTTGGCGGTAGTTTTTACTTTTTTGCATGTCTTGCTTGAAAGGGTGGAGCAGGCTTGACCAACTCCCTCGAGATTGGCTAGTGATCCGCCGCTTTTAACAACTTTTGATATGTTTCCCAAATACAGCCAGCCGAGCGGGCTGTTTGGCTTTTTAAGCACCGTTTGAATTCTATTTGAGTAGCAACTTGAATATGAGCCAGGCGAAAGTTCTTTGTTTCCCCCGCCAGAACCTTCAGCCCTCGCTTGGCTCGAGAGCGCTAGTGAGAGCCCTAATGTGGTCGCTAAAATACAAAATAGGGATGTCTTGAATGCTTTCATCTTCTAATAGTAGCTATTTTTTAGGCCTAAATCTAATCACATTTGGTGCTAGATTAAGCTTCGGTTAATTTGTCTACCGACTAAAACTCCTATAAAACATCTATCAATGTCACAAAACGGCAATCTAAAAGTCATTTGTTTAACAGGCGGTCCTGGCGCGGGGAAATCGGCCGTTGCGGACGTTATTAAAAAAGAGTTCCAGAGTCGAGTTTATGTTTTGCCGGAAACTGCGTCTCTTTTGTACAACGGTGGTTTTCCGCGAGCCGAAAATAATCAAGAACTAAAAATGGTTCAGTCTGCGATTTATTATGTGCAAAAGCACGCGGAAGCTTTGGCCTTGAGTAAAAAGAATAAAGCACGCATCTTAATATGTGACCGAGGAACCTTGGATTGTGCGGCCTATTTTCCGGGTGGGCTCGATTCATTTTTGGGCGATCTTGGAACCTCTCTTAAAAAAGAACTTCACCGTTATCATGCGGTCTTGCATTTGGAGACGCCTGGTTCAAAAATGGGTTATGACTTTTCAAACCCGGTTAGGACTGAAACGGCTGAAGAGGCTTTGAAGCTAGACAAGAAGATTCAAAAAGTTTGGGAACCACACGCTAATCGTGTGGTTTTCAAAAGCCGCGAGTCGTTCCTTGAAAAAGTTAGCGAAGTCGTCAATTGGGTCCGTCAAGAACTCGACGACTAGTCCAGAAAAGACTGGTCCTCCAAAGTCGTCCATCCAACAACCGCCCTCTCTAAAACAAACAGCCCTCTCTAAAACAAACAGCCCTCTATATATATGGGTCTGCTGACGCATGACGTCTTGTAAATGTGTGTCACAGGCCTCAATTTAAGAACAAAGGTATACAGCATGGGCAAAAAGTTAGTCATCGTAGAATCTCCAACAAAAGGCAAAACTATCAAGAAATTTCTTCCGGCAGATTATATTGTCGAAGCAAGTTTTGGACACGTACGCGATTTGCCGACATCGGCAACAGAAATTCCTGCAAAACTTAAGAACGAAGAGTGGGCAAAGCTTGGGGTTAATGTTGAAAAAGACTTTGAGCCTCTTTATGTGATTCCCAAAACAAAGAAAAAACGCATTAGTGAGTTGAAAGCTATACTAAGTACAAAAGACATTGAAGAAATCTACCTAGCGACGGACGAAGACCGCGAGGGAGAATCTATTTCGTGGCATTTGCTTGAGGTATTAAATCCAAAAGTTCCCGTGAAGCGCATGGTGTTTCATGAAATCACTAAGTCAGCTATTCTCGAGGCGCTCAAATCTCCTCGAAAACTAGATGTAAAACTTGTCAGAGCACAAGAAACCCGAAGGGTCCTTGACCGCTTGGTGGGGTACACGCTTTCTCCGCTGATCTGGAAAAAAATTGCCTATGGTTTATCTGCGGGACGCGTGCAGTCTGTGGCTCTTAAATTGATTGTTGATCGCGAGCGAGCAAGAATGCGATTCGTTCGAGCAGAATATTGGGATTTAAAAGCTGACTTTTCAAAAGGCGGCGAAACATTTGAAGCTAGACTCTTATCTTTGGCGGGCAATCGAGTTGCTACAGGTAAAGACTTTGACGAAAACACGGGCAAACCTAAGTCCGATAAAAATGTTGAAGTGCTTTCAGAAAAAATGGCTAAGCAATGGCTAAAAACTTTAGAGAAGTCAAAGTTTGAGGTGACCTCTGTTGAAGAAAAACCCCTCACAAGCAAACCCTTGCCTCCGTTTATTACATCTACGCTTCAACAGGAGGCTAACCGAAAATTGGGATTGTCTTCTCGTGACGCAATGAGAACAGCGCAGCAGCTTTACGAGCAAGGTTTTATTACCTATATGCGTACCGATTCTCCCTCTCTGTCTTCGCAGGCTATTAAGGCTGCTCAGGATCAAATCAAAGATCTCTATGGAAAAGAATATTTGGCAACTGAGACTCGGCAGTTCAAAGCAAAAACAAAAGGGGCACAAGAGGCCCATGAAGCGATTCGACCCGCAGGTTCAAGCTTTGTTCATCCTAAAGATACGGGCTTAAGCAGCATTCAATTAAAATTGTACGAACTCATTTGGAAGCGTACGTTGGCTTCTCAAATGGCCTTGGCTCAAAAGCAATCTATGTCAGTTCGATTGCAATCGGGTGATGCTGAATTTGCGGCTTCTGGGACAAGAATCATTTTCCCTGGCTACATGCGCGTTTACGTAGAAGGGTCGGATGATCCTAACGCCGCTCTAGAAGACCGTGAAGTTATTCTGCCAGACATGAAGGTTAAAGAAAAAATTGATTGTAAAAAAATGGAGGCGGATTCTCACGAAACTAAGGCGCCTTCGAGATTTACAGAAGCGGCCTTAATTCAGGTTTTAGAAAAAGAAGGCATTGGTCGACCATCGACTTATGCCTCTATCATTTCAACTTTGCTCGATCGTAGCTACGTCCGTAAAAATGGTAACGCGATGTCACCAACTTTTACTGGCATGGCCGTGACACAGTTACTTGAAAAACATTTCAAAGATTTGGTTGACCCTTCTTTCACTTCAAAAATGGAATCGTCTCTCGATGAAATTGCAGAGGGTGAATTAGAATCACTTCCTTATCTTAAAAGTTTTTATTTGGGCAAAGACGGTCTTCAAACTCAAGTCGAAAACAAAGAAAAGAAAATCGACCCTGACGAATCACGCTCTATAGTACTTTCACATTTAAAAGGCGTTGATGTAAAAGTTGGACGCTATGGCGCTTATATGATCAAACCTGGTAAATCGGGGAAAAAGAAGGACGACATTCACGCGTCTATTCCAGAAACCTATGCTCCATCAGAATTGACTCTTGAAAATGTCGAAGAAATCATGCGCATTGCGGAGCAAGGTCCTGAATCTTTTGGGGTTGATCCAAAATCTGGAAAAAATATCTATGTTCTCACTGGCCGTTACGGTCCTTATTTCCAATTGGGTGAAACCGAAAAAGACTCTGAAGAAAAACCTCGGCGTGCTCAATTGCCAAAGGGAAAGCAGCCCTCTGAAGTAACTATGGAAGATGCGTTGCTTGCTCTAAGTTTGCCGCGAGATCTTGGCAAACATCCTGATTCAGGCAAACCTGTTCAGGCGGCCATTGGAAGATTCGGTCCTTTTGTTGTTCATGATGGTGATTTTCGATCACTAAAAAAAGATGACAATGTTTATACGGTGACTTTAAAGCGAGCACTTGAAATAATGTCCGAAGAGAAAAAGGGCAGGGGCGGAAGTTCTAAGATCAAATCGTTTGGGGAACACCCAACTACCGGTAAGACCATTGATTTGTTTACAGGACGATATGGTCCTTACATTAAACATGGAAAAACCAACGCGACTGTTCCAAAGGATTTTGATCCCGAAAAACTTACGACAGAACAAGCTCTTTCAATTTTGGTTGCCAAAGAAGGATCGCCTAAAAAAGGCGCTTCTAAAAAAGGTGGAGCTAAAAAAGGCGGAGCCAAAAAGAGTGTCGCTAGAAAAACGGCTCCTAAGAAAAAAGTAGCAAAAAAGTCTAATTTTCAAACAAAATAGTAATATAAGTTATTAAAAGTATTGGGATTTTTATTTGCCAAAGAGTTCTGGACACGCCGCGTTGCAAATTGTAGCTTTGGATTTGTGTATTTTAGAAGGCAGATATTCCTAGGGGCGTTTTCGCTATTGTCCTTTTTGAGCCATAGTTTTTTGGGGTATGCCTCCGAAAAAAATTGCACACACGAGATTAAAGACCTTGTTCTGAGCTCCGACAAAATCGAAACCGAGCATCCATCAGTAAAGGCCATGAGAGAAGAACTTGAAGTTGCCTCTAAGGACATTCCAGAATCTTTTAAAAGTCGGCCCAGCGAGTGGGGGCGAAAACTTACTGCATGCTTTAATTCTCCCAAGATGACTCCAGAAAAGCGCCGTGCAGCCAAAAGAAATTTGGCGATGGGGACCATTGTTCCTATTAGTGCCTTATTTGCATCTCATTTTTATAGCATTAAGGAAGCTCAAGAAAATAAGACAGTCGCGCCAGATTTTCCGTTTGATCTCCTTGCTACAAGTTTGACAATGAATGCCTGGACGGCGCTTGTTCAATGTCAGAATGAGTTAATGCCCAGTTCGGGTCCACCCAAAACTTGGATGCGCCAGAAATTCGAAAACTATAGAAGGTATTTTTGGATGAATTTAGCTGGTGTAGGCGTTTACACAGGATTTATCGCTATTGAAGATGCGGCACGTGGGGAGGACATTTTTACATCTCAAAAAATGGCGGCCTATGGCAAAGAGGGCATGTTTGGTTTTGGATGGGATTCAGCAACGGACATGGCCCATGTCCTTATCTTAGATAAATTTTTTGTACGTTACTTGCCCAGAGGTGGAACCTTTGTTCGCGATCTACTTCGTAAAAAAATATTTCGAGGCAGTTGGGTTAATGCTGGCAGCAAAAGATTTTTAAAACTACAGCTCAAAGATTGGGCAAATTCGCCCGGCCTTTTGATGGAATTTTTGGTTCGACAAGGTTACGTTTCTACGCGGGCGTTTTCGTACTTGCAGTTTAGGAATGCGTTATTCCCGCCTCAGTCGAATGAATCATCGTCTGAAACCAATGAAACATTGGGTGATCAGAATTTCACCAGAGAATTTAGCGCTGGAAAGTATTAAATCTCATTTTCCTGAAAAAGTTCCCGGGCACTTTTTTGGCTCAATGAAAAATTCAAAATCATATATAAAAAGATACAGGATATTGAAATGACTCCTACGAAAAAGATTGCTTCGTCAGCGTTTGGAAATGCCATATCAGAATTAAAAAATTGTCGGGATATGATTTGAGCGGCTGGTAATACAAGCGTCCAAGTTAAAATCCATGCAAAGCTCACACCTATTAGAATTTCTCCAAAGAGTTGGCCAATGAGTGCGCGTCTTCCCAATCCCAGACATTTAAGTAGAGCAAATTCAGAAGTTTTTTCGCCGCGCTTGGCCCAAGTTACGGCAGCGATCACCATGAGTGCCGCAAGAAATAGAAAAACACTCGACGATTTTACGGTTAATAAAAGCTTGTCCAACATCGTTTCAACCTGCTCTGCGGTTTGAGTGAGGTCCATCGGGCTAGCATGGCTAACAAGTGAAATTATTTTTTCCTGATATTGCGGAATATCTCCAGGTGAAACTGTGCTTAAGGCGGTATAGGACAAGGGCGCGCCTTCTAGTTCATGAAAGTTGAGAACAATAAAAAAATTTGGCCTAAATTGGAACCATTGGACCTTGCGTAGGCTCGATACAACGGCTCCAAGCTTAACTCCGGCAATTTCAAGGGTAAAAGTTTTTCCAATTTCATTTAGTCCCATTCTTTCGGCAAAGTCACTTTCTAACGAAGCGTGAATTGACTCATCATTTTTAATGGGCGCCCCAAAGAGCGAAGTTCCTTCTGCAATGGTCTCACCATCAAACAATTCATTTTCTTTGCGAACATTTACAAAGTATTCCCTAATTTGAGGGCCGCCACCTTCTTCATCAATGTCAGCCGATTGTTTTTTATTGATTTCCTCTATGGGGCTGCCATCAATCTCAAACAACCTAGATTGAACATATGATATCCATTCCGTTTGAGGCGGGAAGTTCGAAGCATGTTCTTCATAATCGCTGGCGTTGAGACCAAGGGTGAGAAGGTTGGGTGCATTTCCAACACGAGCCTTGCTGATTTGTTGATGAATGGATGAGGCAAGAATTGTTCCAAGGCTTAGAAAGAACAAACTAAAGGAGAGACTTAAAACCCAAACAAAAGTTTGAGAGGTTTTTTGTGTAAAAGACTGAATTAGGTAGGGAAAGGTGAAACCTTTTAGCTGTGAATTTTGAGTGAATCGAGCGAGAGCTTTGATAAATACCCACAATATAAAACCAAGTAGCAGTAGCCCAATGGACACTCCCAAGAATCCAAATACTGAAAGCTTTAACGATTGGGTTGTGATGAGGCTTAATAAAAAAGTAAAAAGCAAACAGGTGCCAATCGCTTTGTTATTAAAGCTTTGACTAAGGTTATTGCTCGAATGGGTGCCCGAAAATAATACTTGAGTGGGCGTTTTTAAAAGTGCCTTGATGGGAAAATAAATAACAGGAGCTAGGGCGAGTAAGCTTGTAAAAATAGCCAAGATAAAAGTCTTTGTATAAGAACTTGGAGCGCTTAATTCTAATTTTAATTGAGTGGCGGCAAAAGCGCTAAGTATTGATTCGGCCCACGCGCCAAGCGTAAATCCAGCAAAGGCGCCAATGAGGGCGCTAACTAGAACGGGGGCGACCGTGGCCTCAATAAGGGCTCGGTCACTAAGACCTAAACAGCGAAGGGTTAAATGCGTGGGTAGGCGCTTTTGTAGATCGCTGACAAACATAAAAAACAAACCAACAATCCCAAGGAGTGTCGCGCAAAGTGAGACAAAGGCTAAATACGAGCGCAAGACAGAGACTGTCTGCTGTGCCTGAGCGTTGCTTTGGTCGGCACTTCGAAGTTGAATGTTAGGGCTCGGAAAAATTTCTCTAAAGCGCTCTCGGAATTCTGAGGATTTCCATTCTGGCGCCTTAACAAATATCCTATTGTTGATTCTACTCCCGGGGCCGTCTAAGGCTGTGGTTTCAAAATCCTGAAGGCGCATCCAAACTTTAAATTGCCCTGGCCTGAAGAGGCTAAGGGCTTGTGGTTCGAGTTCTACAAAATCTTTTATTTTAAAATCAATTTTTCCTATTTTTAAAAGGTCCCCGGTTTTAAAGCCTTTGCTGCGAGCACTTTCATCTATAAAAACCTCTGATTCAGACAAATTTGCCATTTTCAGATCACTAGTTGTTTTCCAGTCGCCGTAGAAGGGGTAGGGATTTTCGAGAGCAGCTAAGCTAATGGCGCTGACTTTGTTTTGTTGGTCCTTAAATGAGGCAATCAAAAATTTTCCACTCATGGTGTCTGCTGCCGGAACAAGCTCTTCGAGTTTGCTACTAAAGTCTTCGGGAAAGGATTCCCAGCTGCTTATTCTATAATCCGCACTTAAAAATTTGCGAGTATCTCGTGAGGCTGTTTGTGAAAGTCGCTGCGAAAATAAATCCACAAAAGTCAATCCAGAAATTCCCAGTGTCACCAATAGACCTAGAATCCAAATATGGCGTCTTTTGAATTCAGACCTAAGCCAGTATCGAGCAAAGCTATGCATTTTGAAATTCATTAATTAGATGCACCACTATTTATTTCAGAAAGAATACCACGCGATAATTTGAATTGCCTGTCGGCGCGCTTTGCGACTTCGGGATCGTGACTTACTACAAGCATGGTGCAGGCGTGTTGGGCTTTGATTTTGGATAGCATATCTAAAACGATATTAGAATTCTCATCATCCAGATTTCCGGTAGGTTCATCAGCAAGAAGGAGCTTGGGTTCGCTTATAAAAGCTCTCGCGATGGCAACCCGTTGTTGTTCTCCTCCAGATAGTTTTCCTGGAATGTGATCCAATCTGTCTTGAAGGCCAACCTCTCGCAAAAGTTCAATGGCTTTTGCGTGGGATATTTTAGGATCGTGCTCTAATATGCGAGCTGGCAACATAACATTTTCGACAATATTAAGATGTGGAATCAGGCGAAAGCTCTGAAAAATAAATCCTAGGTTGTGGCTTCTAAAGTGTGCTCTCTGAGCTTCATTATAATTTGTGATGTTTTGCCCATTGATAGTAACTTCACCAGAGGTAGGAAGATCAAGAGCCGCAATGATAGATAAAAGAGTGCTTTTGCCGCTTCCAGATGGGCCCATTAAGGAAACCCATTGGCCCTTTTCAACAAACATCGAAATGTCTTTGAGTATCTCAAGTGGCGCGGGCGTGTAAAAATTTTTTTGAAGATTCTTTAATTCGAGCACCGGCCCATCATAGCAACGAAAATGCTAAGTGGGCCAATGGTCTTCAAGTAATATTTACAATAATTAGAAACTTTTTTAGCGTCTTCCTGGGTGACCCATTCGAGGTTTTCTTTTCTTCGGAATCGAAAAGCTTGATTTGATTGGGAAGCTCTCGTCCATAGCCTGTTCGTAGGCACCACGCATGGCCCAGGGGCTGATATTCAGCAAGCTCCTGTTGCCAATGGTTTTGGCGGAAGTCAATTCGAGGGCTTTGTCATAGATCTTTTTCTGAGTTGTCGCCATAACCGACATAGCCCAAGGGCTTAAACTCTTAGGAATGAGCCGCGCATCTTCATGGAATATACTTGGAATAAGCTGGCCAACCCAAACGACCAAAGGAAGTCCAGTATAAATAGGATCAGGCTGAACTTTGTAGCCTTCTTCGATTTTTTCTAAAAACAAATCGCCCATCAAAAAGAGTTCCCAAGACAATAGCAAGTCTTTTGGTTTTCGGTAGTCAGCGACGACTTCAAGGTATTCAGAATTGAAGAGGTCTCCGGGTGAGGCAAAACTTTGCTTGCGGACACCTAAGTTCTGAGCGTACTCAAATGCTTTTTTTGACTTAATACTTGAAAACTTAGCAAGTATTTTTCTTGGATCAAGACCGCTCGCGTGTGAGTAAGCTTTCAAAATAACTTCACTACAATAGAGCGCATGGTCTTCATCAAAATTCATTTCAATGTCATAGGGAGCGCGTCTCTTGGCGGCTGCATAGGCCCAATCGGAAGCGGCACTTGCAACTCTTTTACGATTACTTGGGTTTTTCCAGCGCAAGACGGTAAGCTGATTGTAGGGATCATCTAACAAATGTTGAAGCGGAAATTCTTTCACACCTGTTTCGATTAGTGATTCTACGGTTGTTACTTTTCCTTCACGTTTGCGAACCAAAAAGGCATGAGAGTATCGGCTGGGTGTTTGGTTGATTTGAGAAATTAATGAGCTAATGGATGATTTTCCAAGGCCAACAACGACGTCGCCGTCTTCAAATTCAAAGTCTAGTTTTTCGGAGCCACTTTTGAAACCATCTTGAGTCACCCATACGGCGGCTTTTCCTTGGCTACGTAGGTTTTCACGTACCAAGTCTTCAACATAACCCGCGAGAGCCAGCGTGCTAATGTTATCTTTGTTGGATTCTTTTTGAAGTAGTTTAGATCGAAAATTAAATAAATCTTCGCCAAGCGATTTCGTTAGAGAAGATTTTCCACCTTCAGAAAGACAACTCAAAAATGAATCCCGTTGAGTGGGGGCTGCTTCAAGAAATCTCATGCATCCTGATGAACCATGAGATGACGATGTTTGTAGACTATTAAAGAAGCTTTCGAGCGCTTGAGCGTCAACACCGCCTCGGGAGGCCAAAACCTTTAAAGACTTTTTTTGGTAGGGGCTGATGGGAGAAGAACCTCCGCTGGCGAAAAGCAATTGGGGGCTAAGAATTAGCATTCCATAATTTAAAACTCGGATAGATAGTTTTGTTTGAATCGATAATAAAGACAGCATTCGCATAGAAACCTCCACAGCATCAACGGCGAAGGGGATTATAACCGATTAACGCGCTGTGTCAAAGCGTAAGTGTCTGCTAAGCCGGGTATTCGTCACTAAAAATATCGAGGACTTGCGCAAATTTACCTGTGCGCGGGGAAGAGGTGGCGACAAAACGCCATAAGCTGCTAAAAATAGGGGCCTTATGAGACGAATGATATGCCTCCTCCTAATATTAATGACTCCTTTGCTTAGTGTTTTGGCGGCTGGGGCAGCATCCAAGGGGGAGGGCGCTGGGCCGGTTGTTTCGGCAAAAGCAAGTACTGGGACTCCCCTCAAGATATTGGCTTTGGGCGATTCTTTAACGGCGGGTCATAGGCTCGATCAAAAACTTGCCTTTCCCGCGCAGCTCGAAAAATTGTTCATCGAAGCTGGGTATCTCGTTAAAATTACAAACGCGGGCGTTAGTGGCGATACGGCTTCGCAAGGCTTGAATCGCATGGATTGGGTTATCAAGAGATCTGGTCCTTTTGATGTTTTGCTATTGGAGCTAGGTGCTAACGACGGATTACGACAAAGTTCAGTTGAGGGCATGAAGTCGGCGCTAGAGGGCATCATCCAAAAATCTCAAAAGCTGGGTCTCAAAGTGTTTTTACTAGGAATAAAAATGCCCACAAATTTTGATGCCAAATATAGAAAAGATTTTGAGGCGGTATATACCGATTTGGCAAAAAAATTCGTGCTACCTCTGTATCCATTTATCTTAGAGGGAGTTGCTGATGTTGGGGATCTCAACCTAGAGGATCGTCTTCATCCCAATGAAGAGGGGCACCAAATCGTTGCAAAAAATCTTTTTCACTGGCTGCTAAAAGATCCTAAGTTTTTAAAGCTTCTTAAAAAGAAGTGAAATGTCTGGCCTTGCCAGAAGTGAGCCCCAATGCTACTTTTTGGGCCTTGTGTCGGCGCGTGGCGCAGCCTGGTAGCGCACTTGCTTGGGGTGCAAGGGGTCGTGGGTTCAAATCCCGCCGCGCCGACCATTATCATCAATAAACGAACCGGAAACCCCTTCAGCCCCAGCCGGGGCTAGGCCCATGAAATTACGGGAATATAATCCCGCTCCCGAAAGGGATGCGGGTTTTTTTGTGCCCAAAAGTCTGCCATTTGATTTTCCAGTACCAGCAAAATTGGTGTCATCGGTCACTCGATAATGCAACTCTAGTCCGTCGTAGCTCGCTACCACGTCCCGAAAAACATTGCGGATCAGTCTGCGCCGAACGTGTGGTGTGGCCTTCTTCCAGCCTCGCTGAAACTCATCTGTGTTTTTCTGAACACAAGCCATCGCTTCTTTTACCGACAGCTGATCTTCGCTAGCCAATTCGATCTCAGCTAGGCGTCCTTCGATTTGTTTTCTCTGGTCTGCAAGTGCTCGGATCTTGTCCTTGAAAACACGATCTACGGTTACATCATTCATCGAAAGCTGGAGTTCAAGAACCTTGCTAGTCTCCGCTTCGATACTTGCAAGGCGTTCGCGCATCGCTTTCCTCTCGGTTGTCAAATCACGGTGTTTCTTCCCTAAGATAATATCGTAGCGAACCTTAATGTCGTTTAGGTAGCCCTCACGATGTAGGGTTTCGTTCAAATGTTTGGCTACCGCGTCCTCAACGTCATCGGCCTTGATCCAGTCAAT
>JBGSZX010000057.1:0-11477 GCA_041750195.1 Bdellovibrionota bacterium | reverse complement strand
TATCCTACTACCATTGCTTTCGTTCGAGACACGCGTCTACCTGGGCGATCGCCTCAGGAATTCTTCTGGGTTGTGCCATACTTACAAAGGGCCTTACCTTCCTTGCTTTTGGCCCCAGCGCTGTTTTTGTTTTTTTTCTTGGACTCTCTACTCGCTTCACCAGAACTGACAAAAAAATATTCGCAAAACGCTGTGCCCTTTCGGCCATCGCACTTGTCACCACAAGTATTGTCCTGGGTCTTTACTACTGGGGAATTAAAAACAGTCTGGTGCCGAATTTTATTGAACTTTACAATCAACGACAATTTGCCGGAAGATTTCAGCAATCATGGAATTGGTCCCTGATTTTTAATCCCGTTTTTTGGGGACGGCTTGCGAGAGATACCAATCAACTCCTATGGCTTCTTCCTCTCGCCCTGTTTTCCATCAGGCGGCTTGTTCCAACCTGGCTCATTGCCTGCTTCTTTTTAACGATTATTTTGATGTATTCGCCTGCACAACGTGTCGGGGGACAGTATTGGCTCCTAGCCATGCCCCCCATAGCTATTTTGCTTGGTGCGGGACTAGCATCGACGACTCTTGGCTCAAAAATTCGACCCAAATCATGGACCAGCTTCACCCAAAAAGGCGCCATTGCAATAGCCTTAGTTCTTCAATACCTTCCGTATCGCACACATGTTTCTCGCTACCCCGATCTCACTCCCTACACAGATAAGCTCAAAGCTGCCGGGTCAATTAATCACCTGCTTGTTAGCGGGCCCAAGGATGCCCTAACCTTTATCACCTTAGGCCCCTTTGGCTGGTATCCAGACTTGCCAGTTAATTACCTGAAGGAGGACAGTCTCCTGGCTTACCCCGCCCAGCATCAGCCCATTGAATTGGTAGAACAAGCCGACTCGAATCCATTTAAAGTGCAAAATCCTAGCTCCGCTATTTTTCACTTCACTGAGGCCGGCCCGGAATCAAAAATACTCGATCCTGAACTGGTAGAATTTGACGCTGTAACGCCCACAGGAAAAGCTGTGACTTATTGCCTCATTCAACGCATAGGCAAATCAAGCCTCTTCGTCCCAAAGACTTCAACTAAGCCCTATTCTTGTGTAAGATAGCATTTCGTATGCAAGAATTTATGACGACCCCCGCAATCACCATGTCTTTTTGTGCCCTTGTAGGAATCACCGTCATTCTCTACGTCTTTAAAAAATTTGATGGCGAATAAACAATCATTTTGTTCTTTAGGCCAAAAAAATTGCTTTATTAATTTTTTGGTAGTTTTGTTTGTTTCGCTGACAAGCTATTCCCAAACATCTGTAGCCTCTAATTCATTAAAAACATTTATGGCAAGCCTATTGAATGACGATGAAAATATAAAAATTTCCGAGCTCTCAAAAGAATCAGCCCAAAACGATGCCAATTTTGCAGCTCAACACTATTCATTAAACGCTGAGAGCAGCCTTTCAAATCCAAATGTTGAAAATTTTCCCGACAGGTCTAGACCCAGGTGGTCTTTGGGAACAACTAACACCCTTCCCCTTGGCTTCAACTTGAGTTATGAGCTAAGCAGAAATCTAAACAGCAGCTCTGCGGAGCAAGAACAAAGCATGGGAATCGGGCTAAATGTTTGGCCCAATCTCCTAGGACGCCTAGACAATAAAAATGCAGCGGTGTCGCGGCATTTTGAAAAATCTCAAACTGCTGAACACGAAAAACTTACCTTAGAAACCTGCAAAGAAATCCAGTCCACCTATGCGACCCTTCTGCGCGATCTCCTAAAGCTAAAAATTGCGAAGAACAAAGAAGAGCAGTCCCTAACGGTTTTTAAACAGCTTCGATCGAAATACAATAGAAAACAAATTAGAGAAATAGATTTCCGCGGAGCCGAAATAGATTTTGCAAGCGACCAAGCTTCTCATTTGCAAGCAGAAGAACTCGTTGAAAAACACATTGATAGACTTGAGGCTTTTCCTGCTGCGAATAAAATTGCACAAGAGCTTAAGCTAGAAATTGAAAAACTTAACGAAGAGCAAACAAGCAGCTTTTTAAAAAAGCAGCTCGTATTGGAAGCTGTAAACTTAGCCGCCCCTTCCTGGGATTCCCATCCCATCATCCGCTCCGCAGACGAAAACATTGAGGCTTATGAAGCGCAACATCAAGCTAGGCGATTAGAGTTGTCCCCAAAGTTTGACCTAAGTTATGCTAGATCTGAAGGCGACATCACAAGTCTCGTCCCCAAACAAAACAACTATGGTGCCACACTTTCCTGGAATTTTTGGTCCCCAAACAAAAACTCAATCGCATCAAGAGCAAAAATCCAAAACCTCAAAGCCAAAGCCAGCAAAATTCTAGTGCTTCGACAACTCAAGCAAAATTGGTCCACACAAAACAGAGCATTTATGATGCAAACGCAAAGTCTTAAACTACTCGAGAACCAAAGCCAATCGGCGCAAAGGCAACTCAAGCTAGCTTTGAGCGATTTAAACTATGGACGGATTAGCATCGAAAGTTACCTAAACTTTAGAACAAGTTACTGGCATATCAGAGAAAATATTGTGAACCTCCAAGCGGAGCACTTCTTAACCCGTAATGAGATCCTTTATTTAGGGGCCATGAAAAACGAACTGTGCCTGCTCTAGCCCCAAAGAAGACGCGAAAAACACTGCCTATCAGCACGACTACCCCTGTAACAACCGTGTCTGCACCTGGCTCGAAGCATAGATGGCAAACAATCCTGCAGGGTAGTGATTGCCCGAGCGCTTCCAACCACCAAATGGCAATTTGGAACTTGCGCCCGTTGTCGGACGATTCCAATAGGTCAATCCACACTCAACTTCGTCCGCAACTTTGTGGAATAACTTTTCATCTCCACCAAAAAAGGAAAAGGCTAGACCAAAGTTGGTGGCGTTTACATTTGCGATGGCTTCATCCAAATCAGATGTTTCACAAAAGAAAATATCGGGGCCGAATATTTCGTGAGTTTGATACGGCGATTTAGGATTCGCTGATTTTACATAATGAATCGAAGGAGAAACATAATATCCCTCCGGAAGCGGATGACGATTTTTACGAGTCACGCCTTCTAACATTTTTGGGCGCATGATGCTTTCGGCATCTTCTGAGACTGCTATATCTGAGTAGCGTAAAAACTTATCCCGTGCAGCCGCACTAATGATGGGTCCCATGTAGGGAACAGGATCATCTGCAAAGGGATGATTGATAATGAGTTCCTTGGCTCGCGCATGAACTTTCTCAATGACTTCATCTTTCAATGATGGGTGAATGTAAACTCTAGACAATGCCGTACATCGCTGACCCGTCGTCAAAAAAGAAGATTGAATGAGATCTTGCGCAACCTGATCCACATTAGATCCTTCCCAAACAATCGCGGCGTTTTTGCCGCCCATCTCTAGTGCCACAATTTTTTCGGTTTTTTCGGCAAGTTTGCTTTGAATTTTGGCGCCGATTTCATAACTTGTCGTTGCCAAGACGCCATCAATTCCAGAATGCCCAACCAATCTTGATGCGATATCACCATCTCCCTGTAGCATTTGAAAAACGCCCCGAGGAAAACCAGCTGCCTCTGCAGCCTGCGCATATATTTGTGCGCTATAGGGCGCCTTTTCAGACGGCTTCAGTATGCATACATTTCCCATCAAAAGAGCGGGGATGATATGTCCATTGCTAAGATGGGTAGGAAAATTAAAAGGACCAATCACAGCTAAAACACCTTTGGGCCTGTAATGAATTTCTCCGCGTCCAGCCGTGCCCAAATCATACTTCTGAGTAGCAACAAGCTTGAGACCTTCTTGAATGGTGATGTCTATTTTTCCTTTTAAAATTTGAGCTTCACTCCGGCACTCTTCCAAAGGTTTCCCAACCTCCAAAGCCATCACTCTTGCGATCAACTCTTTCCGAGCCATCAACTCATCACCAAATTTATTTAAGATTTTGATTCGCTCTTCAAAACTTAGTCTTCTCCACTGAGGATAAGCCTCTCGCGCACTTTCAATGGCGATATCTATGAACTCCTTTGAAGCACTTACTTGCGGAAAAACCCAATCAAAATTTGCAGGAGATTTAATAATCCATTCAACACTGTTTCTTTCTGCCCGTCGCCAGGCACCGCCTACAAATGAACCTAAAAATTTAATTTCACCATCAAGAACCTTATTAAGTGGAATCATACAAATCTCCCTTATTTTAGCTGCTATTTTTCCTGCTCTAAAAAATAGACTTCTGAACCTTTTCTATAGCTCAATACCTCTAGTTGCTTTTCGTCTAACAAAACACTTTTACCTTTAACAATAAAATCGCCTTGAATGATTCTCGGTTGCCCCTTATTCAAAGACATCACAAAAGCGCGCACCTTCGATACGCCCTTCACTCCGGACTTAAATTTAGCTTTATCTTTCTCAACATTGATCGCCTTTGTTTTTGCGACGGGCTTAATTTTATTTGTTTGCGCCCAATAATGAGGACCACCGTCGAAGGGGTCGATCATGCTTTTGTAACTAAATCCAATGTTCATCAGCATCTTTCTTACGGGTTCGGTTTCAGCTCCAACTTCACCAATGGCCTGGCGAGCATCAGGATCAAGCATACAGGTATAAATATCTCCCTCGGGAAACAGCGCCGCAAAAAACTCTTTATTTTTTCTAGAGAGCCGATCGGCTTCATCATAACGAAGATTCGTAAACTTTCGACCAAGGGCTTCCCATATGGGCGACTCACCTTTTTCGGTAAAGGGAGGCATCAATTCTGCCAAGACATTGTCTTCAAATTCCTCGGGGCGTGCCGCAATATACATGAATCGCGATAGACTTAAAAACTTTCCAAGGCGCTCAGCATGCCCCCGATATTCAGGCATCAAGACAAGACCGCCAATTTCAGTGGGCCCATCATGGTCGAAACCAAGTCTTAATACTTGATGAATGAATCCAATATGCAAACTTTTTGAAAGTTTCTTCTTTTCAAGGACGCGGAAAAACGTATGAGGTTCCGATGGGGTCCCATGTTTAGCGATGATGGAACTCGTTCCTATGACTCGTTTTTTAACCGTGTCTTCCAGAACCACTAGATATCTTCCTTTTTCAAGGACGCGATCTTTTTCCTTAAAGCTATTTTGAGACTGCGTAATAAGTTTGGACAAACTCAACTTATCAGACGGCAGATTTAAAAATACTGCCTGTTTCGATAGACGAAACAAATCCTCTAAATCGTCAGGCTCGGCATTACGAACTAGAAACATTCGCAAAGTCTCCTTCGTTTTCTTTTAATGTTTTTTCTAGAATTTCCATCGCCTCAGTCCAATGACTTTCTTTTAAAACACCCATGGGAGGCAAAAATCGAAGACAGACCGGCGACTTGCCGGCGCTAAAGGCTAACACGCCATTGTCATAGAGCTTTAACAGCAGCTGCTTAATGGTTTCAGCTTCTCCATTCAAAATTTCCACCGCTACCATTCCACCAATGATATTCATTTTTCCAAAGCCAAATTTCTCGCCGTAAATCTCGCGCCTTTTGCTCCAATCATGAATGATAAAGCGTTCAAGCTCTTGGATTTTACCATTCGGTCCTAAGAAGTTTTCTTCGCTAAGCATCTCAATAGTTTTTGCACCTATGGCAAGACAGGCCCCCGAAGATGAAAAAGTTCCCGCTACCAATCCAGGCTGAGGCCGATACTCGTCTGTCCACAGAACAGCGGCTGCATGTAAAGGTTTTGCAACAGTCACCACATCAACATATTTCCCAATTTCTATTCTTTGAAATGCGTACAATTCTCCGGTTCGACCAAAGGTTTGAACTTCATCAAGCCAAATAGCTAATCCCTTAGATTTTGCATGTTCTAAAATGGCACTCCACCATTCACGAGGTGCCTGCCTAAAGGCACCACCCTCGCCCTGAACCGGCTCAAACACAAAGGCACAAAAAGCATTTGGTTCTTTAGATAAGATCGCATCAAACTGAGTTTTTGTTATTTGAATGTTGTCATCAAGATTGATTGAATCATCATAAAAATCCAAATAAGCAAATTGATCAAAAGTTGGCTGCCCTACCCGATACTTGGGTTCATCTGTAAGTTCACCCATGGTCGAGCTGCGCCCTGCAAAGCAATGCTTAAATGAAATTGCCTTATAAGCGGGAGCTTTTTTTTGCCGACAAATTTTAAGAGCCAATTCATTTGCCATACTTCCACAAGTTGTTAGCCAACACTGAACAAGATTTGATTTTGCATCTGCGCTCAAATGTTTTTGTCCGCTCAATTCTCCTCGAGCACCTCGCACCAGCAAGTCTGAGGCTTTCAGTGATTCCCTCCCAGGCATCAATGTCCCCTGCATCGTCGGTGCTTTTAGGGTTTTCTTCAGAGCCTCAAGCATCAATGATGGATGATTGTGTCCAAATAGTGCAACGCCAATTCCTGTAATGAGATCTAGTTTTACCGAACCATCCATCATCTCTATATATGGTCCCGAAGCTCGTCCCGTGGGCATCATTGGAAACAGCAAAGGTCTTCCACGCAGATCACCCATTTTATTGATGGCATTATCCGATTCCATTTTACGAGTTGGGTCGGCAGGACGAATGGAATCGCAGCCCTGAAGAGCCGCAGAAATTTGCTGAGAAAATTCTAATATATTGGGATTCATATGCGGCAAGCCTATCGCATCCGAAGCCCGGCTTCTATCCCCCTTAAAAAGGGAATTTTAAGCAAAAAATTGAGACACATCGCTCGATGCGGCGTTCCACAAAACTACAGGTGTGAAAGAGATCTAGTTTTAATATTCAATTCCTAATTCTTCCTTAAGACGCTCGACATCCCTTTGGCGATCTTCGTAAAAAGCCTTATACAGGGCTTCAACTTTGCTTTCTTTCACTAGCTCCTGCTGAAAAATTTGTGGTGCCACCCCTAAACTACGACAGAACTCCAACATTCTAGAGCCTTTAAGAGGAAAGTCGTCATTCCCCCCTCTTTCATCCCTATTTTCATAATTCTCGCTTCCAATCCATTTTTTCAAAGCCCGAGCTTCATCTTTCGAAATCTCAAATCGAGCCAATGCTACGCTTGAGACAGGTCGACAAGTGGCTCCCCCTCCATCACACGCTCCAATTCCAATCAGCTGTGCGGGTATTATTTCTAAAAATTGGCGCCCGTCGGCATCCGCTCTCAAAACATAACGCCCGTCCCTATCGCTTCTAAAACCTAGGTAAAGATTTTCTGTTTTAAGAAAATCGTAATAGGCATCTCTTGGCACGGTCCGGGTTTTTTCTCCCTGTTTGAGAACCTCAAGAAATTTAACTTGCTTTTCGTAATCCTGCGCACTTTCATTATTTAGGCCATTTGCAAACACTGTTTCATTGTCAAATCGTCGAGAATATTCCTTATCAAACGCCTCTTTCAGAGAAGGGCTTAGAGTCTTGCCATTCGAGAGTTCTCTCATCATATCAGAGACATATTTTGACTTCGCTTCTTCCTCCAACCTGTCGGTTGCAGCTGCCGCAGCTGCATAAATTGATTCTTTGTCGGGCCACCCAGAGGAGCTCCAACTTTCTTTAGATTTAGGATCCCATTCATCAAAAACTTTCTGCACAGCCGCAGGAATCTTTTTGTTTTTTTCCATCTGTCTGATGAAGGCATGCGATTGGCGTTCAAACATATTACCTCGGCGGCTCTTCCAATCCTCCGTCAGTATAGATTCCAGAGCAGAATTCTCGATGTAATCTAACTCTACCATTTTATACTCCAGACCTTCATCAACATTGGCCTGAGTTTCTGCCTTCAATTTATCCCATGTTTTTTCATCAAGGTTAATATTGGGAGTGGACGCAAGAAGACTCGCTATAGCAGAGGATGCCGTGCAAGGAACATCAAGTGGAACTTCCCACGATGAAACAGCATTTGTTCCTTGAACGTCACAGGCCAGCAAATATTTTTTCCCATTAGCTTCGCGCAGATCAATTCGATCGAGACTTCCATTGGCAAGTGAAGTTAATGCCAGCCCAGTAGGTCCGATCTGAACAAAGTAGGTATTATCTTCTCCAGTCGCCGCTGTATCTACCGTCTTTGAATTTCCAAGGGATTCAAGTTTTAAAATCAGAACCGCATCACTCAGGGTCTTCGATGTATTCAGAGAAGGATCCAATCCTTTCAGCAAATTGTATAAGGCATTTTCTTCACGTTTATTAATAATTCTTTTACCTTCCAGATCTTTTCGACGACCAAGTAGAGCACTTCGCTGCGAATAAAGACGACTAAGTTCTTTGGGATCCACAGGATGAATTCCTGGATAATAAACCCGGGAGGGATAAAGGCCCGAAGCCTTCATCTTTGCTTCCATGGCAGATATCTGGGTGTTGAGCTTTGCCAACGGAGCTTCTATCTTCGCGAGCTCATTTTGCGCATAAACTTCGTAGGCTGCATAAGCTTTTGCTGAAGCCGATAGACGACGTTTTATACCTCGCTCAATTTGTCTTGGATCATTTGATTCAGCATGCGCCGCCTGAATATGAGTTAGTAGATGGCTTGTTACGTTTTGTTCGGGAACAAGGACCCTGCGCACTAGCTGACTAGATTTTTGTTCATTTGTAATTTTCTGGGTCTGACACAGGCGATAACAAGCATCAAAAAGAGGACCCCCCATCTGCCCACTTTTATCGTCAGACACACAAGCCGAATCAGATTTGATGGCCTTTGCCTGCAGGTCGACGCTTTTACTATCTATGTGTTCCTCGGCGGCCGTAGCTCCCTCACCACGCAGGAACAATAACAAAAGAATAAAGCGCACCGCTGTCATTAGTACTCGCTAGAATACCAGTTCCAATCATCTCGCATTGTTAAATTATGTCTGTGCGTACGTAAGAGTTGCTAAGAGATAAAATGAGTCAAAATTTTGGCAACTTAGCCGCTTTGGGCACCTTATCTTCAATTATTCTAGCAAGTTATTGAATGTTGAGATTTTTTTGAAAGCCAGCAACTCTTAGATACGCACAGTCAAAAATAAAATTCCTGCAAAAAGTATTTAAGTTTTTTGTTAAGGTTCCGATGAAGTTCTTAGCTGGTTAAAGCGAATAGTGAGCTGCGGAGCAGTTCTACGAATAGCGTCACGGAAGAGGGCTCAGAGTTGCAGGTTTTCTAATCTGCCCCAACCGTTCTTACGCATATCTCAATAACTACAAAAACAATTTTATTAAACTGGAGCAGTATGCTCTTCAGCGCACGGTCGCGTTGAAACCCGTCACGGAAGGCCTGGGTCAAAAGCAATTAGGAGGCTTTTACTATGGGTTTACGTATCAACACTAACATGATGTCCATCAATGCTCACCGCAATTTGCGAGGAACAAAACTGGCACAAGAGAAAACTTCTGAAAAATTATCTTCGGGTTTTCGAATCAACAAATCTGCTGACGACGCTGCAGGACTCGCAATCAGTGAGAACTTGTCTGCACAAATCAGAAGTTTCAAACAGAGTGAAAGAAACGCTCAGGATGGAATTTCATTCATTCAAGTCGCAGAAGGTGGCATGAACGAAGTCGGTAACATGATTGTTCGTCTTCGAGAACTTGCGGTTCAATCTGCATCTGACACCATTGGCCCCAAAGAACGAGGCTATTTGGACAAAGAAACTCAACAATTAAAATTAGAAATTGAACGTATCTCTCAAGGTACAGAATATAACGGCCAATCATTGCTAAATGGCCAAGGAACTAAAATGGATTTCCAAATCGGCATCAAGAACAACGAATTTCTTGACCGTATTTCTTACGATCCAGCCACAACTAACGTTTCGATTGAAGCACTTGGTCTAAATGATATTAGCTCTTCAACAAAAGAATCTGCCCAGATATCTCTAGAGAAACTTGACGATTCGCTAGGAACCCTCAACTCTAACCGCTCTCAACTTGGTGCCTTGCAAAACCGCTTGAATTCTACAATCAACAACACGGAAGTTGCTGTAGAGAATTTAAGTGCTGCAAGAAGTCGAATCAAAGACGCTGACGTTGCGAGCGAAAGTGCTGAAATGGCTAGAACATCAATCATGTTGCAATCTGGCGTCTCTGTCCTAGCTCAAGCAAACCAAAGCCAAGCTATGGCCCTTAAGTTGTTAGGCTAAGACTAAAAAAGATTAATTAAATTAATAACAGCCAAGAGGGGTTTCGTGCAGACTGCGCGAAGCCCCTTTTACAATTGTGCCCTGTGCCTAAAATTATTAGGATTCGTCTGTTGGTGCTTCGAATGAATATTCTGAACGTAATAGCTCTTCTAAGTCCATGGCAATTTGTTCGAAGTCCGCCGAATCAATCACCTCTAGTTTAGTTGCACCGTCATAAATTTCTGATGCTCGCTGAGCTAAAATCTCAATCACTCTTTCCCGAAAATTCATATTATTAAATATACCTTATCGCGCGAATTGCGCAAAGAACAAGTCGCCCAATCCCATTATAAATAAAGCCAAACATGCCAAAAAAATTGACTCCCCACTGATAGAACAGCTTTTGCTCAACAAAAAAACTCAAAAAAATTGCCCCCAAGACCAAAAACGCCACCATCGGAAAAATAATCCGATTAAATGGCCATGCCAGCACCACGTTTGAAACTAGTATTTTGCCCCAAAGCACGGGAGTTGGCATATCAAGGTCCTTAAGGACAACAATCAAGGAATGACAAAGAATGCTTAGGATTCCAGTCGCGACCCACCTAGGGAGGTCATATTTATTTAAGACCAGCAGCATTAAAAATGAGGCCCAAGATAAAACAAATGAAAGTTGCCCAGTTTGCCCCGGGAAAACAAGGGCATGAATACAAAACACAGCCAACACAATTCCCCATTTTCGCAGAGAATATGTTGATTCTTGAGCCTCGTAGGCCAAAGCCGCTCGGGTTAATGGAGCAGAAAACCCAGTCCCCCCAACATATGAAATCATAAGCAATCGCCTCCCAAGCGATTCCGCTAAATAAAAATTTGTATTTCGAAATTTAGACAAAAATGGCAATGATCGCAGAATTGCGCGATACAAACTTGCGAGCACTCCCACTTGGCTGCCCGAAAGAACTAGCAAGTGCAATAAGCCAATTGTCTTAAATAATTGTACGACTTCGTTGGACTGGCTAAAGGAATCGAAGTTTCCAGTTCCCAAAAGACTCCACATTTCTCTAGTTTGAGTTTCGTCTATTTGAGAGATTAACAATGAATATGTTTGCAACCAAACACTCGACCAGTGTTGGAATAGCTCAATAATCTTAAAAAAGAAGGCGTCTATTGATGGCGGCACACCTGCGCCGGTTCAAGAGCCATGCCATGACAATACTTAAGCTAGAAACTAGTACACCGTCTCAAAAGTAACGCAAGTTTAGCCGAGCATATTTTTTGCACTACCAAGGCGCAAGCGCCAGAGTTTGCCCTAAGGCAAATGACAAGCGAAGTAACGCAGACCCACGCGTGCGGCAAAGAGTGCCTTTGGAGGCACTCTTTGAAGTACCGTGG
>JBGSZX010000056.1:0-35992 GCA_041750195.1 Bdellovibrionota bacterium | reverse complement strand
GTAACCTTGATTTTACCATCGAGGCAGTCCAGCTTGGATGCTGAGACCATAAAAGCGAGATGGCCCCCGTCACATGCGGTGTGGCCATGGAAGTCCCAGATTTATAGGCGTAGCCATCGGGGACAGTGGAATATATTCCCGTTCCTGGCGCAGCAATATCTACAATTTTGTCACTGTAATTCGAAAAGCCCGAAAGTCGCCCCTTATTATCGAAAGAAGCAACGACAATGCTGTTTTCGAGTTCATACATGGCCGGATAAATTTTGCTTATGGCCTTATCGCTATTCCTATCTAATTTTTCGCTGCTATTGCCAGCGGCGATGACATTGATAATTCCATGACCATCAAGCTCTTTGAAGGCATCAGAAAGAGCTTGCGAAAAAGTGTTGCCTCCCCAGCTATGGTTGATGACCTTAATTTTATCTCGTCTATCATTAAACCAACTCAAGCCCTTTAAGATGGTCGATAGGCTTGTGCTGCCGCTGGAATCAAAAATCTTTACATGCACCATTTTAACATTCCAATTTATCCCGGCAATGCCAATACCGTTGTTTCCAACAGCACCAATGGTTCCAGAAACATGGGTGCCATGACCATATCCGTCAGTGACATCGTTATTGTCAGCCAAAGCATTATAGCCATAATAGGCGGCTCCGTTGGCATCTTTGTTTCTCCATAGATTGGCATTCAAGTCTGGGTGGTTGTAGTCAACGCCTGTATCCATGATTCCAACGAGTTGTTCTTTTTGCCCCGTGCTTATATTCCATGCTTGAGCCGTTGCGCTGTCGATCTTTCGGTACCCAGGAGTCCCTTGAACGCTTTGGCCAAAATTAAGTATTCCCCATAATTTGTTTAGGTCAGGGTCATTTGAAATAACGGGACGTGGGTTAAAATCATGGAGATCGTCTGGAATTTTTTCTGGAGGACGGGATCCCCTTAGGACAGAATATGAAATATTTTTTTCTAAATTCGAAATGCCTAGTTTTGCCCATTTTTGTTGGTCGAAGAGCTCTAGAAGATTTTTATTTTTTGAATTAACAATTAAATAGTTTTTTCCAAAAGCTATAAATTTTTCTGTCGGAGTTGCGCCCTCTTTTGTGAAGCTTGACAGCACCTTTTGAAACTGAACTCCGAAAGTCGCGTCCTCTTTGAGCGCGACAATGTATTCATACTGAGCAAAGGCATGTGATTGCCAAACTAAGGATAATGCAAAAATGAGTGATTGTTTAAATCTTCTAGTTGGTGCGAATTTAAAACTCATCTGAATGATATCGGCGGCGAACAAGAAAGGTCTAAGCAAGGGCGGCGTCACAAATATGCCGCATTAAGACGTGCCCACTTTGGCTGTATCAAAAAGTCCCATTTTTTCCAAGCTATCTAGGCCTTGAGTCATTATGTCTTCATAAACAAAGGGAAAATTTGGAATAAAGATTGCATTTACATAGATTGGAATGAGGTGGATTCATGAAACTTAGTTTTGACGCACTTTTGCATTTTGAACTTGATACTTTGGATCGAGACAATGCCGCAAAAATTGTAAATTTTTTATATGATGATCAAAAATTCCAGATTCAATATTTGGTTGTGAGGTGCGGAAGTTGGTTGTTCGGCGATCTTGTTTTGGTGCCGCCTGCCGCTATCAAGGGTGTAGATCTTGAATTTAAATCGATAAAACTAGGACTGACCTCAAAAAAACTTGAGTCATGTCCTTCAAGGAATCAGGTCGAGACGGTTTCAGAAGATTTGATATTAGAGATGACAAATTATTATCCTGAGCATTATCCCATTGGCGATCTTTACTATGGATTTGCTGGGTGGCCCGCGCTTGAAGGTGGCTCTACAAGTTGGGAAGTCCCCCCTGTTCAACATAAAAAAAGTGTGAGGAGTCGAGATCCTAAAATTAACTCGAATCACATTAGATCTATAACGATACTGAAGAACTACAGTGTCGTTGATGAAATTAAGCAAAATTGTGGAAAGATTTTTGATTTGGTTCTGAATTTAAGCACCAATTCATTGGACGAGCTAATCATTGACTCGGGTAATTGGCTTCACTCGGATAAGCATTTGGTAAATATTTCTAGGGTTGATAAAATTGACGAACTAGATCATAGGGTCGTATTAAAAATTGCGCGCCATGAACTTGAAGCTTTTCCAAAGTATTCAGAATTCGATCCAGTGAATCGTAGCCTCGAAGCTAGAAAATACGACTATTGGGGAAGGCCAGCTGATTACGTAGACGCAGACTCGAGTTTTAAGGTTAGAGACGACCCCTTTAATGACATTTAGTGAGACCATTGGGTTTGTTGTGTATTGTCACTTCCTAAGTTAACTTTGAAGTAATGACGAGCAACAATGACTTCGTTGAAGTTGATCATGTGATTTCTCACAGCAATGAAGAGGTCAATGAACTTATAAGAAATTCTGAGCAAGCCTCTGTTTTTGAGGACTATATTGAATTTCAGGTTTTTGTGGTGAGGCGCCTGCTTCTCGAAGGAAATTCACTTAAATTTCAATCAGAGGCCTTTGTCGTTTTAGAAAAATCTATTTATTATTTTGATCGAAACGAGAAAAAACTCTCAAAGCTTTCAAAGGGGATTGAGTCTCTATTGGAATATTTTGTGAGTTTTTACCAGCAAAATGGCCGAATCATTAATGGCTATTTTGCCGAGATTGAAAATCTTGAAAACAAATTATTCGACAGAAATGTTCCCTCTTATTTTATGGATCTTTGGTTTAACGTGAAAAGAGACTTGGCAAAGGTCGAAAATTTTTATTTTAGAAATGCAGTTGTTTATAAAGAGTTTCTTTCGAGAATGGGAGAGCGTTTAAAGGCGCTGGGCGATGAATTCAAAGACATCGATGAAACTATTCAATTTCAAAACTCTAATATTTTAACTTTTAAGGGGCGTCTTGATAGCTTGCACCATTATCATGATGCCATTAAGTCCGATCGGCTCAACAATACCTTGTTATTGTTGACTATCATTTCTGGTGTCTTTTTACCGCTTAATCTGATTGTGGGATTTTTTGGGATGAACACTCATGGGTTATTTTTTGAGGGAAATCCATACGGCACAGAAAACGTTCTCTATTTATTGGGCGGTGTTGTGGTTTTTTGCCTAGTGGGAATGCGAGTTTTGAAGGTCATCGATCGCTATATTTTTCGCAATTTTTTGGGACGTTACGATTTTTATAAAAAATTGCTTTCTCGCTTTGAGGACATTGATGCAAAATTGAGAGGGCACTAACCCTCTCAATTCGGTCCAAAAATGGGAACTAGCTAATGTCTTTACCAGCCCCATCCGCCGCGTCTTCTTGCGCCAGGCTCGTAGCCAGGAGGCAAGGCAATAATTCCTGAGTGGTAACTTCCTCTTGGAGCCCCGCCGTTTGCGTCAGGGTTAAATTTCGAAGTTTCAATAGTGTGGGCATCACGAATGTCTCTCGTGCTGTGACCTTCAATGACAACACCGTAAACTCCAGGGAAAACATGGTATCCACTATGGGCGACGCCAAGGAGCATCGGACTTTGTTCGACGACATAGTCAGGATAGGTTCCAAAATTAACAAGAGTTTCTGAATCGTCGATCGTGTTTTTATAATACTTTTTCTGACGAGTGGCAGTTATGTATCGGTAATGATGGTAGCCCCAAGTGCCGCCTGTGTTGTTAGGATTTTTAGCTTTGTCTTGTGCATCAAGCGCTTCATCTTTTGAGGTGTCTGGGTTCCAGTACATCACGTACCAGCCTAGGCCACGTAATCCTTCTATGATAGCTGAACCATCCCAGTTATTGTTTGCCGTGAATGCCATGATGCGTTTCCATACGGCAGCTTGTCCTGTTTCCGACATGGCTTTTGCGTAGCATTTTTCGGTTAGACCAATGCAGCTTGTTTTTCTTAGCTGATCAACCAGGTTGGGGTCTTTTCCAAGACTGCTGAGGTAGTTGCGGCGTTCCTCAGTGGATTTTTTGGAAAAAGCGGAATTGCTTCCGTAGAAAGCAGAAATTCCGTGGCGCTTGTAAAAGCGAAGATGAAGATAATAGTCCTGCTCTAGGCAATCTTTTACGATCTCTCCCATTTTTTCTATCGAGTTCCTGTGTTGGGCAATTTCACGCGGGGTCGCAGTAAACTGGCCATTGAAATCCTGAGATTTAGCCGCCGGAGAAAGTGCGATCAAGGCACATAGGCCTAGGACGCGTGATAGTGTCTTGAGAATGGGTGTATTGATTTTAGTAAATTTTGCTTCCATGCTGCACTGCGTATATGACAAATGCTGTGCCGCATCAAGTAGAAATTGGCCTTTCCTTTAGAAAAGGGGTCCAAGTGCCGATCTATTTGAATAAATGAGGGATTTCTACAGAATTTTGATCATGAGTCCCCTTATTTTTGGGGGGCTAGGAGTGAGCGCATCTGACTATAAAGCTGGCTGGTGCAGCTTGAAATTGGAGTCCTTAAATCTAAAGTTTGGGCCTGAGATGGCTAGGGTCTCTGAGCATATCCAGACGCTAAAGGCGCAGATTAAATACCCAAAGGTCCCTGATGTTGAAGAGCTTTCGATATTAGTATCATTGCCTGAAACCAACGCGCCTGGTTCAAAAAAAGTTTCGGCTGGAGTTAACGATCCCATCTTAGAGCGCATTCGAGAAATCAATGCCGTTGATGATTTCAAGCCTTTGTCTGATGTGCAGCCGAAAATTCTTTCAAAGGCTGAACGTGCCTTGATAGAAAAGCGTGCCCGTGAAGCTTCTCAAAAAATTGGAGGAGGCATCGAAGGCGAGCGCATTTATTTAAAAACAATTTTAGAGCAAGCGTATGATCACACCCCTGATATGGAGCCTGTTCACGGAATGGCTCCTGCTCGTTGGAGAGTTAATTCGAAAGTCGAAAAAATTGATCGTGCTTTTGCATACGCCGAAAGCCGATGGGATACCTTGTTACGTAAGCCGCGTGATGGGCATAGTGATAGTTTGCTACCAAGTAAATTTGCAACGCTTGTTCCTGGGGGAAGATTTTCTGAATCGTACAACTGGGATACTCTTATGGCCGTTGAAGGAGCGATTGCTACGGGAAGAATAGAAGTGGCGCAAATGCAGGTTGAGAATTTGCTTTCCTATGTAAGGCAGTTTGGCTTTGTTCCCAACGGTGCTCGTGATTATTATCTAACTCGCTCTCAACCACCTGTCCTTTCTACAATGGTGAGGCAGGTCTATGAGGCTTCAATAAAGGCAGCGGGGAACGATCTTGGCGAAAAAGCTCGCATCAATAAATGGTTAAAGGAACGAGCACTCCCTTTGATTGAGGGAGAGTACAAAGAATTTTTTATGAACCCAAAGACTCGTTATGATCCCAAGACCGGATTGAATCATCATTGGGACGAGGCCAACATCCCTAGGCCAGAACGTCATGGGGCAGATGATGAACTTGCGATCGGGAAAACTTATCGTGATACAAGGGCGGCCGCAGAGTCAGGCTTAGATTTTACGATGCTTCATCAGGGCGAGGCTACAAACATTGCTCCAGTGTTGCTAAATTCCGTTATGGGAAAAGTAGAAAAAGATTTGTCATGGATGCATGAAGTTGCGGGGCATCTGAAAGAGTCAAAACACTTCGAGCGAGCTTTTGAAAATCGCCAATCTTCTATGAATAAATATTTGTGGAATAACGAAAAGGGGCGCTACGAAAATTATAATTTGCGAACTCAAAAGAGAGTTGATGCTCTTGGGGCCGATACTTACACTCCGATGTGGGCGGGGCTCGCTTCAAAGACACAAGCAGAGCGAACATTAGAGGCGGCCAAAGTGTTGGAAAAGGATGGCGGGATTGCGGCGTCTGACATTATGGATTCGCATCATCAGTGGGATGGCAACAATGGTTGGGCGCCTTTTCAGTATTTTGCGATCAACGGCATGCGAAATTATGGTTATGTAAATGATGCCAAGCGGGTGGCCAATAAATGGGTCAATGGTCTCGCGGATTCTTTTGCAAAAGAAGGGTCTATGTACGAGCGAATAGACGTGGAAACTCTAAGTAAGCCTGTAGAGGATGGTGAAAAATACGATCCGCAACCCGATTTTTTGTGGAGCATTGCTACCTATGAATGGGCCTTAATAGATGTCCTAGGATATAAGCCTATTGCTAAGGATTGAGCACTCCCAAAAAACCTGTCGTTAGAGGATGTTCTATTTTGTATTTTAGTCCATCCATAATATACTGTTGTTGTTTGGGGGTGAGTTTGTATTCTTTGGCAAATTCAGAGCTGCCTAACCAAGCCGCTGCCCATTCTAGTTTTTCTTGAACTTGAAGTTTTTCTGCAATTATAGTTTTTGAATCAATTTTTTTCTTAGTGCCGGTCCAGCCGTAGCTCCACTTCCAAGAAGTTGGAAGTTTTTGCGAGCCACCAAGATTTGTCCCAATAGCCATCGCTAAGCCAAAGGGAAATTCGTAATTGTGATTCAAGGATTCATTGACACAAATGCCTAGGGCCGAATTTGAATTCAATCGAATGGAGTTTTCTCCTGCCATCCAGTAATCTATGTCATGAACGACACAGCAGTGCCTCCAGAGTGTGGGTTGTGACAGTGTTCCGTCTGGAAAGCTCGAGCATCCATCTGTTGTAAACGGCTTGAGTTTTGGGTTGGCGTTGGCGTGGATGCTAGCGCTGGCCTGGATGTTGGCACAGAGACCAATTGAGGTCATGGCCAGCGTGTAGAGGATAAATTTACTCATATGAGGGCTGTCATAATAGCAGAAATGCTGCGGCGCAACAACTGTTTGCTTGCTCTGGTAAAAGGCGCTCTCAAATGGGGTAAGGTATTGGGATATAAGGGGAAATATCTATGGAAATAAAGTTTGCACTGCCAGAGCACCAAGACACCATTGCTGACTTTCAGATCAAAATGGCCCTTGAAACGGAAAGTTTGCAGTTAAAGCCGGAGACGGTTCGAAGCGGGGTTAGGGCCGTATTTGATGATTCTGCGAAGGGAAAGTACCTCGTTGCAGTTGAAAATAATATTGCGGTGGCCACCCTCTTGATTGTTCCAGAGTGGAGCGATTGGCGAAACGGAACAATATTTTGGATTCACTCTGTCTATGTTGTTCCTTCTCATCGTCAGCAAAGTATCTTTTCAAAGATGTATCGGTTCTTAAAGGATATGATGGATAAAGATTCCTCGATAAAAGGAATTCGTCTTTACGTGGATAAGTCTAACTCTATTGCTCAAAAGGTTTATAAGTCATTGGGCATGATCAACGACCATTACGATCTTTTTGAGGATATGGCTTAGGCGCGCATAATATAGGCTCATGTTAAATTTGTGTTAAGAACGCTTGGAATTGTCATAGGTCTCGACTGAGAACTATGAATTTAACCCTAAATTTTACCTATTTAATTTAGAATAGATGTATGTATAGGCAAAACCGCTGCTCTGTTCTGTATGTAATGGGCGCAGCAACCCTATTGGTTTCTTGTAAGGTGGGAACTGGAGTCATTGGTAACTACCAAGTATCTGCGCCAGCAGTTGAGGTAAATTATGCACCAGTTGCGATTTCGCAAAATGTAGATGCAGACCATGACACAGATACGCCTATTTTACTTTCTGCGACGGATGAAAATGGAGACGACTTGTCTTACGAAATCATTGCTGGGCCTTCTCACGGAAGCATTGCCGGCACGCCTCCGAACATTAGTTACAAGGCTGGACAGTATTACTCAGGGGCTGATGAATTTACTTTCAAAGTAAGCGATGGTGAAAATGAATCTGAGGTGGTGACGGTTAGCATTTCTGTCAATGATGTCACTTTGTATTTTTGTGGCGGCGGTGAAGGTGATTGGAATGTTTTGGCTAATTGGTATTTCACGGATGACTGTAGTTCGACGCCAGCAACTAGGCTGCCCATTGACGGAGACTCTGTAGACCTTGTTTCTCCTGGCTCTATTGGAACTGGGCCCTTATCTGTAACATATTTGAAATCCTTTAAAGGAGAATTGTCTACTATTTCAGCTTCTCCGACTAGCAATGTTAGTATTCTCCCAGGCGGCACTTTAAATGTTTGGAATGGTTATTGGGGTGGGGTTGTTAACTCGGCGACCTCGACTTTTGATAGTGCTATCAACCAGGGACAAACTTTGGGGAGCAGTATTGCTACCTTTAATAATTGGAGCGAGAATCATGCCGATGTAGGGACTGCAATTTTTAACAATGACAGCGTTAATAATGGGGACGGATCAGTAGTTTGGATTGGAACTTTTAATGATGACAGTCGTAACGAGGGTGGTGCAATCGTTAATTCTGGAACTTTTAACGGTAACAGCATTAATCAAGGTGGTTCGCAGGTCAATTTTGCAACTTTTAATGATAGTTCTAGGAATGAATTTGGTGGCTCTGCTAGTTATAATGCAGAATTCAATGACTTGTCTCAAAATCGTGGTGAGGTTTGGGGGTCGTCAGATTTCAAAGGCTCTGCTGTTAACGGTAGTGGGACTGGGAAAGTATGGGGCTTAGCTCGTTTCTATGAATGGTCTCAAAATTTTGGGGATGTAATTTATAATGCTGAATTTTATGACGACAGTTCAGATTATGGTTATGTTTCCGGTACAATTTCTTGCAGTACGAATGGAAATTGTATTACTCAGTAGGTCTTAAGTTGTCGATTTTATACATGTGTAGAAATAAAATTGTACAAGTGTATAAATTTTCTTGCATCTCCATGCTGCCTTCGGCATAATGCCGCAACGAGTCGCCCATGGTATCTGTGGGCTGGCCGCAAAAGGAGATCAAAAATGAAAAAATTATTACAACCCAATTTCAGTCAAAAACTTTCAATCATCGGAGCGACAGCGCTTTCTATTATGCTCGGGGCGTGTGGAGTTTCCGTTGAGGGGCTCAATCCCAAGGGGAACATTCAGGAAGAAACACCAAAAGTTTTAACAGGCAAATGGCAAGGCAAAGTCAATGCTGAAATTTCAAGCACTCTTAGCGATAGCTGTGATCTTAATTTTGAGAGCCGATTAGAAAAAGCAAACTTTGAAATCGTCAACTATAAAGTTGATTGTGAATCAGGCGTGAGCCTCGACTTAACTGAAGAGGGCGCGCTTAAGTTTTCGCTCGCTGCTTCAAAAGATGGCTATGTGTTGAAGACTCGAGAACAATCAAATTTGGGGAGTTTGAATGCCACTCAATCTAAACTTGATTTAAAACTGACTATAGATGGAGTGACGTTGGTTCTTAAAGCTGGGACCGTGGGTGAACAGCTACAAATTGTTGATTCCTCAGTAACCTATAAGAACAGTCAACTTCTAAGAATTCAAAACCAAATGGTTGCCCTAGTTAAGGCGCCTGTTGCAGGGCCAAATCCTCCTAAAGACGAAGCAGAAAAAGCAACATCTTTTTCGGATGCAAAGTTTGTGGCTTGTCAGGGAAATAAAATGCAAGTCAGATTGGCTTTCCCCAGAGCTCAGTTACGCCAGGATAGCTATGGAATGATTGGCGGAGAAGTTGGCGAAGCTCTTATTGAATGGAAAGCTGTTGGACAAAATAAGTGGCAGAGTGCCACTGTTGACTATCCAAGCCTTTTCGCAAACGGACCTTCAACAAAAATTATTGCCTACGACTACAATGCAAACCTAAACTTTCAAGTGACTACTTGGGACTTTAAAACGGGAACGGCTGTTCACGTGTCAGAGCAAGGTAGTGACGCGGAGATGACATGTGCTTATTACAAGACACCTACAAAAAAGTAAGCGCTTTAAAAGTTACGGCTTGAAAATTTTCTTACCAAAGCACATCGAGCTTATGAGAAAATTGAAAAGCTTCATAGGGAGTGTCAAAGACTGAGCTGGTTCCTTGTTCTCCCAATAATTTAAAAGCTTCACCGCAGCTCATTTCTCCTAAGCGTTTGGGAGAAATGAGCTCTCCTCTAAAACGCATTTGCCATTTTTTAAATTCATCATGTTGTGCAAATCCAGTGGCAGGTTGTCCCATTTTTATGTAGTCCTTGCGAGCTTTTATAGCCGCATCGAAAACAGGCAAGTAATTGTCGATTAACTTTTTCTGATCTGGCGCAAGATGTTTGAGCAGGCGCCTACGGTGCCCTTCTCCATAAGTTTCTAGTCTGACAAAGCCGACTTCTTGTCCATGAATATTTTTTTTGGAAGCACTCAATATCTCTAGGGAGTTTTTTTGTTGAACTCTACTTTTTGCTTTTTGCCAGGCAATTTCTTCAATATTGGCTGCACTTGCTTGCAAGATATAGGTGGGATTTCCCTCATGGTTTTTGAGTACCCTTGTTAGGTTTTCGTCAAAGCCTAGTCCTTGCTCGTAGAGTCTCTTGAGACCTTCGCTGTGCGCGCTCAAATAAACTTCTGTGTTTCTGACCGTGGTTGCCCAGCGGGGCTCAAGCATCCAGCCAGCGCTGTTCACGAAGTTGAATCCAAAAAAAGTCTCAGGAACAGAATTTGTGTTGAGGTAAAATAGGGGTTTTCCTGACCATTCATAAAAAGCAATGAACTCATGGCTAGGCATTTTGTTGTTATAGTTGTCTGGATGAAAATGTGGAGGAATAGAGATTCCACTATTCTTTAGCAGATCATGGGAAATGCATTGTTTGAAAAGACTGGACGTAAAATCCTCTGGCGAATCTTTGCTCTTTAAGAGAGCCTTGACCTCGACTTTTGCTCCTGAAACCCAGGTGCGTTTTAGGCGCAAGTCACTCACGCTTTCTTTGCTTGCAAGTGAAGGTTTTAGACTGCCTTGATTAGTGCCTTCTTTTGCAAATGAAAATTCATTAAAGTCCCGAGGCGCGACACGAGAACTTTTTAATGGGTCTTTGCCCACGGCCTCTAACTCGGAATCGAGAGGAATCCCCTTGCCTTTGTCAGGGACTATCGCCATTTGTTGATAGACATGGGAGGGATTGTCTTTTTCAGTTATGGCGACGAAGCTAGATTTTCCATCAAAGATGCTATCAAAAACTGCCTCTTGCTTGGCTGCTTTTTCGGGAGTGTTGTAGTAACCCTGTTTTGTGTACTCTTCCTTATTTTTTTCTCTAAGGATTTTTAATAGTTCAAAGCTTTCTACCTCGCGAACTTTCCAAAACTGTGCAGGATCTTCGGGCTGAATTTCGCCAAACATATGTTTGAGGCTTGAGTCATAGGGGATTTCGGGGTCTTTCAAAAAGGCATTTAGGGGGACGTCTGATTGAGACCAAGAAGTTGGAAGCCAGAGGGTGGGGCGAACAATCCAGACGCTGTACTCTTTGCCATCTTTGTTTAAGTAAAAATGGCTATACATAGGCGCTAGGCGACCTTGAGGCGAGTTCTGGGAAAACACATTTTTGCTCACTATGAGAACGAAGCTAAGCAAAAGCATCAAAGTTTTGGACGGCCACATATTTGCACCTATTATAATTGCTGTATGATTTATACATATGTCAAAAAGTCGGCCCGCCCCAAAAAATGCTCTTTCATCGGCACTTATAAAGGTTGTTGAGTCATCAACGAAAAAAGGGGACCTTAAAAAGGCAAAAATCATTGAAGCCAGTGTGGCCTGCTTGGCCAAGCACGGCATTGAAAAAGCTTCTTTTGAGAAGATTGGCAAAGAAGCTAAAATGACCAGGGCTCACGTGAACTACTATTTCAAAGAAAAGCCGGATTTGCTCCAGGCAACCTTAGAGTTCGTTTTAGTAAATGCCCAAGAAATGACCACTAAGAAATTAGAAAAGGTTCAAAAATCAGAGGATCTTTTAAAGGCTTTGAATGAGGTGACATTTGAATGGGTGGAAACTTTTCCACAACATGTGGCCGTGCTAGCGCTCCTAAATTACTATTGTATTGTTGATAAAAAATTTAAAAATTTCAATACAACGGCTAGAGAGACTGCACGTATGCGCTTGGTTGAAATTTTAAAAATTCATAGACCGGAAATGAAATTGATTGAGCTCAAAAAACTTGCTTTTGCGGTTCATGCGATTATGGCCGGGTATATTTTAGAATCATCCACAACTAAGCTTCTTAGCCCCATTAGCAAATTGAAGAATGAATGCTATTCCAATATTCAGATAATGTTGGAAAATGCTTAAGCACCAAAGAAATGTTTAAGTTCTAGGGATTTGTATCTTTTAAAAAGTCTGCTTGAACCGTGAAGCGGGCGTCTATCAAGACATCGGTCCCTGTGGGTGAATCGTCTGTAAGATGAATCCCGGTTATGAAATTGCCTGGGATACTATTTTCTTTGTCCAAATATTGAACGCCGTTGTGGGGGTAGGCGGTAAGGCTCATGTCAATAATCCATTCTTTGGTTTTGTGGTCATAGGCTTGGGAGGCATGTTGCTCTCTTACAATGACGAGGCCATAGTTTTCTTCAATATTGGGATAGGTTAAGGTGGCCCGTAGATTGTGCCCCGAAAAAAGATTTTCATCCCCTGAGAAACGCAATTGAATGCGGGAGTTGTCGAGCATTTTCATTTTGATGCCATTTTTCAAAACATCCAGGCCCGTGTTGTCTGTTATCGAATTTACCTTGATAGGCTTTTTGATGGATGTGAGCTGGCCGTCAATTTTGATCACCAAATTTTTTGTAGCTTTCAGGCGGTGAATATTTGTAGAGTTTTCGATAAGCCTAATCTCGTCAACTTCTATTTCTACTGGACTTGTTGTTTTGATGTCGTAGAAGTGAAGGGCTGAGTCCATTTGGATTCTTCCGTCGGGCAACCGCTCCCAGTTTTTACCGTCATTTAGTGGAGATACGGCATTTGCCAAAATATAGCGATTTGTTTCGTCCCCTATTATAGACTTTTTAGATAAGACGACATTGATGGTAGGCCAATATTTTGGTTCTTCGCTGACTTCAAAAGTTGTCCTTATAAAAAAACTAGCTCCGCCATATTCATTGACTCCATTTGAGATAGCTTTAACCTCCACATTTTTATAAACATTGGAGCCTAGATATTGGGTGGAATCTACTTTGACCTTCCGCGCATGTCTGATGACGACTTCTTTCTCGCTATCAATCATCCAAGCTACTTTAGTCTCGGAAACATCTCTTTTTAAGGGGAATTCAAGAAGGATGTCCCCCCTAATGTCGATTCCCTCAAGACCCGTGTATTGATCGGAGTGAAAGTCATGATAAGCCATAATCTGGAAGCTGCGTTCGCCGTTTTCAGCGCCTTCGCTGTTAAGGGAAACGCCTTTGATTTCAAAGTGCCAACCTTTTACTGAGACACGATTTTCATTTTTTTTCTTAATTTCATTTAGAAGCAATTCCTTGAGGTCAAAGGCGTTGTGTGAATCAGATACTACGACTTGTTGCCCAGATATGGATTCCAAGTTTTCGGTGTATTGTTCACTGTAATGACGTCTTCTGGTGCTGAATTGCGCAGCCTTACCTTCTTTTACCTGAAACATGGCTACAGAGAGTAATTGCAATTCTTCATCTTGGAGTTTGTATGTTTTAATCTCGGCGAGCTGCATAAATTTTCTGATGAGTTTGTCCGGATTAATTTTAGGATTGAGATCTTGGTGTTTTGAATAGTTTATGAGGAGTAATTCAAAAATTTCTTCTAGGCCTAAGCTGTTGATTTGAGTTTTTTCTACATAGAGAGGTGATTCAGCAAGTTTTCCCGTGACAGCAAATTGGGGCACTCCTTTTTGCAAAAGGGCAGGGTACTCGCTAGCGTCGACAAATTCTAAATTGCCATTGCGAATTTCAATTTCCATTCGTTTGGCGATGGATTCCATAAAATGAACTTCGTCGCTATTAAAATCGGATGATTGTTTGCTTAAGACACTTTGAATGAATTCTGCGAGCATGTCTTGTGCAAACAAAAGCCGCGACTGGCCCGAATTAAGTTCGTCCCCATAGGCTCTGCTAAAACGTTTTGCCAAGTTCCATTCGGAATAACTATAGTGACTGCTAGGTCCAAGATATTCAAGATATCTTGTCCTTCCAAAAATTAATTTTGACTCATCAATTTCAGTTTTCGTTATTTGTGGAATCGAAAGAAGTTCCTCAATTGATTTTGTGCAAGAATTCTCTGTAGCCCAAGTTTGTGCAGCCCAAACGAGGACAGGTAGCTGACATAAAAGCTGTAGGCTAATAAATTTAGGCACGCTTGCTTATCGGCAGAAAAGATCCCGGGCTTAGGCTCTAAGTGCTTGAAATCTAAAAAGAATGGCGCTAGCTTCCCATGGAAGACAACGCCATTTCAGAATAAGAGTCTATGAATGTTTAGTATTTAAGCAATCAAGGGAGACTCTAAATTTTTACCAGTAGTAACCAAGTGATGTTTGCCAAGCGTTGGATGCGCCTTCAGCCAACGAAAGTAGGTAGCCAAACTCCGCGTGGAAACCAGTGTCTTTTCCAAAGCGCATTCCAGTTGAGAAGCCGATGTTGCTGCTGGATGCAGAAAATCCTTCGCCAGAAGCTCTCGCCAAAAGGTATTTTGCAGAAAGAAGCAATGTTTTGTTTTCGCCAACGTTGTAGTCAAAATAGACAGGTAGAAAGAAGTCCATATAAGTCGTGGACGCATCTAGTAGGGTTACGTTGAGGTAGCCCATTCCTGCTCCAATTGATAAAGCTTTTTCTGAGTCGCTCATTAAGGCTCGTTTGTAATCCAAGGTAAGTTGGCCAGCGTTTCGATAGGCGAGCCCCACTTCATCATCATTCGTGATTCCATAACGTCCGGCAACATCGAAGCCCATGGCGCCTGTAGAGGTTTCACTATTTTTTATAAGATTGCCAGAATAAGAGCCGCCTACATAGATTTCGTATTCGCCTTCCTTTTGAGTTTTCGCTCCCGTTAAGTTTGTTGCAGAAGAGCAAGCCCCAAGCGAAGTCGCTAGAGCAAGCAGGGTTAAAAGTTGCAGTTTTTTCATATCGTCATTCCTCCGAGAAGTGTTTCTTATACAAATGTATAAGAAAGTTCAAGATGAATAAACGGGGACCGCAAAAGAAATCGTGTGTGGTTGCTAAGTTTATGAATTTATGCGTTTTGTTGGCGGATTTTATGAGATATCGAGCAGGTCAAGGGGCGCTACCAATCAATATCATTAAAGGATTGTGCGGTTTCAATAATACACGGGCCGTTACAGAACTTTTAAGTTTATTCGCTTAGATTGGGTCTGTTAGAGCCTCAAAATATGAAATCCACCAAAATTTTGACTCGATTCACGTTTTCTTTTCTCTTCGCATTTTCTGTTGGGGCTTTTGCCTATGAGTATCACTGCAATGGTCAATCTAAAGTTTCAGGTTCATATATGTATCATGCCAATGGACAGAATTTTAAATCAGGTTCGTATCTTTACCACGCCAATGGCCAAAATTTGAAATCCGGAAGCTACTACTATTATGCCAACGGCCAGAATTTAAAGTCAGGGTCCTATTTGTATCATTCCAATGGGCAGGTCTTAAAGTCAGGCTCTTATTACTATCATCCGAATGGACAAGCATTGAAGTCTGGGTCTTATTGCTATTACGAAAATGGAAATTCCATGGGCCAGTGCCCGCAAACCTTCACCTTTCCTGGTCAAACGATGGGCGATATCACCAGCGATATTTCGGTGAACCTCCAAACAGGAACAATCACAGAGTTTAAGAGCACGTTTTGGATGAGCGGCCTTGTTGAAACATATTCGGTTGATATCGAAAGCGGCGAAGTACTTTTGATCAATTCTACCTGTAGCAATTCTTCAGACGGTTCTGTTGATAGGGATGCTGTGGATACTCTTACGCGATTATTCCGATCGCTCAATGGCGCTTCACAAGAAGAAGTTCGGAATCAGATTTGTCGCTAGTTATATTTTGTGAACGCGGATTTCTGTTTGTTCGGTAGTGCCGTTGGGCAGAGTGATAAATAATGTGCCATCGGATATGAGTGCAGCCCAAGTATTATTTTTAGCCAAGTTGCTTGCTAAAAGTTCTAAGTATTTGGGATCGAAAGAATTCACAATGAACGAATCAGATTTGTGAATCTCGTTTGTTCTGATTTCTTTCAATAAGAGTTCAGGATCTTTGTAGGTATAAACTTTTACCTGGTCAGCCGCTTTGGAGGCCTTGTGCAATTTCCGAGCGTTGGGACTGCCGACCTCGATCCATAGCTTGGTTCCGCCTCCTGCGATGTCATCGATGCGAATGGCGGGGGCATCGGGATCACTTAGGCCTCCGGGAGAGAAGGTGAGGCCGTCTTGTGCATTTAAAATATAGGCTATAATCCTTGTCACCAAACAGATATGAGTTTCCGAAGGGTGCAAAGCCGTTCTAATATCTAGGGGCTCATAGAAATTGCGATCAACATCCGAAACTTCAATTTGAAAGCGAAAAACTGTAGCTGATGACATTGGGTCTTATCCTAGCATCCTTTGCGATTCTTGAGATGGGTGATTGGGTATCAATTAAACGAAGAATGAAATATTGATACTACCGCCTCCAAATACGCAAAAGGTAAGCGTCGGTTGGGTACGACATCTTTCATGACAGTGATTTACGTATCAAATGTTTAGATTCTGCTGCCGACGTCGGTAGTGGAATTTAAGAATCATACCGTACGATTGCAATAGCTCCGAGCATTTACGGCCATAAAAAAGTTTTTTTAACTAAGCATGATTCACGTTGGTGCTGGAGTGGTGAGTGGAATCAAATAAGATCCAAGTTGTACTAGTGAATCGGGATCTTTTTCATCCTCCAACCAGCCAATGATCTCGTCTTGAAAGTCACGAATGCGCTGTTTGAATTCTGGAATTTTCTTCGAATTGATGGGAATGTTGAGTAAGCCTAGCTCCCGCGAGTCTTTGCTGATTCCTTCCAGTAGCTGAGTCCACATTTTAAGAGTATCGATATGTGCTTTGAGAACTAGGGCTTCTCCAAACTCATGCCCAAGATCAAAAGAAGGTTCGGTCATGATCCAGTGGGAATTTTCATATCTAATGTACTGTCCTTTATTGAGAAGCTCTAAGCTATCTCTTGCTTGATCGGGACTAACAATTCGCCGTAGCTTTTTGCTAATCCATTCTCCATCTGCCTGGAAGTCTTCAAGGCAAACCAATTCTCTGATCAAAAGGTGGAAAGGCGAGGATAAGATGTCTTTGTGAATCTCAGGCAAAGCCTTCGTCATAAACTGAGCTTTTGTTTTGAGTTTCGCCCTTGTGGCACGCTGCCGGTCCTCGTCGGATTCGGCATTTGCAAGTTCTACCATACATAAAAAATACTGTTTTTCTGGGCCGCTTAAGTCTAGGGCTTTTGTTACACCTTTGGCAGCTGCAACCGAAAGATTGCGTTTGCCTTGGATGACTAGCTGCAGGTAATTTGGACTTTTGAGCCCAGATTTCATAGCGAAAAGTCTGTAAGAGAAAGAGTCCCTCAAAGACTTTTTGAAAAGATAAAAGTCTTTGAGGAAGCTGCGGTAATTCTCATATTTCACAACATGTGGTCTTACTAGCTCCTGAGTGGATTCAGTTTCTAAAGATTTTTTTCTCTCAATCATTCTTGATTCCAACTACAAAAGGCTTCATCCAAATCAAAGCCTTCTAACAACTCTGTGAGAGCTGCTTGGACCTGGAAATTGTTCTCAGAGTGGGCGAAGAACCCGCGATCTGGACCCCATCTCAAAAGCACAGCAAGAACATTTTCATTGCTGGCCTCATAGGCATCAACGCAATCAGGCAAATCGAAAGAATCAATTTTTGTCCACTTGGTCTGTTCCACCTCGAAAAGAAATTGAGAAAAATCTTCTCTGTTAAAGTCGACATATTCAGAAAAATCAGCGGTGAATTCTTTGAAGTACAAACTAACAGGCTGGTTAAAGCCTGGTGGCAGGGTGCTGGACCCTATGATTTGTCGCCTCGCCTGAAAGACCAAAGCATCAAGTGGTGTTTTCCCCTTGAAGTAGAAGTTGCTGGGAACGGGAAAGCTAAATCCTGTGTCCATATTTCCAATTCGCCCATTGCCTACCCTTGATATGGCAGAGCTAGATTCGCTAAATATAAATGCGCAAAGCAGGAAGAAGGCGGGGAGCAACGTCCCGGCCTTCCTTTTAATAAGCTGCATTCTTAGCGGGCTCCATTTTGTTGATCATCAAAGAGATCTACCTGAACGTAAACTCCGTAGAAGCGAGTGTAGCCATCGTCGAGTTCCTCTCGTTTTACGTCAAAACCATCGGCACTAATGCTCAAATCTATTAATCCAAGATTTGAAGTACTTGCATGATTAGAGTCAAAGTTTGAAGCATTCGGAAACTCTCCTTCGCCTGATGGATTCCAAGATGAAAAAATGTCGAAAGTTTTTCTGGGGGTGGACATGCTATCTATCCACATTGAAGGGTAGGACTCGAACTCCTGAGAATTCATACCTTCGAATTCAATATTGCACTTAAAACCGGGAACGCGAAACAATTTATTATAGTCGTCTTGATCTAGCTCAAAGACGGGGGCCTCGACCCAATAGTTACATACCTCTGAAGCATCAAAATTAATGTTGCCATCTTTTGAAAGTGAAGAAATTTTATAAAAAGTCACTCGCGCGTGACCTTGGCGAGTTGGCAATGCTTCTTCCGGTGGATCTTGTTGCTCGTCGCCTCGAAGTGAAGCGAAATTTCTGAGTGAGTGCTTCGTCAATGGCTCTACAGATGTGATTCCAATTTTCGCTTTCTCTTTGTTAAGGGTAAAGAGTCTAGCCTCTGAGTTTGTTGATGCGATTGCTGTTGCTAATACTAGAAGTCCGGTAATTTTATTTTTCATAATGCCCTCCACTGCATGTCTTTCGACTTGTATAGGTATAGCGCAGATTGGGGAAGCCTCAAGTCCGTCAGAATATAAAGTGAAGACCTTGAGAATACGTTGATAATGGCCTAAATATTGATATTTAATTGTTTAAATGAAGGTCAAGTTTTAAGTCTGCTCCTCAATCCCACGAATCGCAGATCTAAAGCCAGGGCGAGACCTTGTTTATAGGAGTTTTTATGCAGTGGCAGATACTTGCTTTATTATGTTTAGGTCTTCTCTTTCTGGTTATAGGCGGCGACCTTCTCGTTAAGGGGGCCTCTAAGCTCGCGCTGAAGCTTGGAGTGGCTCCTGTGGTTGTCGGACTTACCGTGGTTGCTTTTGGTACTAGCGCTCCCGAGCTTGCTGTCAGCTTAAAAGCGGCTTTTGCCGGAAATGCGGATATCGCCGTTGCTAATATTGTTGGCAGCAATATATTCAACATACTTTTTATTCTGGGAGTGTCCTCTCTTATTGCCCCACTATTGATACATGCCCAAATTATTAAACGGGAAGTCCCAATCATGATCGGGGCCTCCGTCCTGCTTTACTTAATGAGTTTGGGGGGAGGTATTCAAAGGTGGGAGGGAGTTGTTTTATTCGCAGGAATTATTGCTTACACCTATTACCTAATACGAGAGGCTCGGGTGTCCAAAATAAAAAATACTGAAGTTCAGGCGGGCGGTGATCTCGGTGCTGCAGGAAATGTAGAAAAATCCGAATCACTTTTTTCTAAAATTTTGAATCCAGCAATTTTGATAGGTATAGGATTGCTTGTTGTAATGCTTGGGGCGGATTGGCTCGTTCGGGGGGCGGTCAGTTTGGCTAAGGGGCTTGGTGTTTCAGACACGGTCGTGGGATTGACTATTGTTGCCGCTGGTACTTCTCTGCCCGAGGTTACTGCTTCGATTATGGCTACGATTCGAGGGGAGAGAGATATCGCCGTGGGTAACGTCATTGGTAGTAATATTTACAACATTCTTGCCATTGTTGGGATTTCGGGAGCTCTCGCACCCAAAGGTCTTCAGGTTAATCAAAGTATGCTAGCCGTGGATATGCCGGTGATGATATTTGTGGCCGCAGTTTGCTGGATATTTTTTCGCTCTGGACAAAGTCTTTCCCGCCTCGAAGGAGGCCTTTTCTTGACTTCGTACATCGCCTATACGGTGTTTCTTGTTGTCAAAGCGTGACCACGTTCCCTTGGGGAGTTAAAAAGTCCTGCATTTTATTGCAGGACTTTAGTGTTAGCTCTTTCCAAAGTAGATATGAAGTAAGGTAATGAAAAAGATTAGGCCCCAAGTTCCTAGGGCATACCATAGGCCCCCTTTATCTTTATTTTGTTTTTTATCATAACTCTCAAACCATTTCTCTTCGGGACTCTTTGTATTTTTCATACACAAACCTCTGCGCAAATTGCGCGCTCTATGTTCTATCAAAATTTGTTTGGGTCTATGCTAAAATACTTTTGGGAGGTGCTCGTGCCCGTTTGAAGCGAGGGGGATCTAAGCTAGATAAGACTTCAAGCGATTGTCTAACTTCAGCGAAAAGAAGCTTATGTTGGAACTCGCTTTGAGACTCAAGCGTAACGTGGTCAATTTTTTTTTGAGAAAAATGGCTTTGCTCAGACGAAGAAGTCCGAGTGATAAAATTATAGGCACTCTGCTGGACTTTTACTAAATGAGACTCACGTGAAGACTGGGTTGCGTCCTGGACGTTAAGCGAGTTTATAGAAAACAGAACGGCACAGATACAAAATACATACCTGCTAAGGTTCATAAGAAACTTGTTCACTTTACCCCATTATAATGGAGTCCGAATTTGTTGTCGCTACCCATTTTTGCTTAATAATGAGGCGTGCCCCAAAGTGGTCAATTCTGTCTCATAGGCATTTTTCAAGGCATTAGAAATCACCATAAACGCATTAGAAAAATCTAGACCATAATTTACTTTACATTAGTTTCCTAGGAAACTAATGTAAAGTAAATTATGGTCAAAATGGCAGAAAGAGAAGTCAGTCACCTTAAGTCTCACGTAGGTTATAGGCTACGGGTGGTTTCAAACGCGGTTTCTCAATCCTTTGCGCGCAAGCTTGCTCAAAGTGAAGTGACTGTTGCCGAATGGGTTATTCTCCGCGAAATGTACTCAGGTGATGATAATACCTCTCCGAGTGCAGTTGCTGAAATTACCGGACTTACACGCGGAGCCGTTTCGAAGCTCATCGATCGTCTTTTACACAAGGGGTTTGTGAATCGCTCTGAATCTTCCGTAGATCGTCGCTATCAGGACATCCGACTGAGCACGAAGGCAATCAAACTTGTACCCATCCTTGCGGATATTGCTGATAAAAACGATGAAACGTTTTTCTCTGTCCTTAGCGCAACCGAGAAGAAGACTTTTATGAGAACGCTCATAAAGCTTGCTGAATTTCATAAGCTGAATACCAACCCCGTAAGATAAGGAGTGAAAATATAATGACTAAACTTGAAGAGCAAGTCATGGAGGCGCAAAAATACGCAATGTCCATTCGTCCAAAAGTTGGGGGCTTTCCGGTATTAGCGGAAGTTCTGCGCCAAGCCGGGATTCGACTGAACCGGTGGTCGCTCCCCTCCTGCCAATCGGTCTATCACATGAAAGATGGATCTGTGGTTCAATTGGGCACGCCGCTAGTGAGCGGCATTCATGAGGTTCCAAAATTTAATCGCGAGGCATTAATCTTGGCGCTTAGAACCGACCAGGAAGGCTGTAGTACTTTTCTTGAATTTCTTCAGTCGGTTTGGCAGGCTGGAGTGGTTTCCTATGATGCGGATTTTACGACGCGTGTGGTGTCTTACTTTGGGGCTAAAGGCGAGTGCTACGTCGAAGAATATCCGGATGTAGAGGTGCCCCCGTTTAATGGGGAAGAGCCTTTTTAAGAAGTGCCTCCTTTAATGGGGAGGAGCCAATTTTGAGAAGTGCCCCCTTTAATGGGGAAGAGCCAAGAGCCGCCTAAAAGCGAGTTAACCATATGGTGCCCGAGACTGGACTTGAACCAGCACCCTTACCACGGCTCACAAAAGAGTGACATTTGGTCACTCTTTTCCGCGCTCGTGGGTTCCAGGACAGGCTTCTTAGGGGTAGGGTGCGCTTACTCACAAATAAAAAATAACTTTTAATCATTAACACTTAACAAGGATTTCAAGGGCTACGAGCCACTTTCGTTTTTCTCATCTTTCCCTGGGGATTCCGAGCATTGCTTAAATTTTGTCCCATTTTTGGCCACTCGTTTTGTGGCCAGAGGTGGCCACTGGATCAAACTAAGATTCGTGTCAGTTTTTGCTTAGCTAGCTTTTGAAGCCCGGTCTACAAGATCACCGTTATTGAAGCGATGAAGAATGCTGTTGATTAAGGTTTGGTAGGGGATGCCCATGCGTGCGGCTTCATTTTTTATTTCATCGACCAAAATAGCGTCTAGCCGGATGTGAACAGGCACTTTCGCAGCTTCAGGGTAAACTTTTGTCTTTCCCGGGCGCTTTTTCAATTTTTTAAGATCATATTCCTTCTTCATAATATTTCCTTTCGGCGGGTAATGCCTTTCTTGCGGATATAATGCGAATGCTTTTAGCTCCGCGTTCACAAAAAGCTATCAATAAGACGTTTAGCTTCTGAGACAGTCCAATTCGAATAAAGCGATCCTCATCATCACTATTTTCTTGGTCAAAGAACTCGATTGCCTTTGGGTCTAAGAAGACCGTTTGGGCCTCCTCAAAGCGCACCTCGTGCTTTGAGAAGTTTGTCTCTGATTTTTTATCATCCCACTCAAATTACACAATTTAATTGTGACACAATGTATATACAATTGAAACTTAATTATCCGTCTGGTTTTTGAGTGTAAGTTTAAGTTTGGCATGAGGGGATACCTGTCGGGTGGGGGCTCTAAAAGACGTGGAATGCTGCAGTCTCTCCAAAAAGCTGACAACTATTGGTTATTGTTTGAGGGAAGCTAAGATTGGGTTTATGTGCGCGATTAGGATTCTTGTATTACAATCAAGCCATGAGCTCTCGGACGAACTTTGGAAATGGATTTTCGCTCGTCGGTGTTTTGGTCGCTGCAGGAATCATGGGATTCCTTGCTCTTGTATTTTCACAAATAATAACGAATTCGCAAAAAGGGCAAAAGAGTGTCGAGAACTCAATTGATTTTGACATCCTTAGATCGTCGATTCAGTTGGTATTAAATAAACCATCGCTCTGTGGAGCAGCTTTTAAAAATAGTGACGCGACTGATCCCATTGCCCGGTTCCACCCAACTTCGAGTATTCCAACTGATAAAAAACTTCACTCAATATTTATGGGATCATCAAAGATTGCTGAAGTCGGAATGAAACTAGGTGGAGGGTTAGAAATAACTAAATTAGACCTAGAATACATCCCACCACCAGCTCCGCCAGCTCCTCCACCACCCCCCAATAGTTATGAAGTAAATCTTATCGTGGAAGCATCCAAAGCGTCGGGCAGCTATGGAGGTTCCAAACTCAGTAACGCTTCGAATCCATTTCGATTTAGCATTCAAACAAATCCATCAGACGAAATTGTAGGCTGTAATTCGCAGAGTAATTTTAGCGAAGACTGCGGCTCTGCTGGCGGCGGCAATGGGTTAATATGTTGCCAAATTAATAGCGTCAACGGCGTTATCGCGTGTCGTCACAGTAATGGTACCACTTGGACTTCAATCAACTCCCCTTTTCCAAATCCTGCTCCGAGCGGTAAATATTCGCTAAGCCTGATTGGTATGGGGCCAACACCATACGTTGTATGCCGTGGCAATAGCATAACTGGATCCGTTGAATGCAGGATCTCTAATTCCGTTCCTGCAAATCCGATATGGTCACCATTAGCATCGCCATCATTCCCTTAACCCTAAATTTTGGTTTTGATTCTGCTCCACAGAGCTGGCAAATAAAAAGTCCATTGCTTTCATAGGTGAAGCAATGGACTTTTTATATATGAACTCCCAAGTTTCTGGAGAGCATCAATCATCAAAATTTAGTGATTTTTCCAAAGATTTAGTAAGGTGTCTTCGGGCCTAAAAGCGAGTTAACCATTTGGTGCCCGAGACTGGACTTGAACCAGCACCCCGTTTCCAGGACAGGCTTCTTAGACCTGCGTGTCTACCAATTCCACCACCCGGGCATCGAGAGAGAAAATGTGTGTCGCCACACAGAATTGGACTCTGGGAAAAGTAGGCCCCTGACCCTTGCGTGTCAAGGCTCTACAAATGCAAAAAGCCTGGAATCACAAGATTCCCTGTACTTAAAGACCTCGCCATCTGCGAACAATAGGTACTCTTTTTAGACCTTATTTTTTGCCCAAATTGAAGCATCGTAGCTGCCCATTCCAAAAATATTCGTCGGCGAGAGCCTTTATCGTATCGGGCTTCTTTCGCCAACCCCCAATGACGCCTTGCGGAAAAATGAAGGGCCTCGCCTCTAAGGTGTTGAACTTTGTGGGGTCGAAGGGGCAACTAGGGAAGGTCAGTTTTGAGTCAAGAGATGTTAACAGGCGAATGGATAGGGTGTAGGTTCGAAGCCACTTATGAAAAACTTTGGTGCCCTTTATTTGTGTTGGATTGTGGCTTTGGTGGCCACCGGTGGAAGCTTGTTTTTTAGCGAGGCCATGCAATTTTATCCGTGTGTCTTGTGCTGGTATCAGCGAATCGCCATGTACCCTATGGCCATCATTTTCTTGATAGCGATGCTTCGAACGGATTACAAAGTCATTGTTTACACCTTGCCCTTAACCGTCATTGGTTGGATTATCGCTGCTTATCATTTGCTTTTGTATTTTGAAGTGATTCCTGAATCTGCTGCCCCTTGTGTGGGCGGAGTTCCCTGCACGACCACTTACATTCAGTGGTTTGGATTCTTGACCATACCCATGATGTCCTTCGCGGCGTTTAGCATTCTCGCCGCGATTCAATTTAAGATTAAAAGAAAGGTTCTTGCATGAACAAAAAATTAATTTACATCATTTCTCCTATCATTCTTTTAGCTGTCGCTTATTTTGGTGGTTCATGGTGGATGAATCAGCAAAAGCAACAAGAAATTCAAAAACAAGCTTCGGCTAACCAAACACGCTTGGTCCCCTTCGATGCTATTTTTGAAGGCCCAGCAGATGCGCAGGTAACTGTGGTTGAGTTTTTTGATCCGGAATGCGAAACCTGCCGTGTTTTTTATCCCTACGTAAAAGAATTGTTAAAACGCTTCGAAGGAAAAGTAAAAGTTGTTCATCGCTATCTTCCGCTCCATCACAATTCTAAATTTGCGGTAGGTGTCTTGGAGGCCTCACGTAAACAAGGAAAATACTGGGAGGCGTTAGAGAGACTCTTTCATTATCAACCTCAGTGGGGCAGTCACCACAATCCCAATCCGGAATTTATTTGGACCATTTTACCCGAGGCGGGAGTTGACGTGGCTCAAGCAAAAAAAGATTTGGCAGATCCCGCATTCACGGCGAGTGTTGAAAAATTAATTGAACGAGATATGGCCGATGCGCAGGCATTGGGGGCAAAATACACCCCAAGTTTTTTTATTGGCGGAGAACCCCTAGTTGATTTTGGAGTGCAGCAATTGTTTGATGCCGTAGAATCAAAGCTGTAAATTACAATATGACCACCTTCAATCTTTTTCGGCCACTTTATTTTTCGGGCGATGTAAAATTGGTAGACAAAAGAACCTTAGCAAACCGAAAAATTAGTGAAATTGAATTGGTGAGTGAGGCGGCTAAGGCTCTTAGTGAGTGTGTTTGCAAGCATGCGTCCATGGAGAAAATTAATCTATCACAAAGACCGCTCGTATTTTTATTGGGCAAGGGCAACAACGCGGCTGATGCCCTTGGCTTGGCGCTGGAATTGATTGGACAATCAAAAGAGTTCCAATCAAACATGTCCTTGCTAAATTTTTTTGAAGAAGATGCTGGGTCGGATGCATATAGAGATTTTTTATCGTGCGCAAAAGGCGTTGGTTTAAAATTTTACAATCCTAAGAATTTTTCCTATCCAGACCACGCCATCATCATCGACGCTGTCTTTGGTTCATCTTTTAAGGGTAAATTGCCTTCAGAGATTGCCGACGAATTTAGAAAAATCAATCAACTCAAGAATTCCTCCGCCATTGAAGTCTGGGCCGTTGATGTGGCCAGTGGCCTCGATGCGGATTTGTGCCAGACCGATCCGGATTGTCTTTTGGTGGATAAAACGTTTAATATGGGCTTAGCCAAATTGGCGTCACACTTGCCCTCTCTGCGAAAATTTACAGGTGCCGTGGAGCACGTTGAACTTCAATTAGATCTCTCAGAGATTGAAGCCGCAGCCCGCCTTTGTGACGATTCTTGGATTCGCGCCAACTTGCCGTTTCCAAAATCTAGTCAAGCGCACAAATATACACATGGAAAACTAGCGATTGAAGCGGGTTCAAAAAAATTTCCAGGAGCCGCGCAGCTCTGTGCTCGGGCCGCCTTTCGAGCGGGCTGTGGTTATGTTTCGCTAAGAAGCGAAGTTTTTGATCAGACTCTTGCAGAGTTTCCTGAACTTGTTCATGCCAGCTCAGATTTTTGCGAAGATGCTTTTTTGTTGGGCCCCGGTTTGCAACTCGCTGCAAATCCAGATCATTGGCTCAAGATTTTAAAAGATGGGAAAAAAATCATTTGGGATGCCGGCGCTTTTTCTTTTATCAAAAAGCAGCTCGAAGTTTTGGACGGCACAATTTGGAAAAATTCTCTTGTCACTCCGCATGAGGGCGAGTTCCAAAAATTGTTTGATCTGCCAAAGGCCGAAAGTTTTAAAGAAAAACTCATCCAACTAAAAATGATTTCAAAAAAACACCCAAGTTTGTGCCTTCTTTTGAAAGGCTCTGGCACTTTGATTGCCAAAAACAGCCAAGTAGTTTTGATCCCCACTGGCAATGAGGCCCTGGCTTCTGCTGGGCAGGGCGATGCACTAGCTGGTTTTATAGGGGCGCTGCTAGCTCGTGGGTTAGATCCAGTGACCGCAGCGATGCTTGGAGCTTACATCCAGGGATACTCAGCTGAGCGCCTCGTGGAAGGGCGAGCGACGCAGGGCTTGTTGGCCCACGAAGTTGCCGACGCATGGCCGCTTAGCTTAGAGCTCCTTCGTAGCGTTTAAGCCCCTTTTTCCACATGATTGAAGCGAGCAAAATTCCTATGGCAAGCCAAGCAAAAGGGGCCATCATCCACAGAGGCCCTTGAAGTTTTCCTAGGGCAATCTGCGCCGGCACTGATACAAAAAACGCGGCAGGAAAAACCCCCAAAAGCATGCGCTTAATCCAATTAGGATACAAATTTTCCGGACGCCATCCAAGGCGATACAGTTCATAGAAAAGCCAATTCATATTCTGAACTTGGGTGGCCCAAAAGGCAATGGCACTCGCGCTTATAGACAGGCAAAAAAGCAAGCTAAGCCCTGCTATAAGATGCGCAAAGAGCAAGATAAGATGCGGCCAGCTAACCGATACCAATTCTTGGTTTAGCGAATAGCTAAGAAGCAATACGGCAGCGCTAAGATTCATCATGCCCGGTAGATTGACGAATCTAAAACAAGACATGAAAAATGAAGACACCGGACGCAGCAAATAAAAATCAAACATACCATTTCGTATGAGGCTACCAAACTTGTTTTGATTTTCGCTCATCAAAGTGACATGCAATCCGTCGACAACATAAAGACAGCCAACGAAGAAATAAATTTCACCCTCGTTCCATCCAGCAAAACTATTCACCTGAAGAAAGATGGCTTTAAAAAAAAGTATTTGTGTGGCGACCCAAAAAAATTCAATAAAAAGGCGGCCCAGGAAATTGGCTTTGTATTCGAGCTGTCGAATAAGGGAGTTTTTAAGAAAGCTAATCCATAGTCTAAGGTATTTCATGCCTATATTATCCCCCGAAGGCCTCGTAGCGCTTCATGCCTTTCTTGTAAATTATGCTGATGAACACATTCATCAAAACTAGCCAGCCTCCTGCCAGCAAAAGCTGATTTAAAAAATCTTGATAGCTCAGCAGTCCTAGTGCAGTTTTGAGAGGCCAATCTCCTAGAAGGGGAAGGGGGGTAAATTGTAGGACTGTCTTTAACCAAGGTGGCAACCATGAAAGTGGGAGCAGGGTCCCCGAAAAAATGCCAATGCTAATGTTAACGGTCATGATTAAAAAATGGGACTCTTCTAGATAAAATGAAATATAAATTATGCACAAATAAACAGACCAAAGAATAAGACAAGATATTGCGAATGAAAGCAAAGTGGGGATTAAATTGGATAGCGTTAAAAAGCTTTCGGGAGCTCCAAGTGCAAACTTATAAACGAGGCAAATCACGGTGATAGCAATGATGGAATTTATTTTGCTTCCAATGGATCTCGCCAAAAAATAGAACGGATGAAAAATAGGCTGCAATAAATAGCGCCTAAAGGTGCCATCTCGAATTTCGTCAATCATTTCGAAGGTGTTTCCCCAAAGGACTTGAGTCGTACGAATGGCCATTCCAAAGAGAATAAAAGCAAAGGCGTGGGTTTTGGGAAAGCCACCCACGACTTCTCGACCTTCAAAGACGTGTTTAAACACCGCCCATTCCATCACCAGAGTGAGAACGGTGGATAAAAGCAAAACAAGGTAATCAAACCTGTATTCAATATCCGACAGAACGGAGTTTCGAATGACTTTTCGAAAAGTTTTTAAATTCATAAATCAAATGTGCTCATCAGTGTCAGCTATGAGCCGCCTATTCCTCGGAAATGATGGACTGAATTCGCTGCTTTAAGTTTTGATTTTTAGAAAACTCATCAAGAGTTCCCTTGTAGACAAGCTCCCCCTTGTTGATGACCAAAAGTTTATCGCAAAGTTCAGAAATATCTTCCATGTCGTGGCTACTTAGTATGATGCTGGTGTTTTCATTTTTATTGTACTCCAAAACAAAATTTCTAATCACATCTTTGGCAAGCACATCAAGACCAATGGTGGGTTCATCCAAAATCAAAACTTTTGGTTCGTGCAAAACGGACGCAATAATTTCGAGCTTCATTCTTTCGCCGAGGGACAACCTTCTCACTTGAACACCAAGTTGCTCATGGACTCGAAATTGCTTTGCTAGCAATTCGACGCGTGCGCGTGCTTTTGCCGGATCAAGATCATAAATATCGGCAAGCAGCATGTAGGTGTCCCAGGCGGGGATATCTACCCATAGCTGAGATTTTTGTCCCATCACCATTCCTATTTGTTTGAGGTATGAATGGTTTCTTTCGTGCGGCGTATATCCTAGTGATACGAGTGTCCCGTGTGTTGGGTGAAGCAGTCCTGCAATCATCTTTAACAAAGTTGTTTTCCCAGCACCGTTGGCTCCTACTAGACCTACGATCTCGCCTTGTTCTATTTCAAACGTGACATCTTTCACCGCATTTTTGAATTGCCATTGCGGCTTAAAAAAAGATTGTAGGGCTGAGCTAAGACCCTCTTTGCGTTTTCTAGTTTTAAATTGTCTGCCTAAATTGTGTGCTTCAATGCTGAGCATTTTAGCTTGTTAGCAGCGCTTTGCTTGGACTTCACGTGATTAAGGAGTTTTACGACGATCATTCATTTTATGTGAATGAAAACTTAACCAAAGCTTAATGACACAGAGTGACAACAATTCGCTATTGTTGTCAGGTATTAATCGTTCACTGAGTAAATTTTGCGGGATGTAGGTATTGAAGGCTCAGGGACGGATTCCATCATGGGAGGGGAATTCGTGAAACTATCTCGCAAAGGCAGACTTCGTTCTGCAAAATATTTAATGGGCTTTGGAGCCGTGGTTTTAAATTTTCAAGTGTTGGCATTTGATCTCAATGTTGATGCTGTTGAGCTTCCAAAAAGTATGGGCTCAATAGGTGACAGCATGACAGCTGGAGCCTTGGCCGATTTCAAAAGACAAGAATTCGGATTGCCATGGGAAGAAGCTCGACTATTGATTAAGTTGATTCAGTTTGGAGCATCGAAAGACGTCGAAAAAGTTGAAGCGAGACATTTGAGTTGGTCGGGCGGTTACGATACCAAACAGCGTGTTTATAGCCATTCTTATCGTCTGTCTGCAATTGCAAGATTGGACCATCAAATGCCAACGGCAAACGTTGCTGTTTCAGGAAATGAAAGTAAGGATATTTGGGACCAAGCTGGAAGATTGAATATTTGGGCCGAAGAAAATTTTAATCAAGCGTATCCAGATTATGTGACTTTGATGATTGGGCCTAATGATATTTGCGCCGACACGGCAGACGAAATGGTGTCCACGATTGATTATCACGCTAACATTGCAAAAGTAGTCGATGAGGTTTTGGCGCGCAGTCCACAGTCAAGAATTTTGATCAACTCATTGCCTAATATCGAAAAACTTAGAATGGTCGCTTACGATAAAAGGCTTTACATAGGGTTAACCTGCGAAAAATTGTGGAAAAAAATAAAACTTTGTCCCACTCTTACAACTGAGTCAGATCCAAACGAACGGGCAAAAATTGCTCAGCGAGTGATAGATTACAACGATGCCCTCCAGGACATTGTTGATTCTAGGACGCCTTCGTATGGCGACCGGGTTCGCTTATCTAGGGCGGCCTACGCCGTTGATTTTACCGAGAATGATTTGAGCGTAGATTGTTTTCATCCCAATCCATTTGGACAAGAAAAATTGGCGACTGTGTCGTTCGCAGATTCTTGGTGGGCTGATGATTGGGCGGCAGTTAAGGCTCAACTTGAAGCTGATAAAGAGGCTAATCAAAAGAAAAAATGTGAGAGTAGAGCTCGCGGCGGTAACCACCGAACGCGAACGCCTACATGTAATTAATTTTTGCTATCACCTTCGGGCTGAGTCGGGAGGGACTCAGGCGAAGGGGGAACAGCAGGCGCGACATCGGGATTGAGTGGCATTTGGCTTAGTTCGTCGCTCAATCCGTCAACCACAGATGTTTTTGAATCATTGATCCGCGACCAACTCATAAACAAACTTGAGATTGCAAGAAAAGCTGCCGCCATCATTGTGAGTTTGAATGGAGCGCTTGTCCCTGCTGAATTTCCTGTTAAGGATTGCTCGCTTGGACCAAATGCACTTCCGCTATTCTTGGCGGGTTGTAGAAGAATAAAACCTACTAACATGACGCAGGCGATGACTTGAAGGATGGTCAGAACGGTTAACATTTAGAAACCACCACGGCCCATTGAGCCCGCGATTAAAAAAGCAACAAATCCACAAATGAGAGCGGTGAGTGTGAAGGTCGGAGAAATGATCATAGTGCCCATTATATACAACAAGGCAGGGTCTACAATCAAGGCGCTAGGTGCCGCGTTCTAAATTCTTCTGATTCTACTGGCCTAAGTGGCTGAAATAATGATTTTCGCAAGGGCCGCGAAATCGTCTGCTTTTAAAGAGGCTCCTCCCACGAGTCCGCCTGAAACATGGGGAATCGTAGAGAGTTCTGCAAAATTAGATGGCTTAACCGAGCCACCATATAAAATCGGGAGCGATAGCCCAGATGCCCGTAACTGGTCTTCGACCCACGCATGTGCCTCTTTTACCTGTTCTGGCCCCGCAACTTTGCCGGTACCGATGGCCCAGACCGGCTCATAAGCGATAGAACAGTTGTTTTCGTTAGCTTTGGCTAATTTTAAAACAGCAACGGCCGCATTCATTTGTTTTTCAATGACCTTCTGGGTGAGTCCTGCTTCACGTTCGGCCAAAGTTTCGCCAATGCAGTAGATGACCTTTAGCCCTTGCTCAAGTGCTTTTGCGGCTCTCTTGGCACAGCTTTCATCGCTTTCTCCAAAAAAAGTGCGTCGCTCGGAATGCCCCACAAGGCTGCCCGTGACGCCGATATCTTTTAATTGCACGGGGCTAATCTCGCCTGTAAGGGCCCCCTCGTTTTCGTAGGCAACATTTTGGGAATAAATCTCTACGTTAGATTCTTTTGCTAGGGTCACGGCATATTCTAAAAGAGTTGGGCTTGTTGCAATAGCAAGAGTTAAATTTTCGGGAACAATAGTTGGAAGAGCCTTCGGAAGAGCATCAAAAAAATTTTTGACCTCGCTTTTTACTTTAAACATTTTCCAATTTCCGGCGAGTATTTTTTTCATAATTCTTTAGTCCTATTTCGAATATTTTAGGGCTTCGAGTCCGGGCATCGCTTTGCCCTCAATCATTTCGAGGCTTGCGCCTCCTCCCGTGGAAATGTGTGTAAATTTAGAGGCCAATCCACTTTGATTGATTGCCGATACGGAATCTCCGCCACCGCAAATTTTTTCGACAGCGTCTAATTCTGCAATAGCTTTTGCAATGGCAAAGGTGCCTTCATGAAAAGGGGGTTTTTCGAAAACGCCCATGGGCCCATTCCAAAAGACACTCTTGGCGCCTTGCAATTCTCTTGTAAAAAGTTCACGGGTTTTAGGCCCAATGTCGAGTCCCATCGCGCCCTCAGGGATGTGGGCATTCTCGGTAATTTTTGCGGGGCCGGGATTGTCAAAGCTTGCGCCTGTGACATGATCTACGGGGAGAACAATTCTGCATTGAGATTTTTCGCTACGATCCATCAAGTTTTTTGCAAGTGGAATCAAGTCGGGTTCGACGCGTGAATTTCCAACCTGAACATTGAGCGCTCTTAAGAATGTGTAGGCCATGGCTCCGCCGATAATGATCTTGGAACTTTTTACCATTAACGATGAAATAACCTTTGCCTTGTCGCTAACTTTTGCGCCTCCAAGAATAGAAATCAAAGGACGAGCAGGATTGTAAATGAGAGTGCTTAACGCTGCTATTTCTTTTTCCATCAGAAGGCCGGGTGCTTTGTGTGCCATCAAGAGGGGGAGGCCTGCTGTGCTCGCATGAGCTCTGTGACAAGTACCAAAGGCATCGTTAACGTAAACATCGCAAAGTTTGGCTAACTCATGACAAAATTCTTCGGAATTAGCTTCTTCGCCTTCGTAAAAACGCAAATTCTCTAAAACCAAAATTTGTCCGGGTTTTAATTCGTGAGTTTGCCTTGTGACGCCATTGCCTCGGCAGTCTTCCGAAAAAATGATATCTCGATTGCAAAGTTCTCCAAGACGAACCGCTGCCGTCTCAAGACTGAGTTCTGGAACTCGTTTTCCATTTGGGCGACCAAAGTGCGAAGCGCAAATAACAGAAGCACCTTTTTCGCAAAGATAGTCAATGGTGGGTAGCACTGCTTTGATTCGGGTGTCGTCCATGACAATACCGTCTTGCACGGGCACGTTAAAATCTACTCGCAAGAAAACTCTTTTTCCTGCGAGCTCTAATTGGTCTAGGCTTTTTATGCGCTCAGCGCCCGGGTAATTTCTATTTTTCATGTCTTAGCAATCTCCAACTACATCTTCGATGCAATAAGAGTGGCTAGATCGAGCATGCGATTGCTAAATCCGGTTTCGTTGTCATACCAGCTATAAACTTTGACCATGCTTCCTTTGGTCGCGCCATTGTTGCCAGTAACCTTGGTACAAGCAGTGTCTACAATGGAGCTATATGAATTGCCATTAAAGTCAGAACTAACCAAGGGCTCGTCAGACATCATCATAATTCCTTTGAGGTTTTCACCACAGGCTTTTCTGAGCGCGTTATTCACATCTTCAACAGTGACTTCTTGTTTTAATTCGGCAACAAAGTCAGTCAAAGAAACGTTAGGAGTAGGAACGCGAACAGAAAAACCATCAAGCTTGCCATTTAGTTCTGGAATCACAAGACCAACGGCTTTTGCAGCGCCGGTTGTTGTGGGAATCATATTTGTTGCGGCAGTTCTCGCGCGGCGAGGATCTTTATGTGCATTGTCTAAAATACGTTGATCGCTCGTGTAACTATGAATGGTTGTCATCAGACCATATTTAACTCCAAAAGCCTTGTGGAGGGTGTGAACAACGGGTGCTAAGCAATTTGTTGTGCAAGATGCGTTGGAGAGAATGTGATGTTTGGAGGGATCGTATTCGTTGTCGTTCACTCCCATAACAAAAGTTCCGTCAATATCCGTTGCTGGAGCCGAAATAATAACTTTTTTTGCGCCGGCTTTTATGTGTGATCTTGCGGAAGGGCCTGTTGTGTAACGTCCGGTACATTCAAAGACAACGTCGACACCAAGTTTTGCCCAAGGCAATTCTTCTGGAGTTGGGCAGCTTATGTAGTTGATGCGTTGGCCACCAATTGTGATGGAATCTTTGTCTGAGGAAATTTCTTGCGGAAATTTGCCATGAGTTGAATCGTACTTAAAGGAGAAGGCGGATTCGGCGCTGCCGCCTAAGTCGTTAATGGCGACGAGTTCGAGTTTTGATTTAAATTCAGGACTAGAAAGAAGCTCGCGTGCGACTACTCGCCCAATTCGACCAAAGCCATTTATTGCAATTTTCATGAAGAAGTCTCCCTTATTGAGTGTTTTGTAATCAAGCCTTTTTCGGCTTTAGATTCACTCGGGAGACTCGTATAGGGTGACCTAAAAGTCAATGCCCAAAGAGGGCTTTTGGTGAAATGATGACGGGTCTTGCCGGCTCCACAGGTTCAGATTTTTTTCGCTCTAAAGCAGCGGCCTTTTTGATCGCCATTTCTTTTCTACTTTTCTCTGCGGCATATTCAGGAGTCGATTCTCTGCGCAATTTTTCGATATGTGCCAAGGTGTAGCCTCGTTTGCCGGATGGAGTGCCTAAATAGCGCCTCGTAGCACGTTGCCATAGAGTTAAACTTTTTCCAGAAGTGGGGTCAACAGCGTCGAGTGATCCATTCCAATCTACCGGGCCCAGCAACGCACCGATCTGACCAACCCCATCACCGGAGTCTGAGCCGCCAATAGCATTGCCGCTGGCAGTGCCTCCATAGTTTGAATTGATGCCTGATGTCGCATCAGCGCCTTTAGATAAATAAGATGCTGAGCCAGCTTGTCCGCCATCAGCATCTCCATCTTCGGCAACATCCACATAGGATCCACTCCCGCCTCCAAGAGCGGCGAGCGCCCCGTTTTTGTCACCATTTTTAAGAGCACCAAGCGCGGCTTTTGCTTTCGTGATGTTGTTAGATTGCTCGTCCGTCAACGGAATGTTTGACGGAATTTTGTTGATATCGTCAATCACGAGTTCGATACCATTCGGGTCGCAAAGGTATTTAGATGCCGTGTCAGTGTTGCAGCCCCATTCCGAGCCGTCGCCGTCACCACCAAATCCAGGAGGCAATCCGTCACCGCCACCACCACCGTCACCGCCACCACCACCGTCAAAATCGGTGGTGTCCGTCACAGCATCTCCAGAAGTCCCAGCACTATCTCCTTGCATCAGGGCTAAGACCATTGAGGCCACGTTAAGTCCAATCATGGCGCAGAATCCAGCGGTGCCTTTCGGGCATGGGACTCCAGACGTACTTGCCATACAGGCACAATCCGCAGCCGAAAATCCAGTGTCTGAAGCCGAGATTACGGCCATTGTCATTGCTCCTTGCATGGCAGAGTTTGCGACCGCAGATGAGTCCATAGCTTCTGCTTGGCGAATCGTTGAAAAGAAAAGCAAAAGACTTAGCGATAGAATCGTACACAATGCTTTTTTAAGGCTCTTAATATTTATGAAAATATTCACACTTTTATTCTAAGGCTTTGTGACGATTTTCCATAATAAAGATTGTATTAAGAATACGTGATTTCGGGTCTTTATGATTTTTGTGGATAAATCATCCATTTTTTGAGCGGGAGTGGCAGTGGTCCACATGTGCAGTTTGTGCTGTGCAATACCAAACATAGGTAACAACCTATGGAGCCTCTTATATGGAGCATCTTATATGGAGCATCTAAATAACTCGGCTAGTTGTTACTTTTTCATAGGTAAATTACCTAATGGGCAAGTAATTTTTTGACATAGCTACCATACGGATGTATGGTAGCGAAATAATGACTCGAATACAAAATAAACAGCAAAATTTGTTTCATTCAAAACAATTTAGCAAGGCTTCAATGTCATTCGGTGGCGATCCGGGAGTTGGGGCTAAAGCATCTAGGGCTAAAGCATCAGGTGCCAAGGCATCAAATCCAAAAACTGCACGGCCCGTATCGTGCAAGCATGCAAATCATGTGGTGCTAAAGTCTTATCAGGCAATAGGGCCGCGTTCATTTCTCAGGCATGAGAGATGGATTTTAAATAAATCACGGTCGTTGGCGACAAGATTAGGTGTCGAATTAAAAGATATTGTTGTTCACTCCAATCACATACATT
>JBGSZX010000055.1:0-1773 GCA_041750195.1 Bdellovibrionota bacterium | reverse complement strand
CTGAGAAAACACAATAGATCCATTGTTTCTTTGATCTGCAGAATTGATTCTATCTTTTAATGGCTCCATGAAAACCTATCCCTTATTTAATTGTCTTGAATAATAAAACTTCAGTTATTTTATTTCAAGAGTAAATTTTGCCAGCCAAAACTTTCATAGTTCAAATTTCCCGGTTGACAAGTAGTCCCTATAATGGTACCAAAATTTATGAACAAAAGCACCAACGCACTCTTACCGCTATTTTCAAAACTCCTGTGCAGTCGAATGTTGTATGGGAAGATATCGAAAAATTATTGATTGATTGATTGGGAGCACGAATAAAAGAGGGTTCCGGCTCCCGTTTAGCTTTGGAATTAAACGGTGTTCGAGCTTAAGAGATTAAAAGAGAATTTGAAACTTCTATTGACGGGTATCTTGATTGGTGCAATGAATTAGGCCAAAAGCCTAAAAGACCATTTTCAGGAAATATTCATCTTAGATTGCTTCCTGAGTTGCATGCAGCCCTCTCTGCCGAAGCTAAAATTCAAGGTGTGAGTCTCAATAATTATATCAAGCATACTTTAGAACAAGCGGTTGGGTAAGAAATCAATTTATACGCTCGAGCGCTTGCTCTAAATCGTTGATGAGGTCTTCAATCTCTTCGATGCCGACAGAAAAACGCACGAGATTGTCGCTTAAGCCTTCCTTTGCACGCTCAGATGGAGGAATCGACATATGCGTCATCGTCGCTGGATGACAAACTAACGATTCGACTCCGCCCAAACTCTCGGCCAATGCAAACAAAGAAAATGAAGAAACAAGGGCCTTCGTAGACTCTAACGAAAGATTGAATTCAGCTGAAACCATTCCCCCAAAACCACTCATTTGCTTTTTGGCAATCGCATAACTCGGAGATGTCGTAAGGCCTGGGTAATAGACCCGTTTAACTTTTCGATATTTTTCAAGGAAGGTAGCAACTTCGTATGCATTTTTCGCATGCCGTTCCATGCGCAACGCTAAAGTCTTCACTCCACGCGTCACCAACCAAGCATCAAAAGGGCTGCAATTCAGCCCAATTGACTTACGGAAAAAATCCATCTCTTTCTTGATTGAGCTGTCATTTGTGATGACAGCTCCTCCAATTACATCAGAATGACCACCGATGTACTTTGTAGTGCTATGCCAGACAACATCAGCCCCATAATGCAATGGATTTTGAAAATAGGGTGTCGCAAACGTATTATCGACAATCGTTAAAACTCCATACAACTTTGCTGCTTTGACACAAACTTCAATATCGACAACATTAAGCAACGGGTTTGTCGGTGTTTCAAACAAAAGCCATTTAGGTTTTCTTTTAAGAGCCTGTTCCAAGTCCTCAAGACAAGTCATTTTCAGAATTTCAAGCGTAACGCCAAATCGTTTAAAAACACTGTTAAACAACCGGTATGTACCGCCATAAATTCCCTCCAAAGCCAAAACATGATCTCCTTGTGAAAGCATCGCACACAGAGCTGTTAGAGCTCCAAGTCCTGAAGAAAATACTGTGGCATGTTCTCCCCCTTCAAGAGCCGCTAGAGTCTTTTCTAAAATGGTAAAATTAGGGTTTCCAGCTCGGGTATAGTCATAGCCGCGATCTTGCCCTGGACTGTCTTGCAGATAGGTCGATGTCATGTAAATTGGAGGCATCAGGCAACCTGTCTCTGGATCAGGTTCATAGCCTGCATGGATAGCCCTAGTCGCAAACTTCATAACACCTCACAGCAGTTGATGCTGATGCATCCACGCATCATC
>JBGSZX010000054.1:0-62604 GCA_041750195.1 Bdellovibrionota bacterium | reverse complement strand
CCCTCGAGATCTTTCATCAAATAAACCCCGGGTTCGGCAGGACATTGCTCCAAAAGCTCGGCAATGCGTTGCTCTTCTTGAGGATTGAGCTGGGCTTTTGGGTAAAGGCTCATAGAAACCCACTATAGCATCAAATTTACTGACTTTTTACTTGCTTCAAAGGCGAATTCTTATAGTGTCGCCTCCATCCTTGAGGTCCGTGGTGGATCCCAAGGAAATTCACACGCTGGGATCTATAAAAATTGCAAAAAAATATTGCAAGAATAGAACGATCCGGTCGGTGTTCCTTTGAACACTGAAAGACCCCAGCGGAGGCCAAACCGGACAAAGGAGTTTTTATATGCCCGCAACTGTAACAATGAAAGACCTGCTCGAAGCTGGTGTTCACTTTGGACACCAAACAAGCCGTTGGAACCCTAAAATGAAACCTTACATTTTCGGTTCTCGTAACGGAATTTACATCATCGACCTTCAAAAAACTGTTGGCCTTGCAAAAGATGCATTGACCTTCATCACTCAAGTTGCCGCCCAAGGAAAAAAGGTTTTATTCGTCGGGACAAAGCCTCAAGCTCAAGAAGTTGTTCGCAGCGAAGCTGAGCGCGCTGGTTGCCCATACGTGATCAACCGTTGGCTCGGTGGAACGCTTACAAACTTCCAAACCATCCAAAGTTGTTTGGTCAGTCTCGAAAAAATTCAACAGAAAAAAGACACCGGTCTTGTTGATGACATGCCTAAAAAAGAACGCGCTGCTATGGAAAAAGAATACGACAGACTTATTCGTAACCTTGGTGGTGTTCGTGAACTCAAAGAGCCACCAGGAGCTTTGTTTGTGATTGACCCTAGCAAAGAACACATTGCAGTTGCGGAAGCTGAATGTCTCAATGTGCCTATCGTTGCCATTACTGACACAAACTGTGATCCCGACCCAATCAACTATGTTATCCCAGGAAACGACGACGCCGTTAAGTCTATCAAGTTGTTCGCCACTGCGGTTGCAGAAGCCTACCTTGATGGCAAGAAAATATTCGAAGAGAAAATGCGTGCCGTTTCTGACAAAAAAGAAGAAACGCCTTCTGAAATTGAAGAAATCATTGCAGCTGAAGCTTCAACTGATCTTCCTCAAGGAGCTAAGACAACAACCACTGATCGTGAAGGTCGAAAAGTAGATGTTGAAGTTCGACGTTCTATTAAGAAAGACTCGTAACTTAGTTTACAAGAATCGGCTAAAAAATCAAAAGTGGCTCTCCAGAGATTTTGTAACAAAATCTCTGGATGCCCTTGAAGGCTAAATAATTTTATTGAGAATTATTTTGAAAATATAAGAAAACTAAAAAGTAGGAGAATGATAGAAATGGCAATTACAGCAGCTGCAGTAAATGAATTACGTAAAAAAACCGGTGCCGGAATGATGGATTGTAAGAAAGCTCTTGGCGAAGTCAACGGAGACATGGAAAAAGCCGTCGATTTCCTTCGCAAAAAAGGCATGGCTTCAGCCGCTAAAAAAGCTGGCCGAATTGCCGCAGAAGGCTTGGTTTCCGCCGAAGTATCAAGCGATGGCAAAACTGCTACCGTTTTAGAACTAAACTGTGAAACCGATTTCGTTGCAAAGAACGACGACTTTACAAACTTTTTAAGTGATTTGACTTCACACATCACAAAAACGGCTCCAAAAAATGTTGACGAACTTTTGGCTCAAGACTTTTCAAAAACCCCAGGCAACAAAGTCGAAACCGTTGTTGCAACATTGATTGCTAAAATTGGTGAAAACATCAAGGTCAGAAGATTTGAAAGATTTGCTCTTCAAGGACCTGGAACCGTTGCTTCCTATATTCATGGCGGCGGTCAAATTGGAGTCGTAGCTGAATTAGGCGCTGAATCGGAAGCCCTGTCTAGCAATCCAACTTTCACAAGTTTGGCTCGCGACATTTGCCTTCATATTGCCGCTCAAAAGCCCGCTTATTTAACGGAAGCAGAAGTCCCACAAAGTGTCCTCGACAAAGAAGTTGAGATCGCAAAAGACCAAGCTCGCCTAGCCGGTAAAAAAGAAGAATTTCTTGCTAAGATTGCCGAAGGCAAAGTTCGTAAATATTACGAAGAAAATTGCCTTCTCAATCAAGGGTTCGTAAAAGATCCAAACTTAAAAATTCAAAAACTTTTGGACGATAGCTCCAAAACTTTGGGTGGAAAAATTACAATTCGCCGCTTTGCAAGATTTGAACTTGGTGAAGGCATCGAGAAAAAACGCGAAGACTTTGCAGCCGAAGTAGCCGCTCAAATTGGAGGCTAATTTTTTATATGGCATCTGAAACTCATTCGACACCCACTGGAGAACTAAAATACAAAAAAATCCTGATTAAACTTTCAGGTGAAGCTCTTGCGGGAAAGCGTGAATTTGGATTGGATGCCGACACTCTTCAATTTATTGCAAATGAAATTGATGGGCTAAAAAAATTGGGAGTAGATGTCGCCATCGTTGTGGGTGGCGGCAATATTTTTAGAGGCATCCAAGGTTCGGCTTCGGGCATGGATCGCACAACCGGCGACCACATGGGAATGTTGGCCACAACCATCAATGCCCTAGCTCTACAAGACGCACTTGAACGTAACAACATCGACACGCGGGTACAAAGCGCCATTCCGATGGAAAAAGTTGTGGAGCCATACATCAGACGACGTGCCGTTCGACATCTAGAGAAGGGTCGCGTTGTTATTTTTGCAAGTGGAACTGGCAATCCTTATTTTTCTACTGACACAGCAGCAGCACTTAGAGCCATGGAAGTTGAAGCTGAAGTTCTTGTTAAAGCTACAAAAGTTGACTTTATCTATGATAAAGACCCAAATAAGTTTGCTGACGCCAAAAAATATGAGCGCCTCAGCTACATTGATGTCTTAAACAAAGGCCTTGGTGTCATGGACAGTACCGCGACGAGCCTTTGCATGGACAACAAACTTCCCATAGTCGTTATGAATCTTCAAAATCAAGGAGCCCTTTGTCGTCTTGTAAAAGGTGAAAAAGTAGGGACCATGGTAAGCGCTTAAGATAAACGCGGATAAATCATTCAAAGGAATATAAGTATGGATATTGACGTAGTTACAAAACCAAAAATGGAAAAAACCATTGAAAGTTTAAAAAGCGAATTGGTTCGCGTCCGGACCGGAAGAGCCACACCAGCTTTGGTCGAAAACATCAAAGTAGATTATTACGGAACGCCAACTCCTATTGGGCAGATGGCACAAATTTCTATTCCTGACCCTAAAACAGTGCAAATAGCTAGCTGGGATCAATCGGCAATTCCCCTTATCGAAAAAGCCATCAGTGCTGCGAACATTGGGCTCAACCCAAACGTTGATGGAAAAGTTATCCGCCTCAACGTGCCCCCTTTAACAGAGGACAGACGTAAGGACATTGCCAAGACAGTTAAGAAGTACGGCGAAGATACCAAGATTGCGGTTCGAAACATTCGTCGGGACGTGAATGACGAAATCAAAGTAAAAGAAAAATCAAAAGAGCTTTCCGAGGACGATGCAAAGAGACTTCAGGATTCTGTTCAAAAAATTACCGATAATTTTGTCACCGAAATCGACAAATTGGTTGAAGCTAAAATCAAGGACGTAATGACCGTCTAATGAAAGCACCTCCAAGCACATTTGTTGAAAGTTCAGAATCTTCAGAAGTTTCAGCTAATTCAAATAATATGAATCTCGAAAAGGCTCGAATTCCTCATCACGTTGCCATTATCATGGATGGCAACGGAAGATGGGCGACCTCCAAGGGATGGGATCGCAGCTTTGGACATGCACAGGGAACGGCGTCTGTAAAAGAAATCATTCGCGAGTCCGATAGACTCGGAATCAAAATTCTTACTCTCTATTGTTTCTCAACTGAAAACTGGCAACGCCCAGAACCTGAGATCGAAATGCTTATGAAGCTTCTCAAGGATTATTTGATTCAAGAAACTCAAGAGCTTATAGACAACAACATCAAGCTAAATGCCCTAGGCCAAGTTGAACGCCTACCAAAAGAAGTTTTAGAAATATTACAAAATTCAATAGACCAAACTGCTGGCAACACCGGGATGATCTTAAATTTTTGCATTAGTTATGGCGGTCGTGCAGAAATTATTCGCGCCGTTCAACAAAGCTGCTTGGATTTTCAAAGTGGCAAGATTGAATTGTCAGAGATTGATGATAGCTATTTTTCGAACAAGCTTTACACATCGGGAATGCCCGATCCAGATTTGATCATCAGGACTAGCGGTGAATCAAGGATTTCTAATTTTTTGATCTGGCAAATGGCTTACTCCGAGATTCTTATTGTAGATACGCCGTGGCCAGATTTTACTCCTGCGCTGCTAGGGGATGCCCTTAACGATTACTCAAAACGCAAACGACGTTTTGGCCACACTGATGAAAGTCCCACCGAATGAACAAAGAATTACAAACTAGATGGATTTATGCCCTGATTGCTGCCGCTATAGTTGGCTCAGCATTGCTGTTTTTAAATCCGATATTTATATTTTTGATGGCTCTTGCATGTGGCTTTATTGGCTGGATGGAGTTTGCCAAATTAACCACTCTGAAATCTAAAAGCTCGTTTTATATTGCGGGATTTTCGTGGGTGCTGGCGGCCTTTACTTTATGTTTCTTTAGAGGCCCTAATGATTATTTTTGGTTTTACCTTTCTCTCTTTGGTTCTTTTTCAATTTTAGCACTTGAGCGGCTTCTAGGCGTTTGGGGATGGGTCAAGGTGACGGACGAATCGCCCGAAAGAGCGTGGTTCTTAATTCAGAGATTTGTACTAGGAACACTTTATATCTTTTTGCTCTTCGGTTTTGTAGGTCCTATTGCCATGAAAACTCATGGGCAACAATTGCTCTTTATGGGCATTACTTCAGTCGCTTTTGGTGATGCTGCTGCCTATTTTGGCGGAAAAAAATATGGCAACCGCAAACTATGGCCACAAATTTCTCCCGGGAAAACCGTCGAAGGCGCCTATTTTTCAATGCTAGGGACTCTTTTGGGGGCTTTGTTAGTTTGGGGTTGCTGGAAAATCTCGCCCGCAACACGTCAACTACCTCTAAGCTCTGCGTTATTTCTTGGATTCTTAGCCTCTCCCCTGGGAATTCTGGGAGATTTGCTTGAGAGTATGATTAAAAGGGACTCTGGCACCAAAGATTCAGGCCATTTGATCCCTGGTCACGGCGGTCTTCTTGATAGAACTGATGCCTTGGTATTTATTTTCCCGATCATTTATTTTTTATTTTAAAAAAACGGGGCACTAAAGGCGCTTTTATTCGCCTGATATTGTGCGTCACATTGGAATAATTAAGGAAATTAAGAGGGATTTCATCCTCGTTCTGTCATAAATTGTCGGTATGACTTACATATTTGGATTTGTTGTTCTCTTAGGCGTTTTAATTTTCATACATGAGCTCGGACATTTTTTACTCGCAAAAGCCGTAGGCGTGCGGGTTGAAACTTTTTCAATCGGGATGGGAACAAAAATTTTAAAATTTACCCGCGGCGAAACGGAATACGCGCTTAGCCTCATTCCGCTTGGTGGCTACGTAAAACTAACCGGACAAGATCCCAGAGAAGACGTTCCCAAGGAAATGGAAAGTCGCTCATTTAGACACAAACCACTCTGGGCACGAACGGCCGTTGTCCTAGCAGGGCCAATGTTTAATGCTGCTTTAACACTATTCTTGTTTGTAGTGCTTTACAGTTTTGGGGCTCCAAGCCAGGCTCCCGTTTTGAATCGAGTTCTTGAATCATCAACAGCCTTTCAAAAGGGCCTGAGAAGCGGTGATTGGGTAAAGAGCATAAGCAACGGGGATCAGACTCAAGAAGTTTTAGATCAAAATTCATTAACAAAAGCCATCACAGAAAATGTTGGCCAAGAAATTACATTAAACATCAAAAGAACAAATCCTTGGAGTAGCGAGCAGGACAAAGCGCAAAGCCAGGACACAAAAGACCTGAGTATTAACATATCTCCCACCATGGGAAGCGCTCGAGATCCCAACTTAGGCGTGTTTAAAGAACAGGGCGTTTTAGAAGGCGTTGAAGATCAAGCCAGAGCACCTTTGTTACAAGTTCAAAATTCTTCGTGGGCTGCCAATAGACAACTTCCAAATGCCTTTTGGGTTGAAACCCTTGAAGTTCAAATAGGTTCTTTTACCGAATCTTATGAGGTTCGCACTTTCGAAGAATTAGATGAACTTTGGAAACATTTAGCTGATCAAGCCTCAAATTCAATTGAAGGACAAGTCATACTTCGTGGAAAGAAAGCTCAATTAGCGGAGAGCTCAGATGCTGCGGCAAAAAGCACTTCGCAAGAAGAACCCTCATCACAGAGTTACACCATGGCCTGGACTCGCGCAGATGATAAAATGCCAAAAACTCTCAACGATGCAGGCTTAAGCTCATCTGAACTTATCGTCATCGAAGTTATGGAGAAGACACCCGCTGCAAAACTGGGGCTTCAAAAGGGCGACGAGATCATCACCCTCAACAAGACACCTGTAGAAAGTTTTCAAAGTTTTAAATCAAAGCTACAAAGTCTTGCTCAGGCCGGAAGCAGCATTGACATTAGTTGGCGTCGTGGAAAAGAAGTGGTTAGCGCAAGTGTGAGTCCAGAAAAAGTTTCTACGACAGATCCCGTAACCGAAACTCAAAAAGATCAGTTTCAAATCGGCGCAGCTTTTCTTGCGATCCCTGCCCCGCCGATGAGCTACAAACTAAAGGCTGATAATATTTTTCATGCGGTTGAATTGGGCTGGAATAAAAGTGTTGATTTGACAATCTCAATGGTCCAATCATTTTACTACTTAGCGACTGGAAAAATTTCTCACACCACACTTGGTGGTCCGATCTTGATTGGAAAAATTGCCGGAGAAAGTGTCAAACAAGGCTGGGAAGCCTTCGTTCGAATGATGGCCTTTATTTCTCTCAATCTATTCATACTCAACCTCCTCCCCGTCCCCGTTCTCGACGGAGGACATTTGGTTCTGTTTGCAATTGAAGCCGTACGCCGTAGACCCTTGAGCTTAAAAATTGTTGAGTACTGGACAACTGCTGGATTTTTAGTCCTGATGAGCTTGATTGCTGTTGTTTTCTTTAATGACCTCAACAGACTTGGTCTGTTTGATATCTTTCATAAGTCCTAACATTGGGAGCAGTGAACTAGATATGTCTGGGCCATTGCTCGCACTTGATTGGGGACTTAAAAAAGTAGGTATTGCTAAGGCTGATATCAAGGGGATTGTGATAACTCCGCGTCCAGTTTGGATTCGAGAACCTGCTGGACAAGTTTGGAGCTTAACCTCCGAAGATAAAAAGTTTTTGCTAGAGACAGTTAAAGAGGAAGAAATTGGACTTATGATTCTAGGCGACCCAAGAGGACCAGAGGGACAGCCTACTCCATCAAGTGAAAATGCCACTCGATTTGCAAAGAAGTTGGAAGCCCTATTAAACATTCCCGTGATTCTTGTCCCTGAACAAAATTCTTCTTGGGAACATCGAGGGAAAAGCGCTGAAGATTCGCTGGTAGCAGCATCATTACTAAAAAGTTTTTTTGAAGATCCCTCACTCAAAAACCTAAAGAAGAAATACGAGAAGCTAGACTAATATGAAAAAACTTTTTTTATTTATAGTTCCAGTACTCATTCTTGTTGTTGGATTTTTTACCTTAAATTATTGGCGCTTCGCCATAAAAAGTGCCTATCATGGAAAATCATCGACGATTGTTGTCGATGTAAAACCTGGAACAAGCCTTTATTCGTTAAAAGCTGAATTGGAGTCCAAAGGTCTCGTTGTCCCTCTATTGCCATTTAAAATTTGGGCCCGCTTGAGTGATGCGAGCAGCCGTCTTCACGTGGGTGAATTCGAGGTCAATTTAGGCGACAGTTCTGTACTAGACATCATCAATCAAATTCTAAACTCCAGCCCCATGGGATACAAGATTGTCATTCGCGAAGGAATCAACATCTGGGACATCCAAGATATTTTTACAAAGCCACCCCTAAGTGTCGATCCTGCGACTTTTCAATCCTGGATTCGTTCCCCAGATAGAATCAAAAGGATGGGCATCCCTAATCTCAATCCCAGTGGTAGCAGCCCTAGTCTCGAAGGGTATTTGTTTCCAGAAACCTACACCTTCCACAAATATACCTCGCCTGAGAAATTGATAGACAAGATGCTCGACCTCTTTGAAAGCAATGTTGCCCCAATTCTTGCAAAACATCCTTGGGGAAATACCCCAGAAGGACGCTACAAGCTCCTAACGCTTGCGAGTATTGTCGAAAAAGAGAGTGGTAATTTTGAAGAACAACCTACAATAGCCTCGGTTTATTGGAATAGGCTTCATAAAGGGATGAGAATGCAAGCAGACCCCACGACAATCTATGGCCTGATGCCAAATTTTGATGGGAATTTAAAAAAGATTCACCTGCTACAAGCGACACCCTACAATACTTATAAAATTAAGGGATTGCCGGCCGGCCCCATTGCAAACCCTGGTGCGTCTGCCGTTCAAGCCACGGTCGATCCAGCTACAACGGATTATATCTTTTTTGTTTCAAAAAATGATGGGACACATATTTTCTCAACTGACTATAAGACCCACGAAAAATACGTTAATGAATTTCAGCGCAAGCGCCGAAACCGAAAATCCAATTAATGAATAGAAGCGGTTGCATCGAATCCCACTAGGATTGCCGACAAAACCAACAACGAACAAACTAAAATCATCAAGAACAAACCGTGCTGTTTTTTAACACCGGAATCGGAGCTACGATCTGTTAAATAGAGCCATCTTGGAATGGAGTTACTCAATACTCGTCCAATTTTTGCCGAGGGAGATGGAATATTTTCAACACCATCATCATCGCAGACATCATTCAAATCAGGATCAATTTTTGAAAGCGTCAGAGATTCTTTTACGCTACTTTGGGGCCGCTCAAAAGCATTGATATCAACATTGGTTGCCTCATGCCATCGTTTCGGCGAGCTATCTCTAGCCTTCTTCATGAGTTCTACCTTAAAACTAGAAGATCCGAATCGAATGTGGTCTCCCAAGCTCAATCGAATGGCATTTTGAACTTTTCTGCCGTTCACGTAGCTTCCATTGGTTGAACCAAGATCAACCAGGTAAAAAAAGCCATTTCTATAGTCTACTAGGGCGTGTTCCCTAGAAACCTTTGAATCTTCGACAGGAATCGCAGCATCTACTCGCCTGCCAATAACTTGCCTCGACTCCATTAGGGGGAATATATCGCCCAAACTAAGACCAGATTCAACCACAAGGGCTAACTTCAACTTTTGTGCTCTTACAACTCGCTTCATAGCGAACTCTTGTCTGCAATTGGTGGGCCATAGAAATCTTTTGACTAAGTCATGGAATTCTTTCGAGGCCAGCTGTCGACAAATTAGCCACCTGTCAGCATAATAAATGGTATGCGCAGTAAAAAGGCAGAGATTAAACTTTGGAAAAAACACGCAATTTTGGGCGTGATGGCCGGACTTGTAGGGAGCTCCTCAATATGTGCTATTGCTGCTCCCAAATTTATCACCTCTGAAGAAGACCTCAGCGAACCAAAGATCTTGGACTTTCAAGACCGTTTGTCTTTTGGAATTCAGCTTTATTCCGTCGCACCGTCAGTTCGTCCTTTTCAAGCCGTAAGTGGTTCAACCACAGGCGACTACCGCTACCAGATCTCTGGAGCTACAGGAGTTGAGATATTTTATCGTTTTTCTGAACACATGGATTTAGGGATTTCGACTTCTTATGAATATTTCAGATCCAGACTCAGACAAAGTTCAGGGTCAACTGAGTTTCAATCAGCACGCATGAGGCTTTTCCCGATTGAAGGCATTGCCAAGTGGCAATGGGCTCAGGGCGTTTGGGCTCCAGAATTTGAAACTGGCGTAGGCATTGGCTTCTTCAATATGGAACTAAAATCAACCAACCTAAACCAACCCACCATAAGAGATTCCTCCGCAGCTCTGCTTGCTCATGCGGCCGCTGGAGTTAGCCTCGCATGGATGGAAGATACCAATATTGGAATTGCTTTAGGTTATCGAATGATGTTTCTTCAACAAAAAGAGTTTGATGCAACCATAATCAATGTCAGACGAAAAAGTTTGTCGGGAATTTATTCCAAGGCAACGTTACGCTACCATTTTTAGAATTAAAACATCGCTGTTAATGGCGAGTCTGCAAAATGGACCAATTCAGAGTTCGCCGTATCGCCAAATACTGGTGAACCCGCTAAGTTGCCCTCTAAAAACTTCCACTGAATTTCGTAAATATCAGGCGCCCAAGGCCTTAGGCCAAGGTCAATAGAAAAATATTCATGATCTGCCTGCACAGCAGCTAGAGGCTCACCGAATGGCTGAGATGATAGAGGTATTATTCCATCATTACGAGTGTCCCAATCTCTCGCAGTATTGATTTGTTCAATCAATTGAAAGCCTGCCTTCATGAGAAATGTATTTGCTTCATCCTGATGTTCTATAAACGTAAGATAAGAAAACGACGGAATTTCCTCCGGTAAAGGCGAAAAAGTTTCTGGAAACTCTGGGCTATTAAATTTTACCATCGCTTCTTCGGAAAGATCTTCGACCCCCCTGGAATAGGATGGCGCATATTTTCGAAGCCATCTAGCGAGTGGCGTTCCCAAATGCGGAGACGAAAATGTCGTTATGCTTTTAAAAACTGACGATGCGTGAACTTTTTCTCCTCGAACTTTCAGAGGAATATGATGGTAAAGATACCTAACAACGGGACCGCCCATAGAGTAAGCGAAAATATGACATTTGAAATTTGGTGTTTTATCTAACTTATTTTGAAACAATTTTGCGACAAGATTGGCTCGCTCTATAACAGTTCCTTTGTTTCCCGGAGTAAAAGGAATCCACTCGATTCCTCGGGACTTCATTTCTGGAATAAACCCCTCAAGAGTCCACTGAGAACCACCGCCAGCTCCAACGATAAAGCAAATCGGCAGATTATCTCCAGCATGGGAGGAAGAAGCTAAAGCGCCCGATCCCAAAATTACCAAAACAGCTAAAATTTTGAAGCGAATAGTCTTCACAATTAAATCCCTCCGATTCCTGTCCCTACTGAGGAATTAGTAGCTACCCCGAGCATGGTCAACGGTTAGCCCGTGCCGCACCGCAGAATGTAAGGCGAATTTAGCTAACTGTGCGCGCGGAAGAGTTGCTGAGGCCAATTAAGGACCTAATTATTAGACACTTAGACGCATAGGGCACCTAACAATCATAAAATTCGATGACTTATTGGTTTTGTAGAACAATTTAGCTATTCAGCAACTCTTCCGCGCGCACAGTAATATTTGAGTGCGGTTGAGTGTTTGGAGAGAGATTAGTTTGTGAAGTCTTTTTGGCCTTCAAAGAATTGAAGTAAGCGCTCAGCATGGGCGACTCGCGCTGAATCATCACAAGATGAAATGTAATGCTTTAAATCGGCCGCAGCTTGCACGTAGCGCCCCATTCGCCCCATCAATAACCCACGTTCTTTGAGGCTCTCTACGCGCTCTTCTGGACAGGTTTCGATGAGCGCCGTGAGCACCCAGTACAATCGTGCAAGATCTTCTTTTTCTGCAAAAATTGCTTTGAGGTTGCGAAGAAGTCGCGATGCGATTCCTTGAGGATGCGCAACTTTTAGCACTTCCGGACTAAAATTAAGAACACCACGTGTCCATTGCTCAAGCCGCTCTTCACAATCTTTAACACTTAAGACTTTTGCCCCATCAAAGGCATCGATGTAGCGTTGCTGCTTCCAATCAATCGCCGCTGCAGCTTCTTCGAGCGTTACAATTCTAACCAAAAAATGTCCAGGGAATGCGATCCCAACAGCCTTGAGTCCAGCTTCACGGCACAATGCCATATACGCAAGGGACAAAGTCAGAGGAATGCCTTTGCGCCGTAAAAGCACATCATTCATAAAGGAATTTTTGATATTGTAGTAATTCGATGTATCGCCTTTGAATCCAAAGTCGTCGTTAAAGACCTTGGAAACATAAGCAATTTTTTCCCAGCTATGAACCGTAGTCGGCATATCAGCCAAATATTTTTTTGCCGTTTCTCGAAACAGAGCAACTTGTTCATCAATATCGAGATCTTCGTATTCTAATTTCGCCAAAAGAAGACCGAGACGTAACGGGTCCCAATCGTCACGAGTTGGGGACTTTACGGTCGACAGCAGTTCACATATCTCTGCAAGCGTCGATTCAAGATTGGATGCCCTCGGGGTCTCGTACATAATCAAGAGCAAGATAAAGCTTTTTTGCCTGTATTTCCAGGGAATTGGGCAATTTCTGTTATTTTAAGAGCTCTGCGACAAAAATACCATTGGTCGAATGTCTCCATAACCTATGGATTCAATGGAACTATTGCTAGATGCCCCGCATGGATCTATCACTAAGGCATGGCTAGAAAATACGGACTTTTTATCAATGGCCAGTACGTTCATTCAGAAAATTGGCGCCCCGTTCCGAGCAGCATCGATCCTTCAAATATCATCGCAGAGTATTCCCTCTATCTGGACGGACAAGACGATTCCGAAATCTATGAGGCTTGCCTTGAAGGCGTTTCTCAGACCTTTGGCCAAATACAAGACGGGTATTTTCCCCTCCAAGAACGCCTTGAGTTTTTAAGTCGCTTGCAGAATCGACTGAAAGCACAAAAAGAAAATATTGCACAAATCATTATGCAGGAAGTTGGAAAACCAATCTCGCTTGCGCGCTCTGAAGTCACTCGCGCCATCGACACCATAGAGTGGACGCTCAATTGCGCACCTAAATTGCTATCCAGTGAATCAGACAAAACTGAACGCCGTCTTCCGACCGATCAAAGAGACGCCTGGAAGCATTACCAAGGTAATTGGCAGCGCGTTCCCCGAGGTCCCCTACTCGCCATTACTCCCTTTAATTTTCCCTTAAATTTAGCCATGCATAAATTAGCACCTGCTATTGCAGCGGGCTGCCCCATCATTCTTAAGCCTTCTCCGAAATCGGCCATGACAGCTCTTTGCCTTGCAGACTATTGCCAAGCCGAAAATTTACCGGCTGGAATGCTCAACGTTTTCAACTGTGATGACAGTACGACAAAAAAATTGATTTTAGACAACCGTGTCGCACAAATTTCTTTTACAGGATCCGATAAAGTGGGCTGGAGTCTCAAAGAACTCACGCCCAAACCCTTTATTTTGGAACTCGGCGGTGCGGCACCTGCCTATGTTGATGAGAATTCAAATCTCGAAGAAGCAACACGATCCCTTGCTATTAGCTCGATGGCTTTTGCGGGACAGGTTTGCATTTCAACTCAAAACATTCATATTCATAAAAATGCTTATGCAAAATTTAAAACTCTTTTTGAAAAGGAACTTTCGCAGCTTAAGGCAGGGAGCCCCGCCATAGAAGATGTCCTGCTTGGACCTCTTGTCGACGACGCTACCTATGAAAGAGTTTTGAATTTAGAAAGGACTCTTAAGCAGCAAGGACTAACTGTTGATACTATTGGAGCGACTATTAGTTCGAGTGCAACCATCAACGACGTTTTGTATGCCGGCGAAGGTTGGAAAAAAAGATTCTTGGAGCCGAGAATAGTCGCGGGCTTTGCCGGGAAGGAAGATTTTCTTACGAAGGAGTGTTTTGCTCCTTTTGTTGGATTGATTCCGACCGAAAACCTAGAAACTTTTGTCCTTCACGCTAACGAACTGAAAATGCGCCTTCAATGCTCTCTTTGGACGAACAACACGCAAGAGGCTCATGCAGCTGCCAAGCGTCTTCAATATGGTGGAGTTATGATCAATGAAAGCCCATCTGTAAGATTAGAGCCGATGCCCTATGGCGGAATGGGCCAGTCTGGATTTGGGCGCGAAGGCCCTGAATTCGCCATCGAAGAATTTTGTGAAAAAAGAGTGATCCTGGAGAAAAAAATATGAACGACAATCCACGATGGAAGCTAGCTTTCAAGCATTATGAAGAGTCTCGGTTTTTAGAGGCCTATTTTGAATTCAAAAATGACTTTGAAGTAACTGGTGATCATAAATCACTACACAACATGGCGTGGATGAAACGCGAGCTCGGCGATTTCAAAGAAGCTCTAGAAATTATCCAAACAGAACGTCATTTATTGAAACTTTTGCGCCCTGAATCTGATGAAGAGCGTTTAAATATTTGTGTTAATTTATATGAATTGTGTTTTTTAAATCATCTTTTGGGCAATAAAAATCCTGCATGGGCTCACTTTGCTGAATATGAGAAGCTGAATTTTGTGGCTGAGGACCTTTGTGAACGTGGTTGTTTTTATCGCCTCAAAGGAGATCTATTAAAGGACACGAATTCTATGGAAGCTCTCGAGGCCTACCAAAAGTCTAAGGAGTACTTTTCTAGACTAAAAGATTCCGCTGCGACTCAAGAAATTGAGCAGCGCATGATTTCGCTACAGTAAAATATATTTCAAAATATTTTATAAAATTTTTCTATAGAACTACTCGAGTTCCTCAGCGCTAGGTTTGTTCACTCGACATTTGAACGATTTTTTTCCTGACCACAGAAGCCCTTCAAAAATGACAGCTTCATCTGAATTCTCAACAATGAATTCTTCTTTTAATTTCTCTTTTAATTTCTCTTTTAATTTTTCAGTGGCTCCAGCATCGCTCTCAAATATAAATCGCTGCTTGCCTTTGGTGTTTTTGCAGCCGGTGAACTTCAATGAATTACCAGCAGCTTTTTGGGGAAGAGACAGAGTCCCATCATTAATAAACAGAGAATAGCCGTATTGGGAGCCTTTTTTAAACATGCTTCCCCTTCCAAAACTAACTTCACAGACATCCCGTTTCCCAATACTTCTTGAGAGTTTTCCCTGAATATAGCCGGCTTGTGCCTTCTTCGGTTTCACCTGATCGTCATTTAAAGCATCAAAATCATATACAAAAGCTTTCATTTGGTCTTCACAGTCTAAATTGTCAACAGCGGCAAGGTCATAAGTAGAGGTACAAGACGCCACCCCCGCAACGACAAAAATAAAGCAACGAAGTTTAACTACAGAAATATTCATAAATATATTTTCCTATTACTCTCTATTTCCTTTTTAGCAGAGAATTTGATTCATAGGCAATATCACGTAGACTAGCTGCATGACTCAGGCACATGCTCCAAAAAAATTAACCATTAAAATTTTATCGGGAATGGCCATAGGCATCATTCTTGGCATCATTTTAAATTCCCTAGGCATTGATCATTCCTCATTCTTCATGGATGTGATCATTGTCGGCGGTAAGATTTTTGTCGCCAGTTTAAAGCTGCTCGTTGTTCCACTGGTTTTTGTTTCGCTAGTTTGTGGGACATCTGCCCTCGATGACATTAAAAAATTAGGAAGAGTTGGAGGTTGGACACTCGGGCTTTATTTGCTGACAACCGCTATTGCAATCGCTATCGCATTATTGGTGACAGTTATTGTTCAACCTGGCCATGGCTTTGATTTAGTCGCCGCCGGTGGAGTACAGTTTCAAGCGAGCGAAGCCCCTCCCCTCAAAGACACCCTCATATCAATTTTTCCGACAAATCCTTTTCAGGCCATGGCCGAAGGTAACATGCTACAGATCATTGTCTTTTCGGTTTTGCTTGGACTTGCCATGACGATGGCAGGCGATGCGGGCAAAAAAGTTTCGGCGGCTTTTAACGACCTCAATGAAGTTATCATGAGGCTCGTGATGCTATTGATGCACGCAGCACCCATTGGAGTGTTTTGTTTAGTGACTAAAGTATTTTGGGAACAAGGCTATGGCGCCATTGCTCCTCTGGCAAAATATTTCTTTGTTGTCATAGCGGTCCTGTTTATTCACGCGGCTGTCGTTTACCCCTCTATTTTAAAACTTTTAGGCGGATTGAATCCTGGAATATTTTTACGTAAGATGCGCGAAGTTTGGATATTTGCCTTCAGCACATCAAGCAGCAATGCGACCATTCCCGTCACTCTTGAAACGGTTGAAAACAAACTTGGCGTCCACAATAGCATCGCTAGTTTCACGATTCCTCTAGGTGCTACCGTAAACATGGATGGCACCGCCATCATGCAAGGCGTAGCAACAGGTTTCATTGCACAAGCCTACGGAATAGAACTTGGCTTGCACGGATACCTAATGGTGATCATTACTGCTACCTTGGCGTCAATTGGAACAGCGGGAGTCCCCGGCGTTGGACTGATCACATTGGCGATGGTTCTTAAGCAAGTTGGCCTTCCCATTGAAGGCATCGGCCTTATTATAGGAGTAGACAGACTACTCGACATGCTAAGGACCATAGTCAATGTCACCGGCGATGCCGCAGTCACATGTATTGTTGCTAATCGAGAGAAGCAGTTAGATATAAGAACATACAATGCTGAAATTAAAGAATTTGTCATTGAAGACTAAGGCGCGTCGAAGATGATTCAAAAATATTTTAAATATTTTTCCACTATCGTTTTTCTCTTAGCGGCACATAACTCTTTTTCTAAGACTGGATTTGACCCCTTCAATAGTTTCAGATGGAACCGAAAGAACGCGCTTAGGGATAGCAAAAAAATTGACAAGAAACCTTGGTTTGAATGGTGGTACTACAAAGTCATTGACCCCAAAACAGACAAAGCCTTTTTCTTTTCCTATGGTGTTGTAAACCCCTGGGATCGCGATGGAAACATGGCAGGGACACAAGCGTATCTTAGCGCTGGGGATTTTTCTAAGGGATTTCTAATTGATAGAAAATATTCACTCGATTCATTTTTTGCCGACTACAAATCCATTTTTGTACAAGTGGGCAACAATTCGGCTTCAGATAAAAAATTTAGTGGAATTCTAAGTCAATCACCGTCCGAATCTGGAAATAATTCAATTTCTTGGGATATAAATATTGAACACAAATGGACCTTTAATGCCGAAGGCTGGGGAACTGGGACTGGCGTCACAAACATTGAATGGTACCCCGCCCAGGCTAGCGCTACTTGTAGCGGCAAAATACTTTCTAACGGTGAATTAACTATTCTAAAAAATGCTCCCTGCTATCAAGATCGAAATTGGGGAAGATCTTTTCCCAAGTGGTGGAGCTGGATCGTCTCAAATCAATTTGAGGGACATCCAGAAACAACATTAGCTGTTGGAGGCGGCCGCCCCAAGTTATTAAATCGACTTGATCCCATAGAAGGTGTTTCTGTTGGCTTGAAGCATAAAGGTAAAGAATATGCCTTTAGACCGAATGATCTAGACAACGTCGACGTCGAGATACGCTTCGGAAAATGGGAAGTGTCCGCCTCAAACGGCAGAAATAAAATTGAAGTTAGCGCCTATGCCCCCCCAGAAAAGTTCATGGACCTCGAGTTTACGACGCCGGAAGGCATAGTTTTTCACGACTGGGAGGCCCTCACTGGAGAAGTCACGGTTAAAATCTATGAAAAAAGGGGCATTTTGAGGCCACGCTATCAGCTAATTGATACAATTTATTCAAAATACGCTGGAATTGAATACGGAAGCCACGATTCGGGCGCCCTTTTGAAGCTCTTTGAGCAATCTAGACGCCTTTACGCCTCGCCAGGATCCTCGGTAGAACAGGAATTCAAATAATACCCTCAAATTTAGCTTCTCGCTTGAAAGCTAGAAAGATTGCACTTAGGAAATAAAGTTCCTATGTCCATTAAAAAACTCAACCATAAAAATTCTGAATTCGAAAACCATGATGCTGATTTTGAGTCGATGCTCAATCAATCCTTTGAAAAATCTGAGAAGGTTCTTCGTGTTGGAGAAAAAATTAAAGCCGAAGTCCTTTCTTTGGGATCAGAATTCGTCATTGTTTCAACTGGCACATTGGTTGATGGCTTCATCCCATCAATGCAACTTCAAAATGGTGCCGGTGAATTTACGGTTGCTTCAGGAGAAATGATTGACCTGTTTGTGACAAAAGTTACTCGTTCAAAAATATTTTTGTCGCCAAACCCTGCAGAGCAAAATCTTGCAGACAATATCGAAGATGCCTTCAACAAAAATATGCTCATCGAAGCCAAAGTAACAGGTCACCACAATGCTGGGTTTGATGTTGACGTCATGGGCAAACGCGCGTTTTGTCCGATGGGACAAATGGATCTCAAAAGAATTGAAGATGGTTCTGTCTACGTTGGCAAAACTTTCGAGTTTAAAATCACTCAGTATGAATCAGGCGGACGCAACATTGTTCTTTCAAGACGTAAAGTTTTGGAAGCTCAACAGGTTAAAGTTCAAGCCAATTTTTCGAATGAACGCCAAGTTGGCGATAAAGTCACAGGCAAAGTCACTCGCATTGAACCCTTTGGAGCTTTTATTGAGATTGGATCTGGCATTGAAGGTCTTGCTCACATATCGGAACTTTGCTGGAACAGAGTTGCCGACCCTAGTGAAGTTGTGAGCGTGGGTGATACCGTTTCGGCCACCATCAAATCCATTGATAACGGTGGAAGCCGCATGAAGATTTCTCTGACTTTAAAAGACGCGAAGAATGATCCTTGGAACAATCTTCCGTCGCACATTAAGACCGGACAAGTGGTGTCTGCAAAAATCACTCGCTGCATGCCCTTTGGCGCCTTTGCCGAATTGCAGCCGGGCCTAGAGGGGCTCATTCCAATGTCACAGTTTAGCGCGACAAAAAGAGTTACGACTGCTGAAGAAGCCGTCAAGCCAGGTGAGTCTGTTGCGGTATTGATCAAAGAAATCGATCCTGTGAAAAAACGCATTTCATTATCCATGAAAGATGCGGCTTCACACGAAGCCAGTGCTACAGAGGCTCAAGATATTGCCGATTACGAGGCTACCAGTTCTGCGAAGGTGGCTAGCCACTCTCTCGAAGGTAGTTTAGCTGCCAAACTTCAAGCGGCTCTAGATAATTCGAAGAAGAACTAAAAATTTGCTATTTTTTAACTGATTCTAAGATTCTAATAATTTCTTTGTTAGGCTTAAGTTTAGCAAGATCAAGGCAAAAAACAAATCTAGAGGGCCGTATCAGCTTCTTTTTCGCGATCTTTGTCGCGGTCTTTTTCGCGGGCATCAATTTCTTCAACAATCATTTTGTGAACCTGAGTTCCAATTTTGCTGGCGACGGTTGAGCCGACTCCAAAATATTTTTCCCAAACGGCTTTGGGAATGATGGCCTTGGCCATGGTTTTGTGTCCACCGGCGCAGCCCATTTCATCAAATAGCTTTTTAAAAAATTCACCGCAATGATTCACGTATCCGCAGTTGCGACCAGAAATGATAACTTTTTTATCAAAAATACCCACGCCCATTGCCCATAAGGAGCCCTCAACTTGAAGGGCAAAGTCCGCAGCCTGGGGAATCCATTCTTCTCGCTCAATTTTTACAAGAGGAACGACGGTGACTTCGCGGTCAGTCTTTAAATACTTAAGCCCTTTGCGCAAGGAATCCAAATAAGCAATAGGAAGTTCTGGGCGTTCAATTTTTCTGAGCGTATTTCCATTAGCTAAAGGATAAAGATGCACAAAGGCCGCGAGATCTAAATCAGACACTTCGCGGTTAAGCATCAAGGTGTCGGATTTAATCCCATACAAAAGAGCCGTTGCAAGGCGCTGTGACAACGAAATATCCGCAGCGCGAAGGTACATACTCATCAATGTAGAAATTGACCCTAAGTCCTCTCGCATTTGGATAAAGGCATCGGGCGCAATATGCTCAGGCAATGGCGCAGCGGGATGGTGATCGATGATGGCATCAACTTTAAATTTTCGACCTTTGAAAAAAGAAGGCTGACAATCAAGCAACACAACTTTGTCGTAATTCTTAAGATCCTGATCTTCAACCTGATTGACTTCAATGCCTAACAACTTGGCCATCGCCACGTTCTCTGGTCTTGTGATGATTCCAAAGGAGACAATCGGAGCCGTTTGAGATTTTCGACCTAAAACTTTGCGAAGAGCAAGTGCCGCAGCCAAGCCATCTGGATCGGGATCTTCTTGAAGCAGAATTGCTACCTTCTCTGCGTCCTTTGCGAAGGCTCGTAAATCTTTGACCTGACTTTGCAAATTCAGCAATTGCATTTCCTGATCAACTCCAGAGCTAATGAGATCTTTCCAGGAAATTGATCGCTTGGTCTGATTCATAGCTGTTCTTGAACCACGCGAACCGACCTGCAATATTTTTATATCTGATCGCTTGGCCCGAAGAGCCTCAACAACTTTTTGAGCCAGTTCTTGATCTTCAAATCCAATGATGGCTACGTCTTCAAGAACCTGATCAGAATCTTCTGCTTGAGGCTTGAGATTTTCAGCAGCCTCAATGGCCGTGTCTGCATTGAATTTATTTTTGCTGACGAGACTTTTATTGCGCACCCATCCACGCCCATCAATCCATACGGAAACAGGCCTGTCGGAGTCATCTGAATAAAATTTTCCTAATGATTCCGCTGGCCAACTATGGTCTCCAAAAATCATCACACGCGAAGGTTTTACCACGCTGCCAATTCTACTCAGGGCTTGCAAATGGAGTCAACGAAATCAATTGACGGCTAGACTAGATTTTTAGCTTCAATCATTGGGATATATGCCAAATCTAGCAAGTTCCTAGGTTCAGAGTAGGCAGAAACCCCAAATTATTGGCACTTGAGCATTCTTACCGGGGTGGGATCAACGATCCTTCACACTCTTTTCATCGCCCTCTTTGATCGCCTGCCGGATGAGATACCTGAGCGTCCCTGAACGTTGAGCTCCCCCAAGAAGAACTTTTAAATCTTCGTGTAACGTTTTATCATTCACCAAGGCGCCCAGAGTCCCTTCACCTTTTTCGATCTTAGTGAGGATTTTATCGAGCTTAGCGAGGGACTGGCTAAGCTTGTCGTTTTCACCCCCCATTAGCATGGCTCCTAAGCTACTTTTCCCCTGACGAACACGACCTAGAATTTCTGCAAAATGTCGAGTCGTTTCATCAAGGTTCTCGGCAATTTTAGCAATTTTGCCGCCCTCATTGAGTTGCGCCAGCAAAATATTCAATTGAACAGCAGCCTTTGCCAAGTCCTCAACCAAATTTCCACCTTTTTCGAAATACTCATTTAACTCTTTAGACTCGCTTACAGAAAGCCAAGATCCCTTGGGAGCAGCTGTAGAGCCGGGGCTCCCTGGCGTAAGAACAACAACTTTGTCGCCCAACACTCCCATGGTTGTAATGGTTGCTTCGGAATCAGTTTTAATTCGGCCTTCGTGACTATCTTCAAAACTAAGTTCCACTACGATTTTTTGAGCCGCATCTCCATTAAATTCCTGGACCATCTTATCCGTGGGAAAGGATTTAGTAGAAACTCGACCTACCTGGATTCCAGACAAATAAACAGGCGCTCCCACGTTGAGGCCTCTCACATCTTTGAACATTGTTTTGAGTACAAATTCGCCCCCAAAGACTGAGCTCCCCATAAAAACAATAAATCCGGCCGAAACCAACAACGCGACGAGGACAAACATGCCCACTAAATAATTATGACTACCCTTGCTATTTGGTCTTTCCATACGCCATTTCTCCTGTGACAAAACTCTTCACTAATAAGTTACTCTCTTGAAGATCTTTAACTTTACCTGATACTTCTATTCTTCCGTTCAATAGTAACGCCATTCTTTCACTTGTAGCAAAGGCCGTTGGCATATCATGCGTTACCAAGATTCCAGCTCGTCCACCTTTTTTGAGATTTACAATAATATCCTGAATGTTCTTGGTGTTGAAGGGATCAAGCCCGGCTGTGGGCTCATCATAAAGGATCACCTCTGGATCCAGAATTAATGCCCTGGCTAGCCCTGCGCGTTTTTGCATTCCACCTGACAGATCTGAAGGGAGCAAACTATTGGTGCCTCCCAGCCCGAGCAAATCTAAAATATAGTCTACCTTTTTTTGCTTTTCAGGCCGAGACAATGTGGTGTGAGCGTCCAGAGGATATAAAATATTTTCTTCAACGGTAAGTGAATCAAACAAAGCACCGCCTTGAAAAGCGTAAGCGATTTGCTTTCTCACATCCGTCCATTGGCGTTCATCAAAATGAGTCACATCTTTGCCCTTAAATAATATAGTTCCTGCATCAGCTTTTTCGAGGCCAATAAGAGCACGCAGCAATACACTTTTTCCAGACCCGCTACCTCCAATGAGGCTGACGACTTCATTTGGAAATAAATCGAAATCAAGACTCTTATGAACGGCTTTAGATCCAAAACTTTTGGAAAATCCTGTAACTTTAAGCAAAGCTTCTTGCATCACAATCAGCCCCCTGCTTTAAACGCTTGTTCAAAGAGCCAAATCAGCTTGGTTAAAAGAAAATCACAAAGCACAACTAGAACCGATGCTGTCACGACACTTTTTGTCGTTGATTGACCCACGCCCTGGGTCCCACCCGTTGTTTTCATTCCATAGTAACAACCCGTCGCGCCGATTAAGAAACCAAAAATGACCGACTTAAATAGCCCGCCCAACACATCTCTGTTTGTAACAATTTCAAAAGATTTGAAAAAATAGTCATAGGCGCCAACATTTAAATTTGTGGTTGAAATCAACAACCCGCCAAATATGCCAAGAAAGTTTGCAACAATTGTGAGAAGTGGAGCAGAAATGATACATGCTAATATTTTAGGAGCTACAATGCGTTGAATGGGATCGGTTCCAAGTGCGCGTATGGCGTCGATCTGCTGAGTAACTTTCATTGAGCCAACTTCAGAGGTGATTCCCGCCCCAACCCGTCCTGCCATCATGAGAGCCGTAAATATAGGTCCTAATTCACGAACAATAGAAATAGTTACAATCTTTGGGACATAAAGTTTGGCACCAAATCGCGCTAGACCAAATCCAAATTGAATCGCCATTACAAGGCCAACGGCTAGTGCTGCCACAGCAACAATAACGAATGACTTAACTCCAAGATTGAACACTTCATATGTAATGGCATTAAAACTTGGAGGGTTTTTAAAAAAAACTCTGAAAGCGTCGGTTACCAAAGTCGTGGCATCACCAACGGATATAATGTATCGGCGAACCATATTGTTTTGCAGACTGATGCCTTCGGATTTGGCCTCACCTGCGGTGTCAGGGATCATTTTATATTTTCTCCCTGGTAATCAAAACTACCAAGCAACTTTTCGAATCCTACTTTTGAAGAAGATGATAACGTGGGATTTTCCGTAATCACAAAATCAAACAGACAATGATTTTTACGAACTACGACGATACGGCTCTGAACTTTTACGCCATCCAAGGTACCAACAATTAAAGAATCATATGCTTCTCTGGAAGCAATTGAACGTGATTGGGTATCTAACACCTCAACATCATCCAAAACATCTTGAAGATTTTTGCTTAAATTTCTGAGAGAGACATGTTCATAGCGATCACACAAAGACCGAACTGACATGATGGCTCCAGTTTTAGGGTTGTGCCATGCCTTATCTGCATCCGCTTTTTCTTTGAGCTCAGCCCAACCTATCGGATCAAATGCAAGCTGAAACGATTTTGCTTTATGATCTTCTCTTAACGGACCACTTATGGAGCAAGACAAGTGAGCGCTCAAAATCAAAATGCAAATCACCCATCGAATTGTAAATCTATGCTGTCTCATCTAAATGCCCTAATTTATTGTCGGCGCAAATGCTCAAAAATCTAAACATTTAGCCCAAAAATAAAGGCTTGGGCGCGTCAAAGGAAGTCGTAAAGTCTGACGTTAAAACTGCCGAAACTATGGGTGATGGTCAAATATTCCATATTGAGTTTAGGACGGCTTGGATCGGCGCATCCTTTAGCTGAGGCGGGAAGCGAATCGATGCCTGAGACAATTCAATGGGAACATATTTCGCTTCGCTCCATCGAAAAATGGACACCAATTTCAGGTCTTCCAGATTTTAAACATGTTTTAGTGGATCTTGACGCGCTAGAGGGATCCGGAAGCACCGACGAACATGACCTAGCTGGCTGGAAAACAGCCTTAAATGCCTTACTAGGCAAATTGATCAATTTGGATGGCAAGGTACCCACCTTAGCCGCCTATACACGGCAACCTAGCTGGGAGAAAGCACAACTAGGCATTAAAATAGGGGCCAGACACGTTTATAAAATTTCGGAACTCAATCAATTTTCCGAAAATCTTGAAGCAAAAGACTCAGGCAACGTCATTTCATTTCCAAGTGCCTCTTCGGGAAAAATCGTTCCTCCATCAGGAAGTCTTTTTAATAATGACGCTCTCAATAAAATTCCGTCCAATGCGATTCCCTTCCCTATTGATGGCTTAGAGGGAACGAGCTCGGCCGTTGAAGCCCTTCGGTCTATCATAAGAAAAGTTGCCCCCACAAAAAGCTCAGTTCTTATTATGGGACCAACAGGAACGGGAAAAGAAAAAGTTGCTCGCACGATACACGCACATAGCGAAATTGCCAGGGGTCCATGGGTGGTTGTGGATTGCGCAGCCATCAGTCCAGAACTTTTTGAGTCCGAATTCTTTGGACACATCGAAGGTGCTTTTACCGACGCCAAGCACGCGCGACAAGGTGCCCTAGAAAGAGCCAATGGCGGAACTCTTTTTGTGGATCAAGTACACCTTTTAACCAGAGAGCAGCAAGCAAAACTATTAAGGGTGCTTCAGGAGAAACATTTTACTCCTGTGGGCTCTAATGAAACTCTTAGTTCAAATTTTAGATTGATATGCGCCTCACAGAAAGATCTTCATGAGATGGTTCGGATGGAACAATTTAGAGAAGATTTGTTTTTTAGACTAAACGTTGTCGACATCACCTTGCCCGCTTTGTCAGAGCGTAGATCGGATATCCCCACACTTTGTGAAACTTTTTTAAAAAAATTAGCCAAACAGAACAAACGACCCGTATTAGAAGTTTCAAATGAAGCCCTCGAAAAATTACTTCTCTACGAATGGCCTGGCAACATTCGAGAACTAGAACATTGCATGGAACGAGCCTGCACCATGGCATGGAGCGACCAACGTCCCACCATTCGCCCAAGCGATTTGCCGGAAACAATTCAATTTGCTGTCATGCAACAGGAAAAAACTCAAAATCTTAAAGATGCTGTCAAACGATTCGAGCGAGAATACATTGCGCAGACACTGAGACGCCTTGGTGGCTCAAAAGAAGAAACAGCTGAGGCCCTTGGACTGAGTCTGGCCACCCTTTACCGCAAACTCGGCGCATAATTTAAGAAATTAAGCATAGAAATGGGAATGCCATATTGCAGCCACAGGTGATGGTGATATCGTATACAAATCTAGGGTGCATTAGAGATTCGTCTAGTGCCCATATAAGGGGATACGTAAAATGTCTGAAAACAAAGAGAACCCATCATCTGAATTTGATTTTTCCAAAAGTTTTGTACGCGATCTAGCTTTGGGCGAGATCAGTGAGGATATACTTTTTCCTTACCCTAAAATGAAGACAGAAGAAGCCGAAATGGTTCGAAGCATCACGGATACCGTTGGACAATGGTTTGAATCCAAAAGAAGTGAATTCCCAAAATGGGACGTTTCGGGACATCTCCCGGAATCCATAGTTCAGGAGATGAGAGAACTTGGACTTTTTAGCCTTATTATTCCAGAAAAATTTGGCGGAATGGCACTAAGCACATCGGCCTACTCTAGAGTGATTCAAGCCATGAGCCACTATGACGGATCAGCGACAATCACAGCCGGAGCCCACAGCAGTATTGGAATGAAGGGACTCGTGATGTTTGGAAATGACGAACAAAAAGCTCGTTACCTTCCAAAACTTGCTACCGGAGAAATGATAGCCGCCTATTGCCTCACCGAAGCTGGTGCAGGTTCTGATGCGGCATCTATAAAAACAAAAGCTGTCAAAGATGGAGATGATTGGATTTTAAACGGAGAAAAACTTTGGATCACCAACGGTGGTATCGCTGATTTCTTTACAGTATTTGCAGCGACCGATACTCCCGAAGGAAAAATCACAGCTTTTATCGTAACTCGTGATCTCGCAGGAGTCAGCAATGGCCCCCACGAAGACAAGATGGGATTAAGAGCTAGCTCAACGACAACCGTTCGATTCGAAAATGTAAGAGTACCCAAGGCAAACGTATTGGGAGAAGTTGGTAAAGGTTTTAAAATTGCCGTAAAGATTCTCAACAATGGCCGAACCGGTCTAGGTGGAGGAAGCGTTGGTGGCATGAAAGAAATGATTAGCCTCGCGACCAAACAAGCCAAAATGAGAAAACAATTCAATACCCCGATTGCAGAATTTGGTTTGATAAAAGAGAAAATTGGACAAATGGTCGTTGACTGTTATGCCTCCGAATCAGTTGTGAATATGGTTTCTGGATTGATCGACAAGGGCTATCAGGACTTTGCAGTCGAGGCCGCTATTAGCAAAATCTTTGCAACAGAATGTCTGTGGAGAACGACAGATGAAGCCTTACAGATTGCCGGCGGCAATGGCTTTATGCGCGAATTCCCCTATGAAAGAATTCTGAGAGACATCAGAGTCAACCGAATTTTTGAGGGTACAAATGAAATTCTTCGTTTGTTCGTAGGCCTAACTGCTATGAACACAGCATCTGGGCTTTTGCAAAACGTTGCCAAAGTCTTAGGAAGCCTTACGTCCGGAAAACTTTTCAATGACCCGATCAAGGGCTTTGGCTATTTGAGCGATTACTCTAAAAGATGGGTCGCTGGTGCTACCGGCTTAGGCTCATCCTCTATGACAAAAGTTCATCCGGAACTCGTGCAATGCCAAAAAGTCATTGAAACTTATGCGCGGATCACAGGCGCTCTTACAGATAAACTATTGCGAAAACATGGCAAAGCTATCATTGACAAACAACTCGCGACAAAAAGAATGGCACAAATTTTTATAGACCTCTATGTCTTGAGCTGCGTCACTTCTAGAGTTACTCAATCCATTGAAGAAAATGGCGTTGAAAAAGCCGAAAAAGAAATTGAAATTGCCAAAACCTTTGCCTTTCAAGCTGATGAGCGAATTCGCCTGACCATTCAACGGATGGACGACAACGAAGATGAAAGCATTAAGGCTTTAGCCGTTTTCGCCTGCGAGCAAGAAAAATATATTTGGGACAATATTTAGTCCTTAGCCAACTCTCAAAATCGCATATATAGATCGTAGATCGTTTTAACCCTTCCAAGCCCACGGGCTTGGAAGGGTTTTTTTGTGACGTCGCGAGCCAATAGCATACTTTTAAGCAAAATCTCTCTTCATAATGAAAAATAAAATTGACATCGCTACTATTGGCACTAAACTTGAGATCATGCTGTTTCCAATTCGCGATCGCTACTGTTTTGGAGGCTCTGGCCTTAAGAACTCTCACGCCAAGACCATCAGGCCGCTAAACAGCAAGTCAGCGTTACACGTTGTCATGCGGTCAAAGTACGCTATAGGATCTAGAAATTTTAAAAGACACGAATCGGTTATTAAGAAAACGGCATTCAAACTTGCAAAAAAATCAGGGATAAAAATTTATACCGTTCATATTTCAGCGCAAAACATTCAATTTCTCCTAAGGTTTTCCAGCCGCAAACAGATTCAGTCCTTTCTTCGGGGTTTTGCGGGCCTCGTCGCCAGGAAGTGCCTTAGAGCTGAGCGTGGAAGTGCGCGTAAATACGACACAGCATTTGCCAAATTTGAGGATGGTAGCTTGGATCCACTTAAGGGAGCCATAGTTGTTAAAAAAGGAGAAAGATTTTGGGATCAACGTCCCTTTAGCCGTGTTCTTTCATGGGGCCCCCAATTTGCGAAAGCGAAGACTGTTCTATCAAACAAATCTTCTAGTGTTTTGGCCTTTGGCTTCTTAAAAAAGAGGGAGATCGATGCCCTAGGCTTTGAACAACTATATTCAAGAATACTTAGTGATCTAAGAGTTACTTTCGGCTTTGCATAAAATTGATATTCCCAAGATCAATTAGACATGCCGCTGTGTACCTGTGAAAATAATTTTTCTTTTAGGTCCTGAAGATCGTCAGTTTCAAAAAAACCGGACGCATTGATTTTTAAGAAAGTTGCCTTCGTTTGACGAAGTCCAAAGTTCTTTCCATTTAGTATCCAAAGTGATGTTCCTATTATTGGCATCGTTCTCTCTCCCCTATACTCTTAGAATACGAACTTTCGAGTTCAATTCCGAGTTACATTAAATTGCTAGATTAAGACGCCGTTAATTTAGTCTGGTTTTCTTGAATTTTGGCTCCCTGATTAAGTAATATCGCCTCCCCAAAGAATGTCGTAAAAAAATTTCATGAAAACTTAATGCCCGCCCTTAGTGCTCTGCAGATCACTTCCCACTAAATTATTAACCTGCTCTTAATAAAGCAAATTTATATAACTGTGTTTAAGGTGCGTGACTCACTATTATTAAAGTATGGAACCAAACAGCTACACCTCACGCTATAAACATATTGCCTTCCAAGGAATACTTCCGGTACTATATGGGAGGGAATGTAGGGGTCAGGGGAATTTCAATCTATGAATAGTCATAAAATGAAAAGTCATAACTTTGGAGCAATTAAATTATTTTTGCTATTCGGTCTTGTGGGCGCCTGCTCGCAACCTTTTGAATTAAAAATCGTCGATTCGGGCTCGCTAGGCGGAGTTGTCATTCCAGACGAATTAGCCAAACACAGACTAGAACTTAATGAAGAGTACGAGACAAAGGCCGGCGGTAGAATTCTTGTCAGCTATCGCTGCAATCTTCCCGAGCTTATAGAACTCAATTATACAATGACCTATCTCTGCCAAAGGGAGTCCCTCGTTGAGTCAGGAGCAAAAGTTCAACAGCTTAGTGACATTGTATCAAAGGGTCGTGCAAATATTATTGTTGAGACAAATCAGGACGGTAGCTTCAATTTAATTTTAACCAATAGCATTGGAAAATCGCAAAGCATAAGCATTGACGATCTTGATGACGTTAACCAATCGGCAGACGATGGAGAGGTCTTAGTATTATGAAAATTTCATATTCATTAACTTTAAGTTTATGTGTGTTTTGTTTTAGTCAGGGAGTCGCAGCGTGGTGCTTCTTGTTACCAGACTCTACAACCTATGGGAGCTCCAAAGACGGCATCAATTCTGTTAATGCTGTTGCTATCAAAAATAAGCCTTCACTTGATGATTTAAGAGATGGAAAACTGATCATGGCCAACGTCAAAACGGTTTTGGGGTTTGACATAATTTTCGATTTGGAAGGTGGACAGAAAAAAACTATTCATGTCCCCCTTTCGACTGCTATTGGGCTAACTAAAGACAATACTTACTTTTTAGTTAAAGTAGGTTTAGTTCCCAAAGGGACGAGTTTGTTGCAAGATTCAGACACTTGGGCCGGAGGTAATTGGCCCTATTGGTATGACGAAAATGCGGTCACCAAAGAAACAAAAGCGGGCGTTTTGGGAGGATGGGTTCGCCTAACCCCAATTCAAGATGCTAGTCTTGGTGGAATTCCTACTGATGTTAGCATTACAAACATCACCCAAAAAACACCCGACATGAAATCCCCGATGACATTTGCTACGACTCAAGAAGTCCACGGCAAAGCTTCTGAGGCGCCCTTTTCTTCGTCAGCGTTTAGCTCTGTCCCCATCATTATTGATGTCGTCGATAGAGATCCAGATGTCATCATCCCAGACCGACCTGTTAGTGAATTGGTCGGTGTGAATTTAAAATGGACGCTGAAATCGCTTCACAGCAACTAAGCAGCCTGCGAGAACTCAAATGCGAAAAATGTTTTTCTATATGTCTATACTTTTGAGCACAGCAGTCTTTCCTGCGTTGCTACTTGCTCAAGATTCAGCTGATTTTAAAGCTATGTATTTAAAGCGCGTTACGCGAATGGAAAAAGCACTTAATCGCTCGGTCGACTTGGAAAACTTTCAGATTGAGAAACAATACCTGAAACATTCAATTCAAGATGTTTGGGGGACTAAAGGCATCGAAGATCAGGATCTTAGTAGTAAGGAAAAAGTTTCACTGACTAGAGTATCGTCCCTAAAGGCTTCTCTTGGAAGAATTGAGGAAAATTTTTTATGGATGAAGCTTGAATCCCTTTCTGCTCCCACAAAATGGGTTTTACTGTGGGACAGCGCCGTCGAATCAGAGCGCCTGCAAAAGACGTTGGCTCAAAGCTCATCTGCTTCACCTTGGAATGATTTGCTAATGAGCTCGAGAGGTAAAGTCGAGATAGAAAATATGTTATTGAGTGTGTCTTCGGAAAAGCAGACCTTTCAACACTGGATTGATCAACAAAAACAAATCATACAAGCCGAAAGTTCTGAGGAAAAACAAGTGCCCCTTATTTGGAGTATGCTACTCAGAGAGGGCATTGAGTCCATGGTTGTTTTGTTTTGCTTATTGGCAGGACTCAAGCAGTTAGCTCGTAAGCAAATTATTTTTGGGGCCGTCTCTGGGCTCGCCGTTTCATTGTTGTTTTACCAGTTCCTAAAAACACTCATTCATGCTACGCCTCATGCTGAATGGATCCGCTACTTTGTTCTTATCAATTGCATCGTTTCAATGAGTATTCTTCTGTTTGCGACAAATTTCAATTTTCATTCAAGCTATTGGTCGCGATGGATTTCTGGTTTAAAGAATTTAAAATGGCATCACTGGGCTCTTTTCTTTGCAGGATTCTTTGCTGTCTTCAGAGAAGGCGCAGAGCTTAGCCTTGCACTCAGCTTTTTTAGCTTAGAAAGTGGCGAAGCGCCCATCCTGAGCGCACTCGCAGGAGTTTTGCCAATATGGGCTCTTTTTGCATTTCTTCTCTTTGGGTATAAGTGGACGACTGGCTTACGAAAAATTTTGATCATTACAGGAGGGTTGATGATTTTAGTAAGTATCACATTTAGTCAGTTTGCTGTACGCCTCCTTCAAAGCTTTGATTGGATATCCATGACTCCATATGTAGACAATCCATATGCTTGGTTGCAAAATTGGTTTGCCTATAACGGATCGTTGGAGTCGACAGTGACGGCCGCTTTCATGGCTGGAATATTATTACAGCCCATTCTTAAGAGTATTAAGCTTAGAATATTTTCAACAAGTGTGATACCTAAAATTCAAATTCCCAAAAGATCCTAAAAATATTTTTGCCAGCGCAATGTTCAGATCGGATTTAATGGATATGATTAAATCTTATGCAGCCCCAAAACACCAAGTCATTCAAACCTCATCGAGCCTGGGGGCTTTACATTCTGGGCATTTCATTTTTATTAGCGCCATTTATAAATTTCGCCATTGGTCTGAAGATGGCCGGTGTGTCCGACTGGTATTCGCCGAAAACTTTGCTGTGGGCTTTTTTACACAAAGCTGATGCCGTCAGCAGACTTCAGGTTTCGGTGACTTTGGTTTCTGGATTTCTGCTTTTTGTAGCAAAAAAATGGAGCCGCGTTTTATGTTTAATAGTGCTCATTTATTCACTTGGGATCAACATCAAATATAATGTCTATAGTACTGACAATTTGAATTCCCCTTTCCTTTTGGGATCTATTTTTAGCGTCGTGGGAATGATTGTGATTTTATTTTATTTTAGATATCCCTACCTAGATCGAAGAACGACAAAAAGAGTTGCTATGGTGCTTCCTGTTGAGTGCAGCGAATTCCCAGATGACTCTTTCTCATTAGATAACATCTCAACAAAAGGTCTCCGAATTAATACCGATTTTAGTACTTTGAAAAAACTAAAATCAAAGCAGCCCCTAACGGTCACCCTCATGGGCGAAAAATTTAACGTCGCAATTCAAAACATCTATTATGAATCTTTTAGTGCCTCTTTTTTAGCATTAACAACAGCACAAAAAAGAAAGATTAGAGATGAGTTAAAAAAAACTCCAGAATAAGTCTCTAAAAAAATTAAAAAAAGTTGGAACCCCTCCGCCTGCTCTCGGAGGGGCCCCGTGAACTCTCATCCTGAAAGGACTTGAGGACACTATATATTCATATGTTCAATTTTTGAAAAATGGCTTGCTGATCCAACCCCACTATCAAATTTTGAGTCAAGTTTTGAGTCAAGTTTTGGGCCCAGGCCAAGTGCCAGCTCAATCGATTAACGGATTTACTTAACTTATTAAAACTGATGACAGCCATTCCAGCGTGCAACAATTTTACCGAAGTTTTATTGAAAAGATTTAGGTCCAAGCTTGCATAATAGACCTCTCCCATGATTCGAGAGAAGATCTTTCCTTCATTATAGGTTCCAACATCAGCATTCACAAAATAGACATCCAATAAGCTTCGATTGCTAGAATTTTCTTTAACTAACAATTTGGCATCTCCATTTAAAAATTCTCGAAGTCCAAAATTGTTCTGCTTGGCCTTTAAAATTTCTTCGACACTAGCAACAATGCCAATATCAGGATTTAACTTCAATTGCCTTGGGAGAGCAGGCCCGTTACCCTCAGCACCATCATTTTTGTTCGCGAGCTCATGATTTTCTGGTTGTATGTGGAAATTGTTTTTACGTTTCTTGCGAGGACGCTCCAAACCATTACCCTCTGCCCCACCAGATTTTTTTGGCTCATTGCCTTCGGCTCCGTTATTTTGCGCCTCACTAGCTTCGATCCCCCTACGCATCAAAGCTTGTTCAGCACCGGATCCTGCGACCAATTTAAAGTTAGCCATCAACGCGGCCAACGCCAGAATAAAAAACACTCCAACCCCCAAAGATTCAGCGATACTCGAAACACTCCTGATGTCCTGTAACTTTCTTTTCCCAAGGTCTTTCATGAAGATACAAAACACCTTTTCGTGTTTCTACCCAACTTAAATGTACTTAAATTGCAATTATGCAATTAAAATGCGCAGTTTAAGCCGCTTCGCGTCGCATAAGCGGGCGTTTTATGAGGAGCTCGCTTTAGAATTTTGACGAGCTGGCAAAGAGCGTTCTAGAAATTTCCTCAATATGAAAAAGCATTCCATAAGAGTTTACCCTTCCGCAGAGCCCCTTCCTAAGACTGAGCAGTTTGCATGGAAAATTGCAGCCATGGCTTCGGATCCCGTAGACATCGATGACGATGTTGTTGAAATGATCGGAAATCGAATCATCGACAATGCCGCTGTCGCCCTTGCTGCCACAAATCGTAGACCAGTTGCAAATGCCAGGTCACAGGCTCTCTGCCATCCCCGCGAAGGTGGAGCCACTGTTTTTGGATTACCCAAAGGACAAACTTTTTCTTGTGAATGGGCTGCGTGGGCCAATGGAACCGCTGTTCGCGAACTCGATATGCACGATACTTTTTTAGCTGCAGATTATTCTCATCCAGGAGACAACATTCCTCCATTGATTGCTGTCGCTCAACAAATGAATAGATCCGGAAGTGATTTGGTTAAAGGGCTTGCAACAGCCTATGAAACACAAATCAATCTTGTAAAAGGTATTTGTCTTCACAAACATAAAAAAGATCATATCGCGCATTTGGCGCCCGCCGTTGCTGCAGGATTAGGTACTCTTTTACATCAAGACACCGACGTGATTTTTCAAGCCATCGGCCAAGCTTTGCATTGTTCATTCTCAACTCGCCAATCACGTAAAGGCGAGATTTCTTCGTGGAAAGCTTATGCACCCGCTTGGGCAGGTAAAATTGGAATCGAAGCCATGGACAGATGCATGCGCGGAGAAAAAGCGCCCTCTCCTATTTATGAAGGAGAAGATTCTGTGATTGCCTATATGCTCGACGGCAAAGATGGCCGTTATGAAGTTCCGCTTCCTGAAAAAGGCGAATCCAAGCGCGCTATCATGGAAAGTTATACAAAAGAACATTCTGCCGAATACCAATCACAAGCTTTGATTGATTTGGCTTTCCGCATGAAGAAAAAGATAACAAATTTTGATGATATTAAAAGCATTGTCATACATACCTCGCATCACACACACTATGTCATTGGGACAGGTGCTAACGATCCGCAAAAGATGGACCCTAAAGCTTCTCGGGAAACTTTGGACCATTCTATTATGTATATCTTTACTGTGGCGCTACAAGATGGTCGCTGGCACCACGTGGATAGCTACACTCCTGAAAGAGCTGCACGCCCTGATACAGTTAAATTGTGGCACAAGGTTTCTACCGTCGAAGACCCAGCATGGACTCGCGTCTACAACGATCCTGATCCAGCAAAACGCCAATTTGGTGGAAGAGTTGAGATCACTTTCAATAATGGCGAGAAGCTAATTGATGAGTTAGGCGTAGCTAATGCCAACCCATTTGGAGCAACTCCATTTAAGCGTGCCGACTATATTCGTAAGTTTGATATTCTTACTGATGGCATCGTTGACGACGCTGAAGCCGATCGTTTTATTCAGCTCGTAGAAAAGCTACCTTCGCTGAGTGCAGAGCAGCTAAAAGGACTAACGGTCCAGGCTATGCAAGAAAATCTGATCATGAAAGAGCGTGATTTTAGAGGCATTTTTTAAAAAATTCCTTAATCATTTCTTAATCTTGCCACATATTCTAAGTATTTTTGCAGCAAGCAAAGGCCTACACTTAATCTATGAGGTTGAGCGCAGAACGTAGTCAAGAATCCCGATCTCAAGTTTTTTTGAGGACCGTTAAATGGCAAGTTTTAAAAAATTAAATATGATTCGCCCCTTAGTTTTGATTGCGATTGCACCTGCTTTGAGCAATTGCGAGCTCGATGTTTCGCTAAAGAAAACAGACGAAGTTGTTACATCAAGAAGCTGCGGTAACCTAGCAGTAGGCGAAACTGAAGAACGAATTCGATTTGAATCTGCATTAGTAGCCGATGGACAAAGCTGCAATTCTCAAAAACAGATATCAACATGCACTGACGGCGCAATGTCTTCATTTGTACCATCTAATTTTCAGGAATTAAGCTGCTCTATTGCTGTGGTAGCGCCCCCCGTTACGCCAACTCCAACTCCAACTCCAAAAAACTGTGGAAGCATTGTGAATGGAAGCACCATTGAACAAACTAGATTTCAAGCTGCATCGGTCGCTAGCGGAGAAACTTGCAAATCGCAAAAGCAAATTTCAACTTGTAACGATGGAATGATGTCTTCATTTGTCCCTTCGAATTACCAAGAGCTTAGCTGTTTCGTAAATGTGCCTACACTTACTAGCTGGAACAACAGAGCCCTTCAGGTCCCCTCTAATAGCGATGCTATTGAACTCAACTTTTTCGTTTCGTTAGATGCGGCTTTAGGCGACACCGTCATCGGTCTCTCCAATGGAGGTATTGAAGGAAATGTTGCCACAGACACCCCTATGGCTCTCGCTAACTATCAAAAGCTAGCTACTATATTAAGATTTAATACCAACGGCGCCGTTGACGCTCGCAATGGAGGCAGCTACACATCTTCAAACAATCTTAGCTACGTTCAAAACCAAGCTTATGAAGTCAACATGAAGGTTGACCTTGTAAAACACATTTACCGAATCGAAATAGGACCAGAAGGCCAATCTAAAAAACTCATTGCTGACGATTTTGCTTTTCGAAGTGAAAATGCTCAGGAATCAAATTTAGATACTTTGTCTTTTTACTCTAACAATGCTGTTGTCTTGCTTGAAGATTTAACAATTACCAAAATTGCACAATGGACAACTACTCCAGCTCCCGTTGATCCCGGCCCCATTGTCATTAACCCACCCGTTGATCCCGGCCCAGCTCCAACCCCTGTCGGAGAATCTTCATGTGCCTCCGGAAGCTCCAGCACCATTCAACAATATGGTATCACTTGGACATTTAACAAAGCATACACTTGTGGAAGATTTGTTAACGGAGACTATTGGGTTGTAGGACCCGTGGTGATTAGCAACATTAGCCCTAAAGGCGGAAACTACAACGGCACAATGCTCAATCCGGTTCCACACACTTCTCAAGGATTCTACGACGTCGGAACATCGGCTGAGCACAGAGCCACCCCCTATGTTTCGAGCTTAGATTTGACAAAAAACTTACCAGCTACCGTGCAAGGCGGAAACTCTGTAGTTTCAACCATTCAAAACCCAGACACGTGGGCTGCAGCCCCTGTTGGCGAAAAAGTTTGGTTTAAAGAAACTGCGGTCCTCACAGTTTTGTCTAGTGCACCTGCAGCTGATAGCTTTCGAATGCCCTACGCTGGCTACTCAGGAAAATCCATAAAATCAAATTGGAAATTTTCGTCTGTAAACTTCGGAGCTCTTAGGCAACTAGCTCCCCCCATTGCAGGCAATGTTCCTAATTTGGCCTGGCTCGAAGAAGCCACCAAGCGCCCCTTGCTTGAAATGCATCGCAATTATTTGAACTCAAACTGGAAAGCAGGATGGGCCGAAACAAAAACTGGCGGATACCCAAGAAGAACCTACGGTCGTGAAGTTTCCCACATCAGTTCAGGAGCTGGATTATTCTTAATGACAAATGCTTCGAACCAAGTGAAACAAAAATTATTGATCAACATGGTTCAATGGGGCATTGATATTAGCGGACTCATAAAAGCCGGAATGAAATGGGAACCCAATGGTGGACACAATCATGGTCGACTTTTACCGCTCTATATTGCTGCAAAAGTTTTGGGAGACTCCGAAATGTTAGCGCAAGCCAATGGCAAAAATGATTCCTTCCAAGAATTTTCTCAACATTACATTGTTACACAAGCAGATATTAACCGTCCAAGAGAGGGGACTGCGCAAGCCTATCCGCAATCTTCACTCGGAATGGCCGAGTGGACTTCTGGTGGGCTCTATGAACAGGCTAAGGGTTCTTATGATTGGAACGCCACAGGTTACCGCTTCATCAATGGAGCGCCCAATGCAGCCGTTGTCGCCGTCATTTTGTTAATGGGCGGTAGAACCGAAATCAACCACGAACCATTAATGCAATACATGATCAAGCGATACTATCCTGTCAGTGCGTCTGGGGCGGCACACACCCTTCCCTCTTACGGAGATTCCATTACCTTATTTACTAGAGACATGTGGAACCAGTACCTGTCAAATGTGACCAATTAAATTTAGAAAGCGGGAGAAAGGCGTGAAGATTATGTTAAGCAATGGGAATTCTAGGCTCATTCATAGGGCAAAGAGTTACAATTTAAGCATGAGATTTGCGCCTTCGGCTCGAAGCTATTGGCTTCGTATATTCTTAGTATCTAGTATTCTAAGTAGCTGCGGCCAGCCATTTAGCGTCAATGGAAGCGGTGATGGTGTTCCTATTGAAGGTGTTGAGAATAAAATTAAAACATACGAATTGGAAGTCAATACCGTTGAGTATCTCATTGGTATTAGTTTTGAAAACGACGGCATTCGAAAGGCCGATGTTTATGAGCGCGCAAGTTCGGAACAAAAGCTCAGTATAAATGTTGGTGAAACTTCAAATTCTGGGAAACGAATCTTTAGCGGAAATAACTTTGATCTTCAGGTAGAAGATTTCGTATCTGGAGAAAATGCTCCCACCGGCGCACTAGAATTCTCAGCAAATGTTTCGATTGATTCCGTCGAAGTTGATGAAAATTATTTTGGCAAAACGATTCCCGCGGGTCTTGGCGCAAAAACCTATACTTGCGCAGGAAAGGAAAGTCTTTTGCCTTTTGCGTCTGGTAGCGGATTACCCCTTGATCCTTACCTCATTTGTAGCATTGCCCAGCTCAATCAAATTAGAGATACTTATACCGACAAAGCTTTTAGGCTCATGGCAAACTTGAATTTTGATCCCAATTACGATGCCCCTCAAGGTTGGCTACCGATTGGTGATACTTCATATCCATTTAGAGGGCGCTTTGATGGCGGAGGTAGAACCATTAGCGGCCTCAAGGTCAATCGTACTACCTCAAATAATGGACTATTTGGTTATGCCGAAGACCCAATAATCAAAAACGTGAAAGTCCTCAACGCCAGCATTCAATCCGGAACTAGCGGCGGAGTTCTTTTAGGCTGGGGACAAAGCGGAGAGTTTTCTGGAATCGAAGTTTCTGGAACAGTAATCGTTGGTGGCGGTAATGATAATGCAGGTGGAATGATAGGCAATCTTTGGCATGTGAACGGACATGCTCTTTGCTATTTTAGTATTAAAAATTCTTTTGCTGATGTTGATGTCACAGTGGCCGATGACAACGGAGGTGGACTTGTGGGAACGATTGATTGTTCAGACCCAGGTTCTGAGCTTGTAGATTCCGGAGCTATTGGCGATGTCACTGGCAGCATGACATTATCTGACTACCTTGGTGGACTCGTAGGTCATTTGCGAGGCGGAAAAATTATTCGCTCCTATGCAAAAGGAGATGTTACGGGACATTACATCCTTGGCGGATTAGCTGGACGGCTATATAGCACTAAAATTTATGACTCCTTTGCATCCGGCAACGTCAATGCCGAGATGGAAGCAGGTGGACTTGTGGGTGGCTTTTATAATTCTGGTTCACTCATAGAAAATTCGTATGCTTCTGGCACATTAACAGTAAATTCTTATCGAGCCTCTGGATTGGTATCTGTCATTTCACAATCCGCCAATTTGACCATTCGCAACTCGTTTTCGGCTTCGGTGGTCAATCTGTTAAGCGGATCACAACGCGGCGGACTCTTAGGATTCAACGACGCATCAACTGTAACAATCGAAAGTTCTAGATGGTATCATGACGGAGTGACTACCGAATGTATTGGAGGCGAAGCTTTACCCTCTGGTTGTGGAATTGCAGTCAGTCAGAACTCTTTTTATGATATGAACACCGTCCCCTTAAGCATATGGAAGTTCGATGGTCGCGATGCCGATCCTATTTGGGTGGAACAAATAAATACATATCCTTTACTAAAATGATGATTTGAAAGAGAATATCTTCGTGGTGTCACAGGACGAATCTCCATTAGAAAAAGCAGAACGCCAACTACGCGCGGCCTCTCTTACTGAAGCAAAAATAACTTTTTCTGAAATTTCCGTTAAAGATGTCGTCAGAAAAGATCTATACAAATATGCAAATTTAGCTAGACGTCTTGGCTTGAACATTGAGGCCATTCAAGTGTTGCGACCTTTTGTAAGGCCAAAAGACAAAAATCCTCAAGAAGCTACGCCCAAAGAAAAAAATGAATACGCCATGGCGCTTATTAAACTAGGCGCCTTAAATGAAGCACTTAAACTTTTGGAAAGTATTGATGCCGAAAAGCATCCTGAAGCTTGGCTTTATTCAGCTTTTGCAAAGATAACTCAATGGAAATACAACGAAGCCTCACTTTTGCTTGAAAAATTTATTGAACATCCAAGTGTTGATCCGTATGCAAAGTTAACAGCGCAAGCAAATTTACTATCAACTTATGTCTTCAATTCTTCATTAAACAAAGCTCGTTTGCTCTTTACGTATCTTATGGACGTGTCCAAAGAAGATCATGCCAAGCGCATTCGAGGGAGCATTCTGTACCTGGGAGCGCAGATAAATATTTTAGATAAAGATTTTACTGCCGCGGAACTTTGTCTCAGCGAGGCGTCTCACGGAGTCAGCCGCCCCAATTCACTAGAAAATTTACTTGTCGACAAATGGAAGCTCGTTTTAGCACTAAGCTCGGAAGGCCCGAATCCCCAAAATTTGGCGGCCCTTGAACCTCTCAAAAAAAGAGCTATTGACCTAAAAAACTATGAGACCATTCGGGAAATTGATTTTTATAGTGCTCTTTTCAAGAATGATAAACATTTACTTGAACATGTTTATTTTGGAACGCCCTTTCCTACTTATAGAAAAATGATATTGAGCCGATTCAAAGCGCACACCGGAGAAGATTTAGAGCTTTCTCAAACTTATAATTGGTGCCCTGGAGATTCCTTAAACATTATCCGCGAAAATACCGATTACGTCGAAGTCAGCACAGGTTTTAATTCTTTCGGCGATGCCTTTTTAAAGAAAGGGATGTTAACACAAAGGTTGTTTAAACTTTTAGCGAGTGATTTTTACAGGCCGGTGGGCATATATCAGATTTGCAACGAAGTCTTTGATCAACAGTTTGTGAATCCAGTCTACAGTTTTGATTTAGTCACTCAGCTTGTTTTTAGGCTCAACGAGTGGTGTCGCCAGGGAAATATTCCCATAAACATTAAAATCCGTAAAGAAGTTGTCTATGTGGATGCACCCGCAACAATCAATTTTAAAGTTGAGCTCGAAGAAGGGTCGGATCCGCGAGTCTTGCGTTTTGTTGACGAGCTCCGAGGCTTGGTGGGAAATAACGAATTCACTGCATCTCAAATTAGCGACTCTATAGATATTGCGCGACGAACGGTTGCTCGATACCTCAGCTTTGGCGTAAATGATGGGCTTATTGAAAAAAAAGGGGCCGGTCCCAAAACAAAATACAAAATCCGCGAATGATTCTGCTCGTTTAGGATGCTCTGAATGTCTTTTTATTGCGTGGCTAGAGTTTTTTAACAAAATATTAACCCGATTCTTCGGTGTCGCTGTCTACTTTCCATGGAAGCAAAAGAACTTATAGAGAATTCAGGGACGGGTTTATTTAGTTCACGTTGGTTGCTTCCTATATTAGGGGCAGGCGCCATCGTCGTTATGATGGGTTGCACGGCTGCACAGCTTCGGATGCCAGAGTCCACGGTAGGAACTGGCGATGATAGAGGCGAAATTCAAGGGGATCCTGTTGGGGGAGAACCGGGGACTGGAGAGACAGAGGATGATCTTGGGGGTGATTCGGAAGACGTTGCCGGGGGCGGCAGCACTTCTGAAGAAGACACCTCTGTCTCTCTAGAAGACCTTTTTGAGATCGAGCATATCGAAATCAAATGTGAATCTTGGAATTACAAAAAACATAAATGTAAAATAGACTCGGCCATCAAAGGCCGCATTCATTCCGCTACCGTTATCGAACAATTGTCAGTTTCGGAATGCATTAACGGACAAAGCTTTAAAACCAAAAAGCGCAGACTCATTGTTAAGGCTGGCTGCCGAGCTATCTTCGATGTCCTCATAATACGACCCAAAATTTAACTGTGCGCGGGGAAGAGGTGGTGAAATTCAAAATCTAAAACCAGAAATTCAGACTCATCTGCCGCTTAAGTGGCGCCTGAGCATAAAAGTACGGTTCGCGGAGCATAATTGCTCCTTTGCTAGAAGATTTACGAAAGCTTTGAATGACAAGTATGGGAATTAGGCAATCGAATTTCAGGGATCTAACATGATTTAGAGCAAAAACTGAAAGCACCAAAAATCAAAAAAGTTATCTAAACAAAAGAAATGGCATTTAAATTAGTGCAAATAGGTGGAGATATCTGCCATCTGCAAATTTGGAGCCAATAGCCTAAACGGCACTATACGCCACCACCTCTTCCCCGCGCACAGTTAATTTTTGCGCTGGGGGCGGTCCGTTACCTTGAACAACAACATTCCCACAATCATTGCCGCGACAAAAAGTACCGCTTCAGTTTTAAAGGTCATCAAATTTACAATGCCTGGGCCAGGACAAACGCCGATGGTGCCCCACCCAATTCCAAAAATCGCAGATCCCAACAAAAGTTTTTTGTCTAAATTTTTGTTATCAGGCCAAAAGTGCTTGGGAGCACACAATGGCTTTTTAGTTGCTAAGAATTTGAAACTTAAAAAATTAAAACTAACCGCTCCCAGCATTACAAACACTAAAGACGCATCCCAAGTACCAAAAACATCCAAGAATCCTGTGACGACATGTGGGTTCGTCATTCCCGAGATCACAAGTCCCGTCGCAAATAAGATTCCCGCACCGAAAGCAAGAACAACACTTAAAATCATGACAAGCCTCCCATCAAATTCCGCAAAGCTACCGTCAGAATTCCAAAACTAATGAATATGACAGTCGCCATAATGGAGCGTTTTGAGGTCCGTGCCATTCCACAAACGCCGTGGCCTGAAGTGCAACCACTGCCAAGCCTAGTTCCGAACCCCACCAACAAACCCGCTAAGGCGATTTGCCACCACGGAAAGTTAAAAGAATATTCCATACGCTCAGGCGCCATCAGGGCAAACCCCAACCCGCCAGCCACAAGACCCATCAAAAAAGAATAGCGCCACACGTTTTCACGAGAAAACCTACTAAGAGAAGCGCCTAATATTCCACTGATTCCCGTAATACGCCCCAGCCCACCAAGCATGGTTGAACTTGAGAGGCCAATCAAAATTCCACCCAAAAGTGGCATCCAATAATGTTCCATCTATTTTTGCTCCTTGCGAATAGGTATCTTTAAATACGATACACCGTTTTCTTCGGCTTTGGGCAAGTGCCCCCCATCTATATTTACCTGAATGCTTGGCAATAGTAAGCGAGGGGCCTTTAACCCAGCATCACGTTTATTTCTAAACTCAACAAATTCGTCTTCTTTGGTTATAGCCCTTAGCTGAACATTGCTGCGTTTGTTCTCACCAATCGTAGATTCAAACTTTAGCTCGCGCCCACCGGGTTGATAATCATGTCCCGTAAAAACCCGAGTTTCATCTGGCAACTGATACAATTTTTCGTGAACTGAATGGTACAAATCCTTAGCACTACCAGCGGGAAAATCACATCTTCCAGTTCCATAATCTGGCATGAACAAGGCATCGCCCGTGAAAAGCATGTCATCAATTAAATAAGTAGAGCATGCTGGCGTATGCCCAGGAGTAAAAATAGTTTTCACCCTAAAACTTCCCACCTGCAATTCATGAGTTTCGTCGAGCAAAATATCGAACTGAACACCATTGGTATTAAAGTCCTTCATGTTGAAGACTTTTGAAAACACATCTTGAACTTTGGTGATGTTTTTTCCAATGCCTATTTTTGCATTTGGAAGAACCCGTTTGATCTCGGCCGCGCCTGTCAAATGATCGGCATGAGCGTGGGTTTCTAAGACATAATGAACATTGAGTCCCTTTTGTTTTACAAAATCCAAAAGCCCCGTAATGGAATCATGAGAAGTTTTAGACGAAGCAGGATCATAGTCCCACACGGGATCTATTATAACGGCGTCCTTGGTGGCTTCATCAAAAACCACATAACTTAAGGTGTAAGTGTTGGAATCAAAAAAACTCTTTACTGAACGGTCCATATCAATACCTCTTACCTTTCAACTATTAACTGTTAGCTTTCAACTATCTGCCCTTATCTGTTTATATGTATCAATTATGGCAGGAAATTTTGCTCAAGACTTTGACCCGGGTCAAAGTTTGGTTATTCTTAAAACAACGATGAATATCATAGAAGCCATGGCCCCTACGCTCAAAAATTCAACTACAGGCGAACTTAAACGCGGCGACTTTTTATATCATATGGGTGAAGATCCAAAAGGTCTGTTCATCATTAAAGAGGGGCTTGTAGGCCTATTTCATTTGTCCGAAAACGGCAAAGAAACTTTTCTAAGAATTTTCTCAAAAGATTCAATATTAGGGCATCGCTCTTATTTTTCCCAAGAAAAATACCACGCATCCGCCATAGCCCTGAGCCCCACCAAATACGTTCACGTGGCAGAAAGCGACTGCAAAATGATGTGCCAAGAAAACCCAAACTTCTTAAGAGAAATCATAAAAATCCTCGCTAAAGATTTACGTGCCGTAGAAATTAGGTTGTCGGGTCATCACGATAAATCAGCACAGCAACGAATTTCAGAAACCTTGGTGTTTTTAAAACTTAAATACCCCGAGCAGACATGGACCCGCAAAGAAATCGCTGAATATTCTGGAAGCACCTTTGAATCTGTCACTAGGCTTATGTCTAGAGCCGAAGAGCTTGGCATTATTCGCAAGATGGGTCGTGACTTTGAAATTATTGACACACATTCTTTGCTAAGCTTGAGCTAGGTCAAGGTTTGGCCCGAGCAGTTTAGATTACATTAAACAATATGAAGACAAATTGGAAAACTAACAAGAGCGTTACTCTGGGAGCCTTATGATTGCCTACATTCTCGCAATCCTTGTCGGGTTTAGTCTGGGACTTCTTGGCGGCGGCGGCTCAATTTTAACGGTGCCCATCCTAGTTTATGCCCTAGGTATGGACCCCAAATTATCGATAGCGTTAAGCCTTGCCATAGTCGGCATCACCAGCACCATCGGGATGATAGGCCATTGGCGCAAGAAAAATCTTAATTTTAAAGTAGTCTTAGCTTTTGCTCCCGCTGCCATGTTGGGAAGTTTTTTAGGCGCCAAAAGCACGGTTTATTTGTCATCACAATTTCAAATGTTGCTCTTTGCAGTTGTCATGTTAGGTGCCTCCATAAAAATGATTAAGAGCAGTTCTGCCAAAGACACTTCTGAAGCCGAAGCAGAACTCAAAATAAATTACTTCTTGTTAACGGTGCAAGCCTTAGGAGTTGGGCTTTTAAGTGGCGTGGTTGGTGTCGGCGGCGGATTCTTAATTGTCCCCGCCCTTGTGCTTGCGGCCAGAATTTCTATTAAGCAGGCGATCGGCACCTCTCTAGCCATCATTGCCCTCAATTCCTTTAGCGGATTTAGTGGCTATATCAATCTTATCGAAATCCCATGGGAATTTTTGCTTAAATTTAGCGCCTTTTCATGCGCGGGAGTTCTGGCGGGAACACTACTTGTCCCCCATGTCTCTGCCAACAAGCTCAAAAAAGGCTTTGCTTATTTTCTGGTTATTATGGGAATCTTCATACTCGCCAAAAATGCTATATAAAACTGCGCCAGACCGGACTTGACCCGATGTGCCATAGCTGTACAAGCTTTGACTAGTTTCACCGAACGCCTTAGAAGGTGGCCATGCTTTTAAACACCAAGACACCTTCCGAAAAAAGGGCTGCCCTTAAATCCGGATTGAACTCCGGAAAACTTCTAAGATTCCCCGGTTCATTCTCTCCGTACATTTCTTTGATGATCGAAGACATCGGTTTTGATGGCGTCTACATATCGGGCGCGGCTTTAGCCAATGACCTGGGACTTCCAGACATTGGGCTCACAACATTGAGCGAAGTTTCACAAAGAGCAAAGCAAATCGCACAAGTTACAAACCTGCCTACATTTGTAGATATCGATACCGGATTCGGTGAAGCCATGAACGTGGCTCGCACCATTCGAGAAATTGAAGATCTTGGTCTAGCGGGTTGCCATATAGAAGATCAAATCAATCCCAAACGTTGCGGCCACCTGGACGGAAAAAGCATTGTTCCAGTTGATGAAATGGTTCGCAAAGTAAAAGCTGCTGCCAACGCAAAGCGCGACCCTAACTTTATGTTGATGGCCAGAACCGATGCCGCAGGAAGCGAAGGACTCGAAAAGGCCATTGCCAGAGCCAAGGCATATGTCGACGCCGGTGCTGACGCCATTTTCCCTGAAGCCATGCGTGATGAAAAAGATTTTGAAGCCTTTAGAAAAGCTATCAAGGTGCCGTTACTTGCTAACATGACTGAGTTTGGAAAATCTAAGTTGCTTACCAAGTCACAACTTGAGAAACTTGGTTACAACATTGTCATTTATCCGGTCACACCATTTAGAATTGCCATGGGTGCTATTGAAAGTGGCTACCGCGATTTGCTAGAAAAAGGCGTTCAGTCCGATGAGTTGGTCGCAAAAATGCAAACACGCAAGCGACTCTACGAAGTTTTAAAATACGAAGAATACAATGCCTTTGATCAAGGCGTATTTAATTTTTCACAGAAGGGACACGAATAATTATGAGCGAAAATATTGAAGTCAAAAAAGGTCTTGAAGGCGTGATTGTTGATGAAACAAAAGTTTCAAAAGTGATGCCAGAGACAAATTCTCTTACCTACCGTGGCTACCCCGTGCAAGATCTTGCAGACAACGCATGTTTTGAAGAAGTGGCCTACCTCTTGTGGCATGGCGAATTGCCAAACAAAGCGCAACACGATGCTTTTGTAAAAACAGAACGCGCCAATCGCACTCTTAGCAAAGGCCTCTTAGATAGCATCAAATTATTTCCCAAGAATGCTCACCCTATGGACACGGTCCGCAGCGGCGTGAGCTACGTTGGAATGGAAGAAGTTTCTAAAGACGAAAGCACTTGGTCCCCTAAAGACGCCTTTGCAGGCGAAGCCGGAAAAACTAACTATGACAAAGCAGTTTTACTTTTAGCAAAAATTCCCACCATCATTGCGGCGGATTACCGCTGTCGCAACGGCAAAGATCCCATCGCGCCTAAAGCTGATTTGAGCATGGCGGCCAACTTTTTCCATATGTGTTTTGGCGAAGTTCCCCACGCCGATATTGTAAAAGCTTTTGATGCTTCGCTAACTTTGTATGCGGAGCATGGTTTTAACGCTTCTACTTTCACCTCTCGCGTTGTGGCTTCTACTATGAGTGATTTGGTGTCTTGTGTGACAGCTGGCATCGGCGCGCTCAAAGGGCCATTGCATGGCGGCGCTAACGAACAAGTGATGCACGTGCTTAAAGAAGTTGGCAGCAAAGAAAACGCCGACAAATGGATGCACGATGCTCTTAAAAACAAACGCAAAGTCATGGGCTTTGGTCACCGTGTTTATCGCTCCGGGGATTCGCGCGTTCCCACCATGGACAAATACGGCCGCAAGGTTGCTGCCCTTAAAGGCGAAACCAAATGGCACGAAATCAGTGACGTCTTAAAAGAAATCATGATTCGCGAAAAAAACATTTACCCAAATTTAGATTTCCCTGCAGGTCCTGCTTATTACTTAATGGGATTTGATATCGACATGTTCACTCCCATATTTGTTATGGCACGTATCACCGGCTGGTCAGCGCATGTTTTCGAACAGGCCGCCAACAACCGCATCATTCGTCCATTGACGAAGTATACTGGGACTGCGCAGAGAGCGTTTAAGCCGCTAGCTGAGAGATAAGGGATTGCGAGAGCTCGTCGTCGCAATCGAGTCTTAACTAAATCTTTGCAAAGGCTCCGAGGCGTATAATGCATTCGGAGTTTTGATCCTAAGACGTTTATCATTTCTTAATTCTATTTTGCGTCAAAATTGCCGATGATAAGACATGGATTCTGTAAAATCTATTTTGCTGAGTATTAGCACGGCGACCCTTCTAGCCTCTTGTGGAAACGATTCCCTAAAATCACAAATCAACATTGTTCTAGAACGCCCAGACACGGCTCAATCGTTGAGTGATGCTGCTCAAACTACAGGCCCTGTCCTAAATGCAAATTACTGCTATTTTGTTCAGATCACTGGAGAACATCCAGAATTAAAAAAACAATTAGTGAATCAAAGCTGCTCAGGCTCGGCAACATCTACAGGCCCTAGCAACATTGGCAAACTTTGGGGAACCGTCGAAAAAGGCGCACAAGCTTCCATCGAAGTTCCCTCTGGCTTAAAACGGCGGATTGACGTTGCGGGTATAAGCAAAAGTGATCTAGGGCTCACATCAATCCAAAGCTGCCCAACCGGACTCAGTACTACACTTTCAACCGCTTCAGGAACATCTCACTTGGAATGGAGCATTGCTACCCAGAATTTTTCTTTATCAAAGGCAAAACTCTTCGCAACAGGAACACATGATTTAGTTCCAGGCATTCAAAATGTTAAACTTGCCTACACGAATGGAGCTACCGGAACCAATTACTATTGCGATGAAAGCGGTGGTGGAACGGGGACTCCAACGACAGGATATATTTCAGTCACTAGCACACTTGATTTAGGATCGACAACGATAGGCACAACTCCAACATCATTAGTATTTCAGATTACAAACACTAGTAATGAAATCCTTAGTAATTTATCTAACTATTCTAACGATCATTCAGGAAATTATTGGCAATATGTTGGATATAATTTCCCGGGCACGGGAGGTGACTGTGGCGATTCTTTGGCGCCCGGTGCAAGTTGCCAACTTATGATTGAATATCATCCTTACAACCCAGCTAACGCTAAAACTCCAGGGAACAAAACGTTTAGCGTAGATATTGGTTTCGATACTCCAAATTCTTCCGGTCTCACGGCCTCACTCCCGGCAACTTCTAATGTCATTGCGGGCCCATTCTACACTCTTTGCCTTGTAGCCCCAGGTGAGACGTTTAGCAATGGAAACTGCCCTTTGGGAAATCCGACCATTCCAAATCTTGTAAGCACGATCTACGAAGCCATCGCCGTTGATTTGATGGGCAATGAAATCATCGTAGGCAGTGCTCAATCATTAATCGTTGATATTTCTGAACCTGGACAATCGAGTGAACCCGTAAACATTGCAGCTGGCCAAAGTCGTGGAAGTTTCACGATTCACCATAAAGCAATTTCCTCTAGCCAATGGCAATTATCCGTGAGCGGATTGCCGGGAGTAGACGCATATAAATATGTTCAAGTCGCCGATGTATGTACTTTTGCTCCGACACACGCTGAGTTTCAAGCAGGCGACGGTTCCCCGATCGAGCCATTTATATTATGTACTGCCACGCAATTTAAAAATATAGAAAATTCGGCGGCCAACTTAACTTCAGAATATATGCTTGCCTCTGACATCAACCTGTCTGGAATTACGTTACCCGTTGGTACTACTGCATCAGCTTTTAGCGGAGTCCTAAATGGAAATGGATTTAAACTCATCAACCCTATAGTTGGCGGCGGCAGCCCTTCCGGAATTTTTGCCAAAACTGAAGCTGCTTCAATTCAAAATTTAACGATTACAGATCCTGAAATTACTGGCACATCAGATGTCGGTGCGTTGGTTGGCTGGTCCGTCAATAGCACATTCAATAATATAAGTGTGAGCTTTAACAGTGCAACTTCATTTGTTGGAACGGCGGGGACATCGGAGGCCGTTGGCGGAATAGTGGGCCGCGCTACGGGCACACTTACGCTTAGTCATTCCAATGTTAATTTAGGGAGCGACCCTACTACCAAAAAAATTAGAGCCAGGAATAATGTGGGCGCGATTATAGGACAAAATTTTGCAGCAGGAGGCTTTGTTGAATACGTGAAAGTTCATGGTCAAGGCGAAATATTTGCGAGCAACGGTGCAAGCATGACTACAGCTGGTGGAGTTGTCGGATATAGCTATCGCGGAACGCGATTTGCAGTTGTTGAAGCGGGAGTAACCATCAGAGGAAGCAGTACCGCCGGAAGTATCCTAGGAGGAATTGCCGGAAACCTACCAACCTCCGCAGCCTCTGTTGAAAAATCATATTTTATTGGAAGCCTCGCCCTCGATAGTGCGAATGCTGGGGACAAAATTGGAGGTATCGTTGGTGAAACCGGCCATGCAGCCGTAAAAGTAGCAAGTGTTTTTGCCTTGCCCACATCTATTCCAACCCTAAGTGGTAATAAGGGAGCTATCATTGGCTACAATGTAAGTTCCAGCGTTTGTAACCTGACTGGAGAAGGATGTATTCATAGCACCTCTATTTCAAGTGCTGGTTGCGGTGGAACAAGTTGCCAGTATCAAATTTCCGGCTTAACCCCCGGGCTGCCCCCAATCACAAGTAATTTTACAGTAGCTGGTGGCGCTTCAGCATTAACATATGGTGCTGGAGATTGGATGCAAGATTCCACGACCCAACAGTGGGGAATGCAGTGGGAAAAACTGGCGCGGATTGATTCCACATTTAGCTCTAGCTATTCAGTCATTTCTCCTGATCAATTCGAAGTTGACTTTACTACCCCTGCTGGATCGTCAGCAGGGGTGTCGGCAAGAGCAACAAATTGTAAATCAACCGGAAATTGGTACTGGGAGGCCGAAATCTTGGAAGGAGATTATGACTTAGAATTCGGAATTCTCAGTACGTCACAGACCAATGCTGATCTCAATTTATCGTTCGGTCAAAGTTCCCCATTTCAAGCGATTGCGATGCGCGACATTGGTGGAAGTTTTGCTCCCTATATTGGTAATAGCCTTTTTACAACAGACTTCGCCTATCCAAATTATCAGTTTGCTGAGTTTGGTTCGACCGCCACAAAGCAAGGCTCTCCTGGAGATATCATTGGGGTTAAATTTGATCTCGACCTAGATAATATTACTTTTTTCCGAAACGGAATCCAGCTCAATCAAAAAGGTAATCCTTCAGCAACCTATTCTATCGATAACACCTTTCAAGCAGGCAGCTATTGCGCGGCCGTAGCCAGAGGAAGTGCGACATCCACCCCTTACTATAATGTTAAGTACAGAATGAATTTCAACGAATCCGACTTTAAGTACCCAGCCAACATGGGCGCCGCACTACCCTATGGATTTTTGCAATAATTAATCAAATCTTTACACACCTGAATTCATAAAAAGCCGATGATAACTTGAGGGCTTTTTATATGATTGGTTTCATGCGGTACGTAAGCTTATTTTCAATCGCTAGTTTATTCGCAGTGCTCGGAGCCTGTAGTGCTGAAAACGATGCGAGCATTCAAATTAAGATTATTTCGGGAAACGATAGCTCGTTCGAAGTTCAGGGCGTAAATCCCAATCCTACTTCAGGGGCTCACCCCGCAGAAGGCTCAAATTTTAACGGAATTCCCGTAAGCAAAACGGGATTACTAAAATCTGGAGGTTGCTATATCGCACATGTCATGGCACCCGACCTGATGGATCCCCGCTTTCCAAGCGACAAAGAGCAACAAAGTACGTGCCCCGCGGGAATCCCTTCCGTACCTGGGCCTGCACGGTTCACACAACGTGCTTATCCCTATGGTGGAAATGTAAACATGACAGTACCTGCGGGTTCTAATAGGCGGGTTGACTTAATTGGCTTCATCAATCCCTATGGCACATCCGATATTAATTGCGAAAAATCATTCAGAGTAGAATGGTATCAAAGACCATCTGGAAACGGCGGGCTCGAATGGGACATGCTCTTTCTATACGGGCAGTATGTGCTCGACTTTGAATCAAATGATTTTGATGCCACCACAACCCAGGCTGTTCAAGCCTACATCAATCAACATGGCTTAACGACCGCCCCTTCTGGAACTGGCAGTTTTGGATTTTTTGCAGCAAGCAAAGTCCAAAGCATTGCCGCCGGAAATCAAACAATTGAACTTTCTTCACTGCCATGGAAAAAAACTAACGGAGCCTTTGAAGGCCCTTATAGATATGCCGATTGCGGAAACAATACTCAGGGAGGCAACGAAAAGTACGTAGGTTTTCTTTCTCCACTTCAAGATTTTTACAACGAATCAAACACGAACAATAATAGCTGCCTCACTGGAAGCTACGTCGACCAAAAAATAAAATGCACTTATTCTGGCCTTATGGCCGGCCCCTTAAAACTTCAATGCCCATCAGGAGCCAGCTATGTAAGAGTGAAACGTTATGAATCGGAAGCGTTGTTTCAGAGCGCAACGGTTTCGAACTCCCAAACCGTGTCCTGTGTGAATAACGTTGCTCAATATAATTTAGAACCAATATTTGGGAGCTTCTCTGACATTAATATTTCTAAAAAAGTATTTTTAACGCTATCTCCCCTCGACATCAATAGCAATGAAGTTGCTGATTCCAGCTATACCTCTGTATTACAATATGGATCAAGGTATGCTGCCGTAGAATTTAATGACGGATCTAGCTATCAAGTATGGAATGAAGGATCTGGCGCCATGTTAAAAAAAGCGGAAGGCTATTCCAGAACAGGCGACAGCAGATCACTTTACGTAAAAGCCTATGATGGAAGTGTGTCTCTTAAACGATATGATTTTATAAAAGACAATGTTGTCTATGATGGGTACAGACAGGCTGCTCTAGCAGTGGATCCTGCTAATGCTGTCGACTACGGTACGAATAACAATGATATTGTCCTTGCAAAATTACCACCAAGGTTAAGTAACTTTATAGAGAGTCCAGCAAAAAGTCTCAACCTGGTTTCTTGGTTAAATTTTTCATCACAATATTACCTTTCGTTTTTTAACAACTCAACTCTCTTCGACTACGGGAATATTGAAGGTACGGATTCAGCCCTAGACTCTACTTGTGAAGCCTCATCCTGGTGCAGTTTTGTAAGCCCTGATACAAGCGAAACTGCACAAATATCCGGCAGCTGGGCCGTGGCATCGGACGGCAATTTTGTAGCAGGCATGATCAACTCCTTTGATGCAAATTTAGCCGCTTATGCGGATGTCTTTTCAGTCAATACAGATATCGGCAATAGTGGCGACTCCATTGAAAAATTAGGGACTGCTGCAGTTGTCAAAGCAGGAGTCAAAATAACGGGGGATATGACTTCCGCAACTTCTCGACAAATGTTCAACATTGAAATGGATTCTGGCGGAAGCTCACGTCTTTTGGCCACACACTACTCCTGGTTCGCAAGCCCCACTAATTTCAATAAAGTCGCCATTAGCACCTGTGATGCATCGTGGAACTGCGGAACTCCCGCAACTTTCTCAGCAACAGATCGGCCGCAAACCATGGCGATGACAATTGTCGATCCTACAAAAAAATACATTAGCTTTTTGGAAAGTTATTCGGCCACTTCATTAACAATCAGACGAATCAATGTAATCAATCAAACAGACAATATTTCTATTGGACTGGCATCAAAGTTCTACCCTTCTCCAGCATCCTTGATGACAGTTGGCACCAGCGGAACAGGAAGCGAATGGCGCATTTCAGATGTCCCTTTTATAAAATCACTTAACAACGTCAACAATGGAATTAATACCAAAGAAATGATGATGGCCATTACCTTGAATGAGTACATTAGCGGAAGTGCTAGTGGTAGCAACTTTAGAACTCTTTACTACCGCAGTCCCGATATTGGCAGCAATTGGTATTTGGTTCACACCATTGATAGCACTGGCGGCGCCACCTCGACCGAGGCCAGTGTCTTTGAAAACTATTTAAATTTTGACGCCAGCTACAAAGCGGCCTTTATGCTATTTATTAATGACCAGTTTTTTTGGCAGGATAACCATGGTTACTAAATTAATCTAAAATTTATATCCTTCTATTGCTCACAATTGGGCAGATTTTATTAGCTCAAACCGCTCTAAGAGCAAAATATCAAGGCTTCAGGGTGAATCAATTTTTGGCTTCCCCTTAACCAAATCTTAGTACAAGTCGTAGGCAAAATAGCCGATCCTATTAACTAAGGATCTATATATTTATGAAGAATACTAAGCGGTACGTAAGCACATTTTATTTTCTTGTTTTGGCGTTCGCGCTCGGCGCGTGTTCGGAAGCCAACAAGGCAAACATTCAAATTAAAATTGTTCCCGGCCTAGATACGTCCTTTCAACTTCAAGGAGTAAATGCAAATCATACCGCCGGAGCCCATCCAAAAAGCGGCACTCAACAAACACCGTTCGGCGCCTCTGAAATGAGTTCTACAGGACTCTATAAAAAATATACTTGCTATGCTGCGCATGTGATTGCTCCAGATTTAGTGGACGCAAGAACAATTGACTCAAAGTCCAAAGCAGAAAGTTGCGCCTTTCCTGAACTGTTTGTTCATGGTCTGGGGAGAATTTCTCCAAGAGCCTACAAATATGGTGATTCTGTTAACATGGTCATTCCCGCAGGCACCAATAGACGTATTGACTTAGTGGGCTTCTTTAGCCCCTACGGCGCAGCCGATCCAAACTGCGAAAAGCCATTAAAAGTAGAAGTCGTCATGGTCAAAAATAATGATGGAATTTTTGAAGGGCGACCACGATTTATTTATGGAGAATATGTTATAGATCGAAAACAAGACTCTTCTGATGAACTCCCTGTCCCCGCCGGACTAAAGCTTCCCCCAAATGACACTGGCGTACTAGCGCATTTTGCTGCAAGCGCCAGGCAAAATATTGCAGCCGGCAATCAGACGATCGAACTTCGGTCACTGGCTTGGGAAACCGTCGACGGTGAGTTTAAACCTTATAAATATGCTGATTGCGACAATGGTTCGAGCGGCACTCCGGGAAATAGTTATAACTCATCAGTTACTTTTCCGCCTCTAAATCCTGGAAGTGGAACACAAAAAGCGTTTATTTTTACAGGAATGGATTCCAAAGGCTTTTTGGAAATTCAATGTCCGTCGGGCGTTAACCATATTCAGTTGCTTCTTCACGGAACAGCAACCTTTAATTCTGGAGATAACCCTAAAACATGTTCCGGGGGAAAAGTCGTTTACGAAGGATTAGATTTTTCGGCAGCCGGTTGGGTGAGCGGAAACTCTGAATGTTCGGGTTTTGATTGCATAGATTTTACCATCAACAATCCTGATAATGGAAACATCCTTTTATACGAAGGTCATTTATACAGAGCTTCTCGATATGCCCCTGTAGCCAACCAATCTTATTCAGCATCGCCCACCGAAGTTAACTTAGGGCCCTTATCTCTACCCAAGTTTGTTGGCTACAAACGAAGTGGTTCCAATAGATACCTTTTCGTAAAGGAAGATTCGTCATATATAGATTCTATCTACAGTGTAGCGTTTCAGCCCCAAACTAGTGGAAGCGAACGTGGCGCTCTAGACTGGGATGGAAGTGCTACGACAAATTTTTTAACAGGATCGGTTCCGGCCTTTAAGCAAGTTATATTTGGTCTTGTTGATGCATTAGGAAGTCCAAGCTTTAATTTCTTTGGAATTGAATCACCGGGAGTGACAAATATTGTTGGAATCGATTGGAGTGCTACCACAAATTATTACAACCACCCTTTAACAATCGATAATTGGAGTGGGAGTCCTATATTAGGAGCTAGTGATAATGGAACTTTTGTCACCAGCAACAACTATCCCGGTGGAAAAATGTTTAACGGTTCCATTCCCACAAATGGATCAGGATATATCAATTCACCAAATCATGGACTTTTAGAGGGAGATCCAGTTTTCCTTACATACGTTGGAACGGCCCCCGAAACGACCTATTGTGTTAACTATTCCGGCCAAAGCAGTGGGATTATTCACGTCATATCACAAGAAGAATTCGTAGTTGAAGTTTCCGGAAGTATAGTAAGTGATGTGGGTAGTGCCGGTTGTATTTTAGATATATCAACCACCAACGCACTTTACCTCAAAGCATTTAGAAGTGACAACATTTCCAACACCCCCCAAGTATTCGACATTCCAGTTGATTTATCCGCAAGTTCCGGAATCAATGGAATTCTCGTGGACATGCCCGCATCAGGAGGTCATATCGTCTCCTACGGCAATTCCAACATTCAGTATACTTACTGCGGTGGTAGCAATAATGACTGTCTAAATCCGTTTAAAAGCACTCTTAGTGTTTCGAATGTTGATTCCGCTGATTTAATTGTTGGCACAGGAAATCCTATTCTGATTACTGCAGGAGGAGCGAGTTCTATACAGTTAAATCGAATTCAGTTGAATAACGGAACCCTGTCCGCGGCAACAACACCTACTTTATATCCAGCCTCACCGACTGGGACCATTTCAAATGTAATCGTCAAGTCCCTTACCAAACCCGACAACAATATCAATAAGCCCGACGTAATGCTGGGATTCAATGATGGAACTAATTCCTACCTCTACCGCAGTCGAGACTTTGGTCAAACCTGGTACCTGGTCTATACGGCTCCGATGGGTCAATTTGCGTTTAGAGATATTGCTGCAGTCGAAAACAGCTACGCCGATGGAAATTTTGGGCCCGCTTTTGCGATTCTAGGACTCAACGGTACAGGGGACTCGATAATGTTAGGCGAAGACGGGCAACACGGCTTCTAAACAGACTTGATTCGTCTTCAATCATTCACTAACCTTCACTCTCGATGCAAAGAGTGAAGGTTTTTATTTTTGAGGGAGAGTGCGCAAAGCGCAAAGATTCTGATGCGGATACTTTACAAGCTGCTATCGTCACAGCTGCCTCCCAAAGTATTTTGCTGCATGTAACTTGTGCAGATATTAAGCAAATCTTCGACGAACTAGAAGAGCGCCTCTGCTCTAGATTTACACCATCCACCGAGCCTCAATATGAAATCAACTTCATAGGCAGCACCGATCCCCAATTTAGTGGGCAGCACTACGCAAAAACCCAGCCCGAGCGTGCTTGCATTTATGTCCCACAAGATTCGGCACCTCCGGAATTGCTTCTAGCACAAAAACATTTCAAAGATCTCTGCGCTCGCGATGGCAAGGCCAATCAATACCTGGGTTTTGATTACCCCGAAATTCCATGGTCCACCAGACTTGGTAAAAACTGCGGTAAAACAAAATTTTTTATTGATTACACGGCAGAGACTTTTGAAAAAAACAAAGCGAAACACACCCAAGCCCTCGGCGTTAAATCTCTACGCAAACTCTACGATCTCACCCAACCCGCGGTTCAAGCCATCATTCACGAGCACGATCGCAAGAAAAAACTACTGCTACATATTTGTTGCGGGCCCGATGCCGCCGGCGTTGTAAGACAGGTTAAAGAAGAATTCGAACTCACATGTTTTTGGTACGATCCCAACATTCAACCCCAACAAGAACACGACAAACGCCTGAAGGCTTTTGAAAAAGTTATGGAACTCGAAAGCATTCCCTACATCACAGGCGAATATGATGTTCAAAATTTCTATTCGCAAATCAAAGGATTAGAAACGACACCTGAACAAGGGGCTAAATGCAGCAAATGCTATGACATGCGCCTAGACCGTGCGGCCAAAGAAGCACGCGACGGCGAATTCGATTACTACGCCACCACGCTGGCCATCAGCCCCCATAAAGTGCAACGCAAACTCATAGCCTTTGGAGAGCTCAATCAAAAGCGCTATGGCGTTCCTTACTTTCACAGAAACTTTATGCAAGACGACGGCTTCAAAGATTCAGTGAACTACACAACAGAACACGACATCTACAGGCAGGACTATTGTGGATGCTTTTATTCGCTACCAGAAGGCGGCAAAGCGGCTCAGTGGCTTGGCGAGCAATTAGGCTACGCAGCCCTAGATAACCCACAAGGCGACCCTGAAGCCGTCACAGCGCCTCAAGACATTTACCAAGAGTATGAAGCGCGCGTGGCACAAAGCAATCCATCTGACCTAAAGGGCTAAGCCGCCATAGAATCGTTATCTGCATCCGATGAAGCACTACCGACGCCGGAAGTAGCAAAGCCATTCACCTTATAAACCGAAACATCGTCGGCTTTGCCCTTGGCTCTTAGAGCAATAGGACCCTCTAGATCAAAATGGCCACGCACAAATTCGGCCGTTGAGTCATGAATTAAAAAGTCGGTGCCGTTGTCCTTTGTGAGACTTTCCATTCGACTGGCCGTATTTACGGTGTCTCCAATCACGGTGTATTCCATGCGCGATTGCGAGCCTATGTTGCCGGCGATAACTTCACCAGAGGTCAAGCCCATTCCAATGACTATCGGCTTTTGTCCGCGACTTTCACGCAATTCATTTAAAGTAGCCAAACGCTCGCGCATTCTCAAACATGCTGTCACCGATCGCATCGCAGATTCTTCGGGAGACTCTTTGGCAAGCCCCCAAACCGCCATGATGGCATCGCCCACATACTTATCTACAACGCCACCTTCTTCTTCAATCACAGATACCATTTCGGTCATATACTCATTGAGCATTTCAACAATCTGTTCGGGATCCATATTCTCAGATGTCGATGTAAAAGAACGAATATCAGAAAAGAAAACGGTCACAGGCAAACGCTCGCCACCTAATTTAATTTTATCTTCTGCCATCAGCTTTTGAACAACGGCCTTTGAGTGGAATTTTCCAAATAGGTCTTTTAGCTTTTCACGTTCCTCAAGGCCTTGGCCCATTTTGTTAAAGGACGCGCCTAAGCGACTTAACTCATCTTTTGTTTTAATTACTATGCGTGTCGAAAAGTTGCCTTCGGAAATAAAATGTGTCGCCTCTACCAAGGCTAGTATTGGTTTGATCAGGGTATTCGAAAATAGCATCGACACAATCAAAGCAAATCCCAGAACACAAAGACCTAGGTAGAAGGAACGTCTAGCAACTTTTTTAGGCGTCTCCAAAACCACTTCATACGGAAGCCAGGCCCCAAGCACCGATCCCGATATGCCTGTTTTAAAAAATGAACCAATGTATTTTTTGCCAGCATCATTCCAAAATGGAAATTGCTCACTGCTTGAACTTGCAAAGGACAATCTAGACAAGACTTCTTTTGGCAACGCGCTTCCAACTTGGCCCCCAGTAGATGAGCCTTCGAATTTCATATTCGTAGATTGCAAATAAACTTCGCCTTTATCATTGAATAATGCAATTTCTTCTAGCCCCTCGGATTTCATCAAATCCGCCAGAGTTTCGGTTTTAAAATACAAAGCAATCAAATAGTCTGCGCCGATTCGTTTAGATAGCTGCTGAATCTCCGCTGATTTTGTTTGTAATATAAATTGCTCAGAATTCTTCTTTAAATTTTCAATTTCATCTGAAGAGAAAGCTGGTTTGAGAGCTTCGGATTTTGCACTTTCACTGGGGTACAATTCCTGATCCAATTCTAAATTCGGCCATTTCAAGACCTGGATAGCGCTTAAGGGTGAATTCTCTGGCAGGCTTTGAGTTTTTAAACTCATTTCGCTTTTATCAACCAGTCGTTGAAAAGCCATTTTCAACCTTTCACCACGCGATTCTAAGTTGCGCTGCAAAGACCACGACACAAAGGATTCAGATTCCTGAATTTGCAATTGAGTTGCCATATACACCACGGCGCCTAGGCCCAATACAAATAGCCCCGCAACGGCAATCATCAGCTTGGTCCTTATACTGTGCGTTATAAATCTTATGAACATCTATGAACATCTTCGGCAGAAGTGGCATCTTAGCTTTAGCTTCTACTCCCAGGGGCCGAAAAGAAATTGATGCAACCCATCCCCGAACAGAGCGGCCCGGCCAGCGCCCCAAAAAAACGCGACTGGATTCCAATCGTGATTTCCTGTTGTCTTGTCCTAAGTTGCTTGGGTTGGTTTTTGTACAAAAACGACATCTACCGTGAATCCACCAAACACCGAAGTGGTGAATCCATTGGACGCCTCGAAAAAAAAAGTGAAAGAGTAAAACTTCGAAGTTCCAATGCTTTTTTGTGGAACGATGTGAGCGCCCATTCAGATATTTTTGCCAGAGATAGCATTCAAACAGGACGCGATTCCATGGCCTCTCTCTCCTTCAATGACGGTGGCAGTCTGCACATGGGCCCTGAAAGCCTCATTTACCTGAGTGACGAGAAAGGAAAATTAAAACTCGACATTGCAGAGGGTGATTTGCACTTACAAGGAGCTTTTTCGGCTCGCATTGGAGGCAAAGATATTTCTTCATCTTCTGATGCAACCGAAGTTAACATTTCACAATCAAAATCTGGCTCCCTAAGAGTCGAAACACAAAGTGGCGAAGTTAATATTCAAATCAACGGCAACAATGAGAAAGTCCAGACCGGTCAAGCTCTTGAAGCCGCAGCCGGCGCTGCGCCTACAATCAAAGAACTTAGCTACAAATTTAACAAACCTATGCCTTTTGAAGAATTTAGAAGCGAACTCAAAGAGTATGAAATTCAAATTGAAGCAGAGAGCTTAAAAATCACAAGCGATGACGTGCAAAACTACATCCTAGAAATCTCAAAGGAAAAAAACTTTAAAACTCCCTTTCGCTTCCCGTGGCTAGCTCAGAACACTAGCTTTAAAGTCAAACTCGAAGAAGGCCTTTGGCACGCTCGCATCATCAACCAAAGTGACAAAGCAGCTGAATCTAGCATTCGAAGCTTTCAAGTTGTCAGACTTCCCTCGCTCTCATGGAGGGATATCGCCGGACAATCTTCACTCTTAGTGAGAGTCTTAAAAAACAAACTTCAATATTCCATTGCCTGGCAGAGCATTCCTCAAATATCCAAGTATCGATTGTCAATCTTGGGCAAAGACGAGAAAATAGCTTTTGTGACCGAAACCAAGCAAAACTTTATTGGACAACAAAGCAACTTAGGTGAATACCTCGAAAAGTCTTGGGAAAACGTTAAAGAAGACAATCAAGGTTGGAACATTAAGCTTGAAGCCCTTGATGAAGACGACAAGCCCCTTGTAGCTGCCATATCGGGACAGCTACAAATTGTCGACCAAAGACCAGCTCCAAAAATTTCTAAGTTAACAAGAGTGGACTTAGACACAAAAAACATGCAAGCGACTTTTGAATTAACGTCAACTGACGAAATCAGAGCAGGCACCAAAATCACATACGTCTTACTTGGACAAGAACGACAACAAGAGACCATGCGCTTTTCTGTTCCAATGAAGCTTCTTGCAAAACATGCTGAGAGCTATGGTGCTAGCTTAGAACTGCAGCTTGTTGCGAATAACGGACAAAAATCGATGCCGTTTGGCTATAAATATAACGCCGATGAGATGGCGCTTCCTTTGTTGATCGAAGAGAAAGCTCGCCTCATTTACCCTTCACAAGCGTCGAGAATCCAAGAAAATTCATCCATCACATTATCGTGGAACAATGATTCCAATTCATTTTACTCACCCGAAAAATATATCATCCGCATCAACAAACAAACGGGAACTAAAAACAGAACTCTTGAATACGAGAGTAAAATAAACAGTCTTAAAATTGGCGAGCTTCAACCTGGGAAGTATACTTGGGAAGTCGAGAGCCATTGGGCAAATAATAAAGTTAGCCCTGCGTCGAATGCCTCGGATTTTGAAGTCATTGGTGCTACAATATTTACAGCTCCCACCCCCATCAGAAGCCCGGCACAACAGGAAGACAACTAGGATTATAGATTATGTTAAAGTTTAAAATTTGTTTAGCCCGATTATTCTTTGTCATTGCAGGAATTTTTGTTCATAGCCTCGCCCATGCTGAATCCGTCAGCAAAAAATGGCAACCCATTCCAAACGTGGAACTTTATGAATATGAAATTTCTAAGGAACAGGATTTTCAATCCAAAAATTTGTTAAAAACAGGTAGTGGGCGCGAATCCCAATTCAATATTAGCTTAGACCCGGGAGTCTATTTTTATCGCGTGAGGGCCATCAATAAAACAGGTCAATCGAGCCCGTGGTCCAGTCCTGAAAAAATCTACGTAGAGGGACCTGAGGTCAAAATAGCTTCTCCTGTTAAAAATGAAATCATAGAGGTTCCTGAAGTGAATCCCGAAATCATTTTTGAATGGAAAACAGTTATTGGAGCACAATATTATGTCCTGCGTTTGACCAACGGTAGCCAAGTAAAAACCCACAAAGTTTTTGTTCCTCGTGTCGTGGTCCCCCTTGAGGGACAAGGACTTATAAAATATAGAGTAGAAGCCTATAATGGTATCAACCCTATTTCTAGAAGTGAAGAAATTCCTTTCACACTAAAATTTTCTAAGACCCCACCACCTCGAATACTCGAACCACGCGATTCACATGTGTTACCTGCCTATGAACCTTTTCCGTTAAGATGGGTTCAGTTAGCTCCCACAAGATCTAGCGAAGTGAGCATTACAAAGCTTGATGAAAATAAAAAAGTTATCAGTGTTGAGCAAGTTCATAATTCCGAGATTCACGAAGTTCAAGCCTTAGAGCCCGGCAATTACCAAATCGCCGTGCGAAATTATTTAGATGATAGCGGCAACAAATACACTCAAAGTGCCGTCACTGTAGAAGTTGTTCTAAATCCAAATACCTTAACGACACCAAAGTTTGGCTTCGAGGCTAGACTTTTAGGTGGATTAGCGTTTGGATGGAACGCGTATCAAAGTCATTTAGCTCCCAACTCTTGGCTTACATCTGGACTTGGAAAAGCAAACTTTGAACCGCATGGAAGAATAAAATTTCATCTTCGAAAAGATTGGGGCGCCGAAATCGGGGTTCATCATAGGAAATCAGATCTTCGTATTAACCGAAAATTTAACTCTAATTTTGGAGACTATGGAACCGACGTTAAAGACACCATGTACTACTTTGGCCCCACCTATAAATTTAAAGATTTTGGGCCCACCATGCCTGTCCTTTTAAAAGGATTTTTGTTTTATGAACAAAAGAACCCTTTAGCCATTACCGATTCTTTTAGTTCTCAGTTGAAAAAGTTTAATGAACAGTTTTGGGGAATCAGCGCCGCAGCCGAAATGCGTTGGTTTGGTTGGCATCCAAAATGGGATCTGATTACTGAACATCGTTTGGATTTTTACTTTGTTTCAAAGGGTTCTGTTTTTGGCCAAGAATCGCCAAATTTTATTTTACCAGCTCTTAGATCAGAATTGTACATAAGACGAAAACTAGGATCAGATATGAGGCTTCTTATTGGAGGCCAGCTCTATCTTCAAGACCTTCGAGAAAAGGGAACAGGCTATGAGTCAAGACGCAATCTTGCCACCATCGGCCCCAAACTTGGACTTGAGTTAGAACTATAATCTTTACATAATCTTCAATGGCACTTGACTTCGCTACTGCTGGGTTTAAAAACTAAAGTGTGAAAATTATAACTTTAAAGTTTTTTAGAAACGCAACTTCTGTATTTTTTCTTAGCTGTCTAATGAGCTCCTGCGCAACTTCGCCCACGGGTCGCAAACAATTGCTTGCCATTCCGTCGAGCCAAATGAATACACTAGGCGTAGACTCCTTTACGGAAATCAAAAAAACTACTCCCATGTCGACTGATCCCAAGTACACGCGCGTTACCCAATGTGTGGCCAATGAACTTTTAAAAGCTGTCGGTGAAAATCCATCCACGTGGGAAGTTGTCGTGTTTCGGGATAAGTCCCCCAACGCCTTTGCCCTTCCTGGTAAAAAAATTGGAGTTCACACCAGCATGATCGATCTCGTCGACAGTGCCGATCAGTTGGCGGCCGTGATGGGCCACGAAATCGCTCACGTGTTAGCTAGTCATGGGAATGAACGCATGTCGCAAGGGGT
>JBGSZX010000053.1:0-30842 GCA_041750195.1 Bdellovibrionota bacterium | reverse complement strand
AAGACTCGACAGAATGGCAAAACAAGCGCTCATCTTTCATAATGAACAAACACGAAGCTCTACAATTAAAGAAGCTATTGCCTATGATGGTCTCGAGAATTTTGCTGGTAGCCAGTACGATCCAAACAATATTCAGCAGGCCATAGGGGCGGAAAGTCTTTTCATATATGACTTTAATTTCGCGCCTTTAAATAGAAAAGGCCGGATGTCGCCTAGGCAAAAGCTACGCCTGCAAGAAATTGAGGAAGCCCTTGGAATATACAATCCTCGAGCGATACGCATTCAAACAAAAACCATTTTAGAGAGACTGCATTCAAAAAGTGTTGGGCCTCAACTAGAGCTTTTAAGTGACGAGCATTTTCACTATCGAAAGGTTGTTCAAAAGGATCTGAGCCATCTCAAAATCATTCACAAAACAGTTAGCTCATTGGCGTGTCGAAATTTTCAAAACATTTTGTTTGGGGTAAACCATTCAGATATGAGAGCTAGGCAAATGGTTGCCGCCTTTACGAGAGAAACTATCAGCTTTGCGAAGACGGCCGGACGCATGGTTCAAAAATTTGCCTTATTTATGGTTTATAAAAACTATATGATTCCACAATTCACCAAAAAACACGTGAGAAGACCCGATGCTCACTTCAAAAGTCCTGCTCAAAAGGTTGGCATCGCTACAAAATTGCTGACATTTGGCGAAATATTTGAACTTTTTCCAACAAAAAAGAACTACAAAAAACTGAGCGAAGATTGGAAGACCTTTTATAATGCTCAAGTGCCTTTAGATTGCCAGAGGAGTTTAAAGTTTAGGAAGTCAAAGCCTTTTGGCTGTGACTCCCACCACCTTTTCCCCGCGCACAGTTAACTAATGCGAAGTTGGGGCGGCGACGTCTACGATACTGCCGTCGAGGTAGATGATTTCGCCGGCGAGTGGGTGGTTGCCGTCGATGATGATGAAGGCGTCGGTAGATTCCATGACCCTAAAGACGCGGAGGTTTTTGTTGTGATCAAGGGATTCGAAGGCCATGCCACGCTGAAGGTTTTTCCATTTTTCGGGGAGTTTCTTTTTTGCTATTTGAATGCGTAGCTGAGGGTCGTATTCGCCGAAGGCTAGGCTGGGATCAAGCACCTTGCTAAATTTGTCTGATTTGCTTAGCCCGATCAATTGTTTCTCAATGGCGGCATGAACGTCGCCATTCCCGATGACAATACTAAGCGCTTCCATCCCTTCGGTAGAATCAATAATATTGTCTTCGGTGCTAAGAGTATAGTGCAGCTTTACTCTTGTTCCATCTGCAATTTGCGCCATATTAGTTTGTAACAATGTAGCCAGCATTAGCTAAAGACGCAGTGATTTTATCAAGCGGACATGCGCTTGTCTTGCATCCAAATGAAACCATTTTGCTGTCTAGATCAACCGTTGTATCTTCAATTTGATATTCGCTTTTAAGAATTTTTGAAATTTTCGCAGCGCAAGCACCGCATGAAATTTTTGGAATATGAAGAGTGATCTGGGTTCCCGTTGCTTTTTTTGTATTTTCTACAGCGTTAGCAATGGCTCTCGAGCTTTCAGTTTTATGAGATGCAGAATTAGGAGACTCAGATTTTGCCTTGTCTTCTTTACAGGCAAAAGCAGAAGCACTAACGAGAATGAAAACAGAGCTAAGAATTTTTAAATACGACAGCATATAATATGTTCCTTCTTTTAGACGATCCAGCACTAAACTAGCAAATAATTTACCGTTTAACAGCGTCAATTTACCATTTTGCTATAGGGGGCATTGAGCAAAGGATAGCCTCTGGGTTGCCGCCAGAAAGGAAGCCAAAACGAGTTCCGCGGTCGTAGACGAGGTTGAATTCTGCATAATGCCCACGTAATTGGTACTGAGTTTCTTTGTCCTGCGGCGTATAACTTTCGTTGATTCGCTCTTTGTAGATAGGCATTACTGCCTTTAGAAAGCTATCCCCTACGGCTTGCCACATGGTGTAATCCGACGTGGCATCCCCAGAGTTTAAATGATCAAAAAATATCCCACCTACTCCACGCTCTTTTTGCCTGTGTGGAATGTAGAAATATTCTGCGGCAGCCTGTTTGAACTTTGGATAAAGCTCTTCTCCAAATGGTTTAAGTGACTCTGCCGCCACAGCATGAAAATGGGTAGTGTCTTTTTTGTTGTCGAAACCCATGGGAGTGAGATCATATCCCCCACCCCACCAAAAAGAATTTTCAGTTTCGATATATCGAATGTTAAAATGTACCGTAGGTGCCTTTGGATTTGTCATATGTGTGATGAGACTCACCCCAGTAGCAAAAAATGGCCCGCTCCCGTCATCACCAGGGAATTTGTCGCCCTCAACGCCCGACCAATTTACAGCCGCCTTTTCGAAAGTGTCTCCACGAATGACAGACATTTCGCCGCCGCCAGATCGACCCCTTTCATACGTCCAATTCTTCCGTTCAAATTTTTTGCCATTTATTTCGAGACTTTCAAAGTCTTTTACTATGTTGTCTCTAAGATTTTTTAGGTAGGCGATGATTTCTTGTCTTGGTGGTTTGGTTTGTATTTTCATATTTTAATCCACTTTCGCGTAAGTAATTATCACTCCAAGGGGATACCTTGTCGATTAACTTTCTTATAGAATATCAGCCTTTTTTTTGCATCAGCAGCATCAATTTTTTCCGTTAGTGACATGAGTGTTCGGCAAGCGATATAAAGTAGAATCTATAAAACAGAGTTGCCAAACCAATTACGACGCATAAGCTTCCCGCAAATCGCGGTGCGCGACGACTCAGTGGTCCTAGGACCTTCCTAAAAATTTGAGGGCCAAGCAACATGGCCGGCAGCGTGCCAAGCCAAAACAATAAAATAGAAAGCATGGCCCATTTGAGTCCATGTGAGGCAATGAGTGTAAAAATGATTCCATAAAGAAGAGCGCAAGGTAGAAATATGGATGAGAGGCCAACTCCAAATGCCAATGCATTTTGATTGCTCGGGAGACGTTTTCTAAAAAATCCCGTAGAGTTAGAAAAGGCCGCGGAACTCCATTTCGGAGAAATAGCATGAAGCCCCTTTCCACTTAGCAATGCGAGGCCAACAAGCAGAAATGCGATACCTAGCACGACGGTCGAAAGAAGTTGAAGTTGGGGTGAAATGATTTTAAGTGCGGATTGTCCGATGATGCTAACAACAAGACATAAAAAAAGGTACCCTAGCAACCTCCCGGATTGATAGAGAATATTAGAAAGTTTTGTTGGCGCGACAGAAACCACAAGGGGCCCACACATCCCGGCGCAGTGCAAGCTGCCGCCTAAGCCTAGACTTAGGGCAATTGCGGGTAACATGGCGTGGGTGGCGACTTCGAGAGTGCTCATGTTTAAAAGGGCCCAATCAGTGAAATTTCTTTTTCCATGATCAAGGATTTCTCGCCACTATTATCGCCCTGATAAATATGAAGATTGGTATTGAAACTTCCATTAATCAAAAGATCCTTAGGAAACTTAATAAAAATATTTGTAACATTGCGCCCTTTTTTATTTAGAACAAAGGGAATGTGTGGCGTAATGAGCTCAATTTTCTTGCCTTCAAGAGATTTGTCGAGCTCAAAGTACAGGCTCAAATTTTGAGGAGATTGAACATAGAATTCTAATTTAAGATGATTCATAACTCGCAACGAAGAGCCATCTATTTTTTCAATGACCGAAAATGGTGCTGATCCGCCACGCAGCACCAATAGTCGGAGCGCGTCTTTTTCTTTTAGTAAAAAGAAGGTTGTAATGAATAGCGCAATTAGAAAAAACGAATAAACAAAAAGTCGAGGACGAATAAATTTAGAAGACTTTCCACTTAGTGCTGCTTCTGTTGTATAGCTAATGAGCCCACTTGGTTTATTGATTTTTTCCATAATGGAATCACAGGCGTCGATACAGGCCGTGCACGCGATACATTCCATTTGTGTTCCATTCCGAATGTCAATCCCTGTGGGACAGACTCGAACACATTGAAAGCAGTTAACGCAATCACCTCTTGTCTCCGGACTGTCATGGGGGGCTTTGCGGGGTTCGCCGCGCTTTTCGTTGTAGGCAACAACCAGCGAATTTTCGTCCATAAGAACGCTTTGAAATCTTCCATAGGGGCACATGATGATACAAAATTGTTCTCTGAACCACCCAAAATTAAACAAGACCACTGCATTGATAAAGAGCATTGTCAGAAATAACGGCCAATGTTCTAGGGGAGAATGGCTTGTAATCTCCAAAAGGTGGTGAGTCCCTACAAAATATCCAAGGAATGAATGAGTAATATGGGTAGAAATGAAGGCAAACAGAAACCATTTTAATGATTTTTTTAAAATTTTTTCTTTGTTCCAGGGCGCTTCTTGTAACTTCCTTCTTTCTCGTGAATTGCCTTCAACAAAAACTTCGGCTTTTCTAAACAAACTATCTAGGAAAACAGTCTGAGGACAGGCCCAGCCGCACCAGACTCTTCCGCCCAAAACTGTGACAATAGCAATGAAAAACGCGAACCCGAGGAGTAAAAAAATTAAATAAGGTGTATCGTGCCCAAGAAATGTATTTCCAAAAATTGTAAATTCCCTAGCCGCTATATTAAACATGACCCACTGTTTACCGTCGATATAGATCCAAGGAAGAACAAGGTAGACCCCAATTAAGACCCAATAGACTTTAAGTCGCAGGGACTTCCATCGCCCCTTAAGATCTTCGGGATGGACGTAAACTCGATTGCCATGCTCATCCGTAGTTTGCAGACGGGAGGTATCGATTTTGAAATAAGGTTTTTTGTTTTCCATGTTTTTTTAAGGACTCGCGAGTTTCGCCTCGAAAAAATCTCCTTGCGGTTCTTTGGGGTGGTCTTGTTTGATGCCTCGAATGCTAATGATATAGGCAAGAACGGCATAAAGCTCATCTTCTTCCAAAAATTCGCCCCAAGCTGGCATGCCAGCAGCCGGATTCCCGGTAATGATGAAAGGAAAGATTCCGCTGGGAGATCCGTCAGAAAACAGCCAGTAATCATCGCTAAGATTGGGGCCAATATCGCCAGCGCCATTGGCTGCATGGCAGGCCACGCAGTTGCTGGTAAATACTGACTTGCCATAATCAACCATTTCTTTTTGTGTGATTATTTGATCAAATTTTTCTTGTTCGAATTGCGAGAGATTTTCGAGATAGGCATCTTTGATCGTTAGATGGTGGCTGAGAGCTTCCTGATATTGCGCACGAAGTGTCGCTTTATTTGATAGATGGAAATAGGCAAAATATCCAATCCCTACAATAATGCATCCATAGAAGGCAGCCAGCCACCAGCTTGGCAACGGATTGTCTAGCTCTTGGATTCCATCATAGTTATGGTCTAATAGTTTTGGGTCATTTTCTTTAGTCATGTTTACTATCCTCTAGTGCAAGATGTGCTAATTCTTTGTAAAATTTTTTCGACTTTGGGCGATAGACCCAAATCACAGCAGCAATGAATACGATTGCAAATAGTATGAAACCAAATGCAGGCAAGTAGACATTGCTAAAATTTGCTAATATTTGGCTTTTCATTTTCGTGCGGCTTCCTCTTCTTCTTGCAGTAAGGTGGGACCTAAGTCTGTTCCGAGCCGTTGCAGATATGCGATCAAAGGAATGATTTGCTTATCTTTCATTTCCGGGGGCACCCCCGACTCTGCAAGTGTTTCCGTAATGAGTTCTGCTTGTTCTTTTGCAAGCGTGACGGCATTTTCAATTTCCTCGTCCGAATAGGGAACACCTAAGGCCTTCATGACGTTTAGTTTTTTGGGTAAAATATCAAGTTGTGACTTGTTTTGAAACAGCCATTGGTACGACGGCATGATTGAGCCCGAGGTTACCGCTCGAGGGTTGAGCATATGGCGATAATGCCACATATTGGGATATTTCCCGCCAACTCTAGCCAAATCGGGACCAATTCTACGTGACCCCCATTGGAAAGGATGATCGTAGATACTTTCTGCGGCCTGAGAAGGAGCTCCATAACGAAGGCGCTCTGCAACAAGCGGTCGAATCATCTGCGAATGGCAATTGTAACAACCTTCTCGAATGTAAATATCTCTACCTGCAAGCTCCAGAGGGGTATAGGGTTTCACATCATCGTTTTTGACCACAAATTGCTTAGCCATAAATGACGGAATAATTTCGATGGCTGTTCCCACGACAACCGCTAAGACGGTTAGAACGGTAAAGAATGCAGGCAATCCTTCGAGCCTTCTGTGACCTTGGTCGGAGTGAGCTTTTTGATCGCGCGCTTTCAGGGCGAGAGCTTGAAATTTTTGCTCAGGTTGTTCTTTTGGGGAGTTTCGAATGGTTTGCCATAAATTATAGATCATTATTAAAAAGCTGAGTAGGACTAAGGTTCCGCCAAAGGCCCGAACCCAATACATGGGAACAATGCGTACCACTGTTTCTACAAAATCTGGATAAACTAGCACCCCAGTGTGAGGATCGATGGCCTGCCACATGGAGCCCTGAGTGACTCCGGCAACCCACATGGAAATGATATACAAGAGCAATCCAACGGTCCCAGTCCAAAACTGTAGATTTCCAAGAGCAACACTGTAGAGCTTTGTATTCCATAGTTTTGGGACCATATAAAACAACATTCCTGCAGTTAAAAAATAGTTCCATCCAATCGTCCCGCTGTGGACATGTCCAACGATCCAGTCAGTGTAGTGAGCAAGTTGATTGACCGATTTTATTGAAAGCAAGGGACCTTCAAAGGTCGACATTCCATAAAATGTTACAGCGGTTGCCAAAAATTTAAGGACAGGTTCACGTCGAACGCGATCCCAAGCTCCGCGTAATGTTAAGAGCCCGTTGATCATTCCACCCCAGCTTGGAGCCCAGAGACTTATACTAAATACCATTCCCAGGGTTTGTAACCATTCAGGAAGGGCGGTGTATAGCAAATGATGTGGCCCCGCCCAAATGTAGATAAACACCAGCGACCAAAAGTGAACAATAGACAATCGATAACTATAAATCGGGCGATTGATTGCCTTTGGAATAAAGTAATACATCAAACCTAGAAATGGAGTGGTTAAAAAGAAGGCAACAGCGTTGTGCCCATACCACCATTGAATCAAGGCATCCTGTGCACCCGCATAAATGGAATAGCTTTTCATCAACGAAACAGGGAAGGCAAGCGAGTTGACGATATGTAGCAGGGCAACAGTGACAATGGTTGCAATATAGAACCAAATGGCGACATAGATATGTTTTTCTCTTCTGTTGAAGAGTGTCCCAAAGAAATTAACCGCGAAAGCAACCCAAATGAGGGTGATAGCAATGTCAATGGGCCATTCAAGTTCAGCGTATTCCTTACCCGTCGTAAATCCTGAAAGTAATGTCACGGCGGCACTCACGATTATGGCCTGCCAGCCCCAAAAATGAATATAGCTTAATGTTTTGCTGTAAAGTCTGGCTTTACAGAGCCGTTGAAGTGAATAGTACGTTCCAGCAAAAATAGCATTTCCTGCGAAGGCAAAAATGGCTGCGTTAGTATGGAGCGGGCGTAGTCTTCCGAAGGTTATCCATTCGAGACCTAAATTAACCCTCCAGCTAGCAAGCTCAAAGGCAGCGGTGACGCCAACAAGCATTGCCACGGCCCCCCAAACCAGCGTTGCAATCGAAAACATTTTTACTGTTTTGTCGTCGTACGAGAAAGTCTCAAGTTGTGGTTGATTTATGTTTTCGCTCATTTGTTACTCCGTTGATTTTTTTCTTTGTCACCGTCAGAGAGCATTCGAAACGCGGGAGTCTCTAAATCCTCAAACTGTCCGTTTTTTGATGATAAAATAAAACATGCTACAAAAAATGCAGCAATCAAAACTGAAATGGGAATAAGAATAAGAAGAATACTCATTTGGCGTAGCTACTTTCTAAACTTAATGCACTCATAGTGGCCGTAGGCCTATAAAAAAACATACTGATATTAAAGACAACAAAAACTGAGCTTATAGGCATAAGAACAGCTGCGACCAAGGGATTCACAAACCCAAAGGCAGCTAGCGAAACTCCGCCAATGTTGTAAATCAAAGACCAAATCACATTTCTACGAATAAGGTTTAAAACTTTTCTCGAAAACTCAATCAGCTCTATAATCTTAAACAAATTATTTTCTAGCAAAATGACATCACCCGATTTAAGGCTCGCACTAAGGCTGCCTTTCACTGCGATTCCTAGTGCGGACTCCTTTAGGGCAAGTGCATCGTTGATTCCATCTCCGACCATCGCGGCTCTTTTAGTGTTCTTAATCAGGTCAGATTTATCTTGGGGGCTTAGGTTTGAGTAAATATGACCCGGAGATAGACCAAGTGTTTGTGCCCAATAATTAACGACGCTTGCTCGGTCGCCGCTAAGGATGCCAGCGGAAATCTGAAGATCTGCCAGCTTAGAAATAAGGTTTATTGATTCTGGTTTTAACTCGTCTCGAAAATATAGTACCGCTACTGTGGCACCATTCTTTTTTAGAGTGCTTGCCGTAGCATTCGGATAATCGCCGTTATCTTCAGTTCCAGAAAATTTTTCCATACTCCAAGTATCAGTGCCAATTTTTCCAGAAACGCCTTTTCCTTTTTTTTCTAAGTGATCAACAAAATTTATTTTTGGAATGTTTCTTTTTTCCGAAAGGCTCATGCAGAGACTTTGTGCAATAGGATGAAGCGAAATGCTTTCAAGATTAAAAATGATGTCTTCCAAAGAGTCGTTTCTCTCGCCCCGCCAAGCCGTTAATGTTTGAGATCCGTTAGTGAGTGTGCCAGTTTTATCAAAAAATATTGTTGATATTTTTGAAGCTGCTACAAGAACGTCGGCATTTTTCACTAGGATTCCTTTTTGCACCAGGGACTTTAGGGAAAATCCTAGGGCTAAAGGAGTTCCGATGCCTAACGCGCAAGGACAGGCGATGACTAGGATGGCAAGCAGCCGAGGAAAAATTTCTTCGGATTGATTGCTCCAGAGTAAAAAACTAGTGGTTCCAAGGCACGCTAAAACGACGCATATAAAGAGAAAAAAAGAAAGCGTTTCCGTTAGCCCTGTGATGCTATTGCTTTGCTTCCAACTTTTTGAAATGCTGTCTAGCAGGATACCCATACTAGAATTCATTGCATTCGAAGAACACTTTAATAGGATTTCCGACTCTATATTTTTTGAACCGGAAGAAATTTTTGCGCCAGCCTTTACCTTAATGGGTTGGCTTTCTCCCGAGATCGCTGAATTGTCGAAATATGATTCTCCATTCCAGACAGTCCCATCTACTGGGCAAGTATCTCCCGGTTGTAGTAAAATCATATCACCTTCTGCGATGTCCTCTGTAGAAATTTTACAGCGCTCAATGCCGTGTTCAGAGTTTTCAATAACCTTAAAATAGTGATCGGAGCCCAGCCGATAGTCGATGGTGTCGAGGTGGGCTGCACGATTGTTGGAGCATAGTAAAATGTATTTTGCACCTATCAGTAGAAAGACAAAGGTGCCAAGTGAATCGAAATAAATGGCTCCAGATCCCTTAAGTAAATGATAATAGCTCAAGGTTGCGCCTAATATGATTGAAAAGGCAGCTGCGATGTCCAACACATATCGACGATTTTTGAGAGAGTGAAAAGCATTTTTAAGAATGGGCGTGGAAGAGTAAAATAAGATTGGTATGAAAAAAGCGCCGCTTAGTCTTTCTAAGAGTGTTTTCCAGTATTCGTCAGCTCCTGCGTAGACGGCTATGGCACATATCATAATGTTTCCCGCGCAGATGGCAGCAACGCTTACCCTGCTTAGTAGCTCATGTTGTTTTTCTTTTTTTACCTTTTCTAGATCCGAATCTGATGCAACAGGATAAAGATTATAGCCGAGCTTTTGAATGACTTCGATGGTTTCTATAAAAGTGGCAGATTCAGCAATGCTTAAGGTCAATGATTTTTCAAAATAATTAACGCGAATTTCCATTATGTCTGTGGAGAGAGTCTGAAGTTTTTCTAGGAGCCAGACGCAAGCAAAACAGTGCATCCCATCAATATAAAACTTTATAGTTTTGCCTGGGCCATTAAGTAGAAAGCGCTTTTGAAATCCTAGACTATCAATTTGTTCTAAGTGTTTATTGCGAACAATGAATTGAGCGCGTTTTTTTTCGTTTAAATTAAGGCTGGATTTAATTTCATAATATTCATCCAATTTTGAATGATGAATGAACTGAAAAACTGTTTTACAGGCATGGCAACAAAAGCTTTTATTTTGCTCTTCTATAATCACCCCTTGTGGGATAGGGAGCTCGCAGTGGTCACATAATTGCTTCATTATTTATATCTGGAGTGCTAACAACCTTTATGGATTCATTCCATTAAGGAGTGATTCTATTGTGCTATTGAAGAAGTCTAAGGTCGTCAGGGGCCGTATCAATATGGTTGGTAGTGCCGCATTGATGCATCTCATAAAGGTCGTTTTTGTGAGAATTGTTTCTTTGGGGGCCGGCTCATGGTGCTTTAGAACTACAAAGTTAACATCATCTTTAGAAAAAAGGTTAATAATATCAGATATTTTACTTCTTACGCTAAGGCTTTCCTTGGCGTGCTCAATGTAATTTCCGACGGTTTTGGGAGCTAGATATTGCTGGTGATGTTTGATTTCGTTTTCAATGGTTTTTTTTCTTATGATACCTAGTAGGAAACCTTCTTCATAGACAGGGCAGAAGTCTTGTCCTGCCTGAGTCATGATAAAAAATGCTCTTGTGAGTGGAATGCTGGGGTCATGAATAGGGTTTTGCATACTCCCGCCATCCTAATCCCTCATTTGGCACTTCAACATGACCTAGATCATGCCCATTAAATTGACTCGATCTATAAATTTAAGTATTAAAAGGCAGATGGAAGTGCCCAAAATTCACAGTAAAATGTCTGACTGTGAGCACTGCCTTTCTCAGAGCCATGGCTTCTTGACTTGTGCAAGTTCTGAAATACTTCAAAAAGTTGGAGAGCACAAAATAGGCAAGACATTTCCTAAGGGCAGTCATATTTTTTTGGGTGGCGAAGATGTTCAAGGAATTTATTGCGTATCTAGTGGACTTGTTAAAATCTACTACTCAGGTGAAAACGGTAAAGATCACTTGTTAAGAGTTGCGGGTCCCGGAGATATTTTAGGTTATCGAGCACTTCTTTCTGATGAACCATATAAGGCGAGTGCCATGGCTGCCGAAAAAGTTGAAGCTTGTTTTATTCCTAAAGATGTTTTTTCGGCTGCTATCAAAAATTGTCCCGAATTAGCCTTGTCATTGCTTGGCAAAATTTCAAAGGAGTTTGGCGGAGCAGAATCTCGCTTTTCTTCTGTCACAGACAAAGAGGCCGTGAGGCGCGTTGCTGAGTCGCTTTTGTTCTTGAAGGCTAGTTTCCCAGATCATCCTTGGACTCGTAAGGATATTGGCGAATGGGCAAGTACAACTCCCGAAACGGTAATGCGAGTTCTCTCTAAATTTGTTGACCAAGGATACATTCGTTCAGAAAGTCGAAAAATAGAAATCTTGAACGAAAACGCCCTCAAAAAAATTGCCGCGATCGATGAAATTTAAGCGACAAAATTTAAGCGACGAAATTTAAATTACTTTTCAAGCATGCCAGTATGTGACCCCGCTTCTTTTCCTAGGCCAGAGCTAACGTAATGAGCCAAGGCTGCGAGCTCGGTATCACTTAACTTAGAGATTTTTTGCTTCATGCTAATGGTATTAGCATTTTTCCTAGTTCCCGCTTTAACGGCTTTGATTTGTTCGAGCGCATAAGCTTCTTTGAGCCCCGCAATTTGAGGACCTTGCATGGCATTTATGAGTGCCTTGCCGGTAGCTTTATTGACTCGTGCTTTACCCATTCCATCTTTTGCATGGCACTGAAGGCAAATTATTGTAAAATTCTTTTCGGCAACTTTTAAATCGGAGGCTTTATAGAGCTCTGACTCAGCTGAAGCGTTGGAGAGAAAAAATAGAAATGTTGCAAGAGTTGATAATCTAATTAACTTTTTCATTAGCCTAATTATACCTAAAATAAATCTGCCTTAAACATGATTCTGGTCATATTTACAAAAATTATATATTCCGTAATTTCAGGTGCTTAGAGAGTAAGTCTACTGCCAAATGTCATCGTTGGCAGAGGACATATGACGCCTGTCAATGACGAGCCCAAAAAAACCATTTGAGCGCCTGATGATTCTATCTCTATGCCCTTTGCGGGGATTGCGGCCTGTGGAAAGCATTTTATGCCAGCGTTGATAAGCTTCATTATCAATACTCACCCCTGCGGGAAGTCGATTTTTAAGTGAGACGGCCCAATCATACATAAACTGCGTATCGTAGAAAAAAAGTTCACGATTTTGATCACTAGGGTTTGCCCAACCTTGAGCGGTGTCGCTGTAAAGGAGGTCATTAATGCTAACTTTATGAGTCTCGCCGCCAATGAGTGATTCAGGAACTCGAATGTTTTTGCTAAAGGCAGCTTTAAGCTGTGGATTCAAAATCCCGGCAATTTCTAAATAGCTCATGGCGTAGGATGTGCAACCTGCGCCTTCTCTCATTCTGGGTCTATGAGCTAAGCCGTAATATTTTGATATTCTGTGCATTTGAAATTCTTCGTAATATCTACGCATTCTTTCGCAGTGTTCCTCATTGATGAGAAACTTTAAGGTGATGAGTCGGTTAAATTTGTTTTTTGCTGTTTCGAGATCATCTTCAATTTCTGAAGATTGCTCCAATTTTCCGTTGTAGGAATAAAAGAGAATACCCATTCCAATTTCGTCTTTAAAGAGTAAGTCCTTATCCGAGGGATTGTTCGCCGAGGAAGTCATTCCACTCCAGAAACGGTAACGCTGTCCCTTTGAGCTACAATCCACTTTGGCGGTTACATGCCCTATAGAATGGTAGGAATCCGAGATGCTAGCAAGCAAGGTTGTAGAGGTGATTTGGCTTGGAGATGACCAGTTAAGTGGTCTGGGGGGCGGCACGATGTAAAGAGTTAGACTGTTTGAAAACGAAGAAAAGCTCCATGTACTTAGAAAAAAAAATAGAGCGCTTTTTAAAGTCATCTCCCTATATTGTCGGAGGAGAATTGCTATTAGTTTAGTGTTTTGGTGCCAAGAATTTGCGACCAAGGTATAGCCGTCAGACTTTTGCTAATGGTGGTTGATTTATCTATGAATTCAGCGTGAAATAGATTGTGACTTGCCTGGAGGCTGTCCCCCTATGGAATCTAATATGAACTCTGTTGTCTCTACATCTGATGCTGAACTAAAAAAACTATTATTTTGGCGCAAATCAACATTTATGGTCATGTTGTTTGGTTATGTTGGATACTACATTTGTCGCGCAAATATTTCGGCAGCCTTCCCTTTGATGAGTGAAACGTTCGGATTTTCTAACGAACAATTGGGGCTAATAGCTTTTTCCTCTGAACTTGCCTATGCCACAGGAAAATTTATCAATGGTCCCTGGGGCGACAAATTGGGTGGTCGCAAAATTTTTCTTTTAGGGATGGTGGGTGCCATCTTTTCTAATTTTCTTTTTGCAATGGGATCCACACTTTCCTTTTTTATTGTGGCCTGGTGTATCTGTCGTTACTTTTTGTCTATGGGATGGGGCGGACTCGCCAAAGTTATCGGGAATTGGTACGAGCCCGAAAAAAATGGAACCGTCATGGGCTTTATTAGTATTAATTTTCAATTCGGTGGAGTTGTCGCTTCTCTACTTGCTGGATTTATTGTAACTATGGGCGGTGGCTGGCGTGAATTGTTTATATATCCGCCGTTGGTCTTGATTCTAATTTTTATTTGGTCATTGCTTGCTTCTAAGGATTCTCCGCAAGATGTGGTTCCGGGAACTCGCTTTGGGAAGAGTTCGGCTGGGAAAGTTAGCGTCTTAAGAATATCAGGAGAAAAATCAACGGGTTCTTTTCTGGACAATGTCCTGGCCTTGCTCGCACTGCCTTTGTATCGACGCTTACTTTTGTTTAGTTTTATGACAACTTTTTTGAGGTCGGTCTTCTTCTTTTGGACGCCCAAAATTTTGGTTGATATTGGACTGGGGACTTCTAACGCAATTTTTAAATCGGCCCTATTCCCGTTACTCGGTTGTGTAGGCACCATTTTTCTAGGCTGGTACACAGATAAACACGCGCAAGACAATCGCGCTCGTATGATGTGGATTATGCTTTCTGGACTTGTGCTCTGCTTGTTTAGCATTTCATTCTTAGCAGTTGGTAAAGGTATTACGGCAGATGCGCAAGCTCTGATTGTGATACTTTTGGGGCTCTCCGGATTTTTCTTGCTAGGCCCCTACTCTATGAGCAGTGGCTGTTTGACCTTAGATATTGCTGGGCCGGAAGCGGCTGGCAGTTGCACGGGCATGATTGACGGTCTGGGATACATTGGTGGAGCGATGGCCGTTTGGCTAGCCGGTCGCTATTCCGATCAACTAGGATGGGCTCAAGTCTTTTTCTATTTAGGAATCATGGCGACTCTTGCTATGATTTCGGCCATGGGTATGAGTCGAGGCTTTATTCGTGCTAGAAAGTTGCAAACGCCCAAAGTAGCTGATTGATGGAAAAATTTGAACTCGTATCTCTAAATAATGGAACCATAAGTCTTCGCTGTCTCGAACCTCGTGAAACTTTTCATCCCGGTATTGGCCCGGCCTCGGAAGCACAAATTCTTCACGTTGAGCAGCAGCGTATTGTCGAGCGCTGCCAAACGATGAAAGACTTTTGTCTTTGGGATGTTGGCTTGGGAGCAGGGGCCAATGTGATCATGGCCATCAAAGCTTTGGAAAACAATATTCCTAAAGATCATAAGGTCTGCATTTATAGTTTTGATAAAACTTTGAAGCCTCTTGAATTTGCTCTTCAAAACGCGAGTGAGCTTCAGTATTTGTTGGGTTTCGAAGACCGTATTTCTAAGCTCATCAACGATGGATATGTAAGTATTGGGACGAACATTGATTGGTATCTTCGTGGAGAATTTACAAAAGAGATTGCTATGCCAGCTAACGGGCTCTTGCGAGCACCTGACGCCATATTTTATGATCCCTACTCCGCCAAGGGCAATCCAGAAATGTGGAGCTTAGAAAACTTTACAAATCTTAGAAAAATCATCGACCCTAATCGCTTGTGCCTCCTTAGCAATTACACAGCATCTACATACATTCGTGTGACACTATTGCTTGCTGGATTTTACGTGGGATATGGTTGTTGTGTCGATAAAAAGCTTCAAACGACGGTTGCATCAAACAAATTGGAAGCCCTTCAAAACCCCTTGGATCTTGAGTGGTTGAATGAGAGAGTTCGCATTTCACATAGTGCCGCTCCTATAAGGGAAATTCCCCACGAAATAGCACCGATCTGTGAAGATGATTATGCCGCTCTACTAATCCATCCTCAGTTTAATTAAATTTAATTAAAAACTTTAATAATCAAGTGTAATGTTGGATTGAGTTAAATCTGAACATCCAAAACTAAAAAACATGCCTCAGGGCATGTTTTTTATTGTTTTGGTACCCCGAGCCAGACTTGAACTGGCACAGTATTGCTACCGCAGGATTTTAAGTCCTGTGTGTCTACCGATTCCACCACCGGGGCATTATGACTAAGGGCAAGAATTTAGTCCAAAAATTTACTTAGGGCAATTCCTTAGACTGCTGACCTGACGATTTAATTCCTCTGCCAAGAGCTCCGTTTCCAATGGCATCGTTGACACGATCATTGATGGCCTTGTTCAAGCGCTGCTTTAAAGAAGATTGTAAAAGGCCTTTGATAACTTTATTGAGGTTTTGCTCCACCCAATCAGCAAAGCCATCAGAAGCTTGTTTGAAGCCCGCGGAAAATACGCTGGCATAGAGGACTTCAACATTTCGAATTTCGATATCTTTAACTGAAAGGTCATCAAGACTGAATTCGGGCACCCCATCCTCTTCAATGGATGCGTGAATGCTTATTGTAGTGAAAATTTTCCCAGCCTCTATGGTGCCTTCCCCGCCGCTCCACGAACAAAGCGCTCCACCTTTTTTGAAGTAATTTGCTCTGAGGGCTGAGTCTTTTAGCGTGAGGTCGATAGTTGTAACATCAGGTTTTGAGGGATCGTAGGTGACTTTTACATCATCTAGCTTTGCGTTCCACTTTAAGCTCCAAAAGTAGCGGCGATCATTGCAGTACCATTTAGGGTCTTGGTCGACAATTTTTCCTTTGAAGCCGTTGTAGAGTTCAGGTTTCAAAAGTCCTTCTAGGACCAATTCTTCGGCAGTGCGATCATTGCTTAGGGCTGGAGAAACCCAGCTGGCACTCACCAAGGGAATGAGTAACAAACAAAGTTTTTTAAAAGGAATTGATTCCAAAAGTTTCGTCATCGATTTAGCGGTGGGTTGAATTTTCATATTCCAAGCTCCCTTTTGTGTAGTGTCGCAATCTAGGTTAGCCAAATCATGTGTCAACCCAATTTAGCTATCACAAGCTCGCATCAAAAACCTTTGGTAATTCATGTAAACCACAGAAATTACTTGAGTTGGCCCCAGTTTTGTCCCCAGGAAGCCTCTGCTTTCATGGGGATTTTAAGGTCTTTACCCGTAAATTCTTTTAAAATTGAAGGATTTTCCATGGCAGCTTTTACTTCATCTTCAAGTGCTTTGAGCGGCGCCGATCCCACGACTTCAAATAAAAGTTCATCGTGAATCTGTAAAACCATTTTTGCCATGGGAAATTTGGGCAGCACATTTCTTTGAATATCAATCATCGCAGCCTTTATGAGATCGGCGGCAGTTCCTTGTATTGGTGTGTTGATGGCCGTTCGTTCGGCAAAATTACGTTGAATGGCATTTTTTGCGTTGATATCCGGCAAATATCGAACGCGTCCCGCCAAGCTTCGCACCGATAAGTGAGTTTTGGCGTGCTCTAAAGTTTCATTCATATAAATTTTAATTCCAGGATAGGTGTTGAAATAATCATCTATAAATTGTTTGGCCGTTTTTCGGTCGATGCCTAGGCTTTTGCTAAGACCAAAGGGAGTTTGCCCGTAAACGATTCCAAAATTGATGGCCTTGGCCATTCTTCTATCGTTGGATGTAACTTTATCTTCCTCGATGCCCAAAACCAAAGCCGCTGTACGTTTGTGAATGTCGGCGTTCTCGCTAAACGCTCGGCAGAGCTCTTTGTCTCCAGAAATTTCTGCAAGAATTCTTAGTTCAACTTGGCTGTAGTCAATCCCTAGAAGGATTTTTCCTGGAGGTGCAATAAAGGCATCTCTAATTTTTTTGCCGCGCTCTGTTCGAATTGGGATGTTTTGTAAATTGGGATTTGAAGATGACAATCTACCTGTGACGGCAATGATTTGTGAAAAATCGGTATGCAAACGTCCAGTAGATTCTTTAATCAAAGTTGGGAAGACGTCGATATAGGTAGAGGTCAATTTTTTTATTTCACGAATTTCAAGCAAGCTGTGTGGGAAAGGATGTTGCGCCGATAAAGCTTCCAGAACCGAGACGTCGGTTGATGGTCCGGTTTTACCTTTTTTTATGATGGGCAGCTTTAGGTCTTCGAAGAGGACCTTTGCAATTTGTTTGGGCGATCCAAGATTAAAATCTTCCGGCAAATCAAGACCCTCGGCTTCAAGAATGGCAATGGCCTCCTTTTCTCGAACATCAGTTTCTCTATGAAATTGCTTTGAGAGAGATTTTAGAGTTTCTAAATCTAGACATATTCCATTTTCTTCAAGTTCGAAGAGAATTGAAATCAAGGGAATATCTAGATCGTGGTAGAGCAAATTTAGTTTTTCATCTTTTGCCAGTTCTTTTTTTAGTTCTTCGAAAATACTAAAAGTGACAACAGCATCTTCGGCAGCGTATCGAGTGGCTTCCTCGGGGTTAACAAAGCTAAAATTTTCTCTGTCTCCAAGGGCTTCCTTAAATGAAAGGCAATCGTAGGCTAACCAACGTTGAGCCAAGGTGTCCATGTTGTGCCGCTCAGAGGGATTGCAGACAAACGACATGACCATGGTGTCTTCAATGCGGTCCGGAGCAAAGTGAAGGCCTTCTCTTTGAAAGACGTGCAAATCAAATTTTGCATTTTGAAACACAATCTTAGCGGTTTGATTGTCGGAGTCTAAATATTTTTTAAGGGCCTTAATGGTTTCCTTGGGGTCCAGATTTTCTTTGATCAACTCCCCGTTAACATCCACATGCCTAAGAGGGATGTAGTGGCCCGTTTTACCATCGAAGGCCAAGCTGATGCCAACTAAACGCCATTCTCCTTTCTTGTCATCAAGCCCTAGAGTTTCGGTATCTAGTGCAAGATATGAAGATTTAGAATTTTGGGATAAAAGTTTTTCAAGATCAGAAACTGATTTGATGCGTTCGAAATTAAATCGATCTGAATTCATTTTTTCTGATGGAATCGATGGGGCATCGCCTGATCCAGCACTATTGCTTAGAATTCCATTATGCTTATCGTAAGCCTTGCTTCTCATTGCAGCTGCATGGGCGAGAACTTTTGTGAGTCCTAGCTTTGCAGCAAAAGAATTCAATCCGTCGTGATTGACAGGTTTGAGTTCAAAAGGATTGCTGCTGTCTGAGAAGGGAGCATCATGGCTGAGCGTGACCAGCTTCAAGGAGAGCTCTACTTGTGCAATGTTTTCGGCAAGGTTGTCAATTTTTTTGCCCTTTAGTGGGTCGTCTTTGTCTTTTATTTTTTCGCCGCTTTCATAACGCTCTTTGGCCAATTCGAGAATTCGAGTGAGGCTGCCATATTTTTGCATAAGCTGGGCCGCTGTTTTGGGGCCAATACCTGGGGCGCCGGGAATATTGTCTACTGAATCGCCACACAGAGCTTGAAGCTCGGGCACTTTTTCTGGAAGCACTCCAAATTTTTCGATGGTCTCTTGTTGATTGGACCATTTTTGTTTCATGGTATCGAGACACCAAACACGGTCGTTGACAAGTTGAAGCAGATCTTTGTCGCCAGTGACAACCACAAAATTTTTATTCGGGAATTTTGCAACGGCTGTAGCAATAAGATCGTCCGCTTCAAAGCCAGGTTCTCCGTATTGAGGAAGACCAAGGCACTCAGCCCCTATTTTGGAATTTTCTAATTGCAAGCCTAGGTCTTCTGGGGGCGCTCCACGGTTTGCTTTGTATTCTGGAAATATTTTATGCCTAAAGCCTTTTTCTTTTTGATCCCAAAGCAACGCACATTCCTTTACGTTCTGAGTCGTTAGCAAGGCATTGATCATCTGCAAGAATCCATAAGTTGCGTGAGTTGGAGTGCCATCTGGCGCTGTTAAGCTGGGATTGATTCCATAATAAGCTCTAAAAATGTAGCTTGAGGCATCAATCAAATAAACGGCATTTTTTAGGAATTCTTGTGAGGGCTGAGACATAGGGACTTCATAGCCCGATCTTTCCCAAACTAAAACCCAAGAACAAAATATTCATGCGGAGCTAGCCATGATAAACTCGATTGTATGGATTTTAAAGCTGAAGAAATGAGAGTCGCCACTCTTGAGACCGGTTATTTTGCCCTTGACGGCGGGGCCATGTTTGGACACGTGCCTAAGGCGCTATGGTCAAAAAAAATTACGCCTAATACGGACAATACTATTGCGCTGGGATTGCGAGTTTTGTTGGTGCAAACTCCAGAATATAATCTACTGGTCGATTCAGGGATGGGCGACAAATGGGCGCCCGAGATGGCACAAAGATTTTCTTTGAATGTAACTCCGTGGAAAAAGCTCCTCTCGCCATTTAAACTTAGTGAAGCCGACATTACGCACGTGCTTGTAACTCATTTACACTTTGATCACGCAGGCGGATTGACTAAAGCAGATGAAAACGGTCATCTGGTGCCAACATTCCCGAATGCCGAGATTCTAGTTAGCCAAGAAAATTATGATTTCGCTATAAATCCTTCAATTAGAGAATCGGCATCTTACCAAAATGAAAATTGGGAGTGTTTAGAAAAACTTGGGCAATTGCGCCTTGTTCAGTTGGGTTCTAAAGATTCTATAGAGGTCTTAAAAAAATGTTGGGTTGGAAGAAGTGATGGTCATACCATTGGGCAGCAAATTCCCATTTTTGAAACGCCAAAAGGGATGGTTAGCTTTTGCGGTGATTTGATTCCGACACAGCATCACGCCTCTTTAAACTGGGGCATGGGCTATGATGGTCATGCAAATATGTTGCTCCAGGAGAAAAGGAAATTTTTAGAAAAAGCAGTTTTGGAGGATTGGACTTTGGTTCTAGAGCACGATCAACAAAATACTGTTTATCGGGTAGAAAAAAAATTAACTGCCCGCATGGATTTTATGATTAGCCCAAAGAGCTTTTAGTTCTAGGGTTCTGGCGAAGTTGCTAAAGGGACCCCCAGACCAAAATTCGAAACCATTTTTATATTCGTGCAGTATTGGAAAAGGTGTTTCGTAAATTAGATTTTCATCCAAGACACATGATTTCCATTCAATAGATTGTTCTTTTAAAGAAGGGCAAAAGGTCCATAAAAAGTTATCAGGACGTTTTTCCGGGGACCTTTCCCCGCCCATTTCTAGAACATCGATTTGCAGTGAGTGAATAGAGGGTTTGAAAACTCTATATATGGAGCCCGTGCCAACATCTCCCGTTTTTAAAAATCGATTCGAAGTTTGAGTTGAGGGGAGCCAAATGGATGCTTCAGGTAGGGCATTGATGATGTGTCGGTTCAATGTGGCAGAGTATGTTCTCCACCTTGCCACAGGAGTGCTTTTTCTTTGTTTGATTTTTAATGACGAGCCTTTTTCGACTTTGGGAGAACATTGTTGTGATGTCCATAGAACACCATCAAAAGCTTGCCAGGCATTTGGTGCTTTAAAAATAATTTTTAATTTATCTTGGGCATTTCCTTGATCAAGACTCAAACTCTCAAGATGAAGATTAAAATTCGTTGATTTGGCTGCCTGTTTAAGAAGCTCGGTGCGATTGACTAAATAAAATTTAGAATTTTTTCGATCATTAAAAGAATCAGGATTTTGTGACGGCCAATGAAAATTTATATCTTCATTGAAATGAATGGGAAGTGGGGTTAGGTCGTTCCACATTGAAAGGCTCTCAATTTTTTGCCTAAGTGAGATTGGGATTGATTGCGAAAACTCTGTTTGTGGTTGCCTTAAAAAATCACGGAACTTTTCGTGTTGATGACCATTGTAGAAAATTGTGGGTTCAATTTCACGAAAGGTGTCTTTGATTTCTGGTAGATGCGCAATCGCTTGTTCTGGCAACCAAACGCTTAAGAGGTTGTCGGCATCAAAGTTTTCTTTTGGTGCAAGGGCCCAGGTTAACTTGCAATGGTTGATTTTGTGAAGGCTCGAAAGTGCCATGACGGCTGACAAATTGCACCCGATGACGGCCACTGCAATGTTTGGAGTTAGATTTTGTAGCTCAGTCCCTTCCATGATAAATCACGATAACAGATCTATGAATAACGTACTTCTAGTAATTGTATTTGCTTTTTTTTCTTGGCTTTGTGTTCGACTCTCTGCAAAGTTGGGGATGAAAATGATAGTTTCTCTAAAGGCCAAGCATAAACTTCCCCATATAAAAGGGGCCTGGATTTTGAGTCTTTGCTGGGTAACAACTCTGCTTCTCGGGGCTTTTTTGCTTTTTGGATTGTCCCTTCCCTTTTTGTTGGAGACCTTTTTTGACAGAGTGGAGTCGGTATCTACAAGTTTTGTGGCATTCGGGGTTCTGGCTTCGCTATGTGTTTCGTGGCTATGGGCACTGTCCCAGCTAAAGGCCCATATTGAGATGTTGTACGAGGATTGAGAGATGATCCCAGGCACCGGCCCCTTGTAAGTGAATCTTGAGCAGTCACTATGCTAGTGCCTAGGATCGTATGGGCGCATTATCTTCATTTTCGGGTAGTTCTACAAGGCAGTTGTAACACGATGTGTCAAAAGTGTTACGGGGGTGTTACGGGCTCTAAATTAGCATGCGTATTGGCTTATTTTAGCACCTGGGGACACCGATAAGTCTCTCATGAATAATGGCTTTTTGAGGGGACGGGTCGGCGCATATTTGCACTTGATTGGCGTCCTTTGTTTATTGAGCTTTTCGCTTGCCAGTCATTCTATCGAGGTATCTCGCTGCACTGAAATCGTTCATCAGATCGATTTGCCAAGGCGTTATGAGGCCGAGGATTTTAGGGAGCAATATTCAAAAGTAAAAATTTACGTTCCTCGAGGTGGTCAAGCTGGAGTCAGTGTTTTTAAAAACAAGTTCAATGATTCAAAGGTTTTAAAAAAGACTTTTAAAGGCACTTTCTCGGACTTTAATTATCGGAGAGAGTTGGATTTCTATTTACGATATGGCGGTATTGTAGATGGCATTCCCAAGCTCAAGGGCTGGTCTGAGGCAAGTAGCCGATGGGGAGGAATGGTTAAAGAGGGCCCTAGCCTTTTGCTTGAATATATCGACGGGCCAAATTTAGACACGATGATGAGGGGTGCCGGAAGCGACACTAGGGCGGTTAAAAGTTTTCTTGCGCCTGTCTTAGATGCGGCCAAGACACTCAAGCAATTGCATGATGTGGACATTGTGCATTTTGATATCAAGCCGTCCAATATCGTTGTTAATCCCAAAGGCGAAACGCATTTGATAGATTTTTCTGGGTTCATTGAAGATGCATCTACAAAAAAATTAGACTCCATCCAAGTTTCTACTCCAGATTACCTTGCTCCTGACGCCTATGAGGGGGAACCAGTAAATAAAAATTTTGAGGTCTATTCTTTTGGCAAAATAGTCAAAGAAATTTTGGACATAGAATTGGTTCAGAAAGCTGCTGGTTTGCCAGACGCCTTTACGATTCCTCAGCGCCGAGCTTTGCAGAGTCTAGTACACGGAGCTATGCATAGAAAGAGTAAGTATCGAATCACGCTCGAGGAGTTTATAAATGAATTAGAACAAATTTTTGAAAAGCATTTTGGTGAACCTTAAATGAGCTTGCTGAGAATTTATTTTATTTTAGCGGGTGTACTTTGCTCAGCTTCGTCAGTGTTTGCGGCCGAGTATTCACTCTTTTCAGATTCGGGTCGGGCAAATAACAACTACAACAATATTCTTCCCGTGCTGCAAAAAGATGATGTTTTGGTTTTTTCAAAAGGCGAACGCTTTACAGTTTCGGAAATATTGGGGCACGGAAACACCACTCTTATTTTGGCAGGAAGTTTTGATGGTGCAGATTCTAGGCTGGCTTTGCGGATCCCATTGTTCCAAGGATATTTCAATGCTATCAGGCAGATTGATTTTGAAGAACGTCAGTTGCTTTTAGGATTGGCGGACGCTACGTCGTTGAAAAGTCTGAAAACTCAGGATGGACTTTTAAAAACTAAAAGTTCGCAGACTTATGCTGACTATTTAAATTCGATGATCGATACTCAGAGAGAATTTGAGAAATTGGAAGCGCCTGTGTTGCCAATTCTAAATGTGAGTCGGGGCGAATACGTGGCCGTTCCCATTATCAAGCTTGATTCCAAGACAGGACGTTCGTTAAGTTTGGAAGAATTTATTGCTGATCGATTGATGCGGGAAGCTTATCCCGAGGCCTACAATGCCTTGTCTGAATTGGCGCGCAAGATGGCAAAGGTTGGGAATTTTGCAGATTTTGGCTTGAGGCAATTTTCTTATGACTTTTCAACAAAGAAATGGATTCTAGCTGATTGGCTAGGTTCTCCCTCAAAGACCAAAGGCTTTGGTGTTTTTAGTTCTAGAGGGCACCCTCTCATTGCGGAGATTAGAGTCTATGACAAAGAACTCTCGCTAGAATTACAAAAAGTTATGGATGCAGAGAAGGCACTTTTGCGGGGTGATGCTAAGTCGTGCACACAAAATATAAAAATGTTTGTTTTGGGAATGTGAGTTGCTTAGTTTCCGACACAGCGGACGGCATTCGTGCCACTACGATTTGTAGTGTTACTAAATGCGCCCGAGCTACCCGAAAATGTCCACACAGTTGCTCTGTCGGATGAATTCACTGTTGATAACCAGAATACAGTTGGTGTAAAAATATTTGAGGAGGTGTTAAATCTTGTATAATTGGGCAATACAAAGCGCATTCCATTAACTTCGGCTTGCATGGCGTCGTTTTTGGATGGCAGGCGCCAATTATGATTTAGAATGTTTCCTTTTGCTCGAACATAATTGCTCGTGGCTCCAGATCCATTTGGAGTGTCTAGAGGGCCCGAAGCTCCATCGTCATAGCAAAGGCTAAGACCATTAGAACTGCAGTTCACTCCACTTACAACATCGAAATTACCGCTATTTTCAACTGTGTTTTGTGTGTTTCCGGAAGCTTGGCACCATGTACTAAGGGCCGATAAATCTCCAAGTCGATCACTCCACAGTAGTTTTGTTCGTTCGTCTCTCCAAACTTCATAGTCTCTTGTTTCTCCTGCGTATGTTTCGGACGAGAGCCTTGTGACGAGCTTCCAGGTTCCTTCCCCGTGCTGGCCCTTAGCGGCCCCACTCCAGAGCGCGCTATCACCATTTTCACTAGTACAGTTTGCGATTCGATCGTCAATAGTTCCGTCAGTCCCGCAATCATGGGAGGGGCGATCGGTATGGTATGCGTTTGCCGAACAGATGTTGGCGGCTCCAGGGTGTTGGGGCCAGCAGCCATTGGAGCCATAGACGCCGCTAGTTTGTCTTGTCTGCGTCGGGATAATGCCGATGAATTCACCAGTGGTCCAAAATCCATCGTCATCTTTGGCTACGTCTGGAATATACCTATAGTCCGCGTTCAATCCATTCTCTGCTTCTTGTTTTTGCGTAAGCTGTGTTGTTCCAACATCTCGGTGCGCATTGGATCCCGCAATTTCTGCAAAGGTGCACGGTGCCGATCCATCAATTCCCATGAATGATTGTCCGGAGCAAATAATGGATTCTGGGGGCGACAATGCCGCCTCTGCTTCCCCAGCAGCATTATTGAATTTGTCAGTTTGAAGTCCGGGTCCACAGCCGTATAGGGCCATCAGAAAAATCAAGAATGAGGCATATTTTGAGCGCAAAAACACCCCACGAATTCTCATCTATTCATGTCGGAGATTTTATGGGGAAAACTTAATGACTGATATCGGGGATAAGCCGAAGGCTAGGTTTTCGACCGAAGGGAGAAGGCCATTAGAATGGTGCACCCAGCAGGGGTCGAACCTACAACCCCCAGATTCGAAGTCTGGTGCTCTATCCAATTGAGCTATGGATGCAATGCGCCTTCTGGATTCTTAGCAGTAGATTGAGTTGGCGACAATCCCTCCCGCAATTTTCCACTGTGCGCACGGAAGAGTTGCTGGGCTCAAGCTATCTCTTGAATTTCGCTAGATATATTTGGATTTATTCATAATATGGCCCCGTGGTTAAATATCTAAGAATAAGTTTGCTGTCTTGTTGGGGATATTTTTTTTGCAGCAACTCTTCCGTGCGCACAGTGGAAAATGTGCCGAAATGTGCGACTTTTGCGGCGTTCTCGGTTAAGTTTCTTGAATGGCGCACACATCAAAACAATGGACGGATCAACAAATATTGGAAGAATTTCGTGAAATAGCTCTTTTGGATTCGGTTTCAAATGTTCTTTCTTGGGATTTTGAGGTCATGCTGCCCGAGGGAGCCCAGCCTTTTCGTCAGGAGCAAAGTTCCACGGTGGCTAAATTACGCTTCGAAAAATTTACGGCCCCTGCATTTAGTCAAGCGGTTTTGGAGTCGAATTCCAAAGACCCTCACATTCATAGACTTAAGAAAAAAATGGCCGAAGCCTTGGCCTTAGATTCTAAATTTGTTGCCGAAAAAGTAGCGTTGACGATGTCCTGTCAGTCGGCCTGGAAAAAGGCGCGTGCTGAAGATAATTTTAGCTTGGTCGAGCCCAAACTTAAGCGACTTATTGAAATGACAAATGAAGGCGTGAGCCGCCTTCGCGAAAGTAAAATTTTAAAAGATCAATTGGCGACAAAAAGCAATTACGAGATTTTGCTGGACGAATACGATCCTGGATTTTGCGCAAAAGCTCTTAAGGAGTTGCTCGGGAACCTCGCAAGAGAAACTAAGAAAAGAATTCCAAAAATTCTTGAACTTCAATCTAAAAAAGCAACCGAAAGAAGTCGGGTGAAAGAATTGCTTCGCATGGAAATTCCCAAACAGCAAGTTGCTGTAAATCGGGTCATGCAAGATTTAGGCTTTAATTTTAAAAAAGGGCGAATAGATGTGTCCACCCACCCTTTTTGCGGTGGTTCTCCAGATGACATTAGGCTGACCACTCGTTACAGGGAAGAAGATTTTTCGGATGCTTTGTATGGTTGCATTCACGAAACAGGTCATGCGCTGTACAGCGGGGGATTGCCCGCTGAACTTCGCTTCACTCCTTGCGGCGACACAGACTCATTCGGTATTCATGAATCGCAAAGTCGCCTCTATGAAAACAATTTGGGCCGTTCGATGCCATTTTTTAAGTACCTTTCAAAAGTTATTGATAGAACTCCTGAGGATCTTCATTTGATGCTCAATTGGGTAGAGCCAAGCTTCATACGGGTTGATGCTGATGAAGTAACTTACAATTTGCATGTGGCCCTTAGGATGGAAATTGAAGAATCTTTGATTGACGGAAGCTTGCAAACCAAAGACTTGCCGGAAGTTTGGCGACAAAAGTTTAAAGACTTATTTGATTTGGAAATCCAAAAAGATTCTCAGGGTTGCTTGCAAGACATCCACTGGTATTTTGGAGCCTTTGGATATTTCCCTAGCTATTCAATCGGAAATATTTTGGCCGCCCAGATATTTGAAAATTTTTCGGAGGAACATTCCTCGTGGCGAAGCGAAGCAGAGTGCGGTGACTTTTCAAATCTACTCGTATACTTGCGAGATAAAGTGCACAGCTTAGCCTCAATCGAGGATACGCCCGGTAGAATTCATAAAATTCTTAATGGACAAAACTTGGGAATTGAAAGCTTTTTAAGGCACGTTGACTCTAAGTATCTGGGTTAGCTAAGGGCCCGTGTTAGCACAGTTTAAGAAGATCATTATTCTCGAGTATATTTATTCCCCTTGAATATTTCTTCGAAGCAGCTGCAAGTGCGCGGGCCAACTCGTAATCACGAATAGGCGCCTGTGATGGACAAAATCTCTGTAAAGGTTTTAAGATGGGCGACAAAGCTTTTATTGAAAGACCTTCCAATAATCTAGACTCAGAACGCTCCCCCATTAAAAGCGATGGGCGAGCAATGATAAGGCTCTTAAAATTTTTACCTCTAGCAAGTCGTTCAATATCCCCTTTTACCTTTAGATAAGGAAGGATTGATTTTTCATTGGCGCCACGGGAGCTTAATAATACAAACTGAGGCACATTCGCGGTGACGGCCGCTTCAATAACTTGATTGGCGAGTGACCATTCTATCTCTCTAAACTTGGCCGATGAGCCAGCTCTTTTGCGGGTGCTTCCGATGCAGTAAAAAACTGAATTAGCATTTTGAAATATTTCGGGATGCAAGTTCAATTTTGAGAAATCACATTCAACAATGTGGATTTTCTCGTTGTTGCTTCCATGAACCTTGCGTACCGGCGACCAAATCTCATCAAAAATTTGTGTGAGCTGAGGGGCAAGTGAGGAGCCTATTAGCCCCGTGATTCCGCATAACACCGCTTTGCTCATGCTGTGGTTTCTAGTGAACTTCGTTGCTCTCTGCAACGTTTAGATGGGGGGCTTCTTCATCTAAAAAATCCCAATCTTTAGAGTAAAGAAGTTGATGCACGGCCGAAAATTTTGGATCGTTTTTGCGTTTGTCGTAACGCGTGATCATAAGTGGGGAAGTCCAGCCTGCCATCTGTTGAATTCCCCTATGAGAAGCGCCTTGGTCGAGAGCGTGAGTGATGGCCGTTGCTCTTAGCATGTGAGGAGACAATCTTTTGTTTAGTTGCGCAAAATGACCTGCTTTGCGCACAATGTGTCCAATTTCTCCTGGGCTTATGGGCGTATGAAATTCCTTAGATCGGGTTGAGACCAAGATGGGTTGGTCTTTGTGTGCTTTTATAAACTTTGTCCACTCATTCGGTGCATCTTCCATGTTTGAAAAGGGTGCCGTGGGAACAATGCGCCCTAGCCACTCACTCCATGTGGCAAGCAATCTCGGGGGAAGAGGAAGGAGTCTTTCCCTGGATCCTTTGCCGTGAACTCGTAGGAGCCAGGTTTGATCGGTGTATTCAATATCGTTGAGATGAATCGAGGCTGCTTCGCTGCGGCGAAGCCCCAACATGATAAGTGTTTCGATTGTCACTCTGGTGAGTGCCCTAAAGAGCCTGGGGGTCTCAAGGTCTGTTGGTAGCGATCGCAGTAAGGTTTTAATTTCTTGGTCGGACAAGAATCCCGTTTTGGATTCTTGTGTCTGGGGGAAGCTTCGTACTAAGTCTGCGGGATTGCGTTCAATCCAGCCTCTGCTGAGGGCCCATTTGCAAAAACTTTTTAGCACCGCCAGTTTGCGTGTGATGGTCGCTTTTGAAAGTTTGCGCTCGACAAACAAGTGCTCCCTATATTCGGCGACAAGTAGCGGACTTAGGGATTGATTCCAGTCATCCCAGACATCTCGCGTTCTAATATAGGAAAAGAAATCTTTTAAATCTTTGGCGTAGGCCCGTCGGCTATGCGGACTCAGCTGAACGAGGGAAAATTCATTGATGGCGCTCGAAACTGGGACTTCCGGAACACGATTTTCTGGGACTTTGGGAGCTAAGTAGCTTTCGTCTTCGATCTCAGGCGGTGCTGGCGGCAAAACATCCAAGTTTGCTAGCTTTTCGGGGTCTGGAAGGTGGTAATCGGCAATCTCGATAGGAATATAGTCGTGCGAATTGAACTCAATATCGATCTTGTTTTGGGTGTTTTTAGGGGCATTAAAATGTGTAAAAAATTTGATGATCTTAGCTGCGAGCATTTTTAACAGGCTTTTGGGTGTAAAAAAGCTGCTCATTTAGATCTCGATTTACTGCCTTTTGCGCTATTGTTTCTGGGCAATTTTATAGGCATTTTTGTCTCTCTATGATGTTTTTTCGTTTTTGGTTGTAAATCAATAACTTACTGTTAGTGATAATTTAACTTATCGTGGATTAAATTCAAGTCTACGCTATTTATATAGGGGTTTTTGCTTTATAATTTTTAGCATGTCCGCGTCATTAAATGACTCTTCAAATGGATCGCTTTATGCTTAGGTCAGGATTCTATGCATTTTTCAAACCGCAAAATTTCATTTCCAAAATCAACAATCAGGCCGACTGTCAAAGTTCGCTTGTTTCAGTTTCTTTTCTTGGCCGCTTTCTTAGTTGGAATCCGGCCTTTGGATTTGCGGGCTGAAACGAAGATTTCGGTGCTTCAATTCAACGTTGAAAACCTTTTTGATGCCATTCATGACTCCAGAAAAGATGATTACACCTATCTCCCACTTTCTCTAAAAAGAGATTCTAGGTTTTTAGACAGCAAAGAAGGCGCTAAGTTTTTGCAAGCGTGTGTTCGCAGCCGTTTCCCAAAATGGCGGATAGCATGTTTGCAAAACAATTGGTCCGAAAAGGTTTTGGATCAAAAGTTGAGCAATTTGGCAAAAGTAATTTCAAGTGTGAATGCTGGTAAGGGGGCGGACATTGTATTTCTGCAGGAAGTTGAGAATCTTCGAGTCCTTAAAGCGCTGGCCGCAAAAATGCCCAGCTCAAAATATGAGCCTGTGCTTATTGAGGGCGATGATCCACGAGGAATTGATGTGGCCATACTTACGCGATTTCCTATATTATCTAGCCGCTTGTATCGCTCCCCTAAAGTAAAAAAATCAAAAAAAAGATCTAACTCTAGAGGTATCCTACAGGTATCGCTAAAGGGACCAAACGAGCAAACTATTGAAGTCCTCGGGTTACACCTTCCATCACAATTTAATTCTGTCGAAAAAAGGCAATCGGCACTCGAGCAGCTGAATTCTATTTCCAAAGACCTAAAATCCGATTCAATCATCATTGCTGCGGGGGATTTCAATATCACAGCCAAAGAAGAGCAAAAATTGGGTTTAATTAATGATTACGCCAAATCTGGGAATTGGCGTGTTGCGCATCTTGAAAGTTGCCAAAATTGTAAAGGAACCCACTATGATTCAGGTTCTCGCTCTTGGTCTTTCTTGGATCAAATTTGGATTTCAAAAAATATTAAAGGTTTAAAATGGAACTTAGCTCCTACGACTGTACGAGTCGTTGATGATGTTCCAGAACATTTTAAATTCAAGAAAGGGCTCAAAATGCCACGAAGAATGGTTATTCAGGGAGATAAGCTTACGGGAACTTCTGATCATTGGCCCCTGTATTTGGAAATTAAAAAATTGTAATCAATTTTTTAGTAATCTCTTAGTTTTACAGTCAAAAGTACCGAAATAGCTGCAATGTTTTGTCACAGCCGCCTTTTAGGTTTTTTGTTTTTTTTGGGGTTTTTTGTTACTTTTTTTTCTGCCAACGCACAAAAAGTATCGCTTATAAAAGGTGGCCAGGAGGCTTTTGAAACTCGTAGAGGACTTATTGCTTTAGAACAAAAAGAGCTTCGCGTGAGTACTTACATTCTCAAAGATGATGAGACCAGTAAACTTTTTCTCGAAGATCTTATTCTCGCCGCGCGACGAGGCGCCAAAGTGAAACTGTTGTTAGATGGGCACGGTTCCGAGGGGGCCCTTACCCCTATGCAATGGCCCTTGTTTAAGGCTTTGAAGGATGCTGGTGGAGATGTGAAAGTTTTTCATGCCGTAGGTATTCTGGCCACGCTAAAAAAACCGCTGCATCGAATGCGAAGGATGCATG
>JBGSZX010000052.1:0-131659 GCA_041750195.1 Bdellovibrionota bacterium | reverse complement strand
CGAAATAATGCGCCGAATTAAGCGTTGAAATATCGATGACTTTGAGTCAAAGCCGCCCTATACCAGAATCATGATAGTTGGAATTTTTGGATCCACCGGTTTTATTGGCTCTCACCTTCTTAAGAAATTAGAAAACGCAGGACATCAAAGCGTCCTTCTTAGCCTTAGGAAAACAGGCTGGGAATCTAAAATCGAAAATTGTGATGCTGTCATCAACCTCGCCGGCGAAGCTATTTTTGGCAAGCGATGGAATACCTACGTTAAAAACGAAATTTATAATTCTCGAGTTCACGGAACTGAAAAAATTGTCGAGGCCATGGGAAAAATTCACGCCAAAGACTCTGCAAAGGCCCATACTTTTGTTTGTGCTTCTGCCATCGGCTATTACGGCGCCAATGACGTTGATAATCTCGATGAAAACAGCGGCCCTGGCCACGACTTTTTAGCCTTTGTTTGCAGGAACTGGGAAGATGCCGCAGAAAAAGCGCATCTACAACACAACATTCGTACGGCGATGATCAGAACTGGAATTGTCCTTGGCAAAGATGGCGGTGCCCTCGAAACAATGCTCTATCCTTTTGGAACGCATTTGATTAGCCCGTTTAAAATGGGTGCCGGTGGCCCCATTAATTGTGGCAAACAATGGATGTCATGGGTTCATATAGACGATGTCTGCGGAATTTATTTGCACGCGCTCGAAAACCCTAGTGTATCCGGCCCCCTCAACGCAACTGCGCCGAATCCAGTACGAAATTTGAATTTCACCAAAACTCTTGGTGCGGTTCTCAATAGACCAGCATTGATTCCCATTCCTGGAGCGGCTTTGACCTTGCGTTTCGGAGAATCTGCGGGAATACTCACTTCCGGGCAAAAAGTTCTGCCAAAACTCACTATGGACTCTGGCTATCGATTTAAGTTCGAATCGCTCAACGATGCACTAATAAATTGTCTAAAGTAACTTGTCTAAATTAAATTGTTTGTCAGTGCTTCTACGGTATCTAAGAGAGTTTGCAGATCTATAGGTTTTTTTAAGAAAGCATCAATTTTTAAACTACGATTTTCAAAGGTTGGAGCATGATCTGCCGACATTATGATCAACGGAACCTGAGAGCACTCTGGATCGGCACGATGATCGCAGCAGTATTCATATCCTGTTTTAATGGGCATCATAAGGTCTACCAAAACCAAATCGGGTTTGGGCAATTCCCGAAGGCGCAGTAATCCCTCTTGCCCATTGGAAGCCATTCTCACCAAATAGCCTGCCCCCTCCAAAACCATTCCAACGATTTCACGGATATCGTCATCGTCTTCAACTAGCAAAATAGTTTTCATTTAAATTATTTCCCTAAACCCAAAGGGAGCAAGACTCTAAAAGTTGATCCCTCCCCAAGTTTGCTTTCACAAGTTACAAATCCACCATGGTCTTCAACAATCTGCCGTACAATATAAAGTCCCAATCCTAGACCGCTAATGTTTAGATGAGAAACAGCGCGTTCAAAACGCTCAAAGACATGCGGAAGTTTTTCTTCCGGAATTCCTAAGCCAGAATCTCTCACAATAATTTCGGCCATTCTATTTTCAGCACTTCGCAATTCGAGCTCAATAGGCTTACCCTCGCCGTATTTGATGGCATTAGAGAGCAAATTATCGATGACCTGTTCAAGCCGCAATCTATCAAACACTCCGCTTAAATCATCTTCCATATAATACTTGAATCCAATACCAAGTTCCTTAAAATTATCTTTGTAACGATTCGAAATATCGCTAACCAGATCACTTAAATTTATAAATGTTTTATCCATTTTCATTCGACCCGATTGAATTCGGGAGACATCCAATAAATTATCAACAAGAGCTGTTAGCTTATCAACCTGGCGAAGGGCTCCCCTTACATGGCGAAACAATCTTGGAACTTCTTCCTCTAACCCGGGCTTATCGATCAAAATCTTTTCACCCAGCTGCAGTTGAAGCTTTAGCGGGGTAAGCGGAGTGCGCAGCTCATGGGATGCGATAGACAAGAATTCATCTCGGACTTCCACAGCCTTCATCAATTCTTCTGTTCTTGCGTCTACCCGCATTTCCAGCTCAATGGCCAATTCCTCTAGTTCGCGACGACGGACTTCAGCAAGACGTGCATTTTTTGCAACTTTAACAATCTCGGGACTGATAATGAAGATGTAACAAGCGGTTGCAACACTAGCCACAGCTGTTCCAAATTTTAACAAAGCCAATAGCCAATAATTTGGAACCCACAGAGTATAAACTTCCATGAAATGCATAAATCCGCCGGCAAAAATAAAGAATCCAAAGGCGACGAAGGCGCCAGAAAACGGCAATCGGATATCCCTAACGAGGCGATACAAGCAGTAAGATATGCCCAAAAACGAGATGCCAATAAGCAGATCCGTAGAGGCCATTGTCCAAACCAAGACCGCATGCCATTGGTAAAGAAATCCTTGAGGGATAAAATTATCGATAGAAAAATATTCTAAAAATGGACTCACCATTCTGCCCTAATGATTTCTAAGACATTTTGCACCTAAAAAAACGAAGCACATTTACCAGTGAGTGCGCGAAAATCAGTATGTAAAAGCTTAGAGAACGCCGCGACGCTCTTGATCGCGTTCAATGGCTTCAAACAAGGCTTTAAAGTTACCTTCTCCGAAGCCTTTGTTGCCTTTGCGCTGTATGATTTCAAAAAACAACGGCCCAATTTGGTTTTCTGTAAAGATTTGTAACAAGTACCCGCTCTCATCACCGTCTACTAAAATTTTTAAATCCTTAAGAACGCTAAGATCTTCTTCAATATTAGGGACTCTTTTTTTGACTTCATCGTAATAAGTGTCTGGAACATCAAGAAATTTAAAGCCACGCTCACGCAATTCTTTTACTGACTTCACAATGTCTTTGGTAGTCAGTGCAATATGCTGAACGCCCGCACCTTTGTGCTGGTTGATGAACTCTTGGATTTGCGATTTCTCTTCTGTGGCTTCGTTGATAGGAATTTTTACTGATCCACTTGGCGTTTGCATAACCTTAGAATGCAATCCGGTTTTTTGAGCTCGGATATCAAAATATCTTGTCTCAACAAAACCATACACCCGCGAATAGAAATCGGCCCAATGGTCCATTTTTCCCATTTCGACATTGTTAGTTAGATGATCGACCGACAAGAGACCCGCATCGTGCTTGTTGCCGGCTTTTGCACTTGGGTTTAATTCAAATCCAGGCGCGAAGGCTCTGCTCGAAATATTGGAAGTAGCTTTATTAGAAACGTCAGTTGTTCTTTTTAAGAAAGTCGCACGAACATCTCCAAAACTTTTTATAGAAGCTAAATCAAGCTGAAATTTATCGTCTTCCCATTTTGCTGATTTTACAGAAGGCGCTTCAATTCCCTCTGCTCCGCGCTCCAAAGCTATCTTGTAGGCGTCCTGCACTTCATTGACAGTGAAGGCAATTCTGCAAACTCCGTCTCCATGTTTTCTTGTATAATCGTGCGCAAAACTACCGGTAGCTCCTTGAGTTAAGAGCAGTCGACTATGGCCTTGCTCCATTAGCTTATAAAGCCCACTCTGATCTTTTTTTGTTTGCGAAGTATGATAACCAAATCCTTCAAACAATTTTTCCAGTTGACTGATATCGGAGGTCGCAACTTCTAGGTGGTCAATTTTGTTTACAAGACACTTTTGATCAGAGTTTTCCATTGCCCTAAATAATCACTAATTGCTAAGACTCACAATCAAAAATAGGCTGACAACACGACGCTAAGTCTATGCGCAGAATATTGGTACTCTATAGGGACCGAAGACACGTTAAGCAATCCATAATATTGGAATTTCAGCTCCAAGGAGCTAGCAAGGCGCCAGACCAAATTTGCGGAATAATTGAGCTGGTAGTCTTCCCTGCTGCGTGCTGACTGGTAAAAGTCTTTAAAAACAAAGCCCGCCTGCTGGCTAAAGTACATGGGCCTGTTTGGAAACTGAATATCCCAAAACCCTCCGACATTGAGCTGCCCCAATGAAACTTCCCGGCCGCGAGCAGGACGGTACTCAATGGACATTATGGGACCGTAGACATTGGATTCGCTCTCAAGCTCTGAGATCTTAACCCCAAAACTTACGCCTTCCGCCCCTGGATTATAGTCAGGTGAACTTACTGCGGACTTCAGCAAAACATTTGAAAATCCAAAACTATAGTCTACAAATCTGCGCGGATGATTTTTGGAATCCACTCTAATATTTCTCAACTGATACGAAAGCGAATGGCTTCGAAGCGATTCATAGGAAGCTCCCCAGCTTCCAACCCGAACGGTACTAAACGACACACTCAAACTATGATTGATGGTCGAACTCGATGAAAATCCAAAACTCGTTCCAATATCATGAATCATTGAATCATAGGCAGCCACCAAAGAAGGTTCCTGGTAATGAGTCACAAAAAAATTGTAATTGATTTGATGACTAAATTTTGAAGACCACGGAGGCACTAAGCTCAAAAAGCCCAGAGTGCTTATATAGGCCGAAGACTCCTTGGATAAGCCATAGTCCGCCGGGCTGAGCTCCAAGGGAAGCGCAACAACATTTGAATCCCAAGCTCCTGTGACACTCAGGCCTCCATGAAGAATGGAATCGCTAAGTTCATATTTATTCTTGAGATATCTAACATAGGAAAGGCGCTCTTTCGCCAGCTGAACAATAGCTGGATCACTTGTAAAATCTATGGTGTCCAAATAAACCGATTCGGCCTGATCATAGCGTTCCTGTTTTTCGGCAATCACGCCTATATAAAAGGCACTTGTCTCGCCATATTGAGCATGCCCTTTCGCAACAATTTCTTTGAATAAATTTTCGGCTTCTAAATAATTTTCTTCTTCAAGAGCACACAACGCCCTGTAATAGCCCACATCATCCTGGTTTCGACTATCGCGGTCAGCCTCTAATAGCTCATCCTGCAGGCGCTCAGCACAGCCCTCTAAGTTAAATCTCGTTACTGCCCGCCCTAAATAGGCCTGAGCCTTTTGTTTTAGGTTCAGTTTGTTTTGTTGCTCAATTAATTTCTCGAAGGCCTCAGCCGACAAATCATATTTGGCAATCTCAAGTGAGCGCCAACCGATATCAAATAATTTAGAAATTTCTGAGCTTTCTTGAATCTCTCTACGTCGCGACGCCTGTTCCAGAGTTAGAAAATTTATAACTACATTCTCGTTAAGTCTCAGCGACCATTTTCCATCTTGTGATTCTTTGCTGATGCGATACCCAATTTGTTTCCACAACAAATCCTTTTGAGACTTTTCTTCAGGTTCAATCAACGCCTTTCCGAGCCCCTCGGGAGCCATCTCTCTTTTTTGCACTAAAAGCGATCTTGGAAGAGTTTCACGGGTCACGGGCTGGAATTGCTTTTGAAGCACGCTAAATTCGGGCAACCAAACTTCATCTTCCGAATCCACCAGCCCCGAAAGACTAGAAACAGAAATGCTATCTCCAATTTGATCCTTTTTAATGATTACAAAGCGTCCGTTGCTTAAGTTTTTCACTCTCAAGCTGAGCGCTTTTCTCCGAAGATCGGAAGGGAGTTCGATGGATCTAATTTTTCCGAGCTGCAAAGGCGGCGAATTGAATTTGGTTTTTGCCTCACCTGGAACGGGAAGCGAAGCCACAAAAAAGAGGCCCACAAATAAAATAATCCGAAGAAACATACCTCATCTTAAAGGTGTCCCCGCAGAGAATAAAGCCACGTCCCGACTTTTTAAATTTTAGGCACAAAAAAACCCCGCAACTCTAAGAGAGTGCGGGGTTTTGTTTTAAGATTTTTACTCTTAATTAGAAGTTGTGAACAACAGCTAATCCAACAGAGTGTTGAGTATCGATGAGAGATCCAACGTCGCCGCTGAATTTAGTCAAAGTATAATCAAGTTTTGCTGAAGAATTTTCAGACAACTGGAAGCTAGGTCCAACAGTAACATCGAGTTGAGTTGTCATAGTGTCAGCTCCAGAAGCTTTTCCGTTATCCCACTCAACGCGTGCTCCGAAGCCCATAGTTTCAGAAACTTCAGTTGATCCGTGAACAGAGAAAGCCAATCCAGACTCACCGTCAGCAACAGCTGCTTTGATCATAGCGACTTCTAGACCAAGGTCCATGCTGCCCATTTTAGAGGTAGCGCCTAGGTCAAAGTTGTAACCAGACTCGCCGCCAACACCTTCGAAAGTTCCGCCCAACCAAAAATTCATTCCATCAGACTTAGAGTCCAAACGGAAACCGAATTCAGGGTATTCGAAATCGCCAGTGTTTTGGCCGTTAGCTACAAGAACTTTCAAACCCATCATGTCAGAAAGATCGTATCCCAACACTAAACCAGTGTGAGAAGAACCATTCCACAAAGAAGAGATGTGCCCTTGAGAAGAGAACATCCAAGTATTTGAGTCATTGCCTTCGCCGCCCAAAATGCGGTCAACTTTACCAACAGTCCAGTTGAAACCACTGTCATACTTGTTAGAAACAGCAGCTTGGTCAGCCCAAACGTTGCCTGTGTTATAGCCAAGGTCTACCAAGTAGCTTGTGCTGCCTGAGTTACCAGTGAAATGAACAGCTCCGTCGCGGAATCCCCACATAGAAGAAGGGCTTGCGTCCTTAGTCCACTGAAATCCAGCATCCACGAATCCACCAACGTTAACGTCAGCATACGCAGAACTGCTCAAAGCGATTGCACTTAAAAGTCCGATTGTTTTTTTCATTATGTTGCATCCTCCTTGAGGTCAATGGTTGTAATGCGTACACCGTTGATCCTCGTTGTTGCTTTAAATACTTGACTTCATTATGCCCGGCCCTTGAAAGCGCGCAAGGGAAGATGAATACTTTAATTAATGTGGTGCATCAGACCCCCCCCCATCCCTTTAAAATTCAAGCAGTTATGCTGCATAAGCCCGGGCTAATAATCTAGCTTGACGGGACATCACTTTCCTTAGTAACAGACCCAAATGGCTAGAAAGACTGACAGAATCACGATTACACTGGAGTGCACTGAAGCGCGAAAAGAAGGCAAACCGCCTAGTCGCTACACCACACAGAAAAACAAAAAAACAACAACAGGCAAGCTTGAGCTTAGAAAATACAATCCTTTTCTAGGTCGCGTGACTGTTCATAAAGAAGTGAAAGCTTAATTTAATCAATTTAGTTTTTGCTCTTTAAAAAATCATCGCAAAAAATTCTTTGGCCCCGCTCTCTTCGACACTCGGAGAAAGCGGGGCTTTTGTGTATGATACCAAGTACAGCATGAATCACTTTAAAGAGTTTTCAATTCACTCCCGCCTTAGCGAAATTCAGTCTATAGAAAAATATTCATCCCCCTATGATATTCTCATAGTAGGAGGCGGCATTACAGGAGCGGCCACGGCTCGCGATGCTGCCCTCCGTGGACTCAAAGTTTTATTAGTTGAAAAAGGTGATTTTGCATCGGGCACGAGTTCTCGGTCCTCAAAACTTGTTCATGGTGGTGTGCGATATCTCGAACAATTTGAACTCGGCCTCGTTATGGAAAGCACTGCTGAGCGCGCGCGCCTTTGGCGACTGGCACCTCAACTAGTTTCTCCGATTCCATTTTTATTTCCAGCCTACAAAAACTCCAGGGTTCCTTTATGGCAGCTTTCTTGCGGACTCTGGCTCTATGACATTTTAGCGCTCTTTAGAACTCCAGGCCTTCACAAAACTTATTTCAAAAAACGATGTTTAAAAGAAGAGCCCGCCATGGAACAAGATGGCTTGGTCGGCGCTCAGTTTTACTGGGACGGGGCCACCGATGATTCTCTACTCACATTAGCCAATATCATTGATGCGCGCGAAGCCGGCGCCATTTGCGTTTCGCGAGTAATGTGTCATGAGATATCCTTCGAAAATTCGCCCGATGGAACCCCTCACTCGGCACGATTGACGGATGAAACGAATCAAAAGGAATTCAATGTAAAATTTAGAGCCGTCGTCTTTGCCACTGGCCCGTGGACAGACATTGCCCTCAAAGGCTGCGCACCACAATTGCCCTTTCCAAAACTTATGCAAGCCACTCGAGGCTCGCACATTGTTGTGTCCAAAGAAGTTTTGCCAGCGCGACACGCTGTCGTGATGACTCACCCCATAGATGGCCGAGTGCTATTTTCAATTCCTTGGGGAGATTTTACCATCATCGGAACAACAGATATTTTTGACAATCAAGCCCCTGAGAAAACGGCCATCACTTCCGATGAAATTGACTATCTCATCAAGAGTGCTTCTTTCTATTTCCCAAACAATCCCATCAAACGCGACGACGTTGTAAGCACCTGGTCTGGCCTGCGCCCCCTGGTTGCCCCAAGCAATGGAGAAGGTGAAGGCGCCAGTGAAATATCTCGCGATCACTATTTGGAATGGCGTGACCCCGGAGCACTCGTTATAACTGGAGGAAAACTTACAACCCATCGAGAAATGGCGGCTCAATGCGTCGACCTTCTTTTAAAGCAATGTGCTTCCTGGAAGTCGAGTTTGAGCCAGGGCTTCACACCTTGCCCCACCCTAGAACGCCCCTTCCCTCAGCTGTGTTTTCCGAAAGAAAAGGCTGTTCAGCTTAAAACACCGCCCCTTGGAAACAGCGAAGCAAGCCGCCTTAGCTTAAATACTGTACAGCAAATTTTAATGACTCAATCAGTTATGAGCATCGAAGACTTTTGCGTTCGAAGAACGCAGCTTTTCTACAAAGAAGGCGACAATGGTTTTTCGACACTAAACAAGCTTAAGCCTCTGTTTTGTGAGTCGCTAGGCTGGAATGACGCCGAGTGGGAAACGTCTCTCGCGGCATATAAAGGCTATGTTAACGCAAACGTTTACAGACCGCTTGGGCGCCAAAATTAATCAAAAAATTAATCCGATTTTTTTTAGAAAAATTGTATGATCTTTAGATCATGAGTCTTAAAAATAAAGTTCTACTGATTTATTGTGATGAGCCCGAAACGCTTGCTCGAATCCATGAAAGCCTTGACCCCATTCATAATCAATCTATTTATTCGGATTCCTTAAAAGATGTTATGTTCCGCGTAGAAAACCAAGTTTTTGGTGGCATTATTTTTGGAGCAAAAGAAAACCTAAATGATAAAAATGGACTTCTAGACTGGGCCTCAAAAAGAAAAGAATACCGCGAAGTTCCTTGGATCATTATTTCAAAAAAAGATGATGGCCTAGAAGAAATTCCAGATGATTTAGAGTTCCCATGTTTTCAACTATCAAAGGATTGGAAAACCAAAGAGTTTTACGATGCACTCGATGAACTTTTTCCACACACAGCGAGCGAGAAAAAGACCCTCGACCCCAACACGGTCAACCCCATTATTGTCGCCTGCACAAAATCTCTTAGCGACAATTCGAACTTACAACTCGAGCGAGGCACGCCCTATGTTGTTGACGATGGCCAACCTGCAAAATTTAAGGGCGACCTTTCGATTCGATTAAAATTTGAAACACCAGAATTTAAATCATCGGTACTGCTTTCTTTTAAAAATGATTTTGCCTTTGCCCTAACTAAAGCCATGAAAGGTTCTGATAAAAGCAAAATTGATACCGAAGTGACAGCTTCATTAAAGAGTTTTGGCGTGACCACCTTCAACAAAATTCAAGAGGGGCTTTCGAAGGTCAAAATCGAAGCCCAGAACAAAGGCATCGAGATTCATGAAAATCTTGGCGCGACCGACCGACACGAGCTATACGGACTCCAATTGTGCGTGCCCTTTACATCCGAAAAAGGCCCCGTAAGCATTGAGTGCGTTGTCGCGCCTAAAAAGAATTAGCGCTAAATATTCTGACGAATACTACCGACGAATATAGAGTGCGATTTCGAGCTTGTGCATTCCATTTGGAAGAATTCTGGAAAATAACAATTTTTCTCCAAAGAATTTTTTAACATTCTCCCAAGCTTCGGAATAAAATTCTTGAACTCCCACTCCAAAATAAGTAACCGGAATATCGACGGGGCCAGAGTAATAATAATCCAAGGGCTGATCTTCTTGATCCCATACTTCAATCATGTCGCCACTTTCCATTCCTAGCACAAACTGAACATCCAGCATTTGGCACAATTTCCAAAGCCAATAAACCATATCAATATTTTGTGGTTCATCAAAATTAGGAAGAAGAGCCGCATACTCAGCATTCCCAAGCATAGCCTGAGTTTCAACATCAGCCATCTCATCATGTGAAAGCCAAACCGAAACGTTGAGTTCAGGAAAGCAAACCTGAGCTTTGTTTTTTTTTGCCTCTATCACCAAGCCCAGGGCCTTTTTGCCAAGAGCTTCGACATCGTAGCCAAGTTTGTATAGCTCGCCATCAACAGCTGGCACAACCAGTGAAGCCAAAGCAAAAGCTTGATGCATGGGCTCAGTCATTGGAGAGGCCTTGCCTCATAGCTCGGAGCAAAACATCCGCGATGAGCGCTGCATTTCGACTGCTCTTAAGGGCATCGGCCCGACTTCCCAACACTGGCGCTAACTCGACAACGTCCGCCGCAATCACCGGAATTTCTTTAGCAACTTCTTCGATCAATTTTTTACACCAAGCGGGGCGCAGACCTTTTGGCTCAGGTGTTCCAGTGGATGAAACAAAACTAGGATCTAAAGCATCAACATCGAAAGAAATATAAAGTTTTTTAACGTTTCTTTTTTTCCAACCGGCTAGCAATTCCTGAGCGAATGCTTTTGCATCTTTCCCCGACAAATCTTTTGTCCAATATTGTTTGAGACCGAATTTGCGTTCCCAATGTGCTTTGCTTTTTCCCGAAATACGCAGTCCTACTTGTATAAAATTTTTATTGTCTTCTCCGGCCATTCTTTGCATGCAATGAGCCGCCCAGGTAGCAAAGCAGTGATCGACACCATATCGCGTCTCGAGCAAATCTGTATGTGCATCAAAGTGCAATACGCCAAGCCCCTTCATTTTTCGCGCAGCAAACAAAGCTTCTGAAACGGCCCAACTCGTAGAATGATCCCCGCCCATTATTAAAGGCGCAAAGCCCTTAGGATTTTCTTTGAAGCCCTGTGTAAGCGCAGCTTTTAGCAGGTTCAAGGGCGAAACAGGAGAAGACGGCTTGAATCTTCCCCCCCAAAGGGCTCGACCACTCTTTGCACGTTGTGCGTAGTTGAGCATCGCATCGTCGAGTAGCTGTGGGATACAGGGCAAATCGCCGATATCATGAGCAGCCCAATGTGGATTTTTTTCGTAAAGAGCGGATCGAAGGTGAAGTGGCCCATGCGCCGCCCCTCGACAGATACCCCCACCCGCATCGCTTGGGAAACCCAAAATCTGTGGGCCACGTTCAAGGCGCCTTTTGCGCCCCACCGCTAGCCAGTTTTTGAGAGCGTCAGTTCCGAATAGCGGCGCAAAAGCTTTGAAAGCCTCACCAGATCCCGTTGTAACTGTGAGCAAACCCTGCCCCGGAGCTCGAAGCAATGACATGACGTTGTGACGTGTTTGCATTTGTGTCCTTTTAAATCTCATTTGATGAATCCGCAATCTGCGCTTAGAACGAGGCCGTGGAAAATCGAAACATCATCATCATTGGATCGGGCCCCGCGGGCCTTACGGCTGCTATTTATGCTTCCAGAGGAAATTTAAAGCCTCTGATGATTGAGGGCTATCAAGCTGGAGGGCAGCTAATGCTGACCTCTGAAGTCGAAAATTACCCTGGCTTTGAAAAAGGCATTATGGGCCCTGAACTCATGAAAGAGATGCGCGCGCAGGCTGCACGCTTTGGGACTGAATTCATCACGGCCGACGTCACAAAAGTTGATCTGACGGGCGACATTAAAAAGGTTTGGGTTGGAGACACCCAATATCAATCAAAAACCGTGGTCATTTCCACTGGAGCCAAAGCGAATTTGCTTGGACTTAAAAATGAATCTCGACTTATGGGCAAAGGTGTCAGCACTTGCGCAACTTGTGATGGTTTCTTTTTTAGAGACCAAGTGATCGCCGTCATTGGCGGTGGCGACAGTGCGATGGAAGAAGCCGACTTTCTCACAAAATTTGCAAGCAAAGTTTATCTTATTCATAGGCGCGAAGAATTTAAAGCCTCAAAAATTATGCTCGACCGTGCACACGCGAATCCAAAAATTGAAATCATTACCAACACCATTCTTGAAGATGTCCTTGGCGACGAAGGCGTGACGGGAATTAAAGTCAAAAACAATAAATCAGGCGAATCTCGCACGCTCGAACTCACTGGAATATTTGTGGCCATCGGGCACACGCCCAACACCTCCCTTTTCAAAGGCCAGGTTGATATGGCGGATAATGGCTATTTGAAAACAAAAGCATCAAAGACCGAAGTTAGCGGGACAAACCTGCCAGGCGTCTTTGCGTGTGGAGACGTTCAAGATTCGAGGTATCGCCAAGCCATCACAGCAGCGGGAAGCGGCTGCGCGGCCGCCCTCGATGCGGAACACTTCCTCTCCAACCACTAAACGAAATGGTTGACGCGTTGCGTCTAAGGGTGTATCTTGCGCTCTCCAAAGTAGGAGAGCATTTTTATGAGAACTATCAAAGTCATGGCCTTTTTATTATCAAGCACCTTAGCGCTTAGCGCTCAGGCTCAAGAAAATTTGGACAATGTGATTTTGTTAAGTGGTGGATTCGGAATTGACGGCGCGACAAACGAGCCGATGCCAAGAGACAACTCAATAGATCAGGCTAAGGAAATTTTTGATAATTTAAAAATAGAAGCCATCGAAGAAAACGGAAAAATCAAGAAACAACTGTACACCTTAGAATTTACGGAAGATGGTGTGAATTTTACCCTTTTAGTTTCTGGTACATCCGAAAAAAGTATCTTCGGAGACTCAAATGAAGATTTTACCTTTCAATTGGAATACATGAAGGCGATAAGCTTTGTTGGTCCAATTGCCAACGAACTCTATGATGCCATGAGCGCAAAAGAAACAGTTCGCGCTGGTGGATCGACTAAAAAATTAGCGAACCTAACGTGTGTGAAAAGCATGGGAGCTCGCATGGCCCTGAGTTATACATGTAGCCTCAAGGGAACTGGCCTCTCCGCCATGAGAGGCAAAACCCTAAAGGACGCCGCAGCTGAAGCGCCTAAAGAATTTAACGAATTGTTAAAATTGTTCGGACTAAATTAATTGGTCTAAATTTTTTTGGCTTTAGTTAAGCGACCCTTGCGCTGGCCTTAGAATAGCCAGCGTTCCCAAAGCTTACGCTTTCTTGTACAACTCGCCTAATTTCGCGATCCTGGTAGTCCCAAACAAAGGTGACACTGCTGGCTGCCATTACAAAAACTACATAAACGAAGGCACTTCCCGCAAAAACTTCGCCTGACGCAAAAAGTGACCAGAGGTCACATCCAAAGCCAAAAGACTGCAGATATGCAGCCAATGATGAACTACCAAGATAGACACTATTCATAAATCTATTATGCGTCACTTTCCCCTCGAAGCGCCTATTAACTTTTGATGAATTTCCGGGGCCTCGCTTAAAAATTCCAAAAATTTCGGCCCTGTGAATTTTTCCCTAGAGAATAACCAAATCTTAACGGGAATCTATGCCAAGGAGTGCATATAATTAAGACTAGAGATAACTAGGGGAGCTTCAGCGCATGAACATCACAGATGTACAAATATTCTTAGCCAATGAAGAAAAGCTAAAGGCCTACGCCACCATCACTTTTGATGATTGCTTTATTGTCCGCGATTTAAAAATCATTCAGGGAAGCAGCGGACTTTTTATTGCCATGCCTGCGAAGCGTCGCAAGGATGGAACTTTTAAGGATATCGCCCATCCTCTCAATCAAGAAATGCGTGCCCTTATCGAGCAAAAAGTTTTTGATGCCTACCACCTAGCTGCCGGCAGTGAACAAGCAAACGTCGTCTAAACAAGCCTCCATCCTTATTCGAACACGATGATGAGCTAAAAATTACCTTTCCCCCGAACAAATCGGCTCACTATGTCTTGCCAAGCAGGATGTCTCCGGTTAATAATCGGGAGCTGGTTAGGGCTGTCGACAAGCGGTAAGTCAACAGATTTTGATTCTGTCATTCCTAGGTTCAAATCCTAGCAGCCCTGCCATTTTTCCCACTCCCTCCACGCCACGCCAACCACTCAGATCGAAGAATATACTGTGCGCCCTTAAGAGTTGCTGCACTCAATATATTTCAAAACTGTTAAACACTTAGGGCGATCCGGTGCCCAAACATTTCAAAATTCAACGACTACGCGAAATTACGGAACAATTAAGCTTGCCAGCAACTCTTAAGGGCGCACAGTTCCACAAAGGTGACTTAATTCTTATTTACAGATACCTTTCCCAATTGACCCCAGGCTCTTTGTGTGAAAAAACTGCGCTTACGAAATAAAATTACGGAGGCCCCCACCATGTTTTCAAATTGCTCAAAAAACCTACTCACCCTTACAGTCTTATTAGCCACAACATCCGCATATAGCAGCGACGCGTACTTCAGCCAGAATAACGCCTACACCCAAGCTATTATGGAAACGTATAAACTCGAAGCCGCCGCCCGCGTTGAAGAGGTTAAACTTCGTGAAGACCTCGGCGATGCACAGTCCAGCTACAACAGCGCTTCTAATGAACTTAGTCGCGCAACAAACCAGATTTCGTCTATTGATAGCGATCTAAGTTCCCTTAATTACCGCGAGCAGGCCATTGATCGAGAAATCGTATCCTTGCAAGACAGCATGGAAAGCGTTCGTAGATCGGCAAGCTGGGAATTGGGACTTAGCAATCCCAATCAAATGACGCTTCGAAGATACGCTCAAGACAAACGGGACGAAGCCAGAGAACTTGAACGCATAGAAGATAGGCTAAATCGAGAAATCTATGACAAGGTAAATTCGGCTCCTTACAGCCAGTGGGCCGACAGGAAAAACAGTCTCGCTCGAGAAAAAAACCAAACCGTCCAAGAGCTTCGTGAGAAAAGACAAAGATTGGATCAGGTCTCCTCAAAAATCAATCAGCTTAAAAGTAAAATTGATCAACTTCAAAAGCAAATCGACAATCTTGAAAGCAAACTGCCTAAGCTTCAAGAGCAAAAAAATGCAGCTGAACAAGAAGTAAAAGATGCTCAAAAAGCCTTTGATGAATGCAAAGACAAATGTGGTCCCCAAAAACGAACACTTCAATTAGCCAAAGCAAAACTAAGCAATCTTGAAAAAAGCATCAACCAAGCCCAAAATACAATTGCTCAAAACAAAGCTGAGGTCAGACAATCACAGCAGCAAATCCAAAACCTTCGTGAGCAAAAACAAAGCTTACCAGGAGAAATCAACCAGCTCGAAAGAGAAGTTGCTCGACTCGACAGTCAGATCGACGAAGTCTCCGACAAGATGGTTCAATTTCACCGAAACCAAATTCAACCTTTAGAATATAGGCGTGATAGAGTTCGAGATGATCAACGCGATGCCACCAACAAAGCCTACCGTGCAGAATCCTTTGCCTCTAGCCTTGAAGACAAACGAAGAGACATTGCCAACCTAGACAATGAGAGAGATCGCATACCAGCACGAAGAGACGCCTACCTATATGAAAGAGCGCAATTGGTACAAAGCCTTCCTCCTCTTCAAGAAAATAAGCGCATCGCCAAAAATCAACTAGACGTTGAACAAGATCGCTTAGACGCCTTCATGGCCCAACAAGTGAAAAATTGGGTTGCACTTCGAGAGGCTCGCGCCCTCAACGACAAGGCCCTTGCAGATGCACGCGCAACTCAACCAGTAACCACATCAGATTTCGGAATGATGTCAGCCCTCTCTAGTGCCACCGATTCCTACAAAGATTGGGTTTTTGTAAGCAGTCAATTGGACGTCGAATCGGGCGCAACTCTTTGCCTAGCAGAAACCACGGCTGCGACTGGAGAAGTGCTACAGGTTATGAAAGTTAAAGACGAAACATCCAGCCTGTTTACACGCCCCATGGTTCGAATAGTTTTAAAACCGAGCGAAGGAGCCGAAGGCAATTCAATCGCAGTAGCCGGTGTCATCTCCGCAACAAGCATCAGCGATACCATGCGCCGCTTTGAAATGAATAACTCCTACAGGTCTCACAATGCCTTGATTCTTGCCTTTGAAGATACCAAAGAAGTTGTTTCCGCTATCCGTCGACTTAGCTCAATCCAAGTTCAAGCCGAAAGTCTTGAAGGAGCCAAACAAGCTCCTGTGAAATTTTCATTGAGCGGCTCCATGAAAATGGTTGATCAAATGTTGAGCGAGTGTCGATAACGCATCCGCCAACAATGAGGCATCATGCCTTGCGGCTAACACCATCCTACAGAAAAAGGCTCCGTCACAAACGGGGCCTTTTTTAATTTGATATTCGACCCAGAATTCCCTATTCATGGCGCATGTCTGAGCAATGCATTTCCCAAGAACGTCCCTTTAAAATTTTTTCTGGAAACGCCAACCTCGAGTTGTCTCAGAATATCGCGGCTCAGCTAGGGAAAAGCCTCGGTGATCGCAAATTAAACAGGTTTTCAGATGGCGAAATACAGTGCGAAATTAATGAAAACGTTCGAGGAATCGACGCCTACGTCATCCAACCCACCTGCGAACCTTGCAATATGAATCTTATGGAATTGCTCATTATGGGAGATTCTCTTAGAAGAGCTTCCACACGCAGCCTTTGCGCCGTCTTGCCCTATTATGGCTACGCCAGACAAGACCGAAAAGTTGCACCTCGAACACCCATTACAGCGAAACTTGTCGCGAATCTCATCACCACTGCCGGTTACAACCGAGCCATTGTTTACGATTTTCATGCAGGCCAGATTCAAGGATTCTTTGATTTTCCCGTCGACCATCTATTTCCGTCAGCCGTTGGCCCCGAAGAGCTTAAAAAGAGATTTGCCGGACAAGAGCTCACAATTGTGAGCCCTGATGCCGGTGGTGTGGAGCGTGCCCGCATTTTCGCCAAGCGACTCAACGCCCCTTTAGCCATCGTGGACAAACGTCGAGAAGGTCCAAATCAGGCTAAAGCCATGAATTTAATCGGAGAAGTTGAGGGCAGAGTGGCCATCATTATCGATGACATCATCGACACAGGCGGCACATTGTGTGAAGCCGTAAGACTTCTCAAGCAGCAAGGAGCCACAAAAGTGGTCTCATTTGCCAGCCATGGAGTGTTTTCGGGACCCGCTTATGAGCGCCTATCGCAGGCAGAAATCGATCAAATCATAATATCCGACACGATTCCCTTGCGTGAAGACTTCAAAAAGCTTAAGAATCTGTCGGTGCTTTCGGTTGCGCCATTGATAGCCGAATGCATCAAACGCATACAGAGAAACGATTCTGTGAGTGCCTTGTTTTAGACGAATGGAATTGCATAATTAGTTAATATTAATAGTGACAGATACGGAGTTAGAATCATGAATCAAGAAACAGTAAACTTAAAAACTTATGGTCGTGAAAATACTGGCAAAGGCCCTTCTCGCCGCGTGCGAATGAAAGGACTCGTTCCTGGAGTTGTTTATGGCCCAACCATGAAAACACCTTTAGCTGTCGCCTTCATGCCGAATGACATCATTTCGGCTTATAGAAAAGCGGGCAAGACTTCTTTGATCAACCTAGACCTTCAAGACGGTGCACCTGCTGAGCTTAAAGGAACGAAAGTTCTTCTTAAGGAAGTTAATACTCATCCCTACAAAACTTTGTTGATCCACGTCGATCTTCACGCGATTGATTTGAGCAAAAAAACTCGCGTTGTTGTTCCTATTCGCTACGAAGGCAAAGCTAAAGGCGTTGCCGACGGTGGTGTCTTGAACGTTTCAGTTCGTGAAACAGAAGTACGTTGTGCTCCCGACAACATTCCTCACGAACTCGTTGTCGATATTTCTGGAATTGAACTTAACGGTTCTTATCACCTCAGCGAACTAGAAACTAAATACCCTGATCTTGAATTTATTTATGATCAAGATCTTTCACTTCTCGGTGTCACTGAAACTCGCGAAGAGAAAAAAGAAGAAGCTGCTGAAGGTGCTGTTGGCGCTCCGGCCGCTGCTGCTGCTCCGGCTGCCGCTAAGGCCCCTGCTGGTGGCGCGAAAAAATAAGCCTCTATAAGAAGGCTTTCGATTGATTCGTAATGAACGTTGATGCGATTGTGTTAGGACTGGGAAATCCAGGAACACGCTACAAGTTCACGCGACACAATGTTGGATTCATGGCCCTAGACCTTATTTCACAAGGTCTGGGGTTTTCTTTTTCGAGCACAGGACTTGGAAAAAAAATAAAAGCCGAAGTGGCCACAGCAGAACTTGGCGGAAAACGCGTCCTCTTTGTCAAACCTCAAACTTTTATGAACCTAAGCGGTGAAAGCGTCGCAAAACTCTACCAAGAACACAACCATCTACGAGATGCAGAACTCATTGTTTGCCACGACGAGGTAGACATCGATTTTGGGAAACTGAGAGTCAAAAAAGGTGGCGGCGACGCCGGACACAACGGGCTTAAGAGCATTCGCAAGGAGATTGGCTCTGGAGAATTTTACAGAATTCGCATGGGAGTTGGGCGTCCTCCGGCTGATTGGGAAATCACCCTAGCCGACTACGTGTTAACACCCTTTCGAAAAGACGAAGATGCACTTCTAACTGATATGTTAATCCACACAGAAAATACAGTGGAAGCCCTTCTTAAGCAGGGACTCGAAGCAGCGCTAAGAGTTTCATCCTCCTAAAGCTTAACACTAGACCTCAGCCGTTTTTATTAAGATCAACGTAGACTCTCTCTAACACTCGAGATACAAGCATTTTATGGCTCTCAAATGCGGAATCGTAGGTCTCCCCAACGTTGGAAAATCAACACTCTTCAATGCTTTATCTGAAAATGCTAAAGCCGAGTCAGCCAACTATCCTTTTTGCACTATCGATCCAAATATTGGAATCGTCGAAGTTCCTGACGAACGCCTCGGCCACATTACTGAATTCGTAAAGCCAAAATCTGTCGTTCCAACTCACATTGAATTTGTTGATATTGCTGGCCTCGTAAAGGGCGCGAGCAAAGGCGAAGGATTGGGCAACCAGTTTTTGTCCCATATTCGCGACTGCGACGCTATTGTTCAAGTTGTCCGCTGTTTCGAAGAAGGCGATGTCATTCACGTTAACGGAAGTGTTGATCCCATTCGCGATATCGAAGTCATCGAAACTGAATTGATGCTTGCTGATTTGAGTGTTGTAGAAAAGCGCTTAGACAAACATCAAAAACTAGCCAAAGGCGGCAATAAAACGGCTATCAATGCCTCGGCCGCCCTGACCAAAATAAAAACTGCATTAGATGCAGGCACGCCTGCCAGAGATGTTGAACTTGATGAAGATGAAAAAGAAGCCATCAAAGATGTTCAGCTTATTACCAACCTTCCGGTTTTGTACGTTGGGAACATTGACGAAGCCTCTGCAGGTAGCGGCATCGAAGACGAGATTGCATTATTTGCAAAAGTAAAAAAATACGCGCTTGAGCGAGGCAATGATGCCATCGCAATTTGCGCAAAAGTAGAGGCAGAACTTGCCGAGCTTCCCAAGGAAGATCGCGCCTCGTTTTTGCTAGATCTAGGACTCAAAGAATCGGGTCTGCAACGACTTGTCAAAGCAGCCTATAGCCTTCTCGGCCTCATCACATACTTTACGGCCGGCGAGCAAGAGGTCAGGGCCTGGACCATTCGCAAAGGATGGAAAGCACCCAAAGCGGCGGGCGTCATTCACGGAGATTTTGAAAGAGGCTTCATTGCTGCCGAGACCTATGCCTACGATGATCTTATGAAGCACAAAAATGTAGGAAAGATCAAAGAAGCCGGTCTCATGAGAAAAGAAGGAAAAGAGTACACCGTCAAAGATGGCGATGTGATGTTGTTCAGATTTAATGTCTAGAATTACTTGGTTTCAATTTTTATTTATTGGGCTCATCATCTGCTCAAACAATTCTCTAGCCAACCTTGAAGGCGACACCTGGATTTTTCACCTCAACAACAAGAACTACGAATTCAAGCGAGAAAGCAATGTCAGGGGCACGCCCTATGTGTGTCTTCCTGAAATCATAAAACAATTGAATTTAAAATTTGAATACAATCCTCAAAATTTTGAGTTTTTACTTATTAACAACAGTACGGGCAACTCGCTACGAGCTCGATCTTATTCCAAGAATGTTGTTTTAAACCTAAAACGCGATTCGCAAAGACACCGCATGCTCATAAAGCTTTCCAGACGTCCGGAATTTGTGAATGCAAAGCTATGCGTTCCTATCGAATTCGGAGATCGAGCGCTCAAGCCTCTTTTTGACTACCAAACTCCAGATACCCCGGTTTTTGTAACGGACGAGCGCAGACTTTCAAAAATTAAGGTAGTGATTGACCCTGGACATGGAGGCAATGACCTAGGCGCACGTCATCAAGATTTAACCGAAGCAAAAATTGCTCTCGATTTTTCTCTGGAGCTAAAAAAAGAGTTAGAAAGGCGCGGAATCGGCACTCTTTTAACCAGAGAGAGAAGTTTATTCACTACTCTCTCCGAACGAGCACGAATGGCCAATCAAAGTCCTGCAAAATTATTTTTATCCATTCACTTTAATTCCCAGGAAAAAGAGTCTGATCTCAGCGGCTTTGAAATTTATGTTCTCTCACTGACAAGCGGCGACGTTTCGGGCAGAGCGGCGGTTGCACGTGAACATCAAATGATTCCCACAGATCTCCCCGAAGGACTCGAAAAAGCGGTTGCCGACTTAAGAGCAAGCGCTAACTTTGAATCTTCCGTAAAATGGGCTGAGGAAATTCGAACTGCGGTCAAAGCCTACATTCCTCCATCCTCCACCCGCCCTATAAGAATGGCGCCTTTTTATGTTTTGTATGCCGCGCAAATGCCCGCCATCCTTCTTGAACTTGGCTATATTAATAAAAATGAAGACATGCAGCGCATATTAGACGCTGAAAAAAGGCAGGCGCTCATAAAGAGCCTCGCAAAAAGTATTGCAAATAAGTTGCAAGTGGACACCGCTTCACCTTAGAAAGTCTCAAATGAGCAATAACCGTTCTGAAAACCGAAGCCCTGATCAAAAACGTGAAATCAAAGTTCAACTCGACTATTACGATTATGCTGAAGGCTCTTGCCTCATCGAGTTTGGCCGCACAAAAGTTTTGTGTGCTGCGACTGTTGAAGAATTCATTCCTCCTCACCTAAGAGGTCAAGGCAAAGGCTGGGTCACCGGCGAATACAATATGTTGCCGAAATCTAGCAATGAGCGCATCAGGCGCGAACGCATGAAAGTTGGAGGTAGAACTTTCGAGATTCAACGCCTCATTGGAAGAGCTCTTCGATCTGTTGTAAAAAGTGAATGGCTCGGAGAAAGAACCATTACTCTTGATTGCGATGTTCTACAGGCCGATGGTGGCACTCGAACAGCAAGTATTACTGGAGCGTATATTGCGCTTGTGCAAGCGATTCACCACCTTCAAAAAAGAGGCAAAATTTCGAATTCTTTTCCTTTTCCCATCACTTCATATGTTTCTGCTATTAGCGCAGGTCTTGTAAAAGGTGTTCCCGTTCTCGATCTTGACTACAAAGAAGATTCATCTGCAGACACCGATATGAATTTCGTGATGACCCAAGATGGAAAAATGATTGAAATTCAAGGCACCGCGGAAAAAGAACCTTTTAGCCAAGACGAGTTTTCAAAACTTTTAACTCTTGGGACAAAGGGATGCCAAGAGCTTTGCGCCCTTCAAAAAGAGCTAATTGGTCCGTTGGAATGGAAAAAAGCCTAATAAAGCTTAGCGGCAATTTGATTATCGCGACTGGCAATGCCGGCAAAGTTCGCGAAATGGAACCGATGGTCAAAGAATATTTTGACCTAAGCGGAAGCATCACAGGAAAAGCGCCAGAAGGCGCCGTTGAAAGTGCACCGAACTTTACGGGAAATGCTCGCATAAAAGTTGATTACATCAAAAATTTATTATCCCCAAAAGAACTTGAAGAAAGCTGGATCCTTTCAGACGATTCGGGGCTTTGTGTTGACGCTCTTGGTGGAAGACCTGGCGTTAATTCGGCTCGATACGCTGGCGATCACGTAGCCCCTGAAAAGCACATGGAAAAACTTTTGAAGGAACTAAGTGGCTTAGGTTCGAAGGCCAAATCTTTCCCCGCACACTATACCTGTGCACTTTCCCTAGTATCTCCCCAAGGCGACTATTTTGATGTTCAAGGTGAATGTCATGGCGAAATTATTTTCGACAAACGCGGAGACTCTGGCTTTGGATACGATCCAATTTTTTACTATCCTCAACTTTCCAAAACTTTTGCAGAAATTCCATACGACGAAAAAAATAAATTCTCTCACCGAAGACGAGCCTTCGATCTTTTAGTTAAAGCACTAACCACCATTTGCCCGATCTTGATGATGGTTCAAAGCCCACTAAGTCACACATCCGACTTGTCAGTTTGGCTAGAAAAACTGCGCCCCATAGGCCTTTTTACTCCCTACAGCTATCGTGGTGGTGAGCTAACGCTAGACGAAGAAAATATCTCTTCAGCTGAAATCAAAGGCCTATTCCCAATTTTTTTCAGCCATCTTGAAGGTCAAAGAATAAAGCCCACTCAACAAAATTGGAAAATCATCAACATCCCACCTCATTTGCAGCTTCCGCAGGGGCGCCCTACAAATTCGTATTTCAATTCAAAACTTCTTAGTTATACTGACGCGGCATCAAAGAAAAATTTTATATTTATGCCTGTTGATACTGTAAGCGGTTGTGACTCAGGCTGCTCCCCCATCCACTTTTTTCTTGTTTACGAAAATACTTCTTCAAAATTTCATCTTTTGCCCGATCCCGATTTTCCTCTCCTAAAGTTTGGGCATCAAAAACTAACTCCAAATGAAATAAACTTTTTAAATGAAATGCTGAATTCACTTCCGGGCCTAAGTGAGGCCATTGTCGCGCCATCTTCGCTAACCCAAAAAATAGGCGCGAAGCACCAAACTTGGTCGGTTCACCAAAACTCTCTTGTAAAGGATGCCGCCTATACTTCCTATCGCGTCTATGAAGCAGCCCTGGTTTTATTAGATGCTCTTGGAATAAAAAAATCTCAACCGTTTTATCAGCAGATGGCAGACCTTACTGGCGAGCTATACCGAACAAACGATTTAAAGTCAGCACAATCGACAGCTGAAATGGCCCAGGGGATGCTTCGGAACAAACTCATTCCAAAATCCATGAAAAAACACGCGCAGCGCGCCTTTGAAATTGCCACATTGTATCCGTATCTTGCCGGCTTTAAAAAAGGTCGCGCAGATTTTGAACAAACACTTCAAAAAATAGACCTTCAAAAAAGCGACCCATCAATGTTTTGCCAATTGTTTTTACAGCTCGCAAGTGACAAGGATACCCAGAGCCTGGCAAAATCCACCTTGTTAAGTGCTAAGTATGATGCGTGTGGAGAAGATGGCATCCTCTGGATTAATTACCTAAGTGGAAAAGCTTCAACTCAAAATGACATCAAAAAGTTAGGCGATTCAATTCCTGAGTTTCTTCTTCAAGATCCTGATGCCCTTTATGTTCTCTGGAAAAATCTTTCATCTTCTGAGCTAAAAAACTCTGCCGCTTCCGAGTTAAAAACTCGCTATCCAGACATCTCAAAAGAAATTTCTGTTAGCGATGCGGAACTAAGCCAAAGCATTGAAAAATTAAAATCAATTTATTTTGCCAGCCTAAAAGCTGATATTGGAGTGCTTCCCAAGGTCGAGCTTAAGACAATAGATTCAAAAATTACCATTCCAAAAGATCCCTATAGAATTTTTATATTTTTTGGAAGCTGGTGCCCGCACTGCCAAAATCTTCTAAAAACCATGAGCACTTTTTCATTCAGCGAATCACAGTGGAAACAATTTCAACTTGTAGAGCTCCATGCCTCTGACAATCTTCCAGTCAACGCGCTTTCATTGTGTCAAAGCCAAGGACTCCCCGGATCCCTCTGCGACCGGGTGACGGTGGTTCCTCAGACCCCAGAAGGCGAAAAGTTTAAACAGCAACTCGGGCTTTCAACGGTCCCAAGAATTGTTGTCATAAATAAGAGCGGACAAATCATAGACTTCGATTTGAAAGTCGACATTTCAAATGCCAAGTTAGTAGAGCAAAAATTTATTTGGGCTCTAGAGGCTGGGAACTAAGAATTAGTCAAAATCAATTGTACTCAAGAATCGAAAAATAGGACGGGTTATTCTTGGCACCCATGGGTTCAAAAGAGGATGTTTCCATTATCAACCTAGCATTAAGCCAACGCGTGAGCGATTGTGCATCGGTGTCTGACTTAGGATAAGCGCGATTCGACAATCCAAGCGTTCTAAGAGGAATTTTTAAGTCAACGTATTCTCTGCACCTATGAATTGAAGGCTGCCTTACATTTCTACACGGTCGAATAAGAAATTCTGAACTAAGTTGAACATAATCTTTTCCCTTAATAGCTGCCCATCTCGACCAAACTCGCCATCGTCGTGAACTCGCACGATGTTTCGATGTAAAAAGATTTCTTGGAATCGCAACTTTTCGATAGTGCTGCCGCTTCAACAGCTCGGGACTGCGAGCTAAAAATAGCGAATTGAACAGAGTGCTCGACGCTTGCCAACCGAAACGGACAGGAAACGCACAATGTCCGCCCTTTTTTGTCTTCAACTTAAAAATCCGTCTTTGCGATATCGACTTTTCTTCATCGAGACGGTACAAAATCTTAGAATTAGGCTCATACAAAACAATATCGTCATCCTCGGGCGCCCAAGAAAACACTGGCGATCTCAATTTTGAGTAACCATTTTTTGAAAAATTCAAATTATTCCACACCACTTCTTTGCTATCGCTCTCAATGTTGTCAAAGGGCGGCGTTGCCCACAAAGGATTTTGGATTCTTTTTTTATAATAATCATAAGTCCCAGACTCTAGCATTTCGCGCAATTCTTTTTGAGTTGGGTGATAGGACCTATCTTTGCCCGCGAACCAAGGATCAAAAAATCGGACCTCGGACAAAAAGCTCACAATGTTAGCCAAGATGGTTCGTCGCAAAAGCTTTGCAATAAATGTTTCGCTCGTAACATGCTCCATAGACTGTTTTAAATTTACCACTGGACATCCCACAGCCACCGTCGAAAACAATTTTCCCTGTTCCTTATCTCTCTCTAGATAGTCGGCATATGCAGACGCATAATAGGCCGCATGACCCCCCAGACTCATTCCAAACAAATGAATTCTAGAAATTCTATTTGAATATTTCCAATTGCCAGATTTTATGATCTGAGAAACTCTTACAATTTGTTTGCCCTCTTGAAGACCTCCCACGGCAAAAATTTTGTTGTCTCCGACAAAGGACTTTCCTGAGTTAGAAGGCAACAGCAGCACATGGAATGGGCCCATGTCGTAAAACATCATCGCCACCATTCTCATAGCGGGATCGCCCGGATCGCAGCTTAAGCCACACTCAAAAATCACCAGCGGTCGTTTTTCTTTTCCTGGCTTGAGCCCTAAATACCCCTTATGGATGATCCCCTCTGGAGCTAACGAAAAAGAAACTTCTCTAAAATTTGAACTATTTTGATAATCGTATTCCATGAAATCAACTTCTGCATAGTCAATCAAGCGGCTAAAGTTTCCGTCCTCAAGTTGGTCGGAGCATTTATCAAAATAGTTTTGAATTTCCCGCTCAAGGTCAGCCCATTCTCGGGTCCCATCCAAATCGCGTCCTCTTCCGAAATGAGCCGTAATATTTTTACGCAATAAATCGGGCTGACATTCAGGGGTCAAATGAAAAAGTTCTTCGCCCGTTGGAATCCATGCGTTTACCCAGAAAGGAAAACCGGCAAAGATAACGAATAAAATAGTTTTTAACCTAAAGTCTACAATCGGGAGCATCCGTGCCTCGTGAAATTTTTGCAGATGAAAAATGTTTCCAAAAATTTAATAACAATTCATTTTTAACGGTTTCATAATCAAGGTGGCGGCCCAATTCTCGAGAAAGATCTGTCATGACATTGGCCTGAAAACCGCAAGGCCGAATGACCCTCCATGGATCTGGGCCGGTATCAAAATTAAAGGCCAGGCCGTGGTAACTGACCCACCTTTTGACCGCGATGCCTATACTTGCAATTTTTCTTTCGTTTGGAGACTGGCATTTCTCTGCAGATTCTCGCTCCATCAATGCAAGAGACTTTGAGACAACCCACACGCCTGTCTTTTCACAAATAGCCTTGGATTGTAATCCTTGGGAAGCTAAGTAGTCCATGATCCAAAATTCCAGAGATCTAATCAAATTAACAACTCCACCTCTAGCCCAGGAATTCGAGCTTCTAGCAAGCTGAAATATAGGATACGCGACGAGTTGTCCTGGCCCGTGATAGGTCGCCAAACCACCACGCTCAATTTCGAGCACGGGAATCTGGGTAGGGAAATCGGTCGAATCTAAAAATGGGGTCGCCTCGCGCTGAGATCCACGTCCCAATGTAATGACGGGATCATGCTCACAAAGCAAAAGAGTGTCACAGACAGAACCTTCAATCCTTTTGGTAACGAGTTCTTTTTGAATCTCCCAAGCTGCGGAATATTCAATACGACCCAAATCAACAAGCTCAACGCGAGAGTCCCCTCTTCCAAAGCTGTCTAGAATTTGTGCCGTAGAACTCACAGTCATAGTGAGGCTCTATAACAAATTATCGTAGCTCAAAGGAAGCTTTTTTTACGGGTGTTTTTCGTTCAAAAATATGTATCGCCATCCCATGCACAGATTCCGCTGCTTCCATGATGGTTTCAGGGAGCGTAGGATGCGCGTGAACAGTTCGAGCAATGTCTTCCGACGTTGCACCCATTTCAATCGCCATTGCGACCTCTTGAACCAAGTTAGAGACCTCTGGGCCCACCATATGAGCCCCTAAAATGCGATCTGTCTTTTTGTCGGCAATTAATTTCACAAATCCGGCCGATTCTCCCGTGGTCAAAGCCCGACCATTCGCCGCAAACGGACATTTGCCTATAACTGGGTCCCAACCCGCCTCCCGAGCAGACTCCTCAGTGTGCCCCACTCCAGCAATTTCAGGATCCACAAAAATAGCCCACGGCAATGCCTTGATATCCATGGTCACCTGAGGGTTTGAAAACCCTTCAACGCAGACCAGGCCTTCTTTGCTAGCTTTATGAGCCAACATCGCCCCACCAATGACATCGCCAATGGCGTGTATGCCTGGCACATTTGTTTCGAGTCTCGCATTTACTTTAATAAAACCTTTTTCATTAAGCTCTACGCCAACTTTTTCGAGTTTAAGATTTTGAGTGCGAGGCCTACGGCCAACAGTCAAAAGAGCCCAATCACACTCTATCTGAGATGCTTTTCCTGTTTTATCTTCGACATGAACAATGGTTTTGCCTGCAGATTTTGACTCGACTTTTGTCACCTTGCTTTCGAGATGAATTCCCACACCATTTTTCTTGAGCCTTTTTTGTACGACATCAACACATTCCTTATCGGTGCCAGTCAAAATTTGAGGCGCAAACTCAACAACATCCAACTGTGTTCCCAATTTTGTAAAGAATGAACCCAATTCAAGACCAATAACGCCCCCACCAATCACAACAATTTTCTTTGGTGTTTTGGTAACTTCAAGCGCGTCTTTAGATCCGAGCAAAGATTTTCCATCGATTTTTAGGTGCGGAAATTCTGCACTAAAGGAACCCGTTGCAATGATGACTTTCTCGGCCAAAACAGAGTCGTCTTTTCCAGTTGTTTTGCTCGCATCATATGAATCAACCGAACCAACGATCTTGATTTTTTTGCTGCCATCTTTTTCGAGCCCGACAAACTCTCCGGTTCCCTGAAAAGTTGTCACTTTATTAGCCTTTAAGAGCTGTGCAATTCCGCCCGTGAGGGATTTTACAATACCAGCCTTCCAGTCAATCAATTTAGGCAAATCAACTCGAAATTTTTCGAACATGAGGCCGTACTTTTCGCCTTCGTGAATACGGTCAATGATGTGCCCCGTGCTGATCAATGCCTTTGAGGGAATGCATCCATAGTTTAAACATTCTCCGCCCATTTTATGGCCTTCGATGATAGCGGTTTTATATCCCATTTGCGCGGCACGAATGGCAGAAACATATCCACCAGGGCCAGCTCCAATAACAACGACGTCAAATTTTTCAGACATGGATCAATTCCTTCTTAGTGCACAAAACTATACCGAAAAAACAAACGGCTACACAAGCTCCATCAACAAGCGCGCAGGGTTTTGCAATCTCGCAATAATAGCATTGCTAAAATATCCACCCACAGCGCCATCAACAACACGGTGATCAAACGAAAAGGAAATGTGCATGGTTTGCCCAATAACAATTTGCCCTTTTTCAACAATTGGCTTTTCTTGAATTTTGTAAACGCCCATGATGCCAACTTCTGGATAATTGATAATCGGAGTCGCAAAAAGTCCACCGATATTCCCCATCGACGTGATGGTGAAAGTCGATCCCTTGAGCTCCTCAGATGTTGCTTTTCCAGCGCGCACCTTGGCAGAGAGATCGTTGATCTCTTGGCCTATTTGCAAAAGAGACTTACGATCTGCATTTTTAATGACTGGAACAACAAGCCCGTCGGGAGTCGCAACGGCAAAGCCAATGTTGTATTCTTTTTTGAAAACAAGATCAGCGCCCTTTTCGCCTTCTTCAAGGCTAGAGTTAACAACCGGAAATTCTTTAAGCGCGCCTACAACGGCTTTCACAATAAAGGGAAGATAAGAAATTTTTACGCCATATTGCTCGCCAACTTTTTTAGCCTCTGTACGAATTTTAACAAGTTCAGAACATTCGAATTCATCAACATACGCATAATGAGGTGCCGTAAATTTACTTTTGGTCATCGCCTGAGCAATGACTCTTCTCAATCCGCGAAGAGGTTGTCTTTCGCTAGGAGCAGGAGCCGCCGACAAATCTCGGTAAAAGTAATCTGGCACCGTTTTAACAGGCGCCGATTTTGAACTTGGCTGAGCAGATGCTGCTGCCTGTGCTGAAAAGGGAGCAGAGTGAGCAAAGCTAGGAGCTCCGGCCTGAACAGCGCCTGCACCATTATTTAAAAATCGTAATAAGTCTTCTTCTAAAATTCGATTTTGTGAGCCAACTTTTGGGCCAGTTCCTGGAACTTGAGACAAATCGACTCCAGATTTTTGAGCCATCGCCCTCACAATGGGTGCCGCAGGAATATCGTGAGCACTCAAAGAAGCACCTCCTGAATAAGCGGGTGCTGCGGACGATTGAAAATGAGACTGAGCCGGAGCTTGAGTTGGCGATGTAGGCATTTCAGCTTTAGGCGTCTCAGAAGATCTAGAATCAGCTGTCTCTTTCGATGCCGCAGGCGTAGCAGTTGCCGCAGGCGTAGCAGTTGCCGCGACTTTTGCCGCTCCAGCGCCAGCTTCGATCTCAGCAAGCGTTTGTCCAACTTTGATCATGTCTCCTTCAGCAGCATTTAAACTTTTGATTTTTCCAGCAACGGGACTTGGCACCTCAACGGTCGCCTTGTCTGTCATCACCTCAACGACGGCTTGATCAACCGCAACAACGTCGCCCTCTTTAACGAGCCACTGAATCAATTCTCCTTCAACAACACCTTCCCCAATATCGGGCAGTACAAATTTCGCCATTTCTAAACTCCTTACTTTTTTCAATTCTCTAAAACTTTATCTCTAACTACAAAAACTCTATCACTAAAATCGCTCACAATTTAAGTAAGCTCAGAAATCATTTCTTTTAATTGTTCTTCCAAATCTTCAGGCTGAGGAATGCTAGCTCTTTCAAGAGGTGGCGCAAGGCCTACCCCAGGGACATGGGCACCAGCCAAGACTCGTGGTCTAGCCCGAAGATTGTAATAATGCTCTTCAACAGTCCTTCTTAAAAGGTGCTCTCCAAAATTCGTGATTTCAGTGTCTTCGTTTAAGAAAATAACCCTGCCTGTTTTTTTGATCGACGAAGAAATTGCGGACCAATCATAAGGATATAAAGTCCTCATATCCAGAACTTCGACTTGACCAAAACCTTCCGCGGAAAGTTTTTCTGCCACTTCTTTGGCAACATGAACCATTCGACCATAAGTTACAACTGTAGCCGACTCACCTTCTCTAACAATGTTTGCAACACCAATTTCAATGTTAGCAAATTCAAGGTCAGGCCACTGCGGCTTCCAGTTTTTGCGCGCTTCGCCAACAGGAGCGTCGATGCGATCTTTCAATTCCTTTTCATCTTCCGGCTCACCAGGAATCAACTCTTCACCTTTTATCCGAAGCAAAGCTTTTGGGGCCATGAACATCACCGGATTAGGATCTTTAATTGCAGATAGCAAAAGACCATAGGCATCGCGAGGCGTCGAGGGCATTACAATCTTCCAACCCGCAAGCCGAGTCGCCCAGGCGTCGAAGGAATGCGAATGATAAACACTTCCATGAATACCTGCGCCAACTGGCGTCATCACAACCATGTCCAAAGGATATTGTCCGTTTGAACACCAGTTATTGTTGCCTGCCAATTTTAGAAGATCAATTGTATTAAAAATGTAATCGCAAAATTGAATTTCAGCGACCGGCTTTTGTCCCGCCAAAGCAAGACCAATAGCAGCTCCGATGATCCCACGCTCATCAAGCGGCGTATTCCAAGTTGTTTTTAACCCCTGAGTACACGTAAAAACACCGCCAAGTGGCGACCCAACATCTTCACCAAAGATATCGGTCACCCCAAGTTTTTCCTCACCATAATGCAAGGCCATTCGAATAGCCTGAGCCATACTTGCCATTTAGAAATCCCTCCCAGGAAGCCCGCCACGCCCATTGCCTGCGAAAGTGTGATCATGAATGGTAGAGGCTTCCGGATAATTCTCACCTTTAATTTGTTCGTGAGCCTGTTGAGCCTCAGCATAAGCTTTCTTTTTAAACTCAGAAATCTCATCTTCCGTAAGCCATTTATTCTTAATCAATTTTTTCTCGAACTGATCGATACAGCAAACTTCTTCCGTATTTCTAGCGGCGCCAGAAGAAGAAGAATGCCCATGCAAGCGAGAAACTCGAACTTCCAAGAAATAAGGCTTAGAAGTTTCGCGAATGTGGTCAAAAGCGGTCTGAAGTGCAGACCAAATTTTTTCGGGCTGATTGCCATCAACAACATTGGATTCAATTCCAAAAGCTTTTGCTCGATCTGCAATATTTTTTTCGCCATGTTGAGTATCTGCCGGTGTTGAAATTCCATAGCCATTATTTGTGGTGATAATTAGCATGGGCAATTCAAAGCCAGGTCGAGACGCCCAAATGAGACAACTCGCGAATTCGCCCTCTGCAGTGCCTGCGTCACCACCGACAACCACGGTCACACCCTTAGTTTTATTCTGTTGATGAGCCCTTCTCTGTGCAATACCCGTTCCGATTGAACAAGCAAACTGAGTTTCAATAGGCGAAGTAACGGGAACAATATTCCATTCCTTTTTACAAATGTGCGAGACAAAGTTTCGACCACCAGAAAATGGATCTTGATCCGTGTTTTTCATTTGTCTTACAAAATCAATCATCGGAGATCCCATAGTTAGGGCAACGCCATTGCTTCGGTAGTGCAGATGAAGAAAGTCAAAATCAACACCTTCACCTTTGTGAACCTGAGTTCCCAATGCTACTGAAAAAGCTTCTTCGCCTGGCCCGCCGATCCAAAAATAACCATCTCCCGATCTCATCATTTTGATAAGTCGCTCTTCAAGAGCACGTATGCGAAGCATCTGCTTGAAATAATAAATCGAAAAGCTTTTGTCTTTAAACGGCTGAGCCGGAATGTTTGTAGGTCGATCAAGGTGCTCAATCATTGCTTCAGTCATTCCATTACCCTTTATACTTGAATGCTTTTTATTTTTTGGTTTTCAGGAACGAGCAATTCGCCATCGCTTCGCATCCCTTTTAAGATTTTTTCAATATAATATTCGCCAGCTTTGTAACTAGACCGAACCAATGGCCCCGAGGCCACATAGGCAAAACCTAATTCTTCGCCGATTCGAGCCCATTCAGAAAATTTTTCTGGGCTCACATAACTTTCAACAGGCAGCTTGGTTGCTGTGGGCTGTAAATACTGCCCGAGCGTCAACACGGAGACGCCAACCGAAAGCAAGTCCTTCATAGTTTGCAATATCTCTTCATCTTGCTCGCCTACACCAAGCATGATCGAAGATTTTGTTGCGACCTGTTGTCCAAGTCTCGAAGAACGTTTTTTGTATTCCTCAAGAACCATCAATGACTGAGAATAACTAGCTCGAGGATCCCGAACTTTTCGTTGAAGAGATTCAACTGTTTCAATGTTGTGAGCCAAGACATCAGCCCCACCTGAAACCATGATGTCAATGCAATCAGAATCTCCGCGCCAATCGGGAGTTAACGTTTCTACCAGCAATCCCGGGACAGCTGACTTTGTTTGTCTTACCGTTTCCGCAAAATGGCTTGCGCCTTGATCGGGCAAATCGTCACGATCAACAGAAGTTAAAACAATATATGTAAGTCCCATGTCTTTTACGGTTGCTGCAATTTTTTCGGGTTCATGAGGATCGAGCTGCATGCGAGGATTTCCGGTTGTGACTGCACAAAATTTACAACCTCTCGTGCAAACATCGCCAAGCAACATAAATGTCGCCGTTCCGCCTGCCCAGCATTCTCCGATATTGGGGCATCTGGCTTCTTCGCAAACCGTCGACAAATTATGTTTGCGGCTCACTTCTTTTAGCCATTTAAATTTTTCGCCGCCAGGAGCGCGCACCTTTAACCATTCGGGCTTAGGGTGCTTAGCCTTCAGGAGCTTGCCAGAATTATCAGTCATAACCCCCTTGTTTCATACGTTTGCTCCGCCTGGGTCAACCTCTAATGCGCCGCATTTTACTAAAAGATTATTAGTGCTTAGGCCCTATTCGCAGCTTGAAACTGAAGGCAGGCCCCCGTTTAATAGCAAAATGGGCAATGATAACTCAAAAACCTCGGCGCTAAGAGACCTTATGTGGATTGGATCTGAGCATAACAACCCAAAATTAAAAGAAAAAATTGAAGAGCACCTAGGCAATGCCTTCTATGAAGAAGACGAATCTAGTTATGCCTGGAATTGGACCGACTTTGAGAGCCCGCGAGAAGCTGAAATGTTTTTAGAAAAGGCGCCAGTTGCTGTCCTAAGCTTGCTTAACCCAAATTCCGACTACCCTGTCGATCATCCACATTGGCGCGAACTCTGTGATGGGATCAAACACCTAGAGCCAAAGGCCTGCATCTTAGCCATTGGAGAATCCGAACCGCCAAGCGGGGATGCTGCGATCTCTTGGCTTGATCAAGGCGCCGACGGAATTTTTAACATTGATTCAGACCCCGACAGTAGCTTCAGTTTATTTAGAGAACTCCTCTCTCTTCCTCTGAAAACTTTTCGCTCACGACACGTGCGAGTTCCCGCAAGGCACAAAATTACAATTCGTCTTTCTAGCTTCGCCCAAGCGTTGGCGACCGAAACAATGAATATTGGAACTGGAGGACTTTTTATAAGAAGCATTCCCCCCAATGTTGCTATCGGTGACCAAGTCGAATTCACACTTCTTTTTACAAAAACCATCGGCGACAACTCTGCAAGTGAAAACACCCCTGAGCTGGTCAAAAGAATGGAGACTCTCGAGGAGAAAAGCGAAATTCAGATCAATAGTTCAGACCTTTCGGGCGAAGGAAAAGTGGTATGGATCAGACATCACGCGCAAGGTGATCTTCCAGAAGGCATTGGAGTTGAATTCGTCCGCCTCAGCGAAGATAGCAACAAAAAGTTAGGCGATTTTATTGCAAGTCGCCGCGTAAAAGCGTTTATTCCTAAGTCGTGAAACCCATCAAAAAGCTACCTCACCATGTCGTTGTGGGCGCAGGTTATGCAGGATTGCCAATAGCCTTACGATTGAATCATCTGGCAAAAGGGCAATGCCGCGTTAGCATTGTAAATCCAGACACCAAACAGGAACTCACCTGTGATTTGTATCGCACCTTAAGAAATGGGAAATCATATTTGTTTCCATTTGCGGAAACTCTTAAAAAATCTGGGATTGATTTTGTTGAAGGCAGACTCCATGATCTCAATCCAGACCGAAACATGATCCAAGTAAGGGCACAATCCCCACGAGAGATACATTATGACAAACTCATACTTGCGACAGGATTAAATCTAAAAACTCCTGCCATCGATGGATTAGATGAACTACTCGAGAGCGATCGAGAGTCTATGCGAAAAAGAATTTTTTCATTTAAGAAAAACAATCATGCCCAAGCATTGCGTTTAGCTATGAGCCGAATTGGCTGGGGCGCCACTCAAAGGGGATTCGCAAAAGACACGTTTGTTGTCATCCTAGGTGCAGGAAGTACCGGACTTGAAGTAGCGGGTGAACTTGCTGCACTCAGAGGAAAAAGCAAACACGAGAGAATCATTTTGATCGACGAAAAAACAAGCTTGCTACAAGATTTTTCTCCATTTGCTGGCAAAGTTTTGAATAAGAAATTGCGAAAGATGGGGATAGAAACAGTCTTGGGATCGCCAGTTGTTTCCATCAACGAAACCGAACTAAAACTTCGCAGCGGACAGGTGATCCCCTGGGAAGTGCTCATCACATGTTCAGGCACACTTTCTAAACCTTCTTGGAGCGACAGCTTAGCAAAAACGTCATTCGACAATGGCTTTAAAGTAGATCAAAACTTTCTACTTCAAAATCAAAAAAACATTTTTGCTCTAGGTGATCTTGCGAGCTTCGACACTTCCCAAACAAATTATTACGAAAAACAAATGCCTAAACGAGCTCAATTTGCTTACCAAGGCGCAAAATTTTTAGCCAACAATCTTGCTACTGAAATTTTAAAGCATCGTGTTCCAATAGTCCCCTTTGAGTACTCAGATTTAGGATATTTGATTAGCCTCGGTCCCAACGATGGAATTGCACGATTGGGCCCAGCCGCCAAAACAAAGATAGGAAAAGTGTTCTCGCCATTTATCCAAGGCCCACAAGTTGACCGCATGAAGCGCATCATTCGCCTCGGTTACCTGCTTCAGCTAAGGGCTTATCGCTACAAGATTTCTTTATAATTTTAAGTTTAAGAATTCTACGCAAATAAAAACTACAAATTTTTCATGTGGATTTCGATCTCTTCGGCATAACGAGGAAGACCTTCGGTTAGAATTTCACCTGGCCCTTTAGCTTTGACCAAAATGTCGTCCTCAATTCGAATGCCGATTCCACGATATTTAGCTGGTACGCTCTTATCGTTTGGCAAGAAATACAAACCGGGCTCAACGGTGAACACCATTCCGGGTTTCAGTTTAATAGGCTGTCCTTTTTCATAGTAGGGACATTCGTCATGAACATCTAGACCAAGCCAATGACCGGTTCCGTGCGGATAGTATTTTTTGTGCTTAGCGGATTTTATAATATCTTTGGTATTGCCCTTAAGTATTTTAAGAGCTTTTAAACCTTCAACTAAAACCTTTGTAGCCGTCTCATGAATTTTTGTATAAGGAACGCCAGATTTTGCCACTCGAATTGATTCATAGTGAGCTTCGCCTACAATTTTCATCAAACTCATTTGCTCAGCCGTAAAATTTCCACTCACGGGAAAAGTGCGAGTGATATCAGACGCGTAATTTTGGTATTCACAACCGGCATCTATCAAGAGCAGCTCACCTGCCTTCATTTTTCGGTTGTTGCTATTGTAATGAAGAATGGTGGCATTCGCGCCAGAAGCGACAATCGAATTATATGACGGCTCCAAAGCCCCCTGTCTTTGAAACTCACCTTCAATAGCAGATTGAATTTCGTACTCCCACTTACCAGGGGCTAGTTCCTCAAGTGCCTCGAGATGTGCATCAACGGCAATGTCGGCAGCTTTGCGCATAGAAGCGAGCTCATGTGAGTCTTTAACTAACCGCATTTTCGAAATCCACGGCTTGATATCTTCCACCACATCAATTCGAGCACTTCCCGTACGAATCTTGCCCTGGCAAGCGTCCAAGATTCTAAATAAATTTTCGCGCATTGAAGGCTCCGTCAATGCGTTTGTCAAAATTCTGACAGAACTCCCCATCGGTCTCGACGTCAAAAATTCTTTGACTTGCTTAATCAAATCTTCATTTAAGAAGGCCTTCTGCGCACCAAAAACCTTTTCGGCTCCACGGGGTCCATATCGTTTTCCTGTCCACTGCTCCATAGCGGGATTTCGATTAAGCGTAAACATCTGAAACTTAGTCTGAGCCTTAGTTTCACGCCAAAGCATGAATGCTGACTGAGGCTCAGGAAAACCTGTCAAGTAAAGAAATGATGAATCAGGCCTAAATGAATACTCACTATCAAAGTTTCTAATCTTCTCAGGTGTGTTAAAATAGAGGATAAGATCTAAGGCTGGATTGAGTTTTTGGCTTAGGTGATTGCGGCGCTTTTTGTAAACGTCTAGTGGTAAGTATCGAGGAATCATATTCTCCTAATTAACACGAAGACTTTGAAGTGTCACAAAGAGTGTAGAGTCTAATTATTCGGACGACACATGCCGATATAGACGAAGAGGACATTGTACCTCTAACGGGAAGGTTTATTTTATGGGATCTAAATATTTAAGTATGCAAGTGTTTCTTGTTTTGGCAATTTTCACAGCATCGCAAGCCTTTGCCGAAGACGATCTATTAAATGTCGTGGTGGATGGCCCAAGACTTTCAAACTATGAAAAAGAACTTCGCTCTATCTATCCAAACTCCGATCGTATTGAAGAGTATTCTTTTTTACCCCGAGAATGGGGCGGACTTTCGCTTATGGGTCTCATTGGCCGCTTGGTTGGCGATCGCGCTCAGAAGCCCTTTGAAACCATTGATACTCGCAGATATATTTATCGCGCCTACAAGGGGGGCGATGCTCTAGGGGTTTCTCACGGCTCAACAATTAAGGCGCCCTTTTCGGACATCAATCTTCATGTTTTTTACAATCCCGATACCAGTGTTCGAGATGTACGAATCGATAACGCTCCGAACGAAGTCATTGAAAGACTCACTTCGGGTGGCTACCTCAAACAATTTGTAAACCGTCCGGCAGCAGACTTTAGTGTTGTGATCGGAAGACGTGGTCGCATTCGTGATTGGGGCGCCTTTACCAAGGAAGCCAGAAAACCAGCCAACAAAACTGACCAAGATTATTTCAATTCCATTATTAGAGGCATGCGCTTCAACACAGCCTTTGTCGAAATTGCATACTTTGTAGGTCAAGCTCCGCTTGGCGGAAGCAGCCCGAAGAACTAAATAAAGATACCTATTTTACGATCGGCCCGATGGAAAAAGCTTCGCCTCTAAACCGCCGGCTTCGTTGAGAGCCTGCAATTCATCAAACCCGCCAACAATTTCATCTGCAATAAAAATTTGAGGGACGGTACGCCGAGGGGCTGCTTTCTTGAGCATAATTTTGAGCTGTTCGTGATCAACGCCAACATCGATTTCCTGGTACACAACACCCTTTTGACTCAAAAGGTTTTTCGCGGCGTCGCAATACGGACAATAATCTTTTGAATAAACAATCACATTTGCTTGTTTCGGATCTTTTTGAATAGATGCCATAAGAATTATCTTTCTATCTCAGTTTTGTAAATCTTGCGAGGGCTCTTCATCTACAATTGTCTCTAAACTCAACGCTTTTTTCTGGGCCATTTCCTCAAGCAAATCAAGTTTCCTTTTACGATCTCGCTCTAAAAATACTAAACTTTTTGCCAAGTTTTCATTCAAAAGCCTAGATGTCAAAACACCATTTCCAATATCTTTACTCATCTCTGGAAACAGGCGATGATACCAATAGGCATTTCTCAAAATAGATGGGACATATTCCCTCGTTTCACGATAAGGAATAAGATCCATAAAAAGTTGCTCATCACTAACCTCATACGAGCGACTCCAGCCTCTTACGCGCCCCATACCCGCATTGTATCCCGCCAAAGCACGCTCCATTGATCCATCAAAAAAACTAACCAACCTTTGAAAGTACACCGAGCCTATTTCAATATTAGTGGCAGAATCATAAAGCTTCTCTGCTGGCACACGCCTTCGAATGTCTTTGGCAGTACGTGGAAGTATCTGCAAAAGTCCGTAGGCATTTGCAGACGATCTTGCAAGCGGATCAAAGCCACTTTCCTGTCTCATGAGCCCTAGCAAAAGAGCCGAATCCAAAGTGGGAGTTAATTCATCAATTTTATCAAAAAACGGTCTTGGAAAATACAATCTCAAAGATTCGACATTAAGAAATTTGCTATTCATTACAAATAATTTCCGCAGAATCATGATTTGCATTCGATGACGCCTGTTGCCCTCGAGAACACGAGCCACATGCTGGTAGAGTCCAGGACTCGAATCAGGTCCAAGTTTATCATAAATATAAGCACTAAATTTATCCAAGCTTCCGTCTTCGTCCATTCTAGAAATCAAGTAGAACCAGGACAGACTTCGATTGAAACTTCGATCATCAGAAAAATATTCGTCGCGATAAGGCTCCACGCTTTCAGCCATTTTCAACGGATCCAAATTTTCCTCTAAGGAAACTTCAATCGCATACCAAGACAACGGATACTCTTTTCTTACTTTAAGGCGAGCCTTAGCGGCCGATTCCACATCACCAATTTCGCCAAAAGCGCGCGCCAACCAGAATTGCACTCTATAATTTTCTCGCTGATTTGTTGCCCTAGCAGCCTGACCTAAATATTTGAGAGCTCGCTCCCAATTAGAAGCGGCGACAGCCCAAAGGCCAATTCGCATATTGATATACTCATAATCACCGGAATCGACATTCATGCATTCCGTGCCGTGATCATCGAGACGATTCATCCACTCTAAGGCTTCACTCGACTGAAGATGGAATTCCCACATTCGTGCCAATGCGATCGATGCATTGCGAGGGCAATCTTCAGTTTTTACGGCCAATTTAGACCAGCCAATCAAAGTTTTTTTTGCTTCGTTGCCCGCTCGGCTTAGGAGCAATCCTAAATCAGATTTTTGAAGGGAAAGAATATTCGAAGTTTTGAACTCAATCTTATGCCGACGAGATATCTGCATGGTAGATTTATTTCGAACTTCGGTCCATTTAAAGTAGGCATCGAGTTCATGGCAAAGAGTTGGATGATATTTTTCTCGACAATCTTCTGCCCACCCATCTGGGAGAAAACCAGAACTCACCCGATTAGACATCACCTTTGCTAGCGCCATGGCTTCTTGTGGATCAGAAATATTTAACGAGCGGGCTACTTTTGAAATGGGAAGTGGGACAAGAGCCACAACAGGAATTTCGTCCGCATTCAATCCCAAATGGGAGTCCAAATCTTGCTGATATTCTTTTTCTGCAAAAAGGTCACTTCCGAGCCACAACATCAATGTCGATGCCGTAAAAACACCGAGAGCCATTCCCAAAGCAAAATATCTTCGCTTTACAAATTCTATAGCCCTCTTAGACATCTATAGTTGATGCTCCCTTACTACCCAACCAACAAGGCTTTGATGGCTTCGTGACAACGACTTGTCACGTCTAACGAATCTCCGTATAGAGTGCATCCAGCAGCTTTGGTGTGCCCGCCGCCTTCGGGGTTTAGCGATCTAGCCAACTGCGCAACATCCCAATGCTTCCGTGCTCTAAATGAAATTTTCCAATGCCCGGGATCAGCCTCAAAATAGAACGCCGCGATTTCGCACTTTTCGGTTAAAAATAACTGATCAATCAAACCTTCTCGATCATCTGAGTTTGCACCCGAAGCTTCAAAGGTTCCGTGATCCAAAACACTCCAGACATAACGGTCATCAATTTCAAATTGTGCACCACTCAACAAAGACTGTAGCAGCTGAAAAGCTTGAGGATTACGAATAAGCATTCCCTTTTCAGCTGTAACAGTATGATCAAAACCGGTTTCCATTAACTCAGCGCCTATTCGTAAAATCTCTGGATTGGCATTGGAGTGCTTAAACAAGCCAGTATCAAAAATTAGGCCCATGTAAATAGCCTGAGCAATATCCTTGGTAAGTTTTGTTTTGGTTTCCTTAATCAATCTAAAAACTATTTCTGTAGTGGCTGCTGCCGTGGGATCATATAGGCGGAAATCATATTTGTAGTCTCCGCTCATCGCGTGATGATCCACCTGCCCAGTCTTGCGACACTTCTTCCAAAGTTTTGTGGTTTCCTCACCAATTCTCTCGAAATTCCCATCAACAACAATCATTAAATCTGGTTGATTCTCGGGACCTTCATTTAATATATTTTTTGAAACTTCAAATTTGTCGGCATCCCTTAAAAAGCGATAGCGCGTTGGACAAGGTGTCTCATTTATTATTCGACAGCGAAGATTTGGATACAATTGCTCAAAGATTTGCTTCAATGCACACTGAGTTCCCACAGAATCTCCGTCACCAAAGGCCGGAGCTGTTATCGCCACAACTTTACTTGAAGCTACATTTTCCAAAAAAGATTTATAATTCAGCTCTTTAACCAACGGCATCTCCTATAAGTTATCGGATTATTGAGTCTAACACCTTAGAACACTTTGAGAATTGACCTTGTGAATTTGAAGACATTCGGCCTAATGTACAATGTCATGAATATTTTAAACATGCCTGCTGAGCATTGGATTTTTATTCCCTCCGTCATGATTCTTGGCTGGGTCATTGGCTTTTTAATGGGACAATCGCGTCGTGCCCAGTGATTTTGGCCCCTCGGAGCTTTGTTTGGGGCTCATATCATCTCTAGCCTCAAAGGCTGAAGATTGGTCACATTGGTCAATTCAAGATTTTGCGGAATATGAGATCGAAACAGCGGACCATCAAAGCTTCCAACTACGCAGAACTTCAGCGTGGGTTGATGTCGAAATTATCAGCTTGTCTGGCAGTAAAAGAGGTCAGTTTAGGCCTGACGTCCCCAGCTCCTATGTCTTAATGGCCCTAGTAAACGGCACCTTATCAACCGCCCTTCAAAACACTGGGCACCTCAGCTATCAAAATACCATTGGCGAAAAAAAATCTGAGCCGGAGCCGCTTTCTCTGCAGTCCATCATTGAAAACCTCAAAAATAATGGCAAAAAAAAATGCCTGCTACTGGCCATAAATCAATGTAATTACAATGAAAATATGCGTCATCAAAATCTTGTTCGATATTATTAACGACATTTATAACAAAGTCTTAACAAAAAACTTGAAGTATCTAATGCGCTGCGGCATAATGCCTTCAACGGTATTTGCCGCGAAAGTTTGAAAGACAAAGTATTGGCTCGGAAGATCCGGGTACTTTGTTACTATTGAAACTGTAAAATTAAATTGGAGGACGTCCTCGTGCGAAAAATGAAAATGTTACTACTTACTCTTGGTCTTGTGTTTACCAGTCTATCGGCTTTTGCTGGTGGAGCTTTCGAACTTGTTGCAAAGCCTGTTGATGAAGTGGCCAGCGCAATTGCTCGACACTTTAAAATTCCTAACGAGGAAGCTTCCGTTTTGGCTAGTACGATTGTTAAGGGATTCAAAGTTGCTGCTGGCGATTCTGAACCAACAACTGAAGCTGCCTTTAGAGCGATCATCGCACGTGATGCCGATCTTGCTGCTGCTTTTGCTAAAATTGGAAACAAAGATTTGAAAGAACTTACTGAAAGAGAAATTGGTGAGCTAGCCAACGATATTGGCGCCAAAGTAAACACTCTCGCCAAAGCTGCTGACCTTTGCCAGACTTGCGGAATCTCTGAAACTCTAATTAATAAATTTGGATTAAAAATCTATATTCCAGTAAGTGTTGATGCCCCGATGAAAACTTTGGTTGGAGTTCCTTCTGACCCTAGCGTCCTTGTAAAACGAATCTCAAGCAACCGCTTGGTTAAGACTAAATCTGGAGCGCTTTTAGCTTCTATGAAATCTGATTCCGAACATATGATGTCAGCCTTAGACCTTCGCAAAATTCAAAAAGGTCTTGATTGTGCTGATGGGAGCTGTGGCCCAGAAGCCCAAGCTTATGTTCGCGCCGCTTTGAAACTTGGAGACGGAGACGTTGCTGGTGATTCAAGACTTATCGCGACTACGGCTGCTCTTTTAGAAGATCCTCAAGGAAAAAGTGTTATGGATGAAATGTCTAAAGTAATGGACAATGTTTCTAAAGAGCACAAAACTCCTAAAGACCGCCGTATTGCTCTTTGCAAACATTACTCTGCAAAAGCAAAAGGCACAGCCTCTAAGTCAGACGACACCGCTTTCAAAAATCTCAAAGGCTGCCCAAACTATGCAGCGATTTTTGGTTCTTGCGAATAGGTGATCTTTGCATAATTTGTTTAACAAAAACCCGGTCTCCCTCAAAAGGAGACCGGGTTTTTTTATTCTTCCCTCTAATGAATTATCAATACGGCATGACTTCGTGAGTTTTTTGTCCTTTAGCGGCCAGCTGCTTGATTTTGAGGACTGTTAATTGCACGTAGTCGGCAAACTTATCAATGTCCCGCGTTTCCGTGGAAAGTCGCTTGAGTAATATATCTAAGCTCTCACCAAAGTTTTTGTAATCCAACAGCTTCTCTGGGTCTTGCCACTTGCTCATCATGTTTTGAGTCCAGCCGTTTGGCGCGAGGGCTTTTTTGGCCTCTTTTAACGCAAGCTCATCGGATAAATCGGATTCGAAGATTTTCTTTTCTACTTGCAATACTTGCTCCCAATTATCTTTTGCAAGTTTTCCAGGGTTTCTAGCTTCAAAGGCACGCTGTGAAATTCCAATTCTATACGTGCGCCAATCTTTCCTAAGAGATTTGGCAAGTTTTAAAGCGGCACCGTCACCATCTTTCGAAGCTAGATCGGCTGCTTGAGCTAAAACGGCGGCCTGTCCTGACCTTAGCAAATGAAGCATATCAACCGCCATGACTTCACTTCCCAAGCCCAAAAACTCAGTGGATTCTTTGCGTATGATATGTACCAAAAGTTTTTCACGCGAGGCCATTATGTGTTTTACAAAAGCTCGACGAGCAAACCATCTTCCGAAAACTTTGGGGTAAGCGTAAGGTGTCCCCTGAAAAAACATCAAATAAAGCAAAGATTGTGGCGCTCGATTTAGTTTAAACATCAAATCACTAAGAATAGGAGCAATGCTATCCATATGCTCTCCCAGATATTCAGCCATCCGTGCTTCGACATCACGCTTGCCCAAATCATTCATCAGGGCAGTTACGATTTTCTTTTCTTTAGCCACCGTTTTTTTAATAAGCTCAAGCGATGCCTCACCGTCTAAACTGTTAAAGTGTTTAGCCATTTTTTGAACATACTTTTCTTGAGACTTAGCAAACATTCTCTGTGACTGAATACCTGCTGCATCAGAGGTCTTCATAGCCTTTTCGGCCTTAGCGATGAGCTTATCTATTTTTTTGAATTTTAGTTCGACATCTTTTTTCAAGAAGGTATTGAACTTTTCTGGAGAATTAGAAAACCACTCAGCTAAAGCTTTTCCAGTTTTTTGATCTAATTCTTTTTTGCCAAAATTTAACACCACATCGTCCGCAAAGTTTTTCATAAACCATTGTCTATAGGCGGAAGGCTTAACAACATTTTTTGCCTTCGCAAATACATTCGCAATTGTTCGAGCCAGGGAGGGTGATTTTTCGGCAAACTTGAGCGCCTTGAGCGCCTCTTTAGATTCCATAATTTCCCAAGCCGTTCGACCGACATCAATGCCCTTGTTTAAGCCTCGCTTCATCGCGCTCTTGCGAACCAACGCTGTTGTTGCTGTCCTAAGGGCCACTTTCCCGGCTTGCACAACAGGCACATACATCGTCACGCCCGTTACGACTTCGAAAGCCACGCCTCCCCAACCACGCCCCTTGCGTTTATTCACAGCCTCTTGCTCAGAAAAGCCCATTTCCTTAAATCGAGAACCAAGTTCCATTCTATCCGAACGTGTCGCGGCTTCTTCAATAGAATTCATAATGAAGTCTCCACCAGAATAGGCCAACGCAGCTCCACTAAGAGTTGCCATAATGATTGCGGCGGCTGGACATCCGGCCACAGATAAAACTCCCGAAGCACATGCAGCCGCACTCATCATCAAGCCAATATAGCCAACAACCATTAGTCCCATATTTCGATAGTCACGCCTTTCGCGCCAGGTTGTGCGGTCATAGAATTTTATGACTGATTCGGGAATGCCCTCCATTTCAAAATGTTCGTTGAACATTTTTTGTGTTCGAGAGGTCATCGACATCAAGTTGTCCCAATCAGACTCAACGTCTGGATCAAGACGACATAGCTTTTCAAGATCTTTTGAGAGCTCATCAACTCTACGCTTTGCTCCAGACTTTAAAACCTGAGTCATTAAGGGAAACTGAAAGTCTTGATTACGCTTTAAAAAGCTTAACTTGATGTCATCAGCGCTTGAGAAAGTTTCATCATCCCCGTGTTCAAAAATATATTCTTCCAAAAGCTGCTGATGCTTTTCCGTGTTTCCAGGACTATCCATAATTTTTTTAAGCACTTCAAATTTTTCAGAATTGTTTTCGTTTCTCGCAATATCAAGAAGCTCATGCATTTCAGACGTATCTACTCCTTGATTTTCGAGCTCAAAACCATTGATGGTTCTTTTCACATCATCTTCTGAATAGAGAGTTTTTCTTTGTAAAATTTCGAACTGGCCATAGGTGTCTTGCCCTGATCTTCTATTTTTATTTGCAGGCAGTTTAAATGTATATAAATTCTTTTCATGAAAATGATGTTCGATTTTTTCCCAGAGTTTAAAGAGACGTTTTTCATCTGCATCCTTCCAGAACTTCCAGGACTCTTCATTTTTAAAAATTAAATGATTGGCATATAAGGGCTGGACCGGCAAATCCGCTTTGGCCAAGGGAAGTTCATTGAGTGCAGAACGAAGATGATTTTTAATACTACTTTCTTCTAATTCTTGCGTCGTTAAACGACGACGGCCCGACCTTATGGGTTTAGCAACAACGTTGGAGGCCCCTGTCCACGTTCCATTTTTGAGTTCCCAAAGTTTTGTCATGGTCGACACTCGAAGCATAACCCAAGGATTTGTTTCAAATTGACTTTTGATAAACGACCATTCATTGAACTTTGTTGGGAACTCTTCTTCATCCCAATAGTATTCTAATTGTTGTAGCTGCTTCCAAACTGTGCGCAAATTTCCCCAGTTATGTCGCAGATTTGAATCATAGGCAGCAACAGGGGGAACAAACGGACTCCGGTCATCAAAGGGTTGCAAAAGAGTTTTTAGATATTCCACGCCACTTTGGGTTTTGATGCGCTCACAAAAATCACCCGAATATTTTGGCATCATGGCCGCAGCTTCAGCCGAGCCAAGCCCATCTTTGTATGAATGTGTAAGCTGAAAATTTGATTTATCGAGACTACTAGGTTCGCAGGTAGACTTTAGCTTTGAATCATTAATACGCCCCTTCAAGAGTGCTTTGTATAAATTTCTAAGCGCCCATTGCTTATAGGATTCCGGGCCATAAAACGGCGGGAAATCCATCGAAATTCTGTTGTCTGTCCATGCAAAGATCACTTCATTGGGAATGGCTTTGTACCATTGTTCGCGCTCTAGCTTCATAGCTTTCATTTTTGAAGCTAAATAAGGAGTCATTCCCGTCCATTGTGCGGCATCGATGTAGGCATCTTGTTGCTCCAATGTTCCATCTGCAGGGAATTCTCCGGCCGGAGGCATAATAATTTGCGTGGTTTCGTTAAAGGCCTGAATTTCAGCCTGACTTTTTAATTGAGGTAAGGCTCCCTCTAAAAAGATTTGAAAAACATCGTTGAAATGCCTGAGGTCATCAAACGCCGGAACGCCAAGATCATCCCACGTAGCTTTTAGATAAGGTTGCTTGAGGTCGGAGAGTTCGATTTGCGGCTCTTCTCCCAAGGCGTATCGAATCCCCTGTTGCGCGCTTCTCAGCATATGAAAAGGCAAACCACCCGTTAGGTTTCCCTTAAACGGATCTCGTCCTCTGTCATTCAAATAAAATTCATTGAAGTCACTTTGTTGCAAATATTCACTTTCCGAAAATATAAGCCCATTGTTTGCAAGCATGTTTTCCATGTTGAATAGACGCACATCTTGAGGTTCAAATTGAAAATGTAGTTCTTGAGGCAGAACATCATAGGCCTTTCGGCAAGAAGGTCCCCATTTTTGCATTTCAAATGGCGACGTATCGTTAATGATTTCTTTGTAAAAATATATTTGTTTGATCATCAACTGCAACGTGGTCAGACGTGCCGCTTCTGCAAAATATTTTACCTCTTCATCGCCTAATTTTTCTCTATTGCTCTGGCCAAGCATCCCAACCTTGCGCCCCATCCAACCCAAAAAACCACGTGAAGGCTCAGCTTTATCGAGTGCCAATTTGCTTTCTGAAACTTTCTTCTCCCACTCAGCAAGTCTCATTTTGTAAGTCGAATCAGCGGCTACCCGTGCTTTTTTTTGCGCAGCTGTTAGATTACGAGAATTGCGCCCATAGTGTGGAGGCACAGGTTTTGAGTTTTTGAGATTGTTGTACTCTTGCATAGCTTTCGCAATTGACGCCTGTTTTGTGCTAGCTTCTTTGAGCATTTTTGCTAAATTTTCGAGTTTCTTATTCAGCTTAGGATCAACACTTCGATTGTATTCCGAAGGATCGATAAGAGCGGCTTCTCCCGCCTCTAAAACTTCCGCTGGACCTCGGATAAGTTGAGAATCAGTAAACTGCATAACTTCTTGTGGTAAAAAAACATTTGGCCAAAGCACGGACCCCAATTCGAGCCCGTGAATTTCTGGATAAAGTTTACCCTTATCCGAAATGACACTCATGGGAACGTAAACTTCATTGAAGTAGTGAAAAAGTGTGCTGGTGATTTCGGCTCCGCCCACGTCCTGAGTCCGGCCCCAATGCTCCACCGCAATTCGAAGGTCCAATGCCTTTGCAGCTGCTTCCATGACCTCCAGCAAAAGTTCGGGCTTCATGGCTCCCTTTACGTCGACGAGTTGTCGCAATTTGTTATCGAGTCCGCTATGAAACCAGCCGTGTTCCATACCATCGTGAAAAGCCTTAAATTTTTTGACCAGGTCCTGATTTGCCTGATGATCTAAGCTCGAAGGATTTTTGAGCAACTGTTTGGCAATGGACAGAGGATCGCTATTTTGCCCAGAAGTCGAATATCCGGTGGCATGTGACGGTGTTGCTAACGGGCCAAGAAAAATCCCAAGGCTTAACATTGGGCACAGAAAAAATCTGTGTAGAATAGAGAAAGACCTTTGCATAAGTAATTATCGGTATGGAAATAAAAAGAATGAAGCCATTGAAATTCGTCAATATTCTGACAAACTGGAGTTCGGTTGTCTGGGGAATGGATGGACTCATCTGCCAAGTTTCGGCCTGGTTAAGGGTTAAAGTTATAAAAAATGTTTTGACTAATATTTTAACTAATATTTTAACTTTGATTTTTGTAGTCCTTTCGTCTGCTAAAACGACAGAGGTCCTCGGGGGCCCCACTCAGCCACCAAGCGATTTAGAATCGCAACAAGGCCTCGTTGCCCTGACTCCTCAGTCTTCAGGACTTGAGGAACGAAGTCCCGACATTCAAGACGTCATAGTTCGCATGGGTGATCCATTTATCGAAGTTTACCTAAAAGCATCCGGAGGCCTAAATTGCTTTGATATTCGGGAATATACCGTCGAGAGACTTCAAGATAAAACTGTGATCATACCGGTTTTACGGCGCTCAAAACCCCTTACCCCGTGCGAACCTATCCGCAAAAACTTTGAAGACAAAGTCGCCGATCTTGACCCAAACTTAGATTCTGCCTATTTGCTAGAGGTCCTTGGGTTTAAAGGGTGGCATCGTCGCGAACTTGCTCGCCCCTAAATTTTTTGGCTTGAAGGGGAGCAGATGCCTAAAAAAACAATTTTGTACATCGATGCGATGGTTGATGCCGAATGTGGCAAATCTTTTTATAACGGCGTCGCCGAAGCTGTAGAAAATTGCAATTTTTCATCTGAGATCGAACTCGAGACAATCCGCTTCAACTACGGTGAAAGACAATTTTCTCCAAGATTGATGTCAGAATTGGTTAGAGACTTTGAAGCCGACGGAGTTATTTTGTCGGGCTCCGAAAAGAACACTTCTGAACTTCAAAATGCGTGGATCCAAGATTATTTATTTGGACTCAAACGGTTGATCGAAGATTTCCCTTCCATGCCTATTTATGGAATTTGCTTTGGTCATCAAGCCTTGGCCTGCGCCTTCGGTGGTGAAACTTCAAGATTTAGCTATCGCGCCGGCTTTGAATCCGTTGTTCCAAGCCACATGGCAAAATTTCATCCTGTGTTTTCAAAATACAAGGTTCCTTTAAAAATTGGAGTGTCACATGGAGATCATGTGATTAGAATTCCTGAAGATTTTCATCTGGTGGCATCGAGTGACTACTGTGAAATCCAAGCCATGGCCCACAACACCAGGCCAATTTTTAGCACCCAAAGCCATCCAGAAATTACAGCAGATATTCAACGCGTAGGAACTGAAAAAGCAGACTGGGGAAAATACTCAGCGAGTGATTTTTCTACTCAAGATGGTCCCCGATTTTTATCGAGCATCATTGACTGGATTTACCAAGTTTCTTGAATGATTAAGATGTTTAAAAAATTGCTTACTCGATAATTTCGAGCACAGAACGAAGCTTAAGTTTTGTTGAAGCTGCATTCAAAATTGTGCGCAGCGACTGAGCCGTACGGCCCTGCTTACCAATAACTTTTCCAAGATCTGATTTTGCAACATGAAGCTCGATCACAGTCGTTTGCTCGCCACGAACGGCGCCAACGCGAACGTCATCTGGTGCATCCACCAATGCTTTCACTACAAATTCAATTAAAGATACCAACACATTTTCTTGTTCAGCCATGTTTCAACCCTCAGCATTTAACGCTAAAGTCAGTCTATCATGTGCCAAACACAAACAAAGAAGGCCGCAAGTTTTTTGCTGCTTTTAACGCTACTTTTACTTACGCATTGCGGCGTCAAGAAGGATCCCATTTCTCGTCATGACGAAGACGGACCGCACAAAGCTCTGATGCCGCCACGAAAGTAAGACTTGCGAATGCCCAAAATATTCAAATACCCCAACTTTCTATGGCCACTCTGGAGCATTGTCGCCTACATTTTGGTCGTCATTAGCATTGCGCTTTGTACCCCCATTGTCGTCGCAATTGGATTGTTTTCTACCAGAAGAAAAACTTCCCAGTTTATTCGAGGATGGTTTGGGTGGCTTTTTTGGGTCTTTGGAATCAAAGTCGAATTCGAAAACAAAAGCTCCTACACTCCAAATTCTCAATGCCTTGTGATAGCCAATCACCAAAGCCACTTTGATATTCCAACATGCTTTCTATGCCTGGGCGGCGACATTCGAATGGCTGCCAAGAAGGAGCTATTTTGGATTCCACTTTTTGGACAATGTTTGGCTGCCTGCGAATTCATTCGCGTTGATCGCTCCGATCGTAAAAAAAGTCGCCAAGCCGCAGAACACATTGGAGCCGCTATTCGTGACGGAATTCAAGCCTGGGTCGCAGCAGAAGGCACCCGCACCCTCGATGGCAACTTGCAAACTTTTAAGTCTGGATCATTTTCTGTCGCCATTGAAGCTAAAATCCCCATATTGCCGTTCCTTGTGATTGATGGCTTCGATACCTTCAACAAACACCACCTTCTTCCTCGCCCGGGCCGCACCATAAGGGTTGTTGCCTTAGAACTCATCCCCGTCGAAGGCCTTAAGCCAAACGAGAGAAAGCAATTGGCAGAAAAAGTTCATGATCTCATGCAATCGGAACTGGAACTTCAGCGTTCAAAAAGCTAAGACAGCTTTATGTCTCGATTAACAAAAAAAGAAAATTGGTACGGAGCATGGACGGCGCTTGTTACCCCGCTTGTTGAATCTAATGGTGATTTAAAACTCGATACGAAGAGTTTAGAAAAGTTGATAGATTCGCAACTCGATGCGGGATGTCTTACAGGTCTTGTCATAGCAGGGTCCACCGGTGAAGGATCACTTCTTGATGAAGCCTTGTATCGCGAACTGCTTGAGAGCGCGAAAAAATTTGTTGGCGGGAAAGTTCCTCTAGTTGCCGGCATTGGTATTGGCGGAACGCTAAGCTGTTTGCGAAATACCCGCATCGCCAAAGAACTTGGTTACGACGCTGTCTTGGCAAGTCCACCAGCCTACATCAAAACCCCTCAACGTGGATTGGTAGAACATTTTCTTGCCGTTGCGAGTATAGGCTTACCCGTTTGTTTGTATGAAGTTGCTGGAAGAGCAGGCTCGAGCCTTTCGGTTGATACCATCGATTCACTTTGTCATTCAGCGCATCCCTCAAGTGAAAACATTATTGCGGTTAAAGATGCGAGCGGAGACATTTTACGTGCGCTTGAAAGCTCTCAAAGATTTGGCGAGAAGGTCGCACTTTTATCTGGTGATGATTTTACGCTTCAGGCCTTTATAGCAAGCGGAGGACATGGCGCCATTAGCGTAGCCACACACGTGATACCTAAGAGCATGAAAAAAATAATTGATGCCACCTTGGCTGGAGAACTTTCGGTTGCTGCTCGCATTCAATATGACATGCAACCCCTGCTTCGTGGATTGTTTAAAGATAGCAATCCTATTCCGGTAAAATCTCTTTGCCACAAACTCGGATTGATTAGCAACCTTGTGTTTTGTCCCCCACTTTTGGGTTCAAAGGTTGCCGATCTGAACGAGCTGTTTTTAATTTACGAAAGATTTAAGACGCTTCATGAAGCGTAGGGATAAAGTCAGAGATGAATTCAAAGGTGAAAGCTGGGATGGCGAAAACTAAAAAAATTAAGCTCGCTCTCGTGGGAGCTTCTGGCCGCATGGGCGAGGCTGTCATCAAAAGCATGGACGAAAGTTTTGAATTGGCTTGGGCCCAGAGCGAGAGTAATTCTTTTGATGGCCTAGCTAGCGCCCGTGCCGATGTCATCATTGATTTTTCTCAACCACAGGCCACCCTTAACTGGAGCAAACTTTTTGTGGGCAAAAAAATGCCAAAAGCACTTATTTGCACCACGGGATTTAGCTTGGCCCAAAAGAAGTTACTAGAAAAACAATTGAGCGGGCAGACCTATGCCCTGGTGCCCAACACAAGCTTAGGTGTTTTTGGTATGAAGAAGGCCCTCGAATTATTGTCATCTATTTTTGATGATAGATACCAGTTTCATCTCACCGAAAGTCACCACGTTCATAAAAAAGATGCGCCAAGCGGAACGGCTTTGTTGCTACGCGATGCAGTAGATAAAACTCGTAAGTCATCACAAACCCCCATAAATTCTATTCGTGCTGGAACAGACCCGGGTACGCATACAGTTGAGATTTTTGGCCCCCATGAAAAAATTACCATCACTCATAGCGCCGAAAGCCGTCAACTCTTTGCAGAAGGGGCTTTGTTTTTAGCCAAAAAACTATTGGCCTCCAAAAAGCGCGGCGCCTTGAACGGTGTTGACGATTTGATGAAGTAAATGGATCCTGTAACTCAAGGCGCGCTAGGTTCGGTCTTTGCACTTTGCAAAGCCAAGAAAAAAGAAATCACTGCCGCCATTTGGCTTGGCGCCCTTTCGGGCATGGCCGCTGATCTTGATGTGCTTATTCAATCGAACAAAGACCCCATGGTCTATTTTGAATTCCATAGGCACTTTACCCATTCACTTGCCTTCATTCCGATTGGTGCGTTGATATGCCACCTCGTTCTGTTTCCTCTGATCAAACGCCTCATTGCCTCGGACCTTGATAAGAAAAGTAGTTACCTATTTTGTTTTCTAGGATACGCCTCCCATGGAATATTGGATGCCTGCACCAGCTATGGCACGCAACTATTGTGGCCCTTTAGCAATCACCGAGTGGCCTGGGATATTGTGTCCATTATTGATCCCGCCTTTACGCTACCGTTAATTGCAATGGTCGTTGTTTCTCGGCTTAGAAAAAATATGCGCTGGGGAATTTACGCCCTTGCTTACGCCTTGCTCTATATGGGGCTGGCTAGCTGGCAACACACAAGAGTGATTGGAGTGCTTCGGGAGCTGGCAATATCGCGCGGTCATACGTCCTTACCAGGGCAGCCCCCCTTCCGCGTGCACGCGAAACCCAGCTTCGCCAATTTAATTTTATATCGAGGTCTCTATGAATATCAGGATCATTTTTATGTCGACGCCATCCGTTTGCCTTTTTTTGGCAAACCGCGCGTGTATGAGGGCTCGTCGAAAAAACGCGTGCACCCCGAAGACATTTATGCGGACACAAATTCACAAGGGTATGTGGACTTAAAAAAGTTTGAGTGGTTTTCGGATGGCTTCCTTGTTCAATCTAATATGAACCCACTGATCATCAATGATTTTAGGTATGCAATTTTACCCAATGGTGACGAGGAACTCTGGGGCGTATATTGCGATCCCTCCACGCCAAGCGCCCACGTCAAAACCGTTTTTGATCGCAAAACCGACTCCAGCACTTTGAAAAAGTTTAAACTTTTGCTTTGGGGCGAGTGACTCTGTGCTGTGATTCTGTGATTCTGCTCTTTTCTATATAGTTCCTATCTATAGTGACCCTCCATCCAGCAGGTGTTTTCATTCCCTCTTTTCACAGCGATTTAGCTTAAACCACTGAGAAATTGTTCACTTTTGCAAGCAATTTTATTGACAATTCAAACCATCGCTACCATAAGAAATCCGTGAAAGCTAAACAGCAAAATTTAATAACAAAAACCTGGGCAAAGGATCGCTTTGCCTTTGGTGGAAGTTTGCTAAAAAATTCAAATCCAAAGACCAAACGTCGATTTGTTAAGGGGCTTCCTTCTCATATTGTTTTAAAGTCCTCAACCGCACGCGGGCACTTGTCCTTGTTGCCCCAAAACCGCAGAATCGAAAAAATTCTTAGTGTGCACGCTCAAAAGCACTTCATCAAGATTTTGTCTGTCGCCAATGCGGGCAATCACCTGCACATTCTTCTGCAAGCCCCGTCCAGAGAGCATCAATCAAACTTTCTACGGGCCGTTAGCGGGCATATTGCCTTGATGATGAATAAAATGATGATGAACAAGATATCTCAGAGTAAATCTTCGCAGATCACAAAGTTTTGGGACGCAAGACCCTTTTCAAGAGTTGTTAAAGCAGGGCGAGACCTTCAGAATGTTCTTAGATACATTTCTATCAATTCTACAGAGATCATTGGCCTACCTAGAGATCAAGTTCGTAAAATGTTTGCAGACATTCAAGCCGCAATTGCCGCCGGCCAGATTCCGATAAATCGAAATATTGTTGCGGCGGGATTCGGATGATTGAGATTTACGCATTTGATCCCGACAAGAACCCTATGCCACAAAGTAACCACTCATCATTGATCAACACCTGGGCAATTGCGCCCACATAAAGCTACCTGGGCTAACACGCCGCCGTAGATCCGCCTACAAATACAACTTCTGAGGATCGAGCTTATTGCGTAACAAATCGATTTCAACTTCCGTGGGGACCGAAGCCGTTGCCAAACTTGCAGCGAACTTTAAAGGCCAGCCACAGGCAGCCACAATTTCTTCGCGGGTGACTCCCGGATAAATTTCACTCACCACAAACTCGCCAGCGCCCGCACCAGAACCAGCGCCAGCATCAAAAGTCATCACGCACTTATCCGTAATGATCGTCGTGGGTCCAGCACCGGGATGCCCCCATTCCTGACGAGTTTTCCCATGAGAAAACTGCCCGGGGCTTGTGATGAAATCGCATTTCTCAACGAAGCTTTTATTCGACAGGCGCATCACAATCAGCACGCGCTTAGCATGAACCGCAATCTCACAAGCACCACCGCTACCTGGCAACCTTACTTTTGGATTATTGTAGTCGCCAATAACAGTGGTATTTAAATTTCCCCATTTATCGATTTGAGCTCCGCCTAAAAAACCAACTTGTATGCGACCACCCTGCAAATAATTTTGGAAAATTTCGGATTGGCTCACAATGCCTAAGGCGCCCGTTACCAATGCAGGATCTCCAATAGAAACTGGTAATCTTTCTGGCCTCGCGCCCACGGCACCAGATTCATAAATCAACTCTAAAGACGGAGCAAAAGTTTCGCGGGCTAAGTTGCATGCCACATTAGGAAGTCCAATGCCCACAAAAACAACCTCGCCATTTTTCAATTCTTTTGAGGCGCGAACCGCCATCATCTCTGAAGATGTGTAATCAGAAGCCATAGTTCACTCCATCGCTCATCATTGCTTTCGCTTTGAGTTTTTGCATTAAGTCAGAACCCATCTTTTTCATATACTGTGCGCGATCCGCACAGGAAAAAACAAATTCATCTAAATAATTTTTATAAGTGGCGCTATCTCTTGTGAGCTCATCCCAGCCCACATAAAAATCATTGTCGCGATCATAGAAGCCCTGAACAAAGCTAGGGTGACAGCCCCAAGGTTCGTGCACAACATGCGAAACCAAAAATCCAGGGATCAAAGTTCTGTTGGGATCCCTACGAATTTCAGAGGTCTCAACAATTTCTTCGCAAACGACAATTACTTTTTTAGAAGCAAAAGCACTTTCTTTTTGAGTCCCATAAAGTCCCCAGGCCTGCGCATTTCCTAAAACGTCAGAACGTTGACAGTGCAAAATCACCACATCGGGATGCAAGGCCGGAACTGCGGCAAGAAGCTGCCCAGTAAATGGACAGGTGACTTCTTTGATCAAAGAATTATTAAGAGGAATGTCAGTTCCTCCGTAGTTTTTAAGGGGCCAAAAAGGCAAATTCGATGCGCCTGCCTGTAATCTAGAAACCATTCCAAAGTGCGAATACTCTTCGACTTCAATTTTATTGGGATACTTCGCCTCAGTGCGTCTGCGAAAAGCGTGCAAACTTCCCACTCCAGGATTACCGGCCCAGCCAAAAATAACTTTTGAAACGCATTCAGCCTCAATCATTTGATCGTAAACCAAATCAGGAGTCAGCCGAATGGCAGTTAAGTCCTTTAGCCCCTGCCGAATGATCTCATGACCCGCAGCAAAACAAATAAGGTGAGTAAAACCCTCAATGTAAACCGACATTCCCGATTTAACCGACTCCGCAATCGCCTCTTTCATGGAACAAAGTTTATTTGTCATCGGGCCAGACTAAGACCGCTGCGCCCCCTTGTCTACGAGCCTGCACCGAAGAAAAACAAACAAGACCGCCCGCATAAGAAAATCACCATCGCAGGTGTGGAAATCAAGATTTTTTATCGTGAAAGAGCTAACTTAAAAGGGAAAATGAATTTACTTAAAATTTTAGAATGGGAAGCCCAAATTCAATTTAAACCTTTTGGAGTCAAAACAACATTGACCTCAAATGAGCTAAGCATATGCTTGGAAAACCCAAGTCTCACCTGGCGGGAAGAGCGCTTGCTACTAGAGAAGCTGCCCGTAAAATGGGACGGGCTCATAACGGCTAAAAAACAAACACTCACTCTTAATGACGAGAATGTAAAAAATAAAAGGCTTTTTGGCTTTCAAAATATCTTTGAAGATGTTCGCGAACTTCTTTTAAAAGAAAATTTACAATTAGATTTTTGGAATGAAATTTCAAATCCTTTTCCCACGGGCTTTGAAGAGGGCACTCTTCCCAACACAAAAGCTCACCTAGACAGACTTTACTCGGACAAAAAAGTTGTTGCCGAAAAAAAAGCTTTTCTTGTTGAACTCAACAAGTGTGCGGGGCCCTACTTAATCGCAGATGAAGCAGGGTATCCTGCTATCAACGACGCTGCATCGCAAATTGCCTCTATGGCACTAGGACACAATCACAAATCACGCAGTATCATGCCACTGCGCTCTGAAGTTCAAGATCAAGATTTGGATTTAACGACTTGGGATATTGCAAAGTCTTTCAAAAGAATTGTTAGGGAACAAAGCAAGCTAAAGCATGTCTACCTATGCAATTCTGGCGCCGAAGCCATGGAAATTGCCGTTCAATCATGTCAAAGCGTGCATCCTACAAGAAGAAAAATTATAGCCTTTGAGGGTTCATTCCACGGTCGGACCTTGCTTGCGCTACATGCTACCTTCAACCCTAGCAAACGACTTCCGTTTCAGATTTACAATGATCTTGTGGATTTCGTTCCCTTCCCTGAAGACAAGAATCCAAAAGCAGCAAAAGCTGAACCTGCACAATGGATAGACATTTGGCGCAATGCTGCTGCAGATAATTTTGAAAAATTAATTTCAACTTTGGCACAGCAATCAGATGAGCTCTTAAAGTTGGAAATCGATTCCTTGATTAAAATTCGTGAATCCATAATTAAAGAAGCCCCGTTATGCGTGATCGTAGAACCTATGCAATGCGAGGGCGGAGATCGCTATGGAAGCTCACGCTATTTTAGAGCGCTTCGATTGCTAACCAGAGCCTTCGACTGCCCCCTTGTCATGGACGAAGTTCAAACAGGTTTTGGCTTAGGCCGAAGCTTTTTCTGGCACCGCGATTTCAATCTTCCTGAAGCTCCAGATGCTATTTACCAGGCAAAAAAATCACAAAGTGCCTTTTGTGCAACCCAGTATGAGCTCAAAGACTTCCGCGAGGAAGCTTGTCCTGCTTCAATTTATAGAGGCTACCTACAAGCCGTCGAATTACTTGACCAAGATTCTTCAATCCTTGAATCAAAAGTAGAAAACTTTTTAACTCGCTTTAAAGAATTTGTTGGAGGAGAACTAATTAGCCATCCTCGCAATTGTGGTTATGCCTTCGCATTTGATTTGCCCAGTGCAGAAATTTTAAATGCCTTTGTGAAAGCTCGCTTTAAACACGGCCTACTATTTTACCCGGCTGGCGACGTCACTGCTAGATTTAGACTTCTCACTCAGACGAGTGATACAAAACTTTTTGAAATATTTCGCGGGCTAATTTTATGCCTAAAGGATCTTGAAGTCACAGGACAATTAACCGGACATTTAACAACTAAGATTCCAGACGTTGAGCAATGGGATTCACTTTTTCCAGAATTGCACAAAGATTGGCGAGACAAACCCCGTTCACAAGAACTTAAAAGTCCCTGGCCAGAGAGCCTCGCAACAACTCCTGCAAAAGAATGGGGAACGACATTTAAAGGCTCGTGGGAAAAATGTTTTCAGACTATTTTGACCAAGGCTCCACAAATGATTCGTACATTGGCGCAGTCGCCCTTTAGGCCTCGGACGCCTCCAAATTCTTTTAACGATATTTATCAATGGTACTTAGAGGGCAAACGAACAACCAAACTAGATCTCTTGATGAATTGCTCCAGGTTTCTTGGTGTCGTAGTAAAGCGCGCCGATAAAGCCATGTTAGAGAGTTACTCTTCCCAGATAGATGCTCTAGAAAAAAAATCCTATGAAGAGGGTCGGCAGACCCTCACGAATGTCTTTTTAAGAAACATTGAAGATCACAAAACCATTGTTCTTCTTGCCCTAGATAAAAATCAAAAACTCATTGGCATTTGCGCTGCCGCTCCGGCCCACCATTTTAAAGACGTTCCAAAGTTGGGCGACGATAATTATTTTGAAGACGACGCAAACCTCTACTCCTTCGATCTAACCATCGACAAAGACTCACAAGGAGTCGCCCTAGGATACAGACTAAAGGCAGAACAGTTAATTTGTTCCTTCGCGCAGGGAAGTCATCAAATCAAGAGTCGCAATCGTTATCCGGAATCGAGCCCCATGGCACGACTTAACTATAGACTGGGACACGGTGCCGTCCTTAAGGAAGAAAATCAATATGGGGGACAGGCGACCGCGCTTTATCAAAGCTTTTGTTTCTACGAAAATCCTCCTCTTAGAGTTGGAGACTCCAAAGAAGCTTGTTTGAAAAACAAACTAACGTTATCCAACTTTGTCACCTCTGAATATTGCGATAACATGAGCATTGTCTCAGAATTTTTTCCCGCGAGACTCCGCCATTTTTACTTAAGCTCCGGCAGAGCCGAAGCCGCCGATAAAATGATTCGTCTGCTACGCAACAATCGTCCAACTGGAATAAAAGCTGCCAGCCTAAGAGGAAGCTATTTTGGAAATTCAACAGCCGTTGCTCGAAGCCTAGGTGGCCCCCATGCACTTAAATATTTTGCGTGGCCCGTTTTTGAAAAGGCTAAGGAATTAGAAGTCTCTTTGTCTGAACATGGTGCTGACACTCTACTCGGGTTTTTTGCGAGCCATACCGAAAAACCGAGTGTAGACGAAATCAGCAATTTAAAGGAATTCTATGAAGTATGTAAATCCTTTGGATTGCCTTTTATAACTGCCTCCGAAACCACTCCGCTTGAAAGCGTCTATCAAGATGCACACCTCATGTATGGCAAAGGACAGCTAGGGCTTGTTGCCGTGAGCGAAAAATTATTTTTTGATAAGCCTCTACAAATGATTTCCACTTGGGATGGTGATGAGTGGAGCCTTGCCAGACTAAAAGATACGTTGCTATTGGCAACCTAAGGAAGAATTATGAAAAGTCTAAAACTAATAGGTTCAGCCCCTAAGAAATGGGGACAACAACATGGCGAAGCTTTTAAAGATGACATTCACGCACTCAACGAAATTCGCCAGCGTTTATTGCGGAAGTATTTGTCTAATTGGGATGCAGGCAAGATTAAAACACTTTGCCAAGCTCATCTAAAGACTTTGGAGACTCAGTATCCTGAACTTTTTCAAGAAGTCCGAGGACTGCACGAAGCCTCAGGACTCTCCATGGAAGACCTCATGGTGCTCAACGCATATACTGATATTCGAGATTTTTCTTACGGGGAAAATACGAGAGTCGAAGATGGTTGTTCTATAATCGCCGTTAAAACTAAGCACGCAAACTGGGTCGCCCAAACATGGGACATGCATGCCAGCGCAACGCCCTACACAGTCTTTCTTGACTATCCCGAAGTCGAGGAGCGCAATTGCCCGTCGCAAAAAGTTTTGAGCGTGGCTGGGTGCCTCGGGCTAGCTGGAATCAACCAATCGGGTGTTAGCGTTATGATCAACAACGTGCACTGTAAAGAATTCAATGAGTCAGGGCTCATTTGGACCGGATTGGTGAGACAACTGCTTCAACAAAAAAATGCCAGAGAGGCTTGCGAATATATCAAAGACAATCTTCCTAGCTCTGGACACAATTACATGATCAGCGACAACCAAAATGCCTTTAACGTAGAAGCCACGGGCAAACGTTTCGAAATCACGTCTCAACTTTCTCTAAAAGAAGATGGCTATTACGTTCATACCAATCACTATCTGGGGAGCCTAGCCTCGACTGAAATCATGGAACGGCAAAGCCCCACTACTCAAAATCGCTTGAGAGCCCTCGAAAACTATTTTAGCGACAACAAATGGGATCAAGCCACTTCTTCAGATTTGAGAAAAGAATTTTTTGAGAGCGGCAGCGCCTCAAAGATCATATGCATTGCCCCGCCAATGGATCCCGATGGCGGAGCAACTTGTGGTGGGCTTATTGTCGACCAACTAAATCATACGGCCGTTGGGTTTCAAGGACTATGGGCCGACAACAAAAGAGTGACCATTAAATATTAAGATTTCATTTTCACTTCTTAGCTAGAATATTATTACCTCTGATAACTTTAGCCTTTTCCTTGATCTGCAATATTTTAGAAATCAAATTCACCTTTTGATCTCGGCTTAAAACACTCTTTTTCTTACCGTCCTTTAAAGCTATAAACCGCTCTTTTACCCTATCAACAGCATCGGTTAAGCCTTGATAAGACTTTTCTCCCAAATATCTATTTGCTTTCATATTATCGAGTTGTGCCTGGGTCTTAACGATTAAGGTCCAAATGGAAACTTGATTATGGTTCTTTAGTTTTAGTTCATCATTTAAATCTTTTCGAAGTGCGTCTATCTCGGCGACTTCTGCTTCAGTCAACCCATCCTCAGCAAGAGCTGATTGTACCGCATTTAAGTTTTCAGATTTTTGATTGAGAATCTCAGTATCTTTTCCGCTTAGCGTACCATTCGCAATGCCTCGTTTGAGCTTCTCTTTAAACAGAGCCATTGCCTGAGCGTTCGTACCTGTTCCAGAAATCTGTGCAAAATTAAAGTCTAAAGCATCAAGTCGAAGCTGCATCTGTGCTCGATTTGCCTCCGAAAATCCTCCACCAGTATTTGCCTGCACCGCTTTAATGGCCGATAGATCGTCAATCTTTTTTGTGAGTTTCAATTTTTCCGCGTCGCTAAGATCTGATTTCGAAATTTCTTTTTTTCTTTTGGCCAATTCAGAGTCAATATCAGCTCCCCCCACTTTTGCCATTCTACTTTTGAGCTTTGAGGCTGCTTTTTTTCGTGCTTTTTTAGTGGCTGCATCATCATTAACTTCTTCATCTGTATCAGTATCCTCAGTTTCATCATCTGCAGCTGTTTCTGTTACAATTTCATCACCTTCATTAGCCCCAAAGTCATCGTCACCTTGATTTGCAGCTTCAGCTTCTTTCGCAAGTGCCTCAATGGCAGCCCTATCCGCCTCTGCAGCCCTATCCGCTTTGTTTAAATTATCCACAATCGCATTCATATCTGCTTCACCAATTCGGCCTAAAACATCAATTTTTTCGCTACCCCATTCACAACTCGGATTAAGTTCGTCTATTGATTTTCGGCTTTTTACTACCGCATTATGTATTTCGACCCTGCAGAAATTCCTACATTCCTCAAAATTCACACAAGGCGATTGATCCGGACTGTTTCCAATAACAGACCCAAGCGAACAACTATGTTTCTCAATTTTAGAACTATCCAACTCCCCGCAGGCACTTTGGTTGGGATTCAAAGATTGGCTTTTTGCGTTTTCGCAGACCGTGAAAAAGCCAACGAATAGCAATGAGGCCCTCAACAAGAACGTTGTCATTAATGGTACATTTTTATGAATCGTCATAAAATTTTTTCCCCTTTTGTCGAAAGCCAAAGCAAAAAACGTCCTACCCCTAGAATCTAACTATAGTTTATGGGATTGGCTAAAACTAAAATACTTACAATATCTTGCTAGATTAAAAAGGCGTTAAGAATTAAAAACAATATTGCTATGACCCTATTCGAAGAGCAAAGTTATCTTTCTCAGATACGAATTCTTACGTTTTAAGAATCCATAGGCACGGCTACCATAGCAAGGCAGCTATCTGCGAAGAGTTAAAATGGATTCTGCGATTGTCGAAGGGCGATTCGGTTCAAGCTCAACAGCCTATACCTACCCGTGGGGAATCTTTGCTTTTAACAACTAATCATCCACGATAATTTGCATAAGATGAAACAATTAACGCATCTAAAAAAACTTTATTCTCAAAATATGGCGCAGCTATAAGCTGCGCCCTGAGTGAACTTACTTCTTAGCTAGAATTTTGTTGCCCTTGATAACATTTGCTTTTTGTTTGATGTTAAGCAACTTAGTTATAAAATTCAGCTTTTGATCTTGGGTTAATGCCTTGGTTTTCTTTTTACTTTTTAAGGCAATGAATTTATCCTTAACTCTTTCAACGGCATCATTTAATCCCGAATAGGAGTTATTATCTAAATATTTCTTTGACCTCATATTATTAAGCTGTGCCTGAGTGTTAACAATCATCGTCCAAATAGACTCTTGATTGTGTTTTTTGAGGCGCATATCATCTTTTAAATCTTTCTTAAGTTCTTCGATTTCGGCGACTTCTTCTGCAGTCAACCCATCCTCTGCAAGAGCCCCCTCAGCAGACTCTAAATCCTTAGCTTGTTGATTCAGCTTTTCAGCTTCTTTTCCGGTAAGCTGGCCATTTGCGATCCCCTTTTTAAGTTTTATCTTAAAGAGAGCCATTTCTTCAGCATTCGTGTTTCCACCGTTAGCCTTTGCCATATTTATATCTAGGGCAGTAATTTGAAGTGCGAGTTGTTTACGCTCGTCTGCCGAAAGACCACCAGAAGACTTGGTTTTGACGGCCTTGATAGCTGACAAATCGTCAATCCTTTTTGTAAACCTAGCCTTATCCTCAGCGCTAAGATCCGATTTTAAAATTTCTTCTTTTCTCTTCGCAAGTTCAGAGTCAATATCAGAACCGCTCAATTTCGCCATTCTATGTTTAAGCGAAGAGGCAGCTTTGTGTTTGTCGTCAATACTTGCAACAAGGGGATTAAATGTTTCATCTTCTCCTGCGACCGCCGTATCGCTACCCTCGTTAGCTTCATCAGAAGGATCTTCAGACTCGACCAACTCCTCATTACGAGACTCTCTTTTTTCCTCAGTGCGAGTTTCTCTGCCTTGTGATCTCATTTGATCTTCACCAAGTCGCCCCAACACATCAATTTTGTCACTGCCCCAAGCACAACTATGTTTGAGATCATCAAATAATTTTTTACTTTTAATCATGGCTTGAGAGATGCCCGTCCTGCAGAAATTTTTGCATTGCTCAAATTTCATACATGGGGACTGGGTCCCCACATGGAGATTGCTGGCATCGACATATTCAAATGAGCAACTCTGGGCAGAAGATTCATTACCGTTTGCATCCACACAAGCGTTTGCCACTTGTTCATGTTCGGAAACTTTGTAGGCGCTCTGACTAAGATTCTGACTAAGAGATTGATCTGAATTGGCATCTTGGGATTTTGCATTGCTCGAAAACATTAAAAATACGATAAAAAATAATGATACTTTAATTTTTGTGCTTTGAAGACCCTGAAAAATAGACATTAAGTAATTTTCCTCTTTTCTCGTTTACAACATCCAAATACGTACCATTAATTGAATCTTCTCTGAAATCTAACTTTAGTTTATAGATTTATCGAATCCTAAGCCAATTACATTTTATTGCTAAATTAAGAATGCATTAAGGTTTTTTTATAGACCCAGTGTAATATACGAGTTGAGGGCCCGACGTTCCACCATATACCTACCTGCTCTAAAGACTATAGTTAGCGCAACATCTGACTTCAAATTAAGATAACGTTAAGGCAACGATAGTTAGGGTCAATGTGAAATCGGGTGCCTGGGGTGCCCCCTATACCTAAGCCATTGTGCGTACAAAAAGTGCGATTAAAGTCGAGCTGCTAAGTCAAAAGCGGGCATTTTTTAAAAAGGCAAACTATCCGCTTCCAATTATCCGCTGGCTAAAATAATTTTTACACTCCTCAGCAGCCCTCTCTTGCGCGAAACTTCTTTGCTATAGCCAAGTTTTTCGAGACGATTCAAATCGAAATATTCCTTTATCGACTTATAGGATTTTCTTCCAAGACTCACGATTCGACTAAAGGGACGTCCTGCAAAAAACTTTTCCAAATTTCCTTTGCTCGTATTCCTGCTTGCTTTTTTATTGGCGGTTTTAGCAAGTCCACGTTCCTTCGAAGTGATTTTGCGCGCAATCAATCCACACAAAGCCCTCAGAAAAGCAAAAAAGGCTCTCCGGCGTGAAACTCTTAGCAGCAAATGTATGTGAGTGGAATGAACTACAATATCTTTTAACTCAACACCTAAGCTTGTCGCCAACGACCGTGATTTGTTTAAAATCCATCTTTCGTGGCTGACAAATGAACGCGACCCTATTGCTTTATATGACTTAAGCACTACATGATTTGCATGCTTACACGACACGGGCCGTGCAGTTTTTGGGTTTGATGCCGTGGCACCTGATGCTTTAGCCCCAACTCCCGGAGCGCCACCAAATGACATTGAAGTCTTGCTAAATTGTTTTGAATGAAACAAGTTTTGCTGTTTATTTTGTATTCGAGTCATTATTTTAATACCATACATCCGTATGGTATTAAGTCAAAAAATTACTTGCCTAATAGGCAATTTAGCTATGAAAAAGCAAAAACTAGGCGAGTTGTTTAGAGGCCCCATATTAGGGGCCCCATATTTGACACAAACTGCACATGTGGACCACTTTTAATCGCGCTAAAAAAAACTGTGGGTGCATAACCCGCACGACATCATTAAGCCCCGTTGGTTACAATTCTTTCTCTAACAGAGCCAAGCCCTGCTTAAATATCTCAGCGATTTGATCAAGTTCTTCGCGCTTCACGATAAGAGGAGGGGCAAGTAAAACGATGTCTCCATTTTCACCGTCAACATGACCGCTATTACCCCAAGTCACCAATCCTAGGTCAAAAAGGATGTTTTGTAGTTTATCTGTAAGTAATTTTGATTTTGAAAATGGAGTTTTTAATTTCTTGTCCGCAACCAATTCTATTCCTAGCAAGAGGCCTCGTCCGGTGACATTTCCCACACAATCAAACCGTCCAAGCTCGACAGATAACTTTTCCAAAAAATACTTTCCTAATTTTTTAGAATTCTCAATCAGACCATGTTTTTCGATAAAGTCTACGACGGCATCTCCAGCAGCGCAGCCAAGAGGATAATTAACAAAAGTTTGTGCATGTAAAAAGCCGCCCGACTCTTTAGCTATGAGATCGCAATACTCTGTCTTTGTAACCATAGCACTAAGTGCCGCGTATCCGCCATTTAGTCCCTTTGCCAAAGTAATAATATCTGGGCAAAAACCGTCTTTTTCGGAGGCAAAAAAGTAGCCCGTTCTGCCCACACCAACCAACACTTCGTCAGCAATGCAAAATATCTCATGTTTTTCGCAAAGTTTCTTTAATCCTTTTAAATAATTCGCCGGAGGACAAGCACCTCCGGTCGATGAGCCTCCAACCGGCTCCAAAATCAAGCATGCGATGTTTTGGGGGCCCTGCTCTAAAATAAGTTTTTCCAATTTCTCCAAATAGTAGGCGCTGCCCAGATCCTCATAAGAAGAAACGGGACACCTGTAGGCCATAGGAGCTTCAATAGTTGGCATGTCCTGTAAATAGGGTGCAAAAAACTTTTTATATTGTGCTCTTCCAGATATCGAAATCGCAAATATGGTATTGCCATGATACCCGGGTACTTGAGAGATAACCTTTTGTTTTAAGGGTAACCCCTTGCAGTAAAAATATTGTCTTGCAAATTTGATGGCGGCCTCGACGGCCTCACTTCCTGAACTAAGGTAAAATACTTTATCGAGATCTTTGGGCGCATGGCGAACAATTTTGCTCGCAAGACTTTCACTAATTTCGGTCGCAAAGTGGCGCCCATTCACATAGGAAATTTTATCTAACTGCTGCTTAATTTTTTCGACAACTTCTTTTTGACAGTGTCCCACGGACGCGACATAGGCCCCAGACGACCCATCAATATATTTTTTGCCAGCTTTATCATACAGATAAATGCCCTCACCCCTGTCTATAAACGGCAATTCGCCTTTGAGCTTTCTAAGCAACACATGACCTTGAGGGTAAGAAATTGTATTCATCTGCACTCCTGACTTGATCATATCCGAAACTCCTATGATAAACTAAAGAACGATGTCCAAAATTAAGACAGCTTTAGCCAAACCTTTGTTTATTAATACCGCCCTGCGTACTCCTATAGGAAAATTTGGCGGGAGCCTTCTGCCGCTAAGCGCAGGCGAACTTGCAGCGGCTTGTCTAAAAGAAACTGTGAGCAAAAACCAAAGCGCTACAAAAGCCCCCATAGACTTTGTTTTAATGGGCCACGCAAGACAGGCCGGTTGTGGACCGAATACGGCGCGGCAAGCTAGCATTTTTTCGGGCCTCCCCGACACCACCCCCGCAACAACCGTCAACCATGCCTGCGCCTCCGGAATGGTTGCCGTCATTCATGCTTGTGAAAAAATTTTACTTGGAAGAGCCCAAAAAATTTTTGCTGGCGGTGTAGAAAGCATGAGCAATACCCCGTACCTAAGCCTTCAAACGCGATGGGGCCACAAAATGGGGAACATGCCTTTTGAAGATGGGATGTACAGAGACGGTTTTCATTGCCCAATGGCCGACATGGTAATGGGCGCGACTGTTGAAAATTTTATTGTTCCACTCAAAAAAATTACCCGCGAAGAACAAGATAAATTTTCCCTTCGCTCACAACAAAAAGCTGCGGCTGCAGAAAAGTCCGGCTATTTCACAGACGAACGCATCGTCTTGAAACATTCAAAGCTTAAAGCTCCATTTAGTTCCGATGAACATGCGAGACCTCAAAGTACCATAGAGAGCCTACAAAAACTTCCACCCGTCTTTGATTCGAAGAACGGAACCATCACAGCCGGCAACGCGAGCGGCATTACAGATGGCGCAGCCTTTTTAGAAATTTCGTCTGAGCAATTTCCGCATAGCCTTGCAGAAATTTTAGACTGGGAATACGCCGCGCTTGATCCTAAGCTTATGGGCCTCGGCCCCGTTCCCGTCATCGAAAGACTTTTGAAACGGCACAACTTGCAAACACAAGACATCGACGTTTTTGAAATCAACGAAGCTTTCGCGGCACAGGCCATTGCCTGTCAAAAAGAGCTTAAGATTCACGATGATCAGCTCAATCCACTTGGGGGTGCTATCGCCCTAGGGCACCCCATCGGTTGTACCGGTGCAAGAATTCTGTGCACCCTTACACATCAATTAAAACGCCTAGGTAAGGGGAAAATTGGAATTGCCAGTCTTTGTGTAAGTGGCGGCCAGGGCGTCGGAGTGCTTCTCAGAAGCGTTTGAGAGCTTAATCCATTCTTAAAGTTAACTTAATTTAATCGTCCACCAAATGGGTCGGGAACTTTGCTACAGTTATGTGGTTGCTATATTGGATTGGAGGATCGGATTGAGAGCGCTAGTTTACATACATAGTCGGCAGGAACGGAGTACCATTCGTCCAATGCTCACTGAAATGGTTGATGATTTGACGATGGCAAATAGCGCTGAGGAAGTGCTCAAGACGTTAAAAGGAGAGAATCCGTTAGATATTATAATTCTAGACGATTCTTTTGATGAACCTTCGGAAGATGGTACCTCAAAAAATCCTGGTCCGTGCATTTCTGAAATACTTCAGGATATCCAAACTGGAAACACGTCAAGCTCAGGCGCCATGATCATGGTCCTTGTGCGCCAGTCCGCCACGGCCAATGCCCCAGGAATGAAAAACATAATTCCGGATTCAAGTTCGGAAGATAGGCAGCAACTTTATTCTGAGCTCGGAGCCTATTTATTCCTAAAAAAACCATATTCTATGGTACAGCTTCAGAGCTCATTAAAGGATCTTATAGGATCTGCAAAAAAACCTCCGAAGTGGCTTGTAGCCCTCAAAGAGTTGAAGAAATTTAATCAAAAGCAAGAATTCCAGAAAGCTCTCAATTTCTACGAAAAGCTAGAAGAGGCAGGATTCGAATTGGACCGTTTAGAGCTAAGCCTAACTCGAATCAAAAGCCTTGCAGGTATTGGTGAGAAACAACTCGCCGCCAAAGAGCTACAAAAGCTAGAGATAGAATACCCTAACAGCATCTCTATAAAAATAAACCTTCAAGAGCTGATGATGGATCAGAACAGAAGTGACGATGCCTTTGAGATTCAGCTCAACATTCTAAAGATTCAGAAATCACTATCCAACTTTAATCGCACAACAGATTTTCTTTTAAAAGTTTGTGCCACCGAGCCTGATGATTTTCAATATGTTCTGTTTAGAAACTGTAAAAAAATTATGGAGATCCTAAAGGAAGACGCCCTTCAATACTCGACGAAAACCCGTGATAAGCTAATTAGCTTTATCTCTGAGAATATAAAAAGTCCTGAAGATTGGCTCGACCTAATTGAAATCATTACTGAAGAGACCGACATTTTGGATCGTACAATCTCTCTTCTGCAGCAGGGTCTTGAAAAGACAAAAATTTTAGTCCAACAAGAAAATGAAAGAGCCATTAAGCTCTTCTATTCAGCACATTTTTTGGTTCTAAAAATTATGCCAGATGCCCCCAAATCTATAGAAATTGCAGCCGACTTCTATCTGTCCGAAAAGGACCCCGCGTCTTTAGATAAAATTTTACAAGCTGCCGAAGAAGCTCAGGCTGACAGTATAGAATATTACGTCGCGGCTGCCCGTTACCATCTTCACAACCTCGATTTAAAGGCCGCATCTGACATCCTTCATAAAGCTGTTCAAGTAAAAGCCGACGATCAGCGAGTTATTGACCTTCGAAAGCAGTGGAAAACCGCTTTTGACTCCAAAAATGCTTAAACTTCAGGGTTTAGGATCTTGACAGAACTTCGATTGAGTTCTTAAAACAGCCTCACGTGCCCAGGTGGTGGAATTGGTAGACACGCCAGACTTAGGATCTGGTGCGGAGACGCGTGAAGGTTCAAGTCCTTTCCTGGGTACCATTAAAAATTATATGCCCAAAGGCATATAATTTTTAATGGTACTGTTAATTTTACTGTGAATTGCACAAAGCGAAGCGATGTGCAAACGCCCAAAGGCATGTTTTTTTAGTTTTGGCATATATCCAAATTGCAACAAACGATGACTAGTCCCTGCCCACTAATGATGCTACTATCCATTCACTAAGTGACCTTAAATTCACTTTTTTTATAACCATGGAAGATAGCAATAAAACCCATAATCACCTTACTCAAATGTACCTAGCAACTCTTGGAATTGTATTCGGAGATATTGGCACGAGCCCTCTTTATGCCTTTAGAGAAACTTTTGCGGCCGAACACAATTTGGCCCTCAATTCTACAAATATTCTGGGCGTGCTTTCCTTGATCACATGGAGCCTAATTCTAGTTATCAGCATCAAATACCTTTTGTACATTATGCGCGCTGACAACCGCCGCGAAGGTGGCGTTTTGGCCCTTGGAACACTGGGACAAATCGCGCTTAGACAGGACAAAAAACTAAAAGCCGGAGCGCTACTTGTTGCTCTTTTTGGAGCCGCTCTCCTCTATGGTGACGGTGTCATCACACCTGCGATTTCAGTGCTCAGTGCGATAGAGGGTCTTAGAATTGCTACGCCTGTCTTTGATTCCTACGTCATTCCCATTACGTGCATCATCCTCGTGGGACTTTTTTCGATTCAAAAATACGGCACCGCTAAAATAGGAAATATTTTTGGTCCTATCATGCTTATTTGGTTTTCGACTCTTTTTGTCTCTGGTCTCGCTCAGGTGCTTCAACATCCCGAAATTTTTAAAGCCATCAATCCATGGTACGGTGTAGAATTTTTTCGGCAAAGTCCGCACGGTGCCTTTTTGTCCTTAGGTGCTATTTTCCTTGTTGTCACCGGGGGTGAAGCTCTCTACGCAGACATGGGTCATTTTGGATTAAAACCCATTCAACGCATGTGGTTTTTTGTTGCGTTCCCTGGACTCCTTATGAATTATTTTGGCCAAGGCGCCCTTTTGCTTCGCGATCCTTCGGCCATTGTAAATCCATTCTACAAACTCATGCCAGAGTGGTCTCTGATTCCCGTTATTTTACTTGCCACTGCCGCAACAATTATTGCATCACAAGCCGTTATATCAGGAGTGTTTTCGCTCACTAGGCAAGCCATTCAACTAAACTTTTTGCCAAGGATAAAAATTGACCATACTTCGGAGAGCGAGATAGGTCAGATTTATATTAAGTCCGTGAATTTGGCCCTAGCTGTTGGAACAATCTGGTTGGTTTTTGAATTTAAAGATTCTAGCCGCCTTGCCGCTGCTTATGGCATTGCCGTTTCTACTACAATGGTTTTGACCACCCTATTGGCTGCCGTCGTCGCCCACAAAATTTGGAAGTGGTCTCTAACTAAAACCATTTTGCTAACTCTTGTTTTTTTATGTATCGACATTCCTTTTTGGCTTTCGAACCTTACAAAATTTGGTGAAGGTGGATGGGTACCCATTGCGATTGGATTGCTGGTCTTAATGTGTATGCTCGCATGGAGAAGCGGAAGAAAAGTCCTCGCCGAAAGACTGAGAGCAAAAACTCTTCCCAACGAAGTTTTAAATGACCTGCTTCAAAAAGAAGTCGTCCAAAGAGTCAAAGGCACCGGTGTTTATATGGTGGGCCAATCGAAAATTTTGCCCCCCGCCCTAGTCGCCAACTTACAGTTAAACAGGGCACTACATGAACGAGTTATTTTTTTAACTGTTCAAACAGCCGATGTTCCCATGGTTAGAGAATCTGAGAGCGTTAACATTGAACTCATGGAAAACAATTTTTATCGCATCGTCATTCGCATTGGATTTATGCAGGCGCCGAATGTTCCTAAGATATTAAAGAACTGCAATGCTTTAGGCTTTGAATTCGACATCAACGACACCACTTTTGTTTTGAGTCGAGAAATTTTGATTCCCTCGAAGAGCGAAAGTATTTTTAATTTGAAGAAGAAGATTTTTAGAGTGATGACCGCAAATGCACAACGTGCAGCAGACTATTTTTATTTGCCGGTCTCAAGAACTGTGGAACTTGGCATTTCTTTAGACATTTAGCTAAATACTTTTTCGTAGCTTTCTGGATGCGCGATATTTCATATTCACAAGCTCTACGCCCAAGGAAAATGCCATTGCAAAATAGATATACCCCTTATCGATATGATGGCCGACACCTTCAAGCAAGAGCATAAAGCCAATCAATATTAAGAATGAAAGTGCTAACATCTTTACGGTGGGATGCTTCTCAACAAAATCCCCTATCGATTTTGCAGACAGAATCATAACAAAAACCGATGCCACCATAGCCAAAACCATAATCATAATGTCGCTAACCATTCCAACCGCTGTGATCACGGAATCTAGCGAGAAAACCAAATCCAGCAATAAGATTTGAATCAGAATCGATCCCAATTGGCTCTTCACTTTTTTTGCGCCGCTAACATCTTCGGGCTCCGTGTTCTCTTCGAGCTTATGGTGAATTTCAAAGGTCGCCTTAGCCATCAAGAACAGTCCGCCACCCAGCAAAATAAAATCTCTTCCAGATATTCCTCGATGCATCACATGCACGAGTGGCTCCGTTAGGCCCATGATCCACTTCACACTAAGCAATAAAGCGATTCGTAGGCCCAAGGCTAATCCTAGTCCCACATTACGCCCAAGAGCTCGTTGAGCCTCAGGCAGCTTTGCACAAAGGATTGTAATAAACACAATGTTATCAATTCCCAAGACGATTTCCATTGCCGTTAATGTAAGAAGTGCCATTACCCATTCTTGATTCATTCTTTTATTTTATACCTGTGTGCTGGATAGTCTTGTAAAGATGCGCCAGAATGTTGCCAGGCATGCTCAAACACAAATACATCAGCAGGAAAGACGGGCTAGAATACGAGGAAGATACTTTTGGGGGCCATTGGATTGAGTGGGGATATCAAAACCCCATCGGTCGCCAAATCACATCCTCCAAGCTTATACAAAAAGCCGCATCTCTTGGCGCACAGCTTTGGATGGACTCGCCATTCTCAAAATCTAGAATCGAAAACTTTGTTCGCATATTTAAAATTCGCATAGAAGATTTTAAAATTCCACTCGATGGCTACAAATCTTTTAACGATTTTTTTATAAGAGAACTCCAAGATAGCGTTCGCAAGTTTCCGGAAGATCCCAAACAACTTGGCGCCCCCGCCGAAGGACGCCTCAGCGTTTATGCCCTTAAAGATTTGGAGTCTGAGCTATACTTTAAGGGAGATAAGCTGAGTATTGAAAAACTTCTTGGAGGCGATACCGACTTAGCAAATATTTTTGTAGGCGGATGGGCCTTCGTATTTCGACTCTGCCCCGTTGACTATCATCGCTTTCATTTTTGCGCGACAGGTGCCGTCTCAAATCCTCAACGTGTTTCAGGAAAACTACATTCCGTAAATCCACTATCGCTAAGTGTTCACACTCGCGCTTTTGTTGAAAATGAACGACAAGTCACAATTCAAGATTCAAAAGAATTTGGAAAACTTGCCTATGTTGAAGTTGGCGCTATGTGTGTGGGAAGAATTGTCCAAACCTTCAATCCTTCAGTCGAAGCACAAAAGGGACAAGAAAAGGGCTTCTTTGAATTTGGTGGTAGCACAGTCATTTTGCTTTGCACTTCGAAGCTGAATCCTTCTTCAGATTTGATTGAAAATTCCAAGAATGGCCTCGAGACTTTGGTAGAGCTTGGAAATGTAGTCGCCACAAGTGGTTAATCTTATTAATATTATTGCCCATAGCTAGGCGGCCCCCAAATTCATCAAAACACACCTGAGAGGCTTGCCCCCCAGAATGTTCTCAGCTATAGATAACCCCTGGTCGGCGGCGCGTAGCGCAGCCTGGTAGCGCATCTGCTTTGGGAGCAGAGGGTCGCAGGTTCGAATCCTGCCGCGCCGACCATTTTTTGAAATTGAAAATCGCAAAATTCTAAAAAACCCGCTTACCTTTGCCTATATTCTTTTAGCTAAAGTCGATGGGATTGGTATTGAATCCAAACTTCGTGAGATTGGCGCCTACGCTACGTGCGACCCCAAGATGATAGTCGCACAATTGTCGTCCACCGAAATCCACAACACGTCCGGTGCGTACGGCCCCGCCCCCGCGGCCCGCAATAAGCAACGGAATGTCCACGTTATTATGGGAATTGCCATTTGCAATTGCGGACCCAAAAGATATCAGAGAATTGTCTAATAATTTGGTGCCTGGATAGTCGTCTTTAGCCTTAAGTTGGCCAACAAGGTACGCAAACTGTTGAGCATTCCAACGGTCAATGTGCTTTATTTGGTGAAGCGCCCAGTTCGGGTCGGAGTTATCGGAATAGTGGGAAAGCGTATGATGACCAGTGTTAGACATGGCCCGAGGTTGTCCGTTGTAGGGCTCCATACTTGACGTTGGAATATGGGAGGCATAACCGCGTCCGCTACCCTCCGATGCCATCATCATTGTAAACCCATCGATAGCATTGCACTGAAACGCCAGCACAAGAACATCAAAGAAATATTTGATTCGCAAAGCATGATTGGTGCCGGGATCGTAATTGGGTGCGCTGGGTGTTGTTTGGCAGACCAATTGAGGTCCATCTGTATCCAATCCACTTTCGAGCTCGCGTACGGCGTCTAAATATTCATCGAGTTTGCACCGGTCTGCGACACAGAGCTTTTGTCTGAGTTGCGCGGCGTCGCCTAGTACAAAATCCAAAATACTTTTCTTTTGTCTTGCAATAATTGCATCGCGAGCAGTCTGATCGTCAGTGCTATAGCCGTTGAATATTGCAGTAAAGGCCGCCTTTGGGTCAACAATTGGTGCATTACGACTCGGAGTGTAGCCTGTCCCTGCAGTTCCCATTTTATAGCGATAAGAAAGAGTGTCTTGGTATCCGGCACGATAGCTATCGGAGCCGCCGTTTGTCTCTAAAGCCAGGTTGATTGTTCGTGCACCTGTTAATCTGTTGATCTCGACGTCAATAGAGTTTCCAGACATCAAAAGTTTTCTCTCAGCAACTGGGCCGAAAATTCGGTAGTTTTCGTCTTTGCTTTTGTAGACTCGACGTTCGCTGAGGTATCCGCCACCCGCACGAGCGTGGTCACCAGCTCCTTCTGTGACTGTAACAGTGCTGCCGTCATAAGTTGGTTCTGTAAATCTATATTCCCCATGTGGGTTGTTAATTTTTCTGGCAACTAGCAAATCGCTTGCATAGGCGCCAAGTGGCTTTAGAGAAAACGGTAGCTGAGCTTCACCACTCAATGTGCTTGTTGGATTTGCGTACCAGGCAGATTGATTCACTCCATTTGGTGTATAAACATAACCAAAACGCACCGCTTTGCCACTTTCTTGTGCGAGCGCCTTGGTTGGTAAAAGAGATTCAAATACGGGAACTGCAAGGGCAGTGCCTAGGCCGCGCAAAAAATGACGACGCGAGATTTCGAATTTGGACTTGCTCACTGGGATTCCTCCACTTTAAAGCTGCGACGTTTGCGCATAGCTTCTGTTTGCAGGATTGAAAACACGATATCACTAACTCTGTAGTTGCTTTGGCGATTTGCAGCAGCAGCGGCCTCGATGCTGCACTTGTCGAAAGATTCCATTTTCCGGCCCGTAGCATAGGTCATGAGTTTTTTTGTGATACACCTGCCGTAATCATCCTTTTGTTTAATCAACTCGATGATGTCTAGGTGATCGGCAACCGATTCGCCACTTGGCAAAACGCTGGTGGGGTCTACCGTAAGTCCATTTTCGTCGATTTCTCGGATCTCGCCCCCGGGGCCGAAGGCCTCTAAAGCAAGGCCCAGAGGATCGATGTGAGCATGGCATGAAATACAACTCGCGTTGATTCGGTGAGCATTGAGTCTCTCCTTCACAGTGAGTATTTTTCCGTCGTTGTTGTTTGCCGGAGGAAGTGGGGGCACAGCTGGTGGTTCCGAAAGATCGCCACACAGAACACGATCCAAGATCCACGCACCACGTTTTACGGGGCTTGAACCTTCGTTCTTGCTATTAATCGAAAGAAAAGACGCGTGATTTAAAATACCCCGTCGCGGGGTCGACGCTAGCGAAACTTTCACGAAATCGTTCACACCATTCGAGGAAGACGCAATTCCATAGTGATCCGAAAGTTTGGAATTTAGAAAGGTATAGTCAGCACTGATGAGCTCCTCAAAACTGAGATCTTCTTTGATAATGTGGTCAAAGAGTCGCAGCGATTCTTGTGCCATGCTCGTTTTAAGGGAGTCATCGAATTCGGGATAGTTATCTGTGTTGAGCGAAACATTGTCGATTTTATTGAGTTGCAGCCATTGGTGTGCGAACGAGTCCCTTAAAGAATTGGAGCGTGGGTCTTTGAGCATTCGCTTAATTTCTTGTCGAACAACAGTCGAGTCTTTTAGTTGACCTGCTTTAGCCAAACTAAAAAGCTGTTGATCGGGCATGGTGGACCAAAGAAAGTATGAGATGCGGCTGGCAAGTTCGAAGTCGTTGAGTTCACGAACTTGCAAATGATCACCGGCTTTAACATCGCTCTCAATGCGATATAGAAAATTTGGTGAGACTAATATTCCTTGCATCAAAAGCTTGAGCGAGTTTTCGCGGTCATTAAATTCAGCATTGATCTCGCCAAAGAGAACCAAATGATTGTTGACTTCTTCGGTGGTAGCCGGTCGACGAAAGGCTCTGTCTAGGAAATTTTGCACGACCTGACGAAGGCAAGCATCCGAATCAATGTTGCAGTCCACAGTGCTGAGGTATTGGGCCCCGCTTTTACTTGCGAACAAAGCCTCAATCCCAGCTTCGGCAATTTTCATGTAGGAGTCGGCTGAAGAGGCAGTGATCGCCATGGCAAAGGCGTTGTTATCAAAACCCTCGGCCGCCGCATCTGCAGGAAGTGCCTTGAAAAACGAATTGGCTTTTGGATCGTATCCTAAGAGGTCACGCATGGTATTGCGGTACTCGGTATGGCTTAGACGGCGAGGGGGCACGTAACCTGGGTCGTTTTTTGCAGAATCTTGCCCATCGACACGCGCAACCCAACGTTGAATCACAAGCTTTTCATTTTGAGACATGGCGGGACGATTGGGCGGAGGCATGTAACCCTTTTCGATTTGTTCAGCCACGTGGTTCCACAGGTCTGGTTTTTCGGCCAGCGCCATCTCTTCGCTAGAGTATTTGTCGAAGGCAAAACCGCCGACCGGATTGGTGACGGAATGGCAAGTATAGCAATGTTTGGCGAGGACAGGTTCAACGTCACTGGCGAATGAAATGGGTGTGCCGGTTTCAGCTACACAGGCTAAATAGTGTTTGTCGTCTGTAGGGGGAGCATCGGGCTCTCGAGCAGGATCGTAGCGAAATAACATTGAAACTTCGGTACAGGCCGATAGAACGACCGCGAGACCAATAATGTTTCCTATCTTATTCACTTTTTGAAAGATTCCCCCGTATACCTCAGATTACCAGCTGCCCACATCACAAATACAGTAAAGTCTTGGTTTAGATACAATGAAGATTACGTGAATCAATTCGCCTATTGATCGTCGTCGATTTTCTACGGCATTTTGCAAACCTGCGAGTTGCGGGACCCGATCTTAGGGGGCCACAGAGTATCTGATTAAACAGAGGAGCTGATTAATCAGATGAACTGATCTATAAGCTGCTATTTTAAAACCCTGTAACGGGTCTTGGGGCCGGCTCCGATTTTTTCTAAGTATCCCGCTTGAACAGCTTCCTTAACTCTCGTGGAAACGCTTCGATTAGAAATATTAAGTTTCTTCGCCAAATCTTCAAGGCGAAATTCCTCGCCTGCAAAATGACTTCGGATTTCTTTCAACATAATTGGCTCTCCTGCGTCTTCTTTGCCAGCACAAACCACTGCCGTTAGGCCCGATTGTGAGGCTAAGGAGTATCGACCATCCTCATGAAAAACATCAAGACCAACCCCCGCAGCTCCAAGCTGATCTCTTAATCTAAATACAATCTGACGAATTTTTTCTGGACTACTTTCGAGATTAAAAAATTCATCTGGATAGACATGTTCAAAAATTGAATACATACTTTGTCCTACATAAAAATCGGAATTTAGAAATGAAAAAAGTTTTTGCAAGAGTGGAGAAACAGAAGTTGCGGCGGAATCTTTGAGCCGTAGGCCATTTTCAATTAATCTTGATGCTTCTTCTGGAACCTCTTCAATCGCGGCTCGAATTTGCTTTTCAAGTTCATCTAGCCCCTTAGAATCCTTCATTATTACCTTATAGCAGAGGCGTGACCCTCAAGTCATCCTGAGTGCTAATTGCAACTTCCGTTTTTGAGACAATTATTGTATGCGTTCCAGAAGTTTGCGAGTCCCTTCGGTGTTCAAATGGCCCTTGTAAATAAGGAATATCCAATAAGGTTTTTTTCATTTTAGTCTCCATTAGTGACAACTTTATTTATCTTCAAAAACAGGTTCACTAATATCTTTAAGATGCACTTGAATATCTTTGGGCCAATTTTCAATTTTCGCCAAAAACGTTATTTCATCTTTTTTATATAAGGCTCGCAAAACTTCTTCGTATCCTTCAAAGTCTCCAGCAATAGCAAGCATAAATTTATAAGTTCGCTCCTGAGCTTGTTTAATTTGGTTTCCATTTTCCGATTTCTTCCTTGCTTCTTCAACTAGGCAACGTAAAGTTGCGGAGGAGCCACCTGTCTGTGTCGCCAACCATTCCCAGTGACGAGGCAACAGTGAAACTTCGCGAGATATAACTCCTAGTTTAGGTCTTCCTGGACCAGTAGGAATTGCTTGAGCCTCTTCACTAACAAATACTTCTAGTCGTCTTTGCACATCTCGTTCATGGCCATGAAAATTAAAATCAACTACATTCCCTGTTGAATTACTAAAAATTAGAATTGAACTATTTCCTTCTTTACCAAGACGCTTCTTAATTTTCAGAACAACGTCTGTAAGAGATCCTTGAAAAATTAGTTTATTTCCATCAAAAGCTGTGTAGGTGTCTATCGATCCCATAAAACTACCTTCCCTACATTAATAATACCCGGGTTAAATTCGAATGTCAATATTGCCCGGGTATTATTAATTGGCATTTAAAACCAATATTAAAAATCAGCTATTTGCGTCAGCTGGCTCAGCTATAGAGCCATAGAACCACGAATGAATGCCTTCAAGGGCAAAGTTTCCTTCAAATTCATTGAAGCGACAACTATCCTGAAACCAATATAAACCAAGATTGTGATCCAGGCTCCGTAGCGGTACATACGATTAAAAATAGGAAAGCGAGGTATTGGCAAATGAGAGTGGAATTTTTGCCGAAAATCAAATTAAGATGGTGTTCATTTTAAACTTTTTTATATTGAGTATTGGGGCCCGCACCAATTTTGGAAATCTGTCCAGACTCAACGGCATCTTTTAGTTTTGAGGTCACTGTTCTTAGCGGGATATTTGCTTTCTCTGACAGTGTTCCCGCCTTAAAGGCCTCGGTCCCAAAATGCGTAGCAATTTGTTCGATAAAGTCGACTTGGCGAGCTGTTGACCCCTCGGTACTCGCACATTGAATTCCGCAAGACGCGGCAATTGGAACTAATTCGTAAATATTTTCATTGTTGCCGACTTTGAAATGCCTTTGATTCTGTTCTAAAAATTCTCTTAATCGATGCATAAGTTGTCTAATTTTTAATGGGCTGCTTGTGGGATTAAAAAATTCACCCTCATAGACCGTTTCAAAAATTTTGTACGTTGAGGCACCTTTATAGAAATCCTCATTAAGACAAGCAAACAGAGTAACTAAATTTGTGGCCACCTTCGTTCCTGAGCTTGTGAACATGGCTTGGGGATCTACTATAGGACTTTGATCTTTTAGTTTATAAAACGTGGGATCGAGTTTATCGCGAAAAAGTGGCCTCACATAGGGATCTAGGCTCGTGAGCTGCATTTTTAAGGACTTTGATACTTTTTCCTGAATTTTTGTCTTGTAACTTTCGTAGGGAGTTCCCCTAAAGACGTAGTTCAGTAGGTCTATATTTTGAAACTTAAGACCAAAATGAAAATCTAAATCTCTAAGTGTCTCATGATGCCCGGCACACACAGATTCAGCCCGCAATTTTAGCCAAGGCTCCATGAAATGCTCTTTGCCCCTCTTATTTTCTGATTCGTATAGATCGATTAAAAACTTCCACTTCTGTACAAAAAGTTTTTCTACTGATGAGTTCTGTTTCATCAATCGGCTTGCAGCCTCAACCCAAGTGTTAGCTTGTTTCCAATCTTCAACTTGAAAACAATATTGCGCTTTAAGTTCGTAGTAATTGGATAAGAGCTTGCTTTTTCCTTCTTTTTTCAGAAAACTTTCAATATTGTTCCCTTTAAAAATTGCCTCTGCTTCTTCTCCTTTATCGCAGAAAAGCAAGCCTTGAATGAGATTGATTTGCCCAATGGATCTCTTGTAGAGATCCTCTGTTTTTTGTACATAATCTCGAAGCAACGGTAGGGCAAGCTGGTAGTCCCATACTTTAATGTGATTAAACGCAGGATATAGGGAATATTCAGCCAGAGATTTGTTCTTCACCTGAGAATACAGTGCGGCGGCCTCTTTGACCGCGCCTAGGTATGTGAGTGAAACGGCATATTCAAGCAGTTCGGAATCAGTAGCATCAACACGTTTTTTCTCTGCCGGTCTAACCGTTGGGCGCAGAATGATTAGGGCCTTCTCCGGCTGACCAGATCTTCTACAGAAATTTGCAAGCAATAGTTTTTGTTCTCTTTGCAAGTTTCTATAAGAAATTTTTGAAATGAGCACATTGGCTGTGACCACATCGCCAGATTCAATCAATGACTGAATCTGGCCGAGCTTCTCCGCTATGGCTTCCGCTTTCATCAAAAATAGAATATCAAGAATTTTTGGATGCGAAAGGCCTTAATCATTTCTTTACATGACGGCAATGCAGCCTCGTGCGCCAAACTGAGCCGTTCTGAAGCCAATAATTTTGACTGCTTAACCTGTTTTTAATTGAGCAGATACGTAACTCTATTTTCAGTTCCTGCCGCGCTATTCTTTTAAAAGAAGTTATGAAAAGCAAAACAAAGATCTTTCTTGGCCTCCTGGAGCTCTTGAAGCCGTACGTATTCAACACCATTGGTTCCAGATTTTTTTTTGGAGAACGTCACAATGAACAAAATTGTCTTAAAATCTTTTTACTCAATTTTAGCCTTAAGCTCTCTCGCGGCTTGCGAGCTTCAAGTCTCTTTGACTCAAAAAACAGAAACCCCGGTTGTTGTACCCTCCCCCGCAGTAGATGAGCCAGCCTCTTGTGGTGAGCTCACACATGGTGCTTCGGAAACTCGCACCATGTATGAAAGTGCAAGCGTCCCCTTTGGCTCAAATTGTATGAGCGAAGTACAAACGCGCTCTTGCAGCGACGGCGTGCTCAGCGACTACAGCGGATCTTTTTCTCATACGAGCTGCCGTGTGGCAGAGGAAGTTGTTGTAACACCACCCAGTATTCCAGACCCGTCTCCCATCATCTCAGACTTCAAATTAGGCGATCGAATTCAACTCACTCGCGATGGTAACGTTAGATCAGAAGGAATCATTACTGCTGAAACTCTAATTGGACGCCAGTCTGCTGGTGCCATTGGAGTGATTGTGGAAGGTCCCACTCGCTCAACCCATGAAACTTGGGGCACCACCATATGGTGGAAAGTTGATTTTGAATCAGGAGTTGATGGTGTTGTCGGCGAGGATAGTTACAAAATTTATGTGGCTGAGACAGTACCCACAACTCCGCCCATAGATTCGTCTCCCACACAGCCGCCTGTTGATTCAACCCCTGTGGTACCTGTAGATGTGGGCTCTACTTGCCAATGTCAAGAATCCTCACCTAGTAAAGTCTGCGCAAATACTCAGGCAAAACGTGTTTCAGGAGATGTTGAGATCACGTGGAACTTCACATGCAATGGCGGGGCTTGTTTGTGTGGAAACTTTGTTAATGGTGAGATTTGGGTAGCTGCGAGAGACTCGCAAAACTCGGTTGTTTCAAAAGTATCAATCAACAATATTTTACCTGCCGGTGAGGCAAATGGGGCCATGGTCAACCCACAAAGCAAAACCCATCAGGGCTATTTACCCATGTATTCAAGCTATGATCCAGCTCTCAATATTATGACTCAACTTCCCTATCAGGCCAGCCCAGATGAATCCCTTATTAAATCTGTTTCCAAAACTTCTGGATGTGGAACAAGTGCTATTCTTGCTGGCTGTGTCGCAACAAGTGATGCGCTAACTATAGTTGCACAAGTGCCAGAAAACTCGGGCAAGACTGTCCTTAGACCAGGTATTCACGGGAAAGACAAACTCTATGTATCTACAAGCAAAATTAGACTAGATCGTTTGCCCAAACTTTTGCAGCCGTCATCAGGTCGTGATTTAGCTAGCTTTAGAAGCACGGCTTCTGGAATTGTCAGAAGATGGTCAGTGCCTCATCATGAAATATCAAGAGACACACGCTATTTTAGCGGTGAGTTTTATAGAGCCACTTCGCCCTCAAACGTTGTAGATGACTATGCCGCTGGTCAAGCATCTCAATACCAAACTGATCTATGGAGTCTTTTCGGCACTGAAAGTACTGAAGAGAAGGCCAAGGCCGTTTATGCCTTGATGCAAAAAGGAATTGATATCTATTCGGGCTATAAACTTGGAGTTAAGTTTGGAAGCGGTGCTGGCCAGCATTTAGGCAAGAAGCCCGCCATGGTTTTCTTTGCTGCGATGTATGCTGACGATGCCATTCTTGAGGAAGTCCGAGCCATTGCCTCGAATAAACAATTAGAAGATCAAGAATATTTTCAAGAAGACGCCCAAGTGAGAAGATCCAAAACCGGCGTTGCCATTTGGGGCGGCAAAGGGGATGAGGGGCGCTATTGGAATTACTATCGAGCAGGTCTCATGAAAGAGTTGGGCCTCGGGGGGACAGGTGACGCCAACGGTTCTACGGGAGATCCCTATGACTATATTGATGGCCCCGCAGGATCGAGTCTTGGGAAGTCGTACCAGGGTATAGCCACCGGGACTTTCATTGCGTACGCCTTTAATCAGCATCTCATGCCTTGGTACAAATACGCAGCTGGCGATTCTGAAATTCTTGAGTACGTAGATCGATATTACAAAGGTCGAGGAGTCCCCAATTTTGATGGAGGCCTTTGGGCGGCATACGACAAGTGTGCAGCCGTTAGTGATGCTGATCTTGCAAGTACAGGTTGCCGCGCTGATAGAGGCTACAAGCTAAATCACCTCATGGGCGTTAGAAGGCCCACAACTTCTGAGGTTCTTTCTGCAACGGGATGCATTGACTACATGATAAAATGGGGTCCTGATTTAACCGATCCTGGAAACTGCATTGAGATATCTGCCAATCAGAGCACTTATTACGACGGAAGATGGGGACGCATTATCGACGATGTCCATGATCGCAACAGAGGCGTGGTTTACCTAAACTCATTTGTTCCAAGCAACTGGGATGCTCTTCGCGATTGTTCGGATCCGAATCATGCGAGTTACCCATGCGTAGGTCTTGGAAGTGAAGTTAAGTGATCGATAATCAAGGCGGGGCTTAATGCGTTCTTAACATTTGAAATTAACGATCTCGCCTTAAGCAATAATTAACTCTTGTTTCCCCTCTGGGGCGGTTAAAATAGGGAGATAGGCAAATTTACGAATGATGTTCATTTTTCAAATCAAAATGCTTTTGAGGAAAGTGGGGCTCTTAGCTCCACTTTCCTTGTTGAGCTTTTCGATTTCATGTATTCCCCAACAAGGAACCGGTAATGCCGAGCCCTACGGCGGCGTTCGCGATTTGAACAAAAAAGACCCCGATGATCCCCACGGAAGCGCCAGTACTACATATGAAGTGAAGGCCTATTCTGAAACCATCAAAGTACTTGTGGCCTATCACAGCGAAGGTCTTCACAGAACGACCTATCTCCAACGAGACGATAGTCGTTCTTCTTTTAAGGAAATAGCTACCGAATATACCGAGAAGAAAAAAATTTCTGGCAGCCGAACCTATGAAGGCTCCTTGCTCTCGATGCGCCTAGATTCCAATACTGCCTACGTTAGGTTAAAAAAATTACAGGGCGATTCCGCTTTTCATCAAATTAGCAGCGCCGTTTACGACTGCAAAGACAAGCTCAGCAATGCTCCATTTGCCGGAGGCCTAGGAACCCAGGAAAACCCTTACAAGATTTGTACGGCTGCTCAGTTGAACAATATTCGCAATGAGTACCTAGGTTCTTATTTTGTTCTTTGGAGCGAAATTGATTTATCGGATTTCCAAGAAGGCGCTGGATGGATGCCAATTGGCGACACCTATAATCCCTTCTATGGGAACTTTGATGGAAATCTTTTTGCGATTCGGGGTTTAAAGATAAGTCGAACCGGGAACGAGGGGCCTGTGGGGCTTTTTGGAGTAGTCACCAATGGGGGCGTCCTGGGCAATATGAATCTGGTTGATGCGGATATCCGAGGATCAAATTCTGCTGGTGCTTTAGTTGGAAGGTTGTCGGAAGCAAAAATCATTAACATTTATACATCTGGATCCATCTGGGCTCGAGTTTCCAGCGCTGGAGGTATAGTGGGATCGGTGGGTTCAGTGAATGGCATGCCCTGTAAATTTTCTATTTCCAGAACACACTCTTCTTCAGACGTCATGACGCAGAGACATTATCCAGCTGGCCTGGTGGGACATGTGGATTCGGAGGAGTGCTCCGGTGAGATAACGGACTCTTCCACGAGTGGACGTATCAATGCGTATTCAAGCACGCGCACAGATGCCACCGGAGCTGCCGGACTGATTGGAATTGCTTATTCCGCAAAAATCTCACGTTGCTGGTCAACGGCTCAAATTATAGGGGACGATGCTAGTGGAGGGCTTGTTGGAAGAGCACATCATGGCTCTATACAGGATAGCTATTTTGCTGGGGATGTTACTGCGAGGTTTGGGGTGGCAGGCGGAATTTTGGGTGTTGGGTATAACGACACCGTAGTTAAACGCGTCTACGCTTCCGGAAATATTCAATCGCCTCAAACATTGGGAGGGATTGTCGGCGAGGCGTTCTATGACCCTGCTGTTAAAGATAGCTTTTTTGCAGGCAATTTGAATTTTTTGGAAGGTTCACAGACCAACCGAGGAGCGATTGTAGGATATGAGCGCACGGAGAATTTTGCGTCTATGGAGAATACTTTTTGGTTTTCCAGACTGGGAACAGGCGCTTTACCTTGCATAGGCAATCGCGATATTTCGAGGTGCGCTTTAGGAATGGCAGAAGAACTTGTTGATGTTTCTAAGTTTTACAATTCTAACCTGGCGCCGCTTCATTTTTGGGATTTTGAAAACGTTTGGGAAGAGCAATCATTAAACTTCCCGACTCTAAAAATTGTTTACTAAAACAAACACTTCGCGCGCGTTTGGAGTTTCATGTCAGCGACAAAGCTGGAACCAGGCTTCGGCTAGAATTGAATTTCGCAAATAAAATCAATAAATGCTAAATACTTAAAACCATAAACAGAGCCAGACAGTCTGATGCCTATGATTTCGTGTGTGAAACGTCATGAAATTTCTGGAGTTTGCTCTTTTTTGCTACTTGATTTGCTACTTCACTTTTGTCCTTCCTGAGACATAGTTTACATCTTATTCCGGACACATAGTTTACACATTTAAAACAATAGAAGAGTTAGCTTCGAAGTATCGAGATTTCTCCAGATTTCACAGGATCAACCTAAATTACTGCGACAAACTAAGATCTATTCAGAGGAAATCCTTTTTGCGTTTTATTGCTAGCATTAGAGGCTCAAAGCTATTGGAGGAACCCTTAATGAAAAACGCCTCGCTGATTCTGAGTCAGCGAGGCGTTTGCAATTGAATATTTATCAAATTTTAGTGCTGAGTATTTTGTGTAAAAATAGTGCTATCACTAAAAGACAATGCCGAAGTGAGGCTAGGGCTGACCCATCCACCAACATCATTGGCGTGAGCAAAGGCGTCGGCTGCCATGGCGGCAACAGCGCTATCATCAATTGACTTGCCTGTCAGGCTACAAGCAAGAGAATTGTGAGTGGCTATGGCACCCGTTTCAATATTCACACAGGCGGTATCGGTATCAAAGGTGGTTCCCCCGAAAACGAATTTTAGACTTAGAGCCAATGTGCCTTTGGATTCGGGCTTTCCTTTGAGTGTGTATGTAATTTGATCGTCTGCATCGTCAGTCGCTCCAACGCGAGAATAAATGGCGCCAACGTCATTGATTCCATCATAGAATAGACGTTGCAAATAAAGTGAAGCCACTTCATTATCACCAGTTGATAAGTACTCCACACTTAATTTTTGCGTGCTGGCATTGTAGCCTACAAGAGTACGCGAAACATGGTTGTAGGTTACGCTATTTTCTGTATGTTCATAAGTTTCAACGGATGCAATGTTGATCTCGCTATCGGTTGTTTTGAAGTACATGGTTTGTGTTGAATCATGCTCTCCGCCACTCATGGTCATAACAATTTTTTTAGCATAAACACTGGTGTCGCTTGTGTCACTCACAACAATGGGAACAACCGCGCCATCCATATCGTCAACATCGGCCGCAGGAATACCGCAGGCTATTAAAGTTGCGCTTGAATCCGAATTGATGGTGATACTTTGTGATCCATTGGCAGGGTAGCCATCGCTGCCCTTTTCTGACAAAGCGGTTACGGCACAAGGAATAGACATCGTTCCGTTAAAACGTCCAAAAATATTAATACTTGAATTGTTTCCGGCTCGAGCCGCTTCGGAATCAAGTTGAATACCCATATATTCTTTTAGAGTTGTCGCAGGATTACCGTCGGCCGTTTCGTCTAACAAAGTGTTATTGCCGGTCCAGTAGTATTCAAGATTGATGGGGTCTGAAATAAAAAACGGTGAGGCATAAAGCGTATCGCCGCCTGGTTTTAGATTGGCTACGTTAGAAATCGAGCTATTGAGTGTCGCAAAAGCTGCGGTCATTCCCACAACGGCTCCGCTACTAGATGAACTTCCCCCACAGGCACTAAGCCCAGAAATAAGAACACCGGTTCCAAATAGATGATAAAGTTTCATTAAGAATTTCCTCCTGTAAAATGCATCCCTAAGGACTGCGCTCATTATAAAGTAAAAATAGTCTTTTTAGAGGCATGCCAAATCTATGTCAGGCACACGATGCCACATGATGTTGCGTGATAACTCAGCGCCAGCCTAACCTTTCAGTTTTTTTGAGTGTTTTTGGTATGCCTTCGAAGGCATTGCCTTTAGCTCAGTCTTATTGATGCAAAGGAGGTATCTTCTATTTGTGTTGGACATGACGAATCTTAGATTCGTTCAAAACTTTTCTATAATGCGACGGGGGCTTGATTTCGATTATATCCTTATTATTGTTTGGAGTAAAAAACTGATCAGGCCATTGAGACCGCAAATGTTCAAGAGCCTCCAAGGTGCCACTAAGTCCCCAACTATTGTATTCCGTCTTTAAAAAACCACCGGGCGCCATTTTGGTTCCGCCAATGTTACCAAACGCGTGAAAACAATTTATAGCCTGACCTTCTCCAACATTTAAATCACGGGTTAAGCGATCGTCGGCTTTATATCTGATACCGCCCGACTTGGACTCTGACTCCAACAGCTTTTTCTGGTCATGAAGTTTCTTAAAAAGATCTTCGCCAATTTCTTCTGGTCCCTTCATCTTAATAGTTTGCTCTGCATCGGTCACAAACTTTATGGTATCCTCCAAACTAAAATTTTTCCCCATCTCACTTTGCACACTATTTACTTTGGCAAATGCCATGCCGATAGGGTTATTGAAAACATCGATTTTTCGATTTTCTGCAAAATCTGCTGGCAACCAACTAATGTTTTCAACTTCGGCTTTTCCGCTAGCTGGAACACGAATAAAGGTTGCCCAAGTATGAGAATTTTCTGGTTTGTTGAAAAAATTTTGTGTCGCAAACGAAACCAAATAGTATCTATCTTTTTTTTGCTCGCTATTCTGATTTCTACTTGCCTTGATTTTTTGATTGATAATATTGTGAACTTTTTGAATAGAATCTTCCGCAAAAGCAATATGCGAGAAAGCGCAAAACAAGAATAGAGCTAATTTGAGTTTCCCGGTCCTCATCTTTGAATTATATAGATATTTTTGACCCAATTCCATGGATTCGTTACGGCATTGGTAGCATTAACATTAAAACAAAAATAATTTTTAACAGAATCTTAACCAAATTTTTACATTGGACTTTATAATTTATCTGTCGCTAACTTAGATTGGCCAAGGCATTTTCCAGACGCTGATCAGCATCCGCAGACATCGTGACAAGTTTTTCGTCACCAAAAAATTTCATCAAGGCCGACGGCTTGGCTAGCTCAACAGAAATTCGATTTTCGCCTAAATCCCGAAGAACAGCATTGCAGGGAAGAAGGCTCGCAACATCTGAATTTAAATTGTAGGCCTCAAAGGCTAACTGAGGATTGCAGGCTCCGAGTATGACAACGGGACGCAAATCCTTGCCTAGCTTTTCCTTAACTTTGGTGTGAAGGTCAATGCGAGTCAAAACTCCAAATCCCTGCGCTTTAAGCACATCGGTGACACGCCCAATCGCGGTGTCCATTGGCCCGGCTATTTCCTTTTTCATATTTATAGAATTCATAATTGCCTCCTTTAAGAGCATGATCTTTTTGCCACTATTTCCATCTTGAAAGATATTCCTTCAACATAGGCAGGGGCATGGCTCCCGACTTTCTGTCCACCTCTTTTCCGTCTTTAAAGACAATGAGGGTTGGAATGCCTCGGATCTGAAACGCTTGACTTGCCTGGGGATATTTTTCTGTATCTAATTTTGCAAAAATAAAATTGGCCCCCAACTCCTTAGCTGCCATTTTAAAAGTAGGAGCAAAGGCCTTACACGGGCCGCACCACTCTGCCCAATAGTCGACGACAACGGGGCGATCCGCAACTCGAACTAATTTATTTAAAGCATCCGCACTGGTGTCTTGAACGCCATCATGAACTGGCAACTCAGCCTTGCAGTGACCGCACACTGGCACCTTGTGGTCGCCCCGATCGAGCGCCACTCTATTCAATTTTTCGCAACTAGGACAAACAACCAATGTGTTCATATTCATTCTACCTTTCTTTAATATTTTTGCCTTGCTCTGGTATAGCTCATTTTATATATATAAAACCTGACGACCATCATATTAACGTACTAAATTTGCAGTGACACTGTTTATAGGAAATTATGAAAACAACTTATTTTACCCTCTATAGCCTTGAGATCGTCCATGATTGATCCTTATCAAACATTGGGAGTTTCGAAGAGTGCCTCTCAAGAAGAAATTAAAAAAGCGTACCGAACGATCGTTAAAAAATGTCATCCAGATTTAAACCCTGGAAAAAAAGATCTAGAAGCAAAATTTAAAAAAGTGTCCTCGGCCTATAAACTCATTGGAAGTCCAGAGGCGCGAGCCAAGTTTGACCGGGGCGAAACCGCAGAACAACAGCAACACGCACAACAAGAGCAAGCAAAATCTTATTATCAAACCCAACAGGAAGGCGGTCGCTACTCTCAATCTTTTGGCCAAGACATGGGTGAAGATTTTTTTGAAAATTTGTTTAGGGCAGGTGCCGGTGGCGCCAGGCAGGGCTCGCGCGGTCGTCGCGACTTTCCGGGCGAGGACCATGTTTATAAAATGGATGTTGAATTTAGGGATGCTGCGCTTGGTGCGGAAAAGGAAATCACCCTTCCTAGTGGGAAAAAGCTATTGGTAAAAATTCCTGCAGGCATTAGCTCTGGAAGCAAGTTGAGATTCCGTGGTCAAGGCGGTCCAGGAATCGGAAACGGTCCCGCAGGCGATGCCTATGTTGAAATCACAACAAAGCCACTTTCAGGCTTTACTCGTGTTGATAAAAATATCGAAACTGAATTGCCAATAAGTTTTCAAGAAGGCTTGTTGGGGGCAGAGGTCAAAGTCCCCACCCTCGAGGGTAGTGTGATGATGAAAATTCAACCTGGAGTAAGTACTGGTTCGCGTTTACGAATTAAGGGCAAAGGCGCAGGGCCCGAAGGGGCTCGTGGTGATCAGATTGTGGTCTTGAAAGTTGTCCTACCATCAACTGTAGATCCCAAACTTCAAGAGACCCTCAAAGAATGGGCCGGAAAATATGATTACAATCCTAGAGGTGAGCTATGAATATTGAAATTCGTTTTAAGCTTGAGGAAGTCGCGACACGTTGCCAAATTGAACCCGATATTATTTTACGTTTTGTTTCTCACACCTGGGTGCACCCCATAGACTCTGACAATGATTTATTCGACGAAGAAGATATCGCCAGAATTCAACTCATTTATGACTTAAAGGAAACGCTTGGCGTCAATGACGAGTCTATTCCCGTAATTTTGCATCTCATTGATCAGCTGAATCACCTGCACCTCAAATAAGAGACCTTGCTGCCCAAAAGATAACGATGAAAAGCAAAAGTTTGCCAAATCATAAAATATAATCTGCAAACAAAGATCTCCGCGCCAGAGTTTTAATGATTAGCTTGAGCTCATGGTGCGGAGTCTTAGAATATGGAACCGAGCTTCTTCTATCGGCAAATTCCTGAATTATCGCAGCTGCCAACAAACATATCATAAGAACCGACTGAATCGCCTGATAAGGACGGCAGATAGCCCGTGGTTGAACCATGGAAGAAAACATTGCCTCTCTGATCTGCCGCAAGAGAATAGGTATAGATAATCTTGGAGTCTTGGCCAAATTGTTTGTGCCAAAGTTTATGACCACTTCGATCGTATTTAATAATCGCCAAATCAACCCCTCCCGTATTTGCAATTGCACCGCTAGTTAAATCTGCGCTTGTAGTTGCCAAAACTGTAGGTTGTCCAAAAGCGTCAATAGCTACAGCCAATCCATAAAGGCCTTGGCCAGCCACACCCAACTGGTGAATCCAATTTCTTTCACCATCGGGACTATATTGCGCAAGAAACATATCATAGGTACCCGTTGCAGATCCCGAACCAGCGGCTAAATCGTTTGGCGTATAGCCGGTATAGTAAACGTTTCCAAATAAATCTGTTGTTACGTTAAATGGATAAATGTCATTTCCGGCAACACCAAATTGTTTGATCCATTGCAAATCACCAGAGGAATTTAATTTTATTAGAAAAGCGTCATTAGTCCCCGTCGAGGCTCCGCTACCAGCCACCAAATTCGCGTTGCTTTTTCCACTTAAGAAGCTGTTTCCAGATTTATCTACAGCGATTCGATATCCTAAGGTCGCAGATCCAGCGCCCCCAAATTGTTTGAGCCAAACTTGGTTTCCATCGCTGTCAAATTTTACAACAAAAACATCAGACACCCCCGTAGAGGCCCCTGATCCACTTACTAAATTTTTGGTGCTTGTCGCCATTCCAATGCAGTCTCCAGAAGAATCCATTCCAACCGATGCCGCGCTAGTAGAAGCAACTTGTGTTGATCCAGCAAGCACTACTGAACTCAATTGCTTAATCCATAGCCTATTTCCGTCCACGTCATATCTAGCCATAAAGAAATCCATATAAGCAAAGCCCGTCATAGTGTGGCCAGCCTCAAGGGCTCCGCTAGAAACACCCGCAACGCAGGTATTGCCATCAAGATCTGAGGCAACGCCTAAAATCTTTGAATTTTTTATCGCAACTCCATCTTGTTTGATCCACAGTTGATTTCCACTACTGTCGTATTTAGCGAAATAGTAGTCTGTAACTCCCGTTGAATTTCCAACTCCAGCCACGAGATTTGCATTCGTACTTCCGCCCACATAAGAATTCCCAGCTCCATCAACAGCGATGGCATAAGCATTGGCCGCTTTAGAGGCAATTCCATACTGTGACAGAAACGATGCGCTTGCAGGCCCTGCCGTTACCGAGAACTCATCACTAGTGTCAGACGAAAGACCGGCTGATGATGCCAACAAAGTAAATCCATAGCCCACCTTGTCAAGTTTTATGTTTGAAAAACTTGCAACACCGTCAAGCGCAGCAACTGTACGCACTCCCGAAAGAGATGCGCTAACTAAATTCGAATCTAACTCAATGCTAATCTGCCCATTAAAACTCGCATCTAAATTTCCGCTAGCATCGAGTGCAGCAATCTTTATACTTGGATTTAAATTCGAATCGACGTAAGAATCTAAGGGCTGAAAGATGAAGGCAAGCTGAGTTGCCGTTGCGGCCGCCTGTCCATTAGATGAATTGTTTTTCAAACACGCACTCAAAGAAACAATGGAGATTAAAATGAAACTCTTTGAAATATCTTTTAGATTGTTGAGACTACAAACGTACCACATATATATATGATAAATGCACTGTGGAGTCAGTAGTGTTAAGATCTGATGAAGTATTAATAAGGATAGTCGGGCCATTTACTCGATCCGTGTATCGAATTCGAATCGCCAAGGGGCCACAAAACAGCTAAGCTCCTAAAAATGCTCACGGATAAAGATCGCCCCTCGACCTGGATACGCTATCGCGCCGGATTGTGCGACAACTGCACAGCCGCTTGTTGCACGATGCCTGTTGAAATTGTGGCCGAAGATCTTTTGAGGCTGGGACTCATCGGCGAAGACGAGCTTCGCGGTTCCCCTAAAAAAATATTCAAGCGCCTTTCAAAAGAAGGCATCTTAAAAAGCTTCAGGGCATCGACAGGATTGTATATGCTATCGCAAAAGAGCAATGATGATTGTGTTTTTTTGGGAGAAGATCGGCTTTGTACTGTTTACGACAAACGCCCTGGAGTTTGCCGCGAGTTTCCGAGCATCGGACCCAAGCCAGGCTTTTGCCCTTCACGCAATAAAAAACAGCCGACCTAAAAACTATAGATCTATCTACCAATCTATAAAAGCGCTTTCACAACCGGCTTTACAATATCCTGATCAAAATAATTCAAGCGCATGCCCGCATCCAAAACAATTTGCTGTGCATTGATTCCAGAAGATGCCGGGCTTAGCAAAAATAGCGCCGTGCTAGCGACTTCTTCAGTTTTCAAAGCCTCACCTCGCAAGGTACACTTTTCTGCAAAAAGATAATTGTCCAAATATCCGGGAATTCCCGCCGATGCCGAAGTCTTCAAAAGACCTGGGCAAAGTGCATTGAATCGCACCTTAGAAAATCTGCTAAATGACTTAGCTAAAAAACAAACGCTCGAATTTAGCGCCGCCTTGGCTGGAGCCATCCAACCATAACTTTCGGCCGTCATTTCGGTGGTTGATATTGAAATGGTAATGACAGAGGCATCTTCAACAAGTGCCTCTTTTAAAGCATTCGATATTGCAATTAAAGAATAACAAGAAACATCGACGGTCTGCAAAAAATTCTTTCGATTGGTTTCATGAAAAGGCGCCATGCCTCCTTCAAAATTTGCAAAAGCAATAGAATGCACGAGGCCGTGTATTTTAGGGTAATTTTTTATGATTTCAAAACAAGTTTTTTGAATTTGCTCCTCGAACTCAACATCACATACATAAACGGGACGATCTTCCAAAATTTTAGCAACTTTTTCTTTGCGAGCTTCGCTCCGCACGACATAAACAACTTTTGCACCCTCGGACTCCAACTGCTGGGCGACGTGATAGGCCACAGATTTTTTATTGGCCACTCCGAACACGACAAAAGTTTTATCTTCTAATTTTAAAAAACTCATTCGACCTCTTTTGGACGAGGAGCCATCATACAAACAAACTCTAGCGACACCGCCACTTTATTTTTAACAAGCGCCCTACCCTTCATGTAAATTGCAGGCCCCATAGTGTCTACAAGTTCCACCTTAAGTTGCACGTCATCCCCTGGACGAATCATGCTTTTAAAGCGCGTGTTATCGCTGCGAGTGATAACGGGAACATTGCCGCCCTCAGAAATCGCTTTATTTTGAATTGCCCCATCTTTCACAAGCTGTGCAATTAAGACAGCGCCTGTTTGAAAAAGCATTTCACTCGTAATAATCCCAGGCACTAATTTAAATTCGGGGTAATGTCCCTGCAAAAAAAAGTCGTTCTCTTTCACAAATTTTCGTGCCTCAATGGTACGGGCCGCGAGATCATACTCAACAATGGTATCAACCAAGAGCATAGGTGCTCTATGCGGAATCAAATCATGTATATCAAGGGCCGAAGAGGCGCCCAAGGCCTCGACATCATTTTCAAAATTTTCATTAATTAAATCCACAATTATAGCCCTCCGGTAATTTCTAGAACTGTGCCAGTCACATAAGAAGCGTCTTGAGACGCTAGGTACAACACCCCAGATGAAACTTCATCGGGAGTCCCAAATCTTTTTACAGGAATCATTTTGCGATATTCATCAACCATCGCATCAGGCAAATCTTGAATAAGTTCAGTTTCAATAAAACCAGGCGACACACAATTAACGGTAATTTTTCGTTTAGCCACCTCTTGGCACAACGAGCGCGTGAAACCGACCATGCCCGCCTTAGAAGCGGAGTAATTGCCCTGCCCCTGAAAACCCATCTTCCCCGAAGGCGATGTGATGTTGATGATGCGACCATAACGAGCACTCGACATGCGATGAACCGCAAATTTGGACATCAAAAAGCATCCCTTGAGATTAATATCCATAACGGCGTCCCAATCTTCTTCACTCATCATTCCAACAATGGCGTCTTTACGAATACCCGCTGAATTAATAAGCACATCTACCTTGGAATGTAAGGCATCATATTGCTCGTAAAATTTCTCAACTTCCGCGCCCTTGCTCACATCAAACTTGAACAATGACAAGCGACTCGCATCTGTTCCACAACTTGCCTTAAAAATCTCCGCAGCTTCTGAATTGCTATTGTAAGTCGCTGTGACCGAGGCTCCTTCTTTTAAAAATGCTTTAGAGATCGCGCATCCGATGCCACGAGTTCCCCCGGTCACAATCACATGTTGGTCTTTAAATTTATAATTAGATTCCATGAGACAAGCCTTCTTCTATCTGATCGCTTGGCACCCTTGCAGTTGCACCTGCAGCCGCCATAGCTTCTGTTTTGACGTGTACGTAAGATGAAATTTTATTAGCCACAATCACGCCGTAATTAATGGCGCCCAGCCAGCCACTCATAATGATTCCAACAGATCCCGCATGAAAAGCTCCGGGAATTTTGTCCGGAATGCCCATACTAATTTCGAGGCCTTCAAATTTAGTTCCAAAACAGGCGCCGCCAAGATGTTTGGTATAATGGACGAAAGTCTTTGGAGTGGACACCTCGACATGCTCAATTTTGTCTTTTACGCCAGGCAAATATCCCTCTAAAATATCGATGGTTTCATCGGCCAATCGTTTTTTCTCCTTGACGTAATCTGCCTCGCTCAAGGCAGCCCAATCGGCATAGTTAGCATTTGTAGAAGACACCACGGCATAGCGCTCCTCTTTATCGGGACGAATTTTAGGATAGTAAAACGAAAACGTGCGACTAGTAGGTCGCAAGGCCGTCAAAGCATCCGAATCAAAGTCTGGATATTGTGAAGTAAAAAACAACTCACCGATGTCTTCCAGAACTTCACCCTTGCGAATGCCCATATAGACCTGACACGAACTTGAACTCAACCGAACCTTATCAATTTTATCATTAAAGTCCTGATCAAAATGTTCGCGACCAATCAACAAATTTGTCGTGTTTTTAAGTCCGGCATTGGATAGCACGGCTTTGGCCATGATTTTCTGACCATTGACAATCACACCTTTGGCTTCGCCGTTTTCGATAATGATTTTTTCAACCGATGCTCTATTAAAAACTTCTGCTCCGTTAGACTTCAAAATGGCTTTCATTTTGTGAATCATCTGATCGGTGCCACCCTCAAAGATGTAGACGCCTTTACTCATAAAATTCGAGAACACAATGCCGTAGGTTAGAGCTGGCTCATCCAAGGTAGACCCGTTTGCATAAGCGATGGGCTCCATAAGAAAACGCCAAACAGCCGGCTGATCCGGAAAAAATTCCTGAAACAATTCCCGCGTTGTCATTTGAACATCATCCAAATGAGTCATCGAACGCGCACGATCAAAAAACTTCTCCACCGTGTCACGAGGCACCTTAAATTCTTCAACGAGTTTGTTGGTAAAATCTTCTCTGTCAAAAGTTGTATCTAAAGAGAATTGAGGATTATGAAATCGAACTTTCTCTACCTGCCGAATCGATTCAGAAAGTTCTTTGCTCCAATATTTACGCACGCTCTTAATCATCCCCACAGGAAAGCCGTGCAACGATATATCAAAAATATGCCCGCCCTTGCGCTTGAACCAAGTGGCCATTCCCCCAAAGTTGAAATGCTGCTCTAATACACAAACGCTTAAGCCCGACCTGGCTAAAATATTGGCAGCGGTTAAGCCGCCCAAACCAGACCCAATAACAATTACGTCATATTCAGATTTTGCTAGATTAAAAAAATGACTCATATCAAATATCCTCAAATAAGTGCATGGCGATTGGCCATCAAAATTCCACTAAGTAATGATCCAACAATTCCCAAATAACCTTGATCGGTCCCACAAAGATAAACGTCTTTCACACCCGTGGATCCGTCTCCGATTTTTCTGGGCGATCCATAGACAGCACCATCGATTCTACGCGTGAAACGCTCAATGGTAGCAGGAGTAAAGGTGTCAACGTATTCAATGTTTTGTGAAAAGTCAGGAACGATGGACTTTAATCCCGCGATTTCTTTTTCAACCATCGCACTCTTCGCATCATTGTAAAGTCCTAAGTCTTTGGAGCGTAAATTTTTCCAAAGTTGCGGGTTGGCAATATGAGTGAGGCGAATCATCCCCTCATTCAGTGCCTCAGGATCTTGAAAATTATTGGGGCAGCAAAGAATGCCTGAACTATAGTCCACCAAATCCTGGCTTCTTTGATAATGAAATTTTTCGTTATGACTAAAAAATTGGATGCTTGAATTAATGTCCAAATCGCGAGGCATCTTGTTAAGGCAAAATATGGTTTCGACAAAACTCATGGCGCCTACATCTGACGGTGCCACCTCTAGCCCTAAGAGCTTTTGTGTTTCGGGCAAACCTGCCGACGAAAGAACTTTTTTTGCCAGCAGCTCCTCGCCGCTTTCAAGAAGAACTTTTAGGCCCCCACCTGGCAACGGCACAATAGACTGCACACTAGATTTCATCTTAAGCTCACCACCACGATTCACAAAGGTGTGCCGGAGCAAACTTAAAATCTTGCGAACACCCGCGTGTGGCCTCGAAAACCCCTCAAAATAAATAGACTTAAACATGATCACAAATTGGTTCCAATCCATGTCATGCTCGGTAGATGATCCATAAAACATCAGGGGACAAAAAATCATGTCCACCAGTAAGTCTGACTTAACGATGCTTTTTACTTTGTCTTTTGCCGAGACAAAATCGGAAGGCAATTGCCCATCATCATGGACACGCACCATTTCGCACAAAGCGATAAAGGCATCAATCTGATCTGGGAATTGATCCCGAACGGAATTTGTTAAAAACTCGATGTCATTTGTGAATCGAAGTTGCTTATCCGGAAAGGTGATTTTTGATTGCATTTGCTCATGCAAATCAAAATCTTCCCATTTTAATCTTAGCTGTCTTAAAATGGTTGGCAATGGCCCACGCTTATGTCCGCGTGCCGCAAAATTTGTCATGGCATGAAGGCCAACATCAAACTGCCGGCCCTCTTGCCTGTAAAAAGAATTGAGTCCGCCCCAAACTGAATGCTGCTCAAGTATGCAAACTTTTTTGTCATACATAGCAAGACGAATGCCCGCGCCAAAGCCCGACATTCCCGCGCCAATGATTATGGCGTCATACGTTTCAGTTTGTTCCATTTTAGACAACCAACGCTTCTACTAATTAAGCCTTGATTTGAGTCATTTTTGGCTCAAGGTATTCCGCACAACCATCGAGAGTCGCAAAAAACTTATAGTCAGTCTCTGGAACTTCAATCTTATGGCGCTTTCTTAGCTCCATGATGATGTCAAGAAAGTCCATAGAATCTAAGTCGACTTCTTCGCGAATGATTCCAGAATTTGTCATGACCGATAAGTCTTCATCTGGCGCGATGGTTGAAATGATATCTTTTACTTCTTCACGGATTTGATCTTGGTTCATAATTGTCTTCCTCTTGGCTTTCGTACTTTTTAGTTTTCGTACTTTTTCACTATTAAAACTGTGTTGATTCCCAACATGCCGCTCGACATATTGGCTATTGTGTTTATTGATTCTCTTTTTTCGGCCTCACCACTTACAAGTCCTGCAAACTTACATTTGTCGTCGAATTCATTAAAATTCATTGAGGGGTGAATCAAGTTGTCTTCAAAGGCGGGCAAATTTCCGGCAAGCTCCAAAGCCCCTGCAGCTCCCATACAATGGCCAATAAATCCTTTAGTCGCGTTGATTCTGACGTTAGGAAAGTCTCCAAAAACGGTGTGTATCGCTTTTGCTTCTTGTTCATCACCCAAAGGCGTTCCTGTGGCGTGTGCATTTACAATATCAATATCTGCTGGAGTTAAATCTGCCTTATCCAAAGCCATACGCATGCACTGAGCTTGTCTGTCACTATTAGGCAAAACAAAATCCGTAGAATCTGTGTTAACTCCGTATCCAACCAACTCTCCATAAATTTTTGCGCCACGCTCCTGCGCGTGACTTAAGGTTTCGAGCACATAAATACAACCACCTTCTGAACAGACAATTCCCGAACGATCTTTGTCGAAGGGCCTGCTTGCTTTAGTTGGATCAGGCTGTTCTTCAGATAATTTTGCCAGGGCCCCCTGACTGTTGAAGCTCGCAAAAATACCGAAGGTATGAATGGATTCCGAAACGCCGCCTGCTAAAGCAATTTTGACATCGCCCAACATGAGGTTTTGTGCGGCCGTGATAAGTGCATAGTTTCCCGCGGCACAGGCTGCCCCTACTGTCATATGGGGACCAATGATCCCTGTGTTAAGGCTCAATTCTCCTGCTGGATTATTCGCCACGGTTCTTGGATTGTGATGATGCGACCAAAATTTTACATCGTTGTCGAATTGGCCAACATTCCAAACTTCGTTTTCGGTCTCAACGTTTCCATGTTCCGTGATTCCAATATAGATTCCAATTTCTTTTCTCAAAGGATGATCCGCATCACAATTTTCTAAAGAAATTCCAGCATCCGCCAAGGCTTCATTGCCACAATATATTGAGATGGATCCCGCACGAGTGCCTCGACGACGCTCTTTGCGTTTTTGATATTTCATTTCATCAAAATCACACACTCCCGCCAAGACTTCTCCCATGTGACGAGTTTCGTGTTTTACAACGCCGCTAATATTATTAAGAAGAGCATGCCTAAACTCTTTTAGATTATTTCCGTTCGGAGCGGTTAAGCCCACTCCTGTTATGACGATTCTTTCTTTAAGTGCCATGGTCAATCCTCTTTTTGCCCGTTAAATGCCTGTCGCTTCATGACTGCGGAGAGTCTGATTTTTTACAGAACGAATTTTCTCTTTGATTTTGGTGGCGACAATTTTAGTTCCCTCGGTGCCAGCGATGACGGCATTGAAGGCTTTGGGTAAATTACGCACAATGATTTGATATTTCTTAATGTTGCCAATTTGGCTCAAGGAATCCACAAAACTAATGACGGCCTCGGCAGCTTCGCAGGTCAAAACAATAGAGTTCAATCTGCGAATACGAGGTGACTGCAAAGCCTCACCCTTTGAAACAAAACTTTCGATGGCGCTCTGCGCATTTTGCTTAAATTCCTCAATAGCCATCTGTTCACGTTTTTTAAAAATAGTTGTGACGATCTTCAAACTATCTTCAGAGGCCAAATGAACCTGCGCGCGCTTCTCTGGCTCCCATTTTGACTCCACAGCGCCCCATTGCGTGAGAGACTTGATAGCTTGGGACGCAGCTCCCTGCGAAATATTAAGGCGCTCATGAATTTCGGCCAGCGTTACGGGCTCTTCAGTTAGGATTAAAAATCCATAAACAGAACCCTCAATTCGCTTAAAGCCCACCGTTTTAAGGAAGCGCTCAAAACAAACTAAGGAGTTTTTGATTTCAGGTTGCAAGACCTCGGTCTTTCTCATATTGATGATATTTCACATATATGTGAAATGTTCAATATTTGAATAAATTAAAAAAAGAAGACGACCTAAAAGAAAATATAAGAAAACAAGAAAATATACAGATGAAATATCAAAACGTATATCTAGAATCCCTTGCCATTGCGCAGCCTCCAATGAGAGTGAGCACCGATGAGCTCGAAAATCGTCTAGAGCCTCTTTATTCAAGGCTTAATCTTCCCGAAGGAAGATTAGAGCTCATGACTGGCATTCGCGAACGTCGACTTTGTGCGCCAGGAGTGAAACCCAGCGACCTCAGTGTTGAAGCGGCTCAAAATGCTTTTGCACAAAGCCAAATTGATAAATCAAAAATTGGCTGTGTCATTCACACCTCTGTCTGCAGAGACTTTTTGGAACCTGCCACCGCAACTGTCATACACAATCAACTGGAACTTTCTCCCGATTGCCAAATCTTCGATCTCTCTAATGCTTGCTTAGGTTTTATGAACGGCATCGTACAAGTCGCCAACATGATCGAACTAGGCCAAATCGAGGCGGGCCTTGTTGTCAGCGGAGAAGACGGTCGCGCTCTTGTGGAATCAACCATCAAGCATCTAAATTCAGATGAAACACTCACTCGCAAAAGCATCAAGGGAAGCATCGCCTCACTTACCATTGGCAGTGGTGGTGTAGCCGCCATTATCACATCAAAAAATCTAGCCCCTGAAGGGCATCAGATTTGCGGTTCCGTTCTTCAAGCAGATACAACTCAAAATGGTCTTTGCCAAGGCGGCGCCACGAGCCAGGGCGAAGCCACGACATCTCACGTGATGATGAATACCAATAGCGAAGCCATGCTTGAAGCGGGCGTAGCCCTTGCTGCTAATTGTTTTAGAAAATCAAAAGAAGTTTTTGGATTGGATCAATCTCAAATCCATCATTTTATTACGCACCAAGTGGGATCTGCTCATTCTAAAAAATTGTTCCAGGCCTTAGAGCTAGATGAATCCAAAGATTTTCCAACTTATCCTTTTCTTGGCAATATGGGATCGGCCTCCATTGGCTCAACACTCCACCTAGCTCATCAAGCGGGACGATTTCAAAAAAACGACAACATCATGCTCATGGGCATTGGAAGCGGACTGGTTTCCATGATGCTTAATCTGAAATGGTAAACAATATGATGAACATGCAAACCGAAGAAACATTACGAAAAGAACTTGGAAATCACTATCCCTATAAAAGCCATTTTAAAGCGGTCAATGGCCACCAACTTCATTACGTTGATGAAGGTAGCGGCCCCGTCATCATCATGGTTCATGGCAACCCTAGCTGGTCTATTTATTGGAGTAAACTAATAGACGAACTCAAAAGCAAATACCGAGTCATCGCCATTGACCATATTGGCTGTGGATTTTCCGAAAAACCTACCGATTATTCCTACACACTTGAACAACGCATTGAAGATCTTTCGAGCCTTGTTGAGCAACTAGAACTTTCGGAATATTCACTCTTTGTGCATGATTGGGGCGGCGCCATAGGGATGGGCCTCGCTCAAAAAGATCCCAGTAAAGTTAAGTCACTTGTTGTTTTTAATTCAGCGGCCTTTTTTAGTGCAAACATTCCCAAACGTATAGCGATGTGCCGCTGGCCCGTGTTCGGGAAACTTGCCATCCAAGGCTTCAATGCTTTTGCAGGCGCGGCCGTTCACATGGCTACAAACAAAGGTTTTTCGAGATCGCTTCGCAAAGCTTATGTCGCTCCTTATAATAGTTTCAACAATCGCAGAGCGACTTTTGAGTTTGTTAAAGACATTCCCATGGAAGAAGAACACCCCACACGCCCAGTGATCGACAAGATAGAGGCTGAACTTCCAAAATTTTCAAAGCATCCTTTGCTTTTGATTTGGGGAGACAAAGACTGGTGCTTTGATGCCAGCTTTTTAAAAACCTGGAAAACAAAATTTCCGAACGCACAAGTTCTAAACCTAAAAGATAGCGGACATTATGTCGTTGAAGATGGTTTTGACGACTACCTGCCAACGCTTAACAAATTTTTGGATGAAAACATTCCACATGCCAAATAACTTTCAAAACGTCTCAGCACTTCTTGCGGAACAAGCTCAAAAGTTTCCCACAAAAATTGCCTGCGTCTTGGAAAACTCGTCTTCTGTCAATTTTAGAGAAATCAATTTTAAAGAAATGGAAACGGCCACCTGCCGTAATGTTTTTCGCTTCAAAGCGCTAGGCATAAAATCAGGCGATCGGGTTGCAACCTTCGTAAGACCAAGCCTCGATTTTGTTCCCGTGATATTTGCGCTCTTTAGAATGGGGGCCATTCCAGTTTTCATTGATCCAGGAATGAAGCTGAAGAACATGATCAACTGCATAGAGGAATCAAAATGCCACGCAATGGTCGGCATTCCGCTAGCCTTTGTCCTCAAAAAACTTTTTTCTACATACTTCAAGAACATCAAAATCAATATTTGTTTGAGCCAAAACAAATGGATTCCAAAACTTTTACGGGCGCATAGACTTTTAAAAACCAACAAAACACAGCTCATGCAACCCTCCCCAGAAGACTCCTCGGTGTTAGAGGTCAGCAAAGATCAAATTGCTGCCATCTTGTTTACTAGCGGAAGCACAGGCATCCCAAAAGGCGTTGAAGTGTCATATGGTATTTTGTGGCGACAACAAAAAACGCTAAGAGAAAGTTTTGGAATTGAAGAAGACGAGATTGATCTTGTGGTCTTTCCACTTTTTGCACTCTTTAGTGCTGCCTGGGGAATCACAAGCATCATTCCCAATATGAATCCGGCAAGGCCCGCCAAATGCAGCGGGAAAAATCTATTTAATATTATGATCAAGCACAAAGTGACTCATACTTCGGGCTCTCCAGCTATTTGGAACAATGTTTTAAAATTTGCTCTTAAAAATTATAAAACTTTTCCAAAGCTCAAACGCGTTCTTATGGCAGGAGCGCCGGTTTCAGGAGAACTCATTCGCGGGTGGAATAGCATACTGGATATTGGCCACGTCTATACTCCCTATGGAGCTACCGAGGCCCTGCCCCTAACGTTCATTCGTGATGACGAATTGCTAAATGATTGTTTAAACAAAACTTCGCAGGGTCACGGCACCTGCGTAGGGCGACCCCTTGAAAATGTAACTATTAAAACTATTCCTATCAGCGACCAAGCTATCGGCAACATTAACGAGACATTCTTCCTCCCTCAAGGGCAGATTGGTGAAATCATTGTCCAGGGCGAAGTCGTCACCAGAAGTTATTTTGGCAAAAAAGAAGCCAACCAAATGGCAAAGATTACAGACTCCGAAAGCAATAGCTTTTGGCATCGCATGGGCGATTTGGGCTACTTCGATCCGCAAGGTCGCCTTTGGTTTTGCGGTCGCAAAGATCATCGCGTAAGCATGGAGTCCGGTATCGAAATTTACCCCGTACAACTAGAGCCCTTGTTTAATGGCATCAAGGGCATTCGACGCACAGCACTGGTTGGAATTGATAATTCTCCGGGATCGGCAGAAGGCAATACCGAAAAAAATGCTGTCCTCGTGGTGGAAGCTCCTCACTCCCTTCAAAGAAAGCGCATCAGCAAAGATCTTTTGCAGGTAGCTGCCTCAAATGTCGCCACACAAAGCATCAAACATATTATGTTTGTAAAAAGTTTTCCGACTGATGTGAGACACAACATCAAAATCAATCGTAGCGAGCTGGCACAAAAAGCCCAAAAACAACTCAGGGGCAAGCCATGAAAGTTTTAGTAACAGGCGGCGGCGGATTTTTGGGCTTTCATATTGTGAAGCAACTAATCGAAAGAGGCGAGACCGTTACTGTCATTGGTCGTCATCACTATCCCCATGTCGCAAGATTAGGGGCCACATCGATAGTTGCTGACATTAGAAACTATGCCTCAATTGAGTCGCATTTCAAGGAAACAGAAGAAGTTTTTCACACAGCAGCTACCGCCGATATTTGGGGAGATTGGCAAAAATTTTACGACATCAACTTTGTGGGAACAAAAAATGTCGTCGATGCCTGCCTCGCTCATGGCATAAAACGCCTCATCCACACCAGCTCACCGAGCGTTGTCTTTGATGGAAAGTCTCAGAAAAATTTAGACGAATCAACTCCCTATGCCAGCAAGTGGCTTGCGCATTACCCACGAAGCAAAATGCTCGCAGAAAAATATGTTTTAGAGCACAACAGTCCACAGCTTCAAACTGTTGCCCTAAGGCCACATCTCATTTGGGGCCCTGGCGATCCACATATCTTTCCAAGACTCATCTCTAAAGCAAAAAAAGGCCAGCTAGCCATTGTGGGAGATGGGCAAAATGAAGTGGATATTATTTATGTGGAAAACGCCGCAAAAGGCCACCTTCAAGCTGCCGAAGCCCTAAAGAACACCGGAGCTCCCGCCGGGAAAACATATTTCCTCGGGCAAAGTGCGCCCGTTAAGATTTGGGATTTCATAACTGAGGTTTTAAAACGCGAGAACGTTGCGGCAGTTAATAAAAGAATTCCCTTTAGGTTCACTTATGCACTCGCCGTAATTCTGGAGTGGACGCACAAACTATTTAGAATCAAAAGCGAACCACGCATGACTCGTTTTCTTGCGTGTCAATTATCGCAAAGCCACTACTACAATCACAAACGCGCCAAAGATGATTTTGGATATGATCCCAAAATCAGTGTGGAAGAGGGGCTTGATCGCATATATGCCGATCAAAATCCGTAGAGCATGATTAGCATTGGCACTGACATTGTAGAAATTGCACGCATCAAAAAATCTTATAAGAGATTCGGCGAGAGCTTTTTATCTCACGTCTATTCTAAGCGTGAACAAGGGTTACTTACGGGCAAGGCCCAAGATGTAGCTTTTTTAGCGGGTCGCTTTGCCGCCAAAGAAGCCATTTACAAAGCCCTGAGTGCAAATATTAGCTACGGCATTGCATGGAAAGACATGGAAGTCTTGCGAGGTTCTTCCGGAAATCCATATGTAGAATTGAGCGGTCTCGCCAAAACGCGTGCCGACGAATTAGGAATTAAGAAAACCCATATTTCTATTTCACACTCAAAAGAATTTGCCATTGCCTTTGTGACAACCGAATAAAAAGCCTTTTCAGAAAAAAAGTCTGCCATTCTTAATGGAAGCTTAATCGAGCCCATTTTTGTGACTATTTTTGCTATTCAACTTTTGAGAGAATCAATGTATGGAATGGGATTCTGGAATGATTAGATTAGGATTTAGCAACAATAAAACTTTTGGGCTACTTTTATTGTCACTTCAATTTTCCATGCTTCTTGGCTGTGAACTTCAAGTCGATGAAAATGGCGGCGTTTCGCTAAGAAAACCAGTCCCGGCCCTGAAGTCGTGCCAACTCCCTAGCGGAGCATTGGCGCATGGAAAATCCATCCAAGAAATTCGCTTCCCACAAAATGAAGTGCTAGCAAGCTCTGGCAATAGTTGCGCATCATTAAAATTTGAGGGCACAATTAGCTGTAACGACGGCGTTCTATCTGGAATTGATGGTGAATATTTTAGATCTTGCAATGACGTTGATGATATCATCGCAACACCTCCCCCTACCTCACAGAGCTGTGTGACATCGCACGGAACCTTTGCCCACGGGGCCAATGTTGATTTCCTTTTGGGTTACTCGAAAAATGAAGTGCTAAAAAGCAGTGGTCAGGTTTGTAATGATGTTTGGAAATCAATTGCAACGAGTAGCTGTAACAACGGTCAGGTCGTCCCCATAAATTACGTCGCACAAAACCTTTTTGCCTCCTGCAAAATTATTGACGATACGATTGTTGTACCCCCAACCTATAAATCTTGCGGAAACATGGCCCACGGAGAAGAAACCATTACTCAGGGATTTTCTGTAGCGACCGTCGAAAGCACTTCTTCAACCGCATGCAACCCCTTTAAAATATCGTATGTCTCTAAAACATGTAATGACGGAAACCTTTCGTCAAACCCTGCCCCTAGCAACTTTTTTAGCAATTGTGTAGTCACAGCCCCGCCACCTCCCCCCCCAGTAAATTCTGAACTCAACAGTCTTTCACAATCCGTGGTTAACCAGGCCTTAGCCATTGGAGACCTAAAATTTTATGCAAAATCCAATGGTGATCGAATTTCAAATGCGGCCTATTCGGGCTCATCGGCCCTCGCCATCGCTTTAGCCGCACATACTGGAAATACCAGTGTGGATTCCGCCGTTATGAGCCAAATAAACACGTCGCTAGCAGGCGGATTTGAACCCTTCTTTGCGGGTGGATACTATGCTCAGCACGAGCGCAATTTAACAGCATTTTTTACAATCATTAAAAACACTCCAAGTCTTTGGCAGCAGCTTTCATCGTCGCAAATTAATAAAATAAATCTTTTAATGAAGGCCTCCTTGATTGCATCAGCATTCACCACGAGCGACAACAGCTACTATATTGCAAACGGACAACAGCAACGCGCGCTCGACAGCGATACAAATTTAGATCGAGACTGGAATCCAAATTACCGAGAAGGAATGGTTGGTGGAGTCTTAGTCGCCATGGCATATTTCGGTGGAGCGAGTGCAACTGACACAATCTTAAACAATTACAACCATGCCTCATTTGTGAACGAACTGCGCAATGCAGGTCTAAGCAACACGCTTGCCGTGTTTACAACGAGCGATAGAGACTCCACTGCACCCAATGGATCAAGAATTCAAAGTTCAGTTAAAAACTATAAATACCATGGAAACAATTTAGCTAATTATAAAAATATTTATGTGACACTAACCGAATTTACTTATTCAAAAACAATTGAATGCGGTATAAATTCTGGTGCGGGTGTTTCAGGAGCTGGAAAAATAGTTAGCGGCTGTAATCAACTGCCAAACTTGGGGCAAGCAGGCATGCTAAGAGAGTTTGCCTCTTCCGACGCCAACGGGTCTAGGAGTTCGGCCCTCTACGCCTACGAAGGCTACCGCCCCTCTCTGGCAAATCAATTGGTAATGATTATTGCAGGAATGTGGGATTCAAACGATTCAGCATTAAAAGCCATTGCTAAGAAAATTAATATTGGTGGCCAAGATCTTGAGTACAAGCTCAAACAAGGTTACTCGGACTACTATAAAGGCGCCGCCCGAGGTATAAGAAACTACGACGACACCAGTCCAGACATGGGTTACCGCTACACCTTCCCCATTTGGGACGAGGTTTTAAAACCTTTTCACGGGCTGTAATTATTTATTAAGCCTGAGCGTGTTCTTCGATGTATTCGTCGTAACTAGTGTACTTGTCGTATTTTATGGTTGAATCAATTTCGATGATTCTATCGGCAACCGTGTTCATCAATTCGTGATCGTGCGAGGTAAAAATGACAGTTCCCTTATATCGTTTCAACCCTTCGTTTAAAGCATCAACCGACTCTAGGTCCAAGTGACTTGTCGGCTCATCCATCAATAATAAATTGGGCTGCGAAAGCATAATTTTTGCGAGCATACATCGCACACGCTCGCCACCCGACAAGACATTTGTTTTTTTCATGGCCTCATCACGAGCAAAAAGCATTTTGCCTAAAAATCCTCGAATGAAATCTTCGTCCTGATCATGAGAATATTGCCTTAACCAATCAATCAAAGTTAAATCGCCAGAACTAAAATATTCAGAGTTATCTGATGGAAAGTATCCCACCGTAATGGTGGACCCCATTCGAATGTCGCCCTTGTCTGCCTCAAGCTCCCCGGCCAACAACCTAAAAAGAGTGGTGCGCGCAACATCATTTTTTCCGACCAACGCAATCTTGTCGCCCTTCTTCACTGAAAAGCGAATGGCCTTTAATAGCTGCTCACCATCAACTGTTTTTTCGAGACCTTCGACTTCCAAAATATCATTGCCCGCTTCACGCTCTTGGACAAATCCCACAAATGGTTGCTTTCTGGATGACACGGGCAAATCCTCTAAATTTAATTTCTCAAGTTGCTTTTGCCTAGAAGTCGTCTGTCTTGATTTAGAAGCATTCGCGCTAAAGCGCGCAATGAATTTTTTTAAGTCGGCAGCGCGATCTTCTGCCTTTTTCTTCTCGTTAGATCGCAAGCGCATTGCAAGCTCTGTGGATTGTTGCCAAAACTCGTAGTTGCCAGCGTAGGTTTGAATTTTTCCAAAATCGATATCTGCAATGTGCGAGCAAACCTTGTTCATAAAGTGACGATCATGCGAAACCACCACAACAGTTTGTTCAAAATTGAGCAGAAAATTTTCGAGCCATCGAATGGCATAAATGTCCAAGTGGTTGGTCGGCTCATCTAGAAGCAAAACATCGGGCTCACCGAACAGGGCCTGCGCCAACAAGACTTTTACTTTTTCGCCACCGCCAAGTTCCTTCATAAGTTTGTCATGGAACTCAGTGCCAATACCTAGACCCGCAAGCATTAGTGCGGCGTTGGATTCGGCTTCCCAGCCATTGAGCTCTCCAAAAATCCCCTCAAGCTCTCCGGCGCGCACTCCATCAGCTTCAGAAAAATCAGGTTTTGCATAAAGTGCGTCTTTCTCTTTCATAACATTATAAAGTTTTTCGTTTCCCATAACGACTACGTCTAAAACTTTGATTTCTTCATGAGCAAAATGGTCCTGCTTTAGGACTGACAAAGTTTCACCTGGGGTCATATGAACATGTCCACTAGTCGCCTCTAGCTCTCCAGACAAAACCTTCAAAAAAGTTGATTTTCCGGCGCCATTGGCGCCGATCAACCCATAGCAGTTTCCCGGCAAAAACTTTACATTCACATTTTCAAAGAGTTTTCGGCCGCCAAACTGGACACTAATATCGGTAGTACTGATCATGGGCCCCTGGTTAGTCTATTGAGCTCCGCGCTTCAATGAATTTCATGCCTGCGCTGGTTAAAACACCCCCCTAACCACCCAATCTTAATCAAATCTTCACGCCTAAACCAAAACCTTAATTTTACACGGCCCTGGCACTTACGCATAATAGAGGAAGATAAGGACCAATCCCAGTGGTGCGTACTTGGAACGTAGGGGAATCCATCTAGATGTTCGGCATTATAATATGCCGAAACATTATGAAGGTACGCTATGAGATTTTTCAAGAATAATAAACTTCTTAAGTTAAGCATACTTGCTTTGCTCAACATGGGGTGTGTCCAAGAATATGGTTTGGGTATCAATTATCCAGGACTTGATGAAAACGGAAATCCAATTGATCCCAACAATCCCCCGGTAGTCCCCCCCGAAGTGACTGGACACAACGAAGACAGATCTCAATCTTTCAACATTGCTCCCAGTTCACAATCACAAAAAATAGATTTGCTATTTGTTATCGATAATTCTGGATCGATGGAAGATGAACAAAACAATCTTACAAGCGCCTTCGATAGTTTCATTGGAAACTTTCAAGACTTGTCGACCAACCGTGACATTGACTTTCAAATTGGCGTTATCAGTACAGACACATCTGAGGCACCTTTAAATTTAGACAACAAACCCGAATGGATATCTGGCGCCTATTCCGACATTATCAATCAAGGCCCAGGATCACTTCTCTATAAAGACGGAAACGACAAGATTCTTAAATCAAGTGAACTAAGCATTTCGGCGCTGTCTCAACAGTTTCAAGAAAATGCCAAGCTTCTCGATTCACTAAAATTAGCCAACAATGACTGGGGAAGTTCATATGAAATGGCAGCCGGTGCGACCATCGCCGCCCTATCTAACGAACTCTCAAGCTGGAACGCAGGCCTTGTTCGTCCAGATGCTCTTTTATCAATCATTATTCTAAGTGACGAGGACGAAACACTTAATAATAACGGTCAAACCTACGTAAAAACAAATGCAACAGCTACCGCACAAAGATTTGCCGCCTTTGAAGCAGCCGTACTACAAGCAAAAAATAATCAACGAGGATTAGTTCGCGTTGATAGTGTTGTCAGCAAGACTCAATGTAACCAAAACGGTAAACAGAATAAAGAAGGCAAGTTTTATATGGAACTTGCCCCCATGTGGAGCGGGACGAACATTGATATTTGCGAAGACTTCACAATTCCTCTCGATAACTTAGGCGGAGACATTGCCATTCAGGTACAAAGTAAATTTGCTTTGGCCGAAAAGGCAGTTTCTGTGCCTTCAGTGTACCTAAACAACGTTAAACTTACGCAAAATGTTGGCTTCACCTTCGACAGCAAAAACTCCGCCATTCAGCTGATTGGAGACGCGTTAACAACAATTCAAAATGCAGATGCCGTCCTTAATGTTGACTATGAAGTCTTCGTTGCAGACTAAGCCATCGCTGACTCTATAATAATTTCTAAATCGCCAAGACTTCGTCTAGGCGATTCGACATTTTTTGGCTAGAGTTTCTACCATGTCTAGAAATCTAAGCATCAAGCTATTCGTCCTCATTTGTACTTCTCTATTCTCTCTACTTTTTTCGCTGTTTCCACAGACCAGTCTTGCAGAATTCACAAGACCTTACGTAGAAGCCAACGAAAATCAGCTCATCACCAACTCCGTCGTCATTAATAATCCCCCATCCTGGCTCTCTCAAGGCCGCGTCCAAAGCGTTGTAGACAACATCGAGCGCAAACTTGAATGGAGCACCCACAGAGTGACAGCTACCTTCTACGCCTCCCGTACAGAGCTCATAAGAAACTTCAGCGGAAGAGCCGCGGCCGAGATTATGGCCTTCACCAAAAAGACAGACAACACCATTCACTTAGGCCCTAAAGTCACCAGGGCCAATTTTGATCTTGTCTTTGGGCACGAGCTCGCCCATGTGATCATATTTCAAAAATATAAATTGGCCATTCCAGCCTGGCTTAATGAGGGCCTCTGCAACAGCGTGGCTGGCTACAAAGAAGTAAAATTCAAATGGCTCTCAAGACAAAAGCCACGAATTGACGTTTCCACCCTTCACCACCCCTACGAGATAAACAATATGGAACGTGCTGATGTCCATTACGCAGCATCTTTAGCCGCCATTAAGATGTTAGAAAAAAAATGCCCAGACTTTAAGGAATTGCTCAATTTGTCGCTGAATAGCAACATCGATAACTACATCAAAACCTATTGCCAAATCCCCGATGTAAACAAGACCTTTTGGTCTTGGATTGACGAGCAAGCAAAATACAAATACTAGAAATTATCATTTTGTGAGAGACTTCATTTATTCTGGACTTGAGTTTTGAAGGATTTCAACCTATGAAAATCCCATATGCCTTCATTTGATATTAGTTCTGAAATCGACTGGCAGTCCATGGATGATGCCATCAATCAAACCCTTAAAGAAATACAAAATAGATTTGATTTTAAGGGAATAAAGACCCAGCTCACAGCCGATCTCAAAGCCAAAACTATTAAAATGGAATGCAGCGAAGGCTATAAGCTCGATGCCGTCAAAGAAGTCTTCCATCAGAAGCTTGGCAAAAGAGGCATTTCACTCTTGGCCTTGGAATATCAGACTCAAGAAAGCGCTAGCGGTTCGGGAGCAAGGGTGACAGCCCTTGTGGCAGCCGGTGTTTCTAAGGAAAAAGGCAAAGAAATTGGAAAACTCATCAAAGATAATTTGAAGAAGATTCAGTCTCAAATTCAAGACGAAAAAGTAAGAGTTACAGGCAAAAAACGCGATGACCTCCAAGAGGCCATTGCGTTTTTAAAAACTCAGGAAACTAAAATCGGAATTCCTCTGCAATTCGGTAATTTCAGAGAATAAAATTGCTCGATCATTTACTCAATCACAGCTTGTGAACGAAAGCGCCGTAGATGCTGCTGCCATTCTGTCTACTTTTCCACCATTGATAGCGCTACCCAAAGTAACAAGCGGCTTATTAGAGCGCCCAACGAATTCAAAGTATCTGCCCGTCATGTTGCTTGGCACCGCTACAGTAGTGTCACATTGAACTCCACCTGAAACCGTGATCAAACATTCTTTGGTATCGAAGTCCAACGCTTGAGCATTGACCTTTGCCACGTAAATTTTGACAGCATCAATATCGTCGCCCAAGGCATCGCTAGCCGCGCCAACTCCATACACGTAATAACCAGCAGGCGCCTCAACATAAAGTTCGCCTTTGGCTGTCCCACCAAGATTTCCATTCGTCAGCGCATAAGCTGGCGTTTCTACCACCGTGCCGTTTGTATTTAATTTTTCGGTCTTAATGTACATGCCGTACATAGTATTGCTATAGGCTCTTAATCCAACGCCAGTGATAATTTGATCGGGCCTATTAAAGGTTCTTGAATCAACAAGGACCTCTAGTCCCGTAGAGTGCTGAGTGACCACAGCCTCTGCCGCAGCAACACAAGTTCCATTAGAAGTCGTATTGTCACCCGTAACAACATAAAAGTAATGATCTGCAACATCGCCATTTGCATCAGTGACCCGAACATTAACTGTGCTTTCGGATGAACCTGCTGTGAAAACATTTGTAGATGTATTGATAGCGCCGTCACCGCTAATAAGCTCCAAAGTAAAGGGAGCCTTGCCACCGTTAATTGAAAGTTGGACAGTAGACAGAAGCGTTACCGATCCAAACTCACCGGCACTTGAAGATAGAGATAGTGCTCCTGAAGAATCGCTTGGTCTATTGCTGCCGCCTGGAGTTCCTTGAGCCGCTTCGATGGTTGTTCCGCCGCAGGCTGAAAGTCCAAAAGCTAGTGTGATTGAAGTGATGGCTAAGATTAAATTTTTCATTTTTCCCTCGCAAACTCTTTTCCCTTAACGTGCCAACTACGTCCAGTTTAATGAGCTTGTGTAAAAAAGCCCGACTTCAATGATTTGAAGTCGGGCCCCTAAGTTAGTTTCTATTACAGTTCGTGTGAAACGGTTCCACCGCCAGTTGTAGTATCAGAATCAGTATTGATTCCATTCTTGATCTCTGACAGTCTTACAGTTGTAGCATTGTTGTCTTGATTGACCCCTCGGCTAATTTCGGCCAATGCGATGTCTTTGTTGTTAGCATTCGCTTCGCGCTCAGTTTTTTCTTGGCCAGCTTTTACGCCCCACCAAACCAACAAACCAACTCCGATGAGAGCGGCCAAAGCAACAACTATAGTTTGTTTGAGTTTGTCAGACATACCGGCTTTTTTAGTTGAGCTAGAATCTGTGTCTTCGTCGCTGTCAGCATGTGCTTTTGGAATGATTGAATTCATAAGTACATCAACCCAAGAGACCGTTGGAGCATTGACAACTTTTAGCATGCGGTCAAAGTTTGATTTAAAGCTTTGATCACCCTTGTAGGTAAATCTTTTTCCGTTTACTAAAACGTCGCCAGTTAGTTCATTAACTAATTTGATTGTGATAGTTGTTTCACCAGATGAAAAAGCTAGCTCACCATTCTTATGTGAAATCTCAGGCATTTTAGAGACATTCCCCAAGATGGTTTGAATGTAACCAATATCAGCATTTGAAAGTTCACTAAGAACTCTTTTAGAAAAATGGCTGAAACCATCATTTTGATTTCCATAAGCGGATCTAGAATTAGACAATATAGACGCAACTAGCTTCATGTCGTTGTTTGGTGCACTCGCCGCCCGCAAAGCGTCAGGAGCAAGCATCCCCAATGTAAATGTGACCATTGTAAAAAGTGATAAAACCCTTTTTTGTATTCCGTTAAGTTTCATGTTTCCCCTCCAAAGCGGTTAATCCGCCATGTCTTATACAGACCCTTTGGACTTATAGTAGCAAAGGGTGGGCCAAAGTAAAATCCACGAATTCAATGCCTTAGCTGGGCAAAAATTGGCCACATTGTCTAAAATTTTGACACCTGCTCAGAGGATCCACGCCCAATTCACAAAATGGACCCCTCCAAAAGTTCACGAACGAGCTTTAATTTTTCGAGCCAAATAAACACTTAATATCGTAAAAAAAACAGAAAGATATCCGTTCTTGTTGTATCCACTCAAAGTCTCATTGGGCAGGGTTACGATCAATGCCCCCCCTACAATAGACGCTATTCCGGTGGATAAATGTTGAACGGCATTATAGGCGCCCATAAAGGAACCGCGCTTACCAGGAAGTGCACTTGAAGTTACCAACGCCATAGCCGGCACAAAGCGCCCAGATACCAGCACCATAAATAATGTCGTAACGACCAAGATTAAGGGGACCCCCACCGGAGATAGATTTGTAAGGGCCAGTATCGGAACAACAGAGGCTAGCGCCAATACCATAAAAACCCGAAATCGCCCAAAAGTATCCGCGAGGTGTCCTATATATCGCGAAGTAAAAAAGGTGACCGAGCCTCCACAGAGATATACCAAGGGAAGCTTAGATTCGGGCAGCCCCACGTTGTAAACCAAATAAGGACTAATGAAGGGAATAATAGAAAATGCCGCAAAAGTTACCGACATCGAGAGTGCAAAGGCCTTTAAGTGGTTTGCGTCAGTCATAACCGCCATGAAATTTTTCAAATCTTTTTTGAAATGAAATTTATTTCCACCATCGTCTAGATGCCCCTTAATGGGGTGTACGAATTTTGCAATTCCAGCCAACACAAAGAGTGCCCAAATCACAAGCATTAGAAATGGAGAACTCCAGTCCCATATTTCAGCAAAATAAAGCCCTATAGGGACCCCAACAACAGACGCGACCGAAAATGCTGCCATAACAGCTCCCGTCGCCTTCCCTCTTCTTTTTTCAGGGATAACATCGCCGATGATTGTGAAGACCGTTCCATTGAGCAAGCCGCCAAAAGATCCCGCGACAATTCTTCCCATAAGTAGCATCTCATAACTATGAGCCCTCGAACAAAGCAAAGTGCCTATTATAAATCCTACAAAACCAAATAAGAGAACTCGCTTGCGATCAAACAAATCGACAAACAACGCACCAGAAAAACCTATGATTGCGGATGCGAAAGTATAGCTAGAAACTAGCAATGCAAACTGGCTGGTATTTATAGAAAAGGCCCTCATAAGCTGAGGTCCCAATGGCATCATGATTACAAAATCCAAAATATGCGAAAATTGTGTCGCCGCAAGTAATAATATAAGCCTTCGTTCGTATTTCATTTATGCCTATCGATATCAAAACCCACAATTGCGACTTCGACAATATTTCGTTTTATAATTAAGGAGTACATCCTGGTAAAAACTAATGATATTGTTAAAAGAATGCAGTTCTTCCGTGCTCTCGCTGCGCTAGTTTTAATTTCAGTTGCGACTGGAGCAAGCTCCTCATTTTTTCTTCATGCGCTCTGGTGGGCAGGCGAACAACGCGAAGGCAATCATTTCCTGATTTTCCTACTTCCCTTAGCTGGCCTACTAATCATTTGGATTTATTCCAAATGGGGCCAGGGAATTCACAAGGGAAATCACTTGATTTTTAAAACCATTAAATCTCCCAATAAAAAACTGCCGGCACGAATGGCTCCAATGGTTCTTGTCGGCACCGTCTTTAGTCATTTATTCGGAGCCTCCGTAGGAAGAGAAGGAACTGCCGTCCAATTTGGAGCGGTCTACGCTGACCAGTTTCGTTTAGGGCTCAATCAAAAAACTTTTTTGTTTGTTGGAATGAGCGCGGGATTTGCAAGCATTTTTGGAACACCTTTGGCCGGAAGTCTTTTTGGAATTGAATCTGCCAGACAACTGCGGCAACCCATGCATGTTTACGTTCTCTGCATATTGGGAGCCTTCATGTCATATTATACAAGTTTGGTGTTAAAGGCTCCCCACTCTCACTACTCCATTAGCGAATGGCCTAGCTATTCTCTAACAAATGGCTTCTACCTAATACTAGCCTCAGTAGGTTTTGGAATTTTTGCTCGCGCTTATGTGCTGCTAAAGAAAAAAATCTCCTCGCTCACGATGAACGCCTATTTAAAGATATTTCTCGTCTCAGGAGTGCTTGTGATTTACTTTCTTGCAAGCGGATCAACGAGCCAACTGGGGCTTAGCCTCCCAATCATTAAGGAATCTTTTTTAAAAACTCAGACTATCGACGTCCCCATGCTTAAGCTTGTCTTTACTGCCATCTGTTCAGGCGGTGGATTTTTAGGCGGAGAAGTAACACCTCTGTTTATGATCGGCTCAAGCCTAGGAAGTTTTTTTTCTGGAATGTTTCCGCTTGGGATTTCATTTTTAGCGGCCATTGGATTTTCGAGCGTATTCGCCGGGGCAGCCCGCCTGCCCCTTGTCTCGGCGCTAATGGCCTGCGAAATATTTGGATGGAAAATAGCCCCCATGGTTTTGCTTAGCTGCGTCCTATCAAGTGCACTAAACTTTGGATCTCACCTATATATAGAAGATGATTAAGAATTTTTTTTTGCGAGAGCAACTCTTCCCAACGCACAGCTAATGTCCAATGGAAAGCGTATGCAGAGCTGGAGTCCGCGATTGATCCATCATTTTTCCCTGTAATGTGGCTCTAGAGCTGCAGGCTCCTAGGCCCATAAGGAGAATTGCGGCACAAAGATAAGTTGGAAGAGAAGTTTCTAAAATCGTTTTCATATTGATTAGACGTTCAAGAATTCGATGTCGGTTAAAGGAAAAGAATATTGCTATTTTTTATTATAATTTCAAACAGATAGGACCCCTCATCGACCTTCCGCAAATATTGTAATTGACGCACCACGCCATAAAACATATTCTCCCCCACGGCATGAAAAGCTGTCTGGCCTTCAAGGTTAGATTTCTCACACTGCTCTAGGAGGTTGAAGTGAATAAAAGATTTTCAAAGATTATTGGGCAAGGAGTGCTGTTTTCGGCGCTAGCCCTTATGTGGGCGTGCGATCCGGCTCCACGTAGAACCTTAACACCAGAAGAAAAACAAGCTGACATGATGTGGCTCTACAGCAAGTTCGGAGCAAACTATGCTCCCATGAAATATAAAGAAGAACTTCATGGAATCAATTTCCAAGAATTAAAAGAAAAATATCTAGTTGCGGCCGGCGAGACTCAAAACAATGATGAGTTTTACGCTTTGGTTCACAAATTCGTAGCCGAATTTAAAGACGCTCACCTTGGAGCTACAATTACGGCTTCAGGACGAAAAGGTCGTGAAACTGTTAAGTATCTTGGTTTTACTGGTCGACGTGTAGGTGACCTTGTTGAAATCACTGAAATGGCGCCCACTCAAGGTGCTGAAAGTAGTCTTCCCATAGCCGTTGGATCAATGATTTCTAAAATTAATGGCGTAACCGTGAAAGAATATGTCCTTAAGGAAGCTGTTAAATACAGAGATCTGGGACAAGAAGAATCAAACCTAACAGCTCATATGGGCACCCGACTGTTTACAAAACTTAGCGTCAGCGGTCCCCTTCCCCAAGAAAAAGACATTACCTTAACGATCAAGGAAGGTGAAACTGAAAAAGATGTGACTCTACCTTGGATCGAAAAAGATCTTTTTAGCTATATAAAAGATATGAGAGCAGCAAGCGCAGGTAATTCTGAGGAAGCAAAAGCAAAAACTTCTACAGAAATGTTTTTGTCTGGCGACAAAGATACGGCACAAATTCCATTCTCTCTTTTAGATTTTAATGGTGTTCAAGTTGATCTAGGATTTTTTAACAAGAAATCAACATTAAACTTTAAGGAACGAGTCGATAGCTTCAAACTTCCTGACAACATCGCATCTTGGACTATGAAGTCCAAAGAGATCAATGTTTTCAATGGAACTAAAAACACTCTTGAAGCTTTAGCTCAGGTTCGAGCGGTACCCCCTGGTGCCCTCGCGATTCCGGAAGCTAAGACTTTTCCTTCATACGTTTGGCCTCAAACCGTTTCTTATCAAGAAAATGGCGAAACTAAAGAGAAAAAAGTTATGATGGGATATATCCTACTCAATACGTTTTCTCCGGGAGGTGGCAATCCATTTGAAGAAGCTTCTGACCCCGTAGCGGAAGTAAAGGCGACACTCGCTGCTTTTCAAAACTTCGGAGTTGAAGACATCGTAATCGACACCATCAACAACGGCGGTGGTTCTCTATTCTTGCTTATGGAGCTTGCACAAGCACTTAGCAAAAACAAAGTCATTCAACCGAATATACAATTTGGAACCAATGAGGGCTGGATTGATAGCTTAGAAGATTGGGCTGACAATGCTCCATCCGATGCCGAAAAAGAAATGGCTAAGAGATTGCTTACTGAAGTTATGTCTTCAGAGGCTCAGGGACTTAGGATAACACCTAAATCTACAGCCTATAATCTCGAGGTCTTAATGCCTTGGCAGTTAAAAGTGAATGACTCAATCACTAAAGACTTCAACATTGTTTTGTTGGTTAACGAAATGTGTGCTTCATCTTGTGACATCTTTGCTGGTGTTCTACAAGACAACAAAATGGCCACAATTGTTGGGCAAAGAACAATGGGAGCCGGCGGAAACGTTGTGAGTTACTGGCAAGCGCCAAACTCAAACATGGACGTTCGCCAAGTTGAATCTTTGGTTGTTCGTACTAACGGTCAATACATTGAAAACGTTGGAGTCACTCCAGATGTTGAAATGAATGTTTCCGAAACTGCACCTGGAATGTACGAAGACGTTAGAGCAAAAGCGGTTGAGCTACTAAGCAAACGCCACGCTCAAGCGCCTGCTGCGACAGTCATTGGAGCAAATTCTGAAGTATGGAACTCATGGAAAGTTGAGCCAGTAAAATATTCACCGGTTAATTTTCCAAGTATCCCAGCTCCAGCTAAGAGCAACTAAAAGACACCAACACTGAAGAGGATGCGGCTGAAATCTTCACCGCTCTTCTTGTCCAAATTAAATGCAAAATCTAACGCCAGTGGTCCCACTGGCGTTAGATATCTTATTCCAACACCAGCGCCTTGACGCCAACCTTCTCCCTCAAAGCCAGCCGCGCTAACCTTACCAACATCAAAAAAGTATCCCATCCCGACATCACCAAAAAGTCCCTGTCTGATCTCTGCTTTGAATAGAGCACTGTCAATTTGATCCACTCCACTCTGGTCAAACCTAAGATTTTTTTCGCCCAAAGATCGAATGGTAGTTCTTCCCCCCAAAACCAATCGCCTATTCTCTGGAATCCCCTCAGCTTCTCCCAATGCTTTCATATAAGAATAAGCTCCGGAGAATGCCAAAATTAAATTTCGCCTCAAAGTTTTATAATAACTAAGCTCATTTTTATTAAGGATAAAGTGAACCCCCTCACCACTTCCAATAGCGGGGCCGGAATACTCCAAGTTGGTCTGAAGCAAAAATCCGCGAGACGGATTAAAAATATTATCACGTTTGTCCCATTCAAATTGAGGCCCCATCGTGGCGATTCGATATTTTAATCGACCATCAGTTGTTCCCTCACCTGTTAGATCAAAAATCCTTGGCACCGAAAGCGTGTATGCATTCCACCTTAACGTTAGATGGTCCAATATTTCTTTTGTTGAGACAATCGAAAATGCGACCTCTTCAACGTTAAAGCCATCCTTTGGACTTCCATTTGAATCAAACTGCCGCTCGTCACGCTTTTCATAAAAGGCTGCCAACCTTGTCGAGAAAGGAACACCAAAGGTATACGGCTCTAATAAACTTACTGAATATTTTTGCTCCCAAAATTGGTAATTCTCTAGTTTTCTGGATATCTGCGCTCGAAAAACAACACTGCGATTGAGTCCGCTAAGATTTCTATAATTTAACTCACCAAACGCAACCATTCCTAAGTCTGTCCTATAGCCCGGACCAAATTCAACGGCCCCACCAGGTCGCTCTGACAAGATAACTCTTAAGTCTCGCTCTTGCTCTTCGACTTCGTCTCCCTGTGTCGTTTCAAGGTTTCGTCCTTCAGAAGATTGCATTCTAAGATTATTAAAAAGACCGTAGGCCAAAAGTCGCTCATCTATTTTTTCCAGTTTTGACGGGACCCACACGTCTCCTGTCGTCATGTCCTCACGTTCAAATTCCCGCAAAATAACTTTCTCACGAGTCTTTCGGAGGCCTTCTGTGACAATTTGTCCAACTTTTACTTTTGGTCCAAGATTCAATCTAAAATCCAGATCGACCTCATCCGAAGAATCCGAAAAAACAACTAACTCGTCCAGACTCTCTGGAGTCGACGCCAACAAAAAGCCTGCCTCCTTAGCCTGATCACGAATCGCCAGTGAAGTGGATAGAATCTTTTCAGAAGATGCCACCTCACCGACCTCTACTGCAATTGGCTTAAGTTCTACAATTTTTCTAATATTATCTTCATCCTCAAGAACAATGCTTCGAATTCTAAATTTTGGGCCCAACTGAAGAGGGATCTTTATGCCTACTCGATTTCCCAATTTCTCTGCTGAAGGCTTTTGAGTTGAAAAACCCAAAAATCTAGCCTGTAAATATCCTTCTGCTTTAAGCATTGCCAGCAACAAAGGAAGTTGGGACCGAATTTGCTTTTCATCAAAGTAAATATGATGAAAGGGATGACTCATGGAATCCTTCCAACTTTGTTCGATCTCACTCAAAGCTTCGCGCTCGCGAACCGAAATTCCTTCCCAAAATATAGGCCCTAAGAAATATTGAGGGCCTTCTTGAATGCTCAAAGTTACAACTCGACGGCCGTCTTTGGGCTGAATCTGGGAAGTCACTTTCACATCTAGAAAACCTTCCGCGAGATAAGCTGACTGCACAATATTCCGAGCATCATTCAAATTGAACGGAATACCAAGTCGAATCGGGCGATCAAGAACCATATCCCGAAGTTTTCTTTCCCAAAAATTCACATTTCCCAAAAATTGAATATCGTATTTTTGTCCCCGATTTAATGTGATCTCCAATACACTTGCATCTCTTTCCTTAACAAGCTCTGTCTGAATACTAAAATCAAAAAACCCTTCTCTGCGCATTCTCTTGCCCCAGGAATTGAGAGTTCCACTGAATAGCACCTGATCCCAAGGAAAAGTAATGTCAAAGCGAACAACTTCGCCTTTATCGGCGTTTCTTAATCTTCTGATACGTTCTAAAAAATATTCTTCGGGGTTATTGATCAAATCATTTGGAGTATCAAGGGCACGTAAATATGGCCTTGTATAGGCAACTTTTTCTAGCAACCTTCGGAGCTCTTCTAAATCGTTAGCTTTAAAGCCCTTGAACTTAATCGCCTGCACCATACTCTGCGTATTGAGCTTTATATTTACCAGCAATATTCTTGAATTGAGATTTTCACCCTCCTGAAGTGCCAGAACAACTTGTGGTGACAAAAAGCCGCGTGCCTTCATTCGAGCCTCAATTCGCTCGCGAATCTCTGAGAGTGCATCAATAGAAATTTGATCTTTAATTGCGAGCGAACTGATTTCTAAAACATCTTTTTTTAGCAATTCAACTTGAGAAGCGGCGAGAGTAGTCTTTCCAAAGTCAACTCGGACCTCCTGGAGAACATCAAATAGTCGCGTCTCTAGTACGACTCTGCCCGTATGTGGATTAAAGTAGACCTCTAGCCCCTGGTATCGCCCTGTATTGGCAAGTCTCTTTAAACCTTTATCTAAAGTAGCTTCCGAATAAACATCTCCGACCTTAATACCCAAAAGCTCTTTGATTCTACCTTCGGCAACAGTTTCTTCCGCAGGCACCGATATCTCTTTGATCACCGCAGCTTTGGGCGACTTAGAAAATACAATACATAAAAGGCTTGCGATGAAGCTAAGTCTACTCAATTTCAAATCTAAACCTCAAATCCACACCTAACGATGACTCTTCTGGGGTTGGGCTCTCCCACACTCCTGATAAGTTCACGTTGTTAAGCAATTGATAATCGACCTGCAAATCTTTTTCTGGATTATTTACATCGAGACTTCTGGCATATCGAGCTGTAACCCGATCTGACAATCTTCTCATAACACTTACCTTGGGAACATTGTCTGCTCGACCTGCATTGCTAGTAGAAGCCTTTAGGCGAACATCAAAACCCGTATTTTTACTTAGACTGTTCCCAATGGCCTGACCAAAAATGGTTTGAAAAGCTTCCGCCTGAGCAGCAGTAATTAGATCATCATTTTCCTCGCCTAGGTTATCGTCCTGCCGAATGACTCCAAACGCTAAAAGGCTCACAATGTCTCGCTTTGGCAATGGAGGATCAGAACTAAAATCAATGGCAAGGCTATCGCCCGGACCTCGGGCATTCATTTCTATTCTATAGTCCGTGCTGCCGTAGGTTATACTCGTGCCAGCTCGCAAGCTTACAATTGGAACATTGTCCTTTTCGCCGTAAAATTGAATGCGACTTTGAATGATTTTAAAGTCCACCTGGTTTGCGTGTATCGTTCCATTATTTAAAAGAAGATCTCCCTTTACTAAGGGCTCGTTCGAATTACCAAGTAAAATTAGGTTTCCAGATATTCCTGAACTCACAACACTGTTTCTAATTTCTGAGTCAGGCATAATCGTCGCATCCAAATTGAACTGCAAAGATGGTTCTACCTCTTTTGCTATAGCTTCTTGATTTTCGCCACCAAACTCCTTTGTATATAGCGCCTCAGCAACGCTCACTCGACCTGACATTAAGTAGGGCAGATGATCGCCTCTAATTTGAATCTCACCTGTATAGGTCCCGGGGACATCTTCCAACAGCACAAGATCTGCCTGATTAAGTGAAATTAAAATGTCTGCAGCTGGGTTATCGAAATCAACTTTGTAGACACCCCTGAAAGTTACTTTTCCATTTCCCGCTGTTGCCGTGGCGGAGTCGAGATCAATTTGCGATCGTTGCATATCAAATTTTGCATTGAAGTTTTCTAACTCGCCCGTAATTTCTGGAATCTTTAATATTCCACCTTTTATTTCGCCGCCTAATCTTAATGTGGCAAAATGTGGTGACAGAGGGACACGTCCGTTTACGACAATTTGACCAACTCGAGCGTCCAGCTCGGGAACAAAGAGGCGGAATAGACCAAGCGAAAGATTAGCTCCTATCCCCAGACTGTCTTCGCCAGACGCAGCATCAATTTTGAGCTGCGATCCTTCTTTCCACGAAATTGAATTATGTTTAACTTTTCGATTTTCCCAAACAAGCTCTTGGGAGCCTTGAACGTTCAACAATTGATCTGCCTTAGATTCACTCGAATTTGGAGCATTAATGATCAGATTTTTAGTTTTAAAAAAACCACTTTGAGGAGTCCAAAGAAATGAAAGCTCTCCTTTGGCGTCGACTGCCTTTGGGTTCACCCAATCCCCCAAATACGCAAAGCCAGCGTATATGCCCTGATCTTTAAGTTTAACTTGCAGAGAGTCTATGATGATATCATCATGCACATATTTTCCAACATAATCCATATCGAGTTCTGGCCATTTCAGTTGAATCAATAATTTTTTTGAATCTCCACGGAGGATCGCCCGACCATCACCTAATTTTGCACCCGCGATGGTTGCATTTGTAATAACCCCATTTACTCCCCAGCCTTCACTTGGCCTCCAGAAGCCATCAATTGCAACTCGGCCTTTCTCGAATAGCGATAGCTTCGGCTCAATCTCAATCCCACTCATGGCAATGGGCTGCGATTCGAAAGTGAGTTCGCTTCCTCCTTTCTCGCTGAGAAAACCTTTCATCTTCAATGTTGCATCATCTTTACTGGCTTCTAGCTCATTAACTTTAAGATCTCCGTTGATATAGGAAGCGTTGAGCTTTGCCGAATCAAAGGGAATGTCAAAGGCTTTTAAATTTTTGGCCTGAAGGGTTATTTCACCTTTTAATCCAGTTTCTGGATTTAACTCTGAGTTAACGTGGCCCTCAAGGATAGCACGCCCTGAAACAAAACCACGGAATGCTTCACTTTGCTTTTTCTCATCCAAATAGGATGTGTACTCAAACCTACTAAATATAGAAACCAACGATAAATAAGATCCACGACTTTCAGTCGGAGACAAACTCCCATGAACCACTCCGCTACCGCCGCCATTTCGAAGCTGAAAGGGCCCCAGTGAAAGTTTTTTGTCTGCAAATTTTATTGGCCCTGACAGAGTACCGAGATCCTGATCTTCAAAGCTAAAATTTTTAGACCTAACAAAGGCATTTACCATTGTTCTTTTTTCTTTCGGCAATGAATGATCATAAAAGATATCAGATTCTATTTTTGCATGTCCGCCAAACCTTAGCCCCGCAAGGTCATAAAACATATTATCGAAACTACCACTTTCGACAGATGCCCTAAGGTTTACTTTTGTCGGAGAAAAAACAACATCTCCACGAACTTCAACCGGATCAATATTATCCCAGTTTATTTGAAGTTCTTCAAAAATCATTCGTCGATCATTCACAAGTATCTTACCCTTCAGTGTCCCAGGCTTAAGATTTACGACGACTTCACCGCCCTTTACGTAGGGATCATCAAGTATAGGCCCCTCTTCTAACTTAAAATCAGGAAGCACTTTTAAAGATAACGGCTCTAAACTACCTCGAAGTGCAAGGCCCCCGGTGATCGCGATTCCGACCTGGCATTCAGGATCACCTGCCGCCAGCATGATTCCGCACAATGACGCCTGGTTTAAAGATAGCTTGGCATCGACTTCGTTCTCAGAACGAGTCATTGACTTGAGAGACAATGAATTGGCCCACTCATTTTTTACGCCTGGGCCTCCCGGAAGTTTCATTTCAAATGTTTTTACAGCAAGATCCCAATCTTTTTCTCCAGAATTTAATCGAGCCGAAAATTTGAGGTCATTAAGATGATTATCTTCGAAAATCAGTTTGTTTGTTTGGGCATCAACTTGAAACCATTCTATTTGTTTTTCCAACATCCTTGCCGTCAATTGCAAATCTATAGACCCAGAATTTTTTCCCTTAAAGGCAATCGACTTAAAATCGGGACTGAATTTTAAAAAGTCATTGATCCTATTCCAATCATCTCGAACATCAACAACTACCTGACCGGGCCATGCTCCTCGCAATTTAAATGTTGGTATCGAGTTGTAGTCATCTAAAGCCAAAGCGATTTGGCCAATGTAAACTTGATAAGTTTCCTCAGATGCCTTTAATAAAGAAATGGTTCCCGAAAATTCTTTGATTCTGTCAAATCTACCTTCAGCACGAAGGCCTGTAATTTTCCACTCGAGTCGAGCTTGACCCTGCTGCAAATTGTTTAGCTCCAAATTTAGATCGTCAATCAAGAGATCGCCTGTTTTGAGTCGTAGAGATGCTAGCTCAGCGTCATCAAAACTAATATTTCTCTCAGATAGGTCCTGAATGAAATTCTCAATTTTTTCTCCAAGAACTTTTGGATATGATCTAGAAAATTTTCCAAGGAATTTTTTAGTCGTTTTATCCGTATCTTCTTCTTTATTTGGCAGAACTCGATTCTTAATTTCAATTTCAGCATTTGCGATTTCAGCGACATTAAAATGTATTCTCCCCAATAAGAGTGCAACGGGTGAAATCCAAACCTGCACACGAGGAGCATAAAAACTCATTTCATCCTGAGTCAGACGCACCCCTTCGATTTTTGCTGAAAATGTAACTGGGTTAACTTCCCACCCTGTTGCATCAACCTTTAAACCGGTTCGAAGTCGAGTCATTTTGAGCGCGACGTTCAAAACCCATGATGACAATTCAGGAGTTTCAATTAAGGCCAAAATAAAAACGTGCGGCAATGCGAAGAGCATAAGCACTATCAGCACCTTTTGTTTGGCAAATTTCATCTCTCTATATTTTATGTTCCCAATCCCGAAAACCATAGGGATCAAGAGTTGCCAATTTGTCGCCCGCTATCGCTGAAAATCTAATAAATTAAAAGCTTTTGCGAGACTTTTCGATAATGTGGATTCTGAGCATAAACCGCTTCAAATCTAGATTTCGCTTGATCTCGAACTCCCAGGCCTTCGTAGGCCAATCCCGCCAAAAAATTAACGTGTATGAGCATTTTGGAGTCCCAATGGCGAGAGCTAAACAACGCAACGGCCTCGGCATAGTTTTCTAGATGGAGCAAACAGCTCAATCGCCAAACAAAAATTTCTTCTGGGCAGTCCGCGCTCTTTATACTTTTATTTGTAGCGCTTAGGGCCACCTGCCAATTATTCGACACACCAGCAAAAATAGACAGGTCGAGCGCTGAATTTAGCTCTTGGGATGACTTCATCTTTCCAAGAATTTCTGAAATTTCTGGAATTCGCTCCTCTCCCTTAACACTTTCTGCGCTAAAGCCTAGGTCTCTAGCCAAATCTTCCAATGCAGAATCTCTTTCGGATTCAAAGTAAGATCTACTTTCCGCAAATTTCGTCTCAGCTGCCGGTCCCACATTTTTTGCAATTTGCTTTTCGCATTCAGCAATTTCTTGTCTCAAGTAAGAATCATCGTCCATATAGGGACGAATTTTTACGAACATGTCACGGGCCCTTAGATAAAGTCCTTCTTCCATAAGTTTTTCGGCTTTGTCGAAGACAATTCTTAAATCCGGAGAAAGTTTTGAAAGAAAGCTGTCGCGTTCTCTAGACAAAATCAACCCTTCCGAAGGAGATCTTGCTCAATCCATTTCGTATAGCAGTTGGCTTTTACAAAATCCGGATGGCTTAAAATTCGGATATGAAGAGGAATATTCGTTTTGATTCCACTAATTTTAAACTCTCTCAGTGCACGAATCATAGTGATGCGTGCCTCTTCTCGGGTGTCGCCCCAAGTGATAAGTTTCCCCATCATCGAATCATAAAAAGGTGGCACCTTGTAACCCTGATAAACAAAGGAATCCAATCGAACCCTTCGGCCGCCCGGAGGTCGATAGACTTCAATCAGCCCCGGACAAGGAATAAAAGAGGTGGGATCTTCCGCATTGATACGGCATTCAATAGCATGGCCCCGAAAATTTAAATCATTTTGAGTAAAACTCAACTTTTTCCCAAGCGCGACATTTATCTGTTCGCGAACTAAGTCCAAGCCAAGAACCTCTTCTGTCACAGGATGCTCTACTTGGATGCGAGTGTTCATTTCCATAAAAAAGAAATTTAAGTCATCATCAACTAGGAATTCAACGGTACCTAAACCCACATAACCTACAGAACGAGCCAGGCTACACGCTGCCTTTCCCATTTTTTCTCGAACATCTTTTGTCATAATGGGAGACAAAGCTTCTTCAATTATCTTTTGATGTCGCCTCTGTAGACTGCATTCTCTTTCACCAAGGTGAACAATGTTTCCATGAGTATCGGCAATCAATTGAATTTCAATATGTCTTGGTTTTTCAACAAACTTTTCAATAAAGACATCGGCAGAGCCAAAGGCCGTTTGCGATTCACTTCTTGCAGAATGAAAGGTTTGCTCCATTTCTGATTCTGCTCTAACAATTCGCATTCCGCGACCACCGCCGCCATGACTTGCCTTGATGAGAACAGGGTAGCCAATGTCTTTAGCTGCCTTTTTAGCTTCATCAACGCTTTCCAAAACATCTGTTCCTTTAAGCAGAGGAACTCCAGCTTTTTCTGCAATTTTTCGCGCCTCAACCTTAGAGCCCATTTGCCTCATTGAATCAGCCGAGGGACCCACAAAAGTTAAGCCACATTTTGAAACAACATCTGCAAAATCCGAACGTTCGCTCAAAAAACCAAAGCCGGGATGAACGGCATCTGCGCCCGTCACCTCACAAGCAGACAGCAGAGACACCACATTAAGATAGGATTGCGAAGCGCGATTTCCGCCGATGCAAACGCTTTCATCTGCAAGGGCAACATGCATACAATCTGCATCGACCTCACTATGAACCGCTACCGTTTGAATTCCCATTTCCCTAGCCGTTCGAATGATTCGAACCGCAATTTCGCCACGATTTGCAATGAGTAATTTTTTCATTTTCTATTCTCTAAATTTTTTCTTTAGACATTTTTGTAAATTATTTCTGTAAATTATTACTGTAAATAATTACAGTGGATCGATTTCAAAAAGTGGCTCGCCAAACTCAACAGGGGTTGCGTCTTTAACTAGAATTTTTTTGATACGCCCCTTCAAATCACTTTCAATTTCATTCATGAGTTTCATGGCCTCGATGATACACAGAACATCTCCCGATCCTACGGCGCGACCTTCTTCAACAAATTGCTCCTGATTGGGCCCTGGCGCTCTGTAAAAAGTTCCCACAAAGGGGCTGCGAATAACATGGGCAGCTGGAGCTTCTTTTTCTTTTGAGGCCTGCACTTTTGTGTTCGAAGCAGACTGAGAAGTGGTATGGCTCTGAAGCAACGGAGCTTCAAAATTTCCACCGCGACGAAGTTTGATTGCGAGAGAAGGAACCGAATACTCAAGCTCGTTAACGCCCCTCAATTCCATAAACTCCAAGTACTGCTCGATCACAGTAAAATCAACTTTTTTAGTCGCCGTTTTATTCGCCGTTTTTAGAGAAGCAGCTTTTGAAACGATTTTTTTGGTATTTTTCTTTTTCATTTTCTGTGCCACTTTTGATTTAACCATTTTACTATTTATTGACTTTCTCAACGTATTCACCCGTCCTTGTGTCGATTCTTAAAATATCACCTTGATCCAAATACAGAGGCACAGTCACTGTGTGACCCCCAACAAGTGTCGCCGGCTTTGTTGCTCCCTGAGCGGTATCTCCACGAAAACCAGGTTCGCAATATTCAATAGGGAGTTCTACAAAATTTGGAAGTTCCACGTTGATAGGTTTGCCATTATAAAAAAGAACGGCACATTCCATATTATCAACCAAAAATTTTCTTGAATCACCTAGAGTTACTGTATCAATAGTCACTTGCTCAAAATCTTTAACATCCATGAACGTAAGCAAGTCACCTTCTGCATATAAAAACTGCATGTCTTGCGCCGTTATATCGGGCACTGGAAATTTTTCTCCGGATTTAAAAGTTCTCTCAAGTTGCTGCCCCGTAATTAAGTTACGCAACTTACATCTTGTAAAGGAACCACCTTTTCCTGGTTTAACATGTTGAAAATCAACAATCGTGTAGGGAAAGCCTTCGAGTTCTAGTTTAGAATTTTTTTTAAAACTGCCAGTATCAAGCATAGACCGAAGGTTTTAAACTAAAGTCGTCAGGCTTCCAAGGTCTGAAGCCATCTTTCAAGTATTTGTTTCTTTTTAAGGAGTACGGCCCGTCGCGGCTTCGCCGGAATACCGTAAACACCCAAATCTACTTCAGTTTTTTCGACAGGAGACTTTATTTTGACGCTGCCGGTCAAGCCTATTTTTGGACTCCCACCTTTTGTAGCCTCTGCCCAGTTTTGATTCGCATCGGGTGAAATTCTAAGAACCTTCTCAAGTTCGGGATCGCCCCTTAGCTGAGGCGCAATTTGCAATAAGGCTTGGTACTCTCGCTGAGCCTTTGAAAGGTCGCCCATTCCCGCAAGAACTCGCACCAAAATTTTTCTAGCCATCAAATTATCTGGGTAATAAGTGACAACGGCATTCACTTCGTTCAAGGCTTCATCGAGCCGATGTGTATCAAGTAATATATAGGCCAAAGCAACTTTGCCGCCCGCATAATACGGGTGACGCTGCAAACCTTCACGACAAATTTGTTCGGCCTCTTTGAATCTGGCTAGGCGGCGATACATATCGGCAAGCGGAGCGAAGACTCTGGAGTCAGGATTTTGCTGGTAGATGCGCAGGTAGCGCTCTAACTCATTTAGATCGACTTCGGGCACGTCTTTTCGCCCTTTCAGCCTCGGTGATAGCCTTTGCCTGAACCTTCAAAGTCTCGACTTGTTTTTCGATCTTTTGTTGAAAATCCATAAGGTCTTTTCGACTTTTGCCGAGGAAATTGAGAAGCTTTGCCTGAGCCTTGTCTTTAGAAATGCTTTTGATTGATTTCTTAAGCCCTTCAATACTTCGATCAGCCTGCATGACCTTTTTTGAAATATCTTTTAAGGAAGTTTCTAAACTTTTTTGGAGGCTTTTGACTTTGGCAAGTGCTGCATCGCCGCTTAGTGATTTGCTCATAGGCATATTCTATCAAGGAATTGGAACGGAACAACAAAGGAGTGATAAATAATCAGCGCTCGCCAATTTCTGCGCTAGCCAATTAAGGATTACAGTCGCCGGTGTTTACGGAGCTACTCCAGATTTCATATGTCTCGACGAAGCCATCGGAATACTCCAAAGTCATTGCCCGTTTGTTGTTGCTGCAGCCAAAGGTATATTTAGCGGAGACAGTTGTTTCGTCTCCGATCCCCGAATCGCTTCGAACTTCTTTGTAGGTAATGTTCAAGCTCTTTTCTGAGATCGAATGAATATAGTCGGCACGATACCTAGGCGAATATTGCTGCGCCTTATTAACCACAAGTGCCTCGCACATCTTATCGCCTCGCTCAACAACCATGATATGAAAATCGTACTCTAACTGCGCATTACTCGGCTGAACGCCATTATAGCCCGTTAGTTTTTTCCATTTGCCAAAAATCTGTGGAGTGCCCAAACAAGTTGCAGCTTCTGCGTCAGAAGTAGCCGAGCCACTCCCGGTGACAGGCAAACAGCCCTGATTAAGCAATGGAGCCATAAGCAACAGTAAGCACTTAACCTTCATAGTATCTGTTATTTTAAAGTAAAAATGGAGCGATGAGGATTAAGATTGTGTTAAGTGATGGCGCGTTTGCGGGACATTGCGGGACATTGCGGGACATTGCGGAACATTGGGTGAACAGCACGATGGCGTGTGGGTGATGCACTCACACTCCTATTTCTGAGCGCGAGGGGCAATGGTCCATTTGCGGAGTTTATGTCATATATGGAGCCCCTAACTCTGGGGCCTCTAACCATGGCCCCCCTAACTATGGAGCCTCCAAATAACTCGGATAGTTTCTTGCTTTTTCATAGCTAAATTAATAGCTAAATTAATAGCTAAATTACCTATCGAGCAATTAAATTTTTTGACGGTGAGTTCTAAACTCAAGTGCGACAAAGTATTTGCCAAAAGAGGCCAAATGACAATAACAACCCCTTCAGAACCTGGCAGTTCGAGAAGGAGATTTATGAGTTATTGTCATTTGACCCAATATGATAGGTACCTGATTTGGCTTGGCATTTCACTAAATAAAAGCATTTGCTGTATTGCTGCTGTCCTGAGGATGCACAGATCAACCATTTATAGAGAAATCAGACGAAATTCAAATAGTCCATCGGGGAGCTATCAACACTCAAAAGCCAATAGGATTTCTAGAGCCAGAAGAAAAAGTGCTGGTTTTACGCAAACAAAAATTACAGGGGATTTAAAAGATTTTGTAATCAATGGGCTACGCAAAGAATGGAGTCCAGAACAGATAGCTGGGCGTGCCAAGCTGGAAGGCAAGTTTAGTCTTTGCCACGAAACAATCTATACATTCCTTTATAGAGATCAGCAACTTGGTGGTGAGCATTGGAAACTATTAAAAAGATCCAAAAGTTACAGACGACGAAGGTTTGGATACTACAAAAGGGGCTATCCCATCCCAGGCATCATACGTATCGAAAAACGCTCAAAAAAAGCATCCGGCAGAAAACGCATCGGAGATTTTGAAAGAGACTTAATCATAGGAAAAAAGGGCACAAAACCAGCATTACTTACGATAGTAGACCGGAAATCCAGATATTTAAGAATTAAAAAGGTTCGAAGCAAATCTGCAAATGAAATTCATCAACTGACATTAAACGCATTGAAAAGTGAAAACTACGTTCACACAATTACAAACGATAATGGCTTTGAGTTTGCAGAATTCGCCAAAACAGAAAAGGCTCTAAAAGCTAAAATTTTTTTCACCAATCCCTATTCATCTTGGGAAAGAGGATCAATTGAAAATGCCAACGGATTAATAAGAGCATATTTCAAAACGGGAACAAACTTTGAGGAGATCAGTCATGCCCAAATTAAGAAAATCGAAACCAAGCTTAACAACCGTCCTAGAAAAACTTTGGGATACAGAACTCCAAAGGAGGCACATTTCGAAAACGCCTATTGACATGTCGCACTTCAAAATAGAATGTAGCGACTTAGCTACCATACGGATGTATGGTATTAAAATAATGACCCAAATACAAAGCAAACAGCAAAATTTGTTTCATTCAAAACAACTTAGGCGGACTGCAATGTCATTTGGTGGCGCTCCGATTAAAGGTGCCACGGTATCAAATCCAAAAACTGCAAGGCCCGTGTCGTGTAAGCACGCAAATCATGTGGTGCTCAAGTCTTATAAGGCAATAGGGTCGCGTTCATTTATCAGGCATGAGAGATGGATTTTAAATAAATCACGGTCGTTGGCGACTAGCTTAGGTGTCGAATTAAAAGATGTTGTTGTTCACTCCAATCACATACATTTGCTACTAAGAGTTTCACGTAGAAGAGCTTTCTTTGCTTTTCTGAGGGCTTTGTGTGGATTGATTGCGCGTAAGATCACTTCGAAGGAGCGTGGACTTGCCAAAAATGCCAGTCAAAAGGAAAGCAATACGAGCAAAGGTAATTTAGAGAAGTTTTTTGCGGGACGGCCCTTTAGTCGAATTGTGAGTCTTGGAAGAAAATCCTATAAGTCGATTAAGGAATATTTCGATTTGAATCGTCTCGAAAAACTTGGCTATAGCAAAGAAGTTTCGCGCAAGAGAGGTCTTCTGAGGAACGTAAAAATTGTTTTAGCCGGCGGATAGTTGGACTTTTTAAAAAATGCCCGCTTTTGATTTAGCAGTTCGACTTCAATCGCACTATTTGTACGCATGATGTCTTAGGTGCCGGGCATATCACCCACACGATTTCACATTGACCCACTTTTTCTTCTAGCTCTAGAAAATCTATTTGCCGTTGAGTGTTGACCATCTTTAAAACAAAAAAGCCGAACTCCCAAAAGAGAGCTCGGCTTTTTTTGTTCAACGTAAAATAACTAATTATTCAGTGTGGTCTTCAGATTCAACCGCTTCATCGCCCATGTCTTCAGACATTCCGTCCGTTGATCCATCAGCTGAGTCGTCTGTCCCGTGATCCATCATTTCTTCAGAAGCGTGTTCGGTTACAGCAGCCTCTTCAGTTTTCTCCTCAGTTTTAGATTCGTTACAAGCTCCAAGACTACCGATTGCAAACATCAACACTAGAAATTGTGTAAAATTTTTCATGCAAATCTCCTTCTAAGTTGTTTTTACTATCCTTCTGGCTAAATGAAAATCGTCCATTGGCTAAAAATCTCAATAAATCTTTCAATTAGAGAAAATCCACAACTTTTCATCTCCCTCAAGACCTGGAATGCTAGTACACCGTCTCAAAAGTAGCGCAAGTTTAGAAAGCCCTCAAGTATCTTAGGCCGCGAAGTGACAAGCGATGCGTGTTCTGGAACACGTGAGTGAGGAGCGACAAAGGAATAAGTTGCTTGAGGGCTTTCCCGTAGGGCCGGCATCTTTTTTGCTCTACCACGGTACTTCAAAGAGTGCCTCCAAAGGCACTCTTTGCCGCA